>CAZDJK010000077.1:0-10282 GCA_964505725.1 uncultured Bifidobacteriaceae bacterium | reverse complement strand
CACCAGCGACGCGTGGACGCTGCCGTCCTCGCGGGTCGTGGCGAGCACAGCGAGGTGCGACCTGCCCGCGAGCTCCCGGGCAAGCTCGATATCCGCCACCGCGCTCAGCCGATGCCGTACAGGGCGCGCGCGCTCTCGCTGGTGATGACCGACTGCTGCTCGTGCGTGAGCGGCTCGAGCGCCTCGGCGAGCTCCTCGGTGACGCCGGGGAACTTCGCGTCCGGGTGCGGGTAGTCGCTCGCCCAGATGATCCGCTCCGCACCGACGAGCGGCGACTCCGCCGTCGTCCGGAGCATCGCCTCGTCGGGATCGAAGCTGATCCAGCACTGCCGGCGCATGTACTCGGACGGCAGCATCGAGAGGTCGGTCACCTCCCACTGGAATTTGCGGCAGTGGTGGTCGAGCCGCTCGAGCCAGGGGACGAGCCAGCCGCCGTTCGCCTCGAGGAAGATGAACTTGGCGTCCGGGAAGCGTTCGCAGACGCCGCCGGCGAGCAGGTACGCGATGCAGCTCATCACGTCGACCGGGTTGGCGATCGCCTGCGTGAACAGCGTGCTCGGGCGCAGCTCGGGGTGCGCGAGCTGCTCTTCGGTGGTCCAGGTGCGGTCGGCGTCGAAGTCGTCGACGTACGACCCGTCGGGCCGCCGCGGGCGACCGAGGCGCAGGCCCACGCACGCGCCCGGGAGGTCGGGCGCGAGGAACGGGTGCAGTGCGATCGGGAGGCCGGTCTCGGCGGCCGCGGCCCAGATCGGGTCGTACACCGGGTCGTTGAACGGGCGCCACTCCACCGCCGGGTTCGGGCGCATGAACACCGACACCATGCCGGGGAGGTCGGCGACGCGTCGGATCTCCGCCGCCACGTGCTCGACGTCATCGGGATGGTGCATCGGAGGGACCGCGCCCGCACCGAACAGGCGCCCTTCACCCTCGGAGACGTGGTCGGAGCACCAGTCGTTGTACGCGCGCGCCTGCGCGCGTGCGAAGTCGATGTCGTGCTCGCTCTGCAGCCCGAGCAGCATCGTGGGGTAGAGGACCGCGAGGTCGATGTGGTCCTGGTCCATGTCCTGGAGGCGCGCCTTGGCGTTCCACGCCGCGGGACGCGTCTCCGTGTAGCGCATCTCGCCCCGGAACGCGCGGGCACGGTCCTCGTCGCTCGCGCCGGCGACCCCCGCAGCCGACATGCCGTTGGCGGGAGTGCGCCGGCCGTTGTAGACGAGCCACTCCTCGCCCGCCTCGTCGGTCTCGATGTGCCAGATCCGGTCGCGGTACTCGGCCGGCGCGTACTCCGGCAGCGCGGTGGGCGGCTCGAGGATGTGGCCGTCGGAGTCGATGTAGCGCAGGCCGTTGTCGGTGGGCATCGGCGGTCCTTTCGTCGTGCGCTCTGGTACCCCCTCGGCGCGCCGCGTGTGCGACGACGGCCTCGGCTGATGCCCGGGTCGACCTCGGGATGAAAACAGCATACTGTTTCGGTTTCATGCTGGCACGGCCGGGTCGCCGCCGCAAGGAGGGTTCGCAGTGGGTGGCGAGACGCACGGCGCGTTGAGATCGGTCCGGGTCCTCGACCTCTCGCGCTCGGCGGGCTACCCGGGCGGGTACTGCACGCTGCTCCTGGCGCAGCTCGGCGCCGACGTGCTCAAGGTCGAGCAACCGGGGTCGGGCGACGCGCTCCGCGCGAACTACACCGGCGGTGAGGGTCCCGCGCCCGCGCACGTCGGGCTCAACCGCGGGAAGCGGTCGATGACGCTCGACACGCGGCACACGCGCGCGCCGGAGGTGCTCGGGCGGCTCGTCGAGCACGCCGACGTCGTCGTGGAGTCGGCCCGGCCGGGCGTGATGGAGGCGGGCGGATTCGGCTACCCGCAGGCGGCGGAGCGGAACCCGGGCATCGTGTGGTGCTCGATCACGGGCTTCGGCCAGGACGGCCCGTACGCGCAGTGGCCGGGACACGACCTGAGCTACATGGCGCAGTCGGGCCTGCTCGCGGCGCTCGGCGAGGAGATGCCGTGGTCTCCGCAGATCATGCTCGCGGTGCCGATCGGCGCGGTCGTCGCCGTCACCGGCATCCTCGCCGCGCTGGAGGCGCGGCGGGAATCGGGCCGCGGCTGCCAGGTCGACGTCTCGATCGCAGAGGCGGCGTCGTGGGTGCTCTCGGGCGCGCCCGGGATCCTCGCGGGGAACGCGTTCCGGATCCCGGCCACCGCGGACCGGCGTCTCTACGCATGCGCCGACGGCCGGTTCGTGAGCGTCGCGGCAGCCGAGCCGAGGACCTGGCGCGCGCTCTGCGAGGGCCTCGGTCTGGACGACCTCGCCGAGCACTTCCGGCGCGATCCGGAGCTCGACCGCGACGCCGAGGAGCGCATGGGCGCGGCGTTCCGCAGCCGTCCGGCGGGCGCGTGGGTCGAGCAGCTCGGCGCGGCGGGAGCAGCGATCGCGCCCGTCAACATCGGCGCCGAGCTCGTCGACGACGCCCACGTGGTCGCGCGCGACGCGGTGGTGCAGGTCGCGGGCGTGGCAGTGCCGGGGAGCCCGCTCCGGCTCTCCGGCGCCGAGGGCGCGCGCCGGGAGCAGGACGTCGCGGGGCCGCCCGAGCTGGGCGCGCACACGGCGGAGGCGCTGGCGGCCGCCGGCTATTCCCCGGGCGAGATCGAGGAGCTGCGCGAGGCCGGCCTGACCTGAGCCCGGGCTGCGCTGGCCCTCTAAATCGCCGTCGATTATGGTACGACGGCTCGGGGGAAATCGCAGGAGCCCGCGCCCTCAATGGGCCGTCCCGCAAATGAGGAGCCGACTGATGGTGCACCAGCCGATGCGTGGCGTGCGCATGCTCGAGGTGGCGCAGTTCACGTTCACTCCCAGTGCCGGCGCGGTGCTCGCCGACTGGGGTGCCGACGTCATCAAGGTCGAGCACGCGGTGATGGGCGACGCACAGCGCGGGCTCCGGCTCGGAACCGGCGGGGCTGCGATCGGTTCGTTCCAGCCCTTGATGGAGCACCCCAACCGCGGGAAGCGCAGCATCGGTCTCGCGCTCGACCAACCCGAGGCGCTCGAGGTGCTGTACGAGATCGCGCGCTCGAGCGACATCTTCCTCGTGAACTTCCTGCCCGACGCGCGCCGTCGCCTGAAGATCGAGGTGGAGGATCTCCGGCGCGTGAACCCGAAGATCATCTACGTGCGCGGGTCGGCGCACGGGAACCACGGGCCCGAACGGGAGAAGGGCGGGTACGACGGCAGCACCTTCTGGTCGCGCGGCGCGAGCGCCTACGGCGCCACGCCGCCGGATGCTCCGCGCCTGATCAACCAGCCGGCGGGCGCGTACGGCGACTCCATGGGCGGCATGACGATCGCCGGCGGCATCGCCGCCGCGTTGTACGCACGCGAACGGACGGGCGAGCCGTCGGAGATCGACGTGTCGCTCCTGTCGGTCGGCGCCTGGGCGACCGCGCTGTCGGTGAACAACGCGCTCCTCCTCGGCGAGGCGCCGCAGGTCCCGCCGTTCTCGGCCCGGAGCGCGATGTTCAATCCGCTCGTGGGCAACTACCGGACGTCGGACGACCGTTGGATCACGCTCATGATGCTCCAGGGGGGCCGCTACTGGGCCGACTTCTGCGAGCACATCGACCGTCCCGATCTCGCGACCGACGAGCGGTTCGCGACTGCCGAAGCGCTGATGAGGCCGGAGAACACCAAGGCGGCCGCGGAGATCATCACCGAGGCCATCGCGTCGCGCACGTTCGTGGAGTGGACGGAGCGCTTCCGTTCCCTCGAGGGTCAGTGGGCGCCGGTCCAGAACGCGCTCGAGCTCGGGAACGACCCCCAACTCCGCGCCAACGGCTACATCCGCGAGGTGAAAGACGCCGAGGGCAACCCGCGCGAGCTCGTCGCCAACCCGGTGCAGTTCGACAACACGCCGCCCGACATCCGCCGCGGCCCGCAGTTCGCCGAGCACACCGACGAGATCCTGCGCGAGCTCGGCTACGACGACGAGCGCATCATCGACCTGAAGGTGACAGGCTCGGTGACGTGATGGACGTGATGGACTGGAGCGGCATTGATCGGGGATCTGCCGGCGAGAGGAGCATGGAGTGAGTGGGATCGAGGCGTTTCGGTACGACGGGAAGCGGGCGCTGGTCGTCGGGGGCGCGACGGGCATGGGTGCCGCGGCCGCCCAGACGGTGGGCGCGCTGGGCGCCGAGGTCGTGGTGCTCGACTACGCGCCCGTCGAGTTCCCGGTGGCGAAGTCGGTCCAGGTCGACCTCCGCGACCGTGAGGCGGTCGACGCCGCCCTCGATGAGGTCGGCGCTCCGGTGCACGCGCTGTTCAGCGCGGCGGGGGTCGCCGACGGCACCCCGGGGCTGATGCGGATCAACTTCATCGCGCACCGTCACATCATCAGCCGGCTCGTCGACGAGGGAACGCTGGGCCGCGGTGGCGCGATCTGCATGATCTCGTCGGTCGCCGGGCTCGGGTGGGAGTCGAACATGGAGGTCTGCAAGGACTTCCTGGGGTCGCCCGACTACGAGACGGCCGACAAGTGGGTCGCCGCGCACGAGGGAACCGACTCGTACGGGTTCTCCAAGCAGGTGATGAACTGCTACGTCGCGCAGGAGTCGTTCCCTCTGCTGGCGAAGGGCGTCCGCATCAACGCGATCTGCCCGGGGCCTACCGACACGCCGCTCGCCCGCGCCAACGCCGACCTGTGGCTGACGTTCGCGCAGGACTACCGCGACGCCACGCAGACGCCCCATCTCACGCCCGACCAGATGGGGAACGTGATGGTCTTCCTCAACAGCGATGCTGCGAGCGGCATCAGCGGGGTCAACCTGCTCGTCGACACCGGCCACGTGATGTCGTCGCTCACCGGGTCGTTCGAGCCCGGGCAGGCGATCATCCAGATGCTGCTCGGGCGGGGGTGACGGCGCGAGCCGTGCACGCGTGCGGTCCCGGAAGGAGCCGCGAGAGGACAGGAGGAGCGGAATGACCGGCGCCCAGGAGCAGACGCTCCGCTACATCGACTCCGATGGTCACATCCTCGAACCGCCGACGGGCATGCTGGAGTTCGCGCCGGCGGAGCTCCGCGACCGCATCTGGCACGTCGAGACCGACGCCGACGGCAAGCAGTGGACGGTCTACGACGGCACCCGAACGCCCGCGGGAGGCCTCGCCGGGACCGCCGGGTTCTCCGACGAGGACGTCGAACGGGTTCGGGCGGGCGAGCTGCAGTACCTCGAGACGCGTCCGTCGGGCTGGACCGCCGACCTGCGTCTCCGCGACATGGACACCGACGGCGTCGAGCTCTCGGTGCTGTACCCGACGTTCATGCTGGGTCTCCAGAGCCTGCGTGACGTCGAGTTCGGCCGGGTGCAGGCGCGCGCGTACAACGAGTGGTGCGCCGCGCACCTGCGCGACGGGAGGGGCCGGCTCTTCGGGGCCGGAGCGCTGCCGCCCATGCACGATCCCGAGGACGTGCAGGCGGTCGCGGACGAGATCCGCTTCGTGGCCGAGCAGCCGGGCATGGTGTCGGTGTTCATGCGCCCGAACCCCGCGATCGAGTGGAGGTACTTCAACGACCCCGTCTACGACCCGATCTGGCTCGCGGCCCAGGACACCGGCCTCCCGATCGGGTTCCATCCCTTCCTCGCGCCCGACCTGCCCGGTGCGTGCGACGGCCTCAAGCTTGCTCGCTTGCGTGAGCCCTACGGCGCCTACGAGCCCTTGGTCGACTTCGAGGCCGCGAAGTCAAGAGGCCCCCGGCTCGGCGCGATCACGAACATCTACTTCACGCAGGCGATCGCCAACCCCGTCGACGTGATGAGCGCGCTCTGCTACATCACGTCGGGCGGCGTCGCTGAGCGCTTCCCGGGCGCGAAGTTCATCTTCCTCGAGGCGAATGGGGGCTGGCTCGTGCCCTGGCTGGAGAGGCTCGATCACCACGCGAAGAAGTTCAGCTGGGATGTGCCGTGGCTGAAGATGCTCCCCTCGGAGTACTTCCGGCGTCAGTGCTGGATCAGCTTCGACCCCGACGAGAGCATGCTCGCGTTCACCGCCAACTCCCCGCTGTGCGGTGCCGACCGCATCATCTGGGCCTCCGACTACCCGCACCCGGACGCCAAGTTCCCGGGTATCACCGAGGAGCTGGCGGAAGCGCTCGAGGGCCTGACCCACGAGCAGAAGGCCGCGATCACGAGCGAGAGCGCCCGCGCGCTCTACGGCCTGGACTGACGTCGTGGCCGCTGTGCTCGAGGGGAAGGTCGCGGTCGTCACCGGGTCCACGAGCGGCTCGGGTCGGGCGGTGGCGCGTCGCTTCCATGCAGAAGGTGCCGACGTGGTGCTGCTGGCGCGGGGCAAGGAGCGCCTGGTCGCGGAGGCGGAGCAGCTCGGTGCCCGGGCGATCCCGATCCCGACCGACGTCGGCGACGTCGAGAGCGTGCAGTCGGCGTTCCGCGAGATCCGCGACCGGTTCGGCAAGCTCGACATCCTCGTCAACAACGCGGCCGTCTACCGTCCGTGCCTGGTCGAGGACCTGAGCGACTTCGACATCGCCGCGCAGGTCAAGACCGACTTCCTCGGGCCCGTCTACACGAGCCGCGCCGCCATCCCGCTGTTGCGGTCCGCCGGCGGGGGCGACATCATCAACACCTCGAGCGAGTCGACCCTCGACCCGTTCCCGATGCTCTCGATGTACGTGGCGTCCAAGGCCGCGCTGGAGGCCTTCAGCCGCACACTCGCGATCGAGGTGCAGGACGACGACATCCGCGTCACCGTGCTCGTACAGGGCACCGCGCACGACGACGACGCCGGAGCCGCGGTGGGCTCCACCGACTGGAGCTGGGATCCTGATCGCGCCGTGCAGGCGACGCAGCTCTGGAGCGAGCGCGGGTATCTCGCCAAGGTGCAGGGCCGCGCCGGCAGCCCGGGCCAGTCGGTCGACGCCATCGCCGACGTACACGTCTACGTGGTGACCCGGCCGCGCGGCCAGAAGCTCGACGCGCTGCACGTCCGCTCGTACTGATCGACCGACCACGACAGGAGGAAGCTTGACCTTCGGCATCGACCTGACCGGGAGCCGCGCGCTGGTGACCGGCGGTGGCCAGGGCGTGGGGCGCGCGACCTGTCTCGCGCTCGCATCGGCGGGCGCCACGGTCGTCGTCAACGACTACGTCGGCGGGCGCGCGGACGCGGTCGCCGACGAGGTCCGCGCCGCGGGCGGCGAGGCCGACGCCGCGCCCTTCGACGTCAGCGACTACGACGCGGTCACCGCCAACATCGCGGGGGCGAGGGTCGACATCCTCGTCAACAACGCGGGGAACGCCGGAGTCCAGGGATTCAACTTCACGCCGTTCCAGGAGTCTTCGCCCGAGGACTGGGACCGGTACTTCGCGGTGAACCTGTACGGAGTCATGTACTGCACCCGCGCCGCGCTCCCAGCGATGATCGATCGCGGCGGCGGTCGGGTGATCACCATCGTCTCCGACGCCGCACGCTGGGGCGAGCCGCGGATGGCCGCCTACTCGGCGGCGAAAGCGGGCGCCGCCGGGTTCACCCGCTCGCTCGCGCGCGACGTCGGCCGCTTCGGCATCACGGTCAACAACATCGCGCTCGGGTCCATCGACCCACGCGGGCACACCAACGACGAGCGGACGCCGGAGGAGCGCGAGCGGCTCGACAAGCAGCTCCGGCACTACATCATCCGCCGCATGGGTCGTCCCGACGACGTCGCCGCGCTCGTGACGTTCCTCGCGAGCCCGCTGTCGTCGTGGATCACCGGCCAGACCTATCCGGTCAACGGCGGGTACACGGTCAACCAATAGGCACGGGGAAAGGGAGCGACATGGCTGCAGCACCGGTGCGGGGCGAGGCCCGCATGCTGATCGACGGCGAGCTCGTGGGCGCCGACTCGGGGCGGACGTTCGACAACGTCAACCCGGCCACGGAAGAGGTGCTCGGCCCGGTGGCCGACGCCGGCGCCGCCGAGATGCAGCGTGCGATCGCCGCGGCCCGCCGCGCGTTCGACGAGACCGACTGGTCCACGAACCACGCGTTCCGGAAGCGCTGCATCGAGCAGCTCCAGGAGGCGATCGAGTCCGAGCGTGAGGAGCTGCGCGAGGAGCTCATCCTCGAGGTCGGCTGCCCCCGCATCCTCACGTACTCGGCGCAGCTCGACGCGCCCCTCGCCGAGGCGCTCCTGTGGCCCGCGAAGCACATCGAGGAGCTCGAGTGGGAGCGCCGGCTCCCCGACTCCGACTTCATGGGTACGCGTCACCGCCGTGCGGTGTGGAAGGAGCCGATGGGGGTCGTCGGCGCGATCGTGCCGTGGAACTACCCGTTCGAGGTGACGAGCAACAAGCTCGGGCAGATCCTCGCCACCGGCAACACGATGGTGCTCAAGCCCGCGCCCGACACCCCGTGGAACGCAACGCGACTCGGCCGTCTCGCAGCCGAGAAGACCGACATGCCCGCGGGCGTGTTCAACGTGGTGACGTCGTCGGACCACCTCGTCGGCGAGGAGCTGACGCTGTCGCCGCTGGTGGACATGATCTCGTTCACGGGTTCGACGGCCGTCGGCAAGCGCATCATGGAGAAGGGCGCGCCGACCCTGAAGCGCGTGTTCCTCGAGCTCGGGGGCAAGTCGGCCATGATCGTCCTCGATGACGCCGACTTCGCGACCGTCGTTCCCGGCGGGATGACGGTCTGTGCCCACGGGGGGCAGGGGTGCGCGATGCAGACCCGCATGCTGCTGCCGCGTGCGCGCTACGACGAGGGCGTCGAGCTCATCACCGCGGCGATGCAGAACGTGCCCTACGGCGACCCGCAGCGTGACGACGTGCTGATGGGGCCGCTCGTGTCGCAGAAGCAGCGCGACCGCGTGCTCGGGTACATCGAGAAGGGCGTCGCCGAGGGGGCGAAGCTCGTGGTGGGCGGGGGTAGGCCCGCCGAATGCCCCAAGGGTTGGTACGTCGAACCGACGTTGTTCGTCGACGTCGACAACTCGATGACGATCGCGCAGGAGGAGATCTTCGGGCCGGTGCTCGCGGTGATCGCCTACGACGACGACGACGACGCGGTCCGGATCGCCAACGGGAGCAGCTACGGGCTCTCGGGCGGGGTGTACGGCTCCGAGGAGCGGGCCACCGCGATCGCGCGGCGCGTCCGCACCGGGTCGATCTCGGTGAACGGCGGCTCCTGGTACGGGGCCGATTCGCCCTACGGCGGGTACAAGGCGAGCGGCATCGGCCGCCAGAACGGGATCGAGGGCTTCGAGCAGTACCTCGAGACCAAGGCGGTCGCCTGGTCGGCCGGTTGACGCGCGCGTCGGGCGTGCCCGCCCGGGTGCAGCCGCGGCGATGAGCGTGCGCGTCGGCATCGTCAGCGCGCGGTGGGGAGTGCAGGCGCACCTGCCCGCGTGGCGCGTGGTGCCCGGCGTCGAGGTGGTCGGCATCTGCACCGCGCACCGCGAGACCGCCGAGGCCGCGGCCGTCGAGCACGCCATCGCGATGCCGTTCTGGGACGCGGCCGCCATGGCGCGGCACGCCGACATCGACGTGGTCGACGTCGGCACCCGGCCCAGCTACCGGCGCGGCCTGTGCCTCGCCGCGCTCGAAGCAGGGAAGCACGTGTACAACGGCATCCCGTTCGCCGCCGACCTCGACGCGGCGCGGGCGCTCTGCCGGGCCGCCGACGCCGCGGGCACCGTCGCGGTGGTGGACGCCTACTCCGAGCACCTCGGACCGTTCCGCTTCGCCGAGGAGGTGCTCGCCGACGGCACCCTCGGAACGGTGCAGTCGGTGGTGGCACGCCTCGAGCTGTCGCTCTTCGCGCAACCGGTGTCGACGTTCCCGTACAACTGGTTCCACGACCCGTCGGCCGGGGCGAGCGCGCTGCGGAACCTCGGCTCGCACCTCCTCCACCTCGTGGTGCGCCTGCTCGGACCGGTGGCGGAGGTGGCGGGAACGCCGGCGCAGTTCGTCGGTCGTTGGGAGTTCGTCGACGCGCCGGGAGGACTCGACGTCGGGGTGGCCGACACCGCGGTCGCGGTCGTGCGCTTCGAGTCGGGCCCGATCGGCGCGCTCACCGTCGGATGGGCGGGCGCGGCGGCGCCCGGCTTCCACCTCGAGCTCGCCGGCGACCGTGGACGGCTCGTGGTCGCGGCGCCCATGATGCCGGCGGTGGAGTCGACGGTCCTGCTCGGGCACGGCTGCGGGTCGCTCGAGCCGGTGACGGTGCCCGAGCGCCTCATGACCACGGAGGGCATCGAGCTTGCGAGCGCGTGGCCCGGCGACCCGCGCGC
>CAZDJK010000076.1:0-43880 GCA_964505725.1 uncultured Bifidobacteriaceae bacterium | reverse complement strand
TCGCCGGCCGCCCGGGAAGTCGAACGGAGGCAAGAGTTGTGTGATGGCGAGGCCGGCCGTCACGAGGCCGAGCGATGTTCGGATCCACGCGAGGAAGGTTCGCTCGTTCGCATACGAGAACCGGACGTCCGGCTCACCTTGATTGCTGGGCTCAGCGGTCATGGCATCATCATCGCGGCCCACCGACGAGCCCGCTCACTAGCGTCGCGCTATGACGTACCGTGATTTCTTCTCCCACGTCGTCGACGTCGTCGAGGCGGTGGGGGCGACGATCCTGGTCGTCGGAGGGCTCGGCGCGTTCGCTCGTTTCGTGGTCGAGGTCGCGGGGCATCGCGGTCGGGACCCCTACGGTGATCTGCGCAAGAACTTGGGCCGGGTCATCTTGCTGGGCCTCGAAGTGCTGATCATTGCCGACATCATCCGCACGATCGTGGTCGACCAGTCGGTGGAGAGCGTCGCGGTTCTGGGGATCATCGTGATGATTCGCGTGGTGTTGAGCTTCTCGCTCGAGGTCGAGATCGATGGCATGTGGCCATGGAACCGGTGGCGCGTCGTACCCGACGAGCCCACGACCAACGGCTCCTGAGGTCGGTCGCCCTTCTGGAGACGGCACCGCCTATTCCCCGCGTAGCGCGCTCAGCTTTCGAGCCGCGGGATGCCGTTCGCGATCAGGTCGACACCGAAGACCAAGAACGGCACCGGCATCACTGCGGTGTTGTGCACGGCCGCGAATGGCCGGGATGTCGTGGGCGAACTTCATGGGCTGCTATTGCCGCGTCAGGAGTCGGCGTCCGTGTTCGGGTGACGCCGTCGGGCGAACTGCGAGATGAGCAGCGCGATCACGGTCACGAGATACACCTGTCCGAAGAGCGCTTCTGACACGGCTAGCGCACGGCCCAACCCGCCCGCCGCGGTGAGGTCGCCGTACCCCGTGGTGGTGAGGGTGACGAAGCTGAAATACAAGTAGTCGGCGATCGTCGCGGTCTTTTGCTGGGCGAAGAACGGCTCGGAGCCAATCACGCCCACGGCCTGGTAGACGAACGCGAAGAACATGCCGATGAACACGTAGATGCTGATCGCGCCGAGGATCGTCTGGATGTCGACGAGGCGCCGACGCCAAATCGACGCGGCGATCGCGACGGGCGCCACACCGACGACGAGGAAGCTCAAGATCGGGGTGTAGCCCTCACGGTCGCTCATACCCCCGAGCAGTACGACCAGGGCGCCCGCGATCGCGAGCGTGATGACCAAGATCGAGAAGCGCACAAGACGAGGTCCCGCTTCGGAGGCGCTCAGGGCGGCCAGCAGCGTGGCGCTTTGTAGCGTTGTCGTGACCAGCGGCACCCAGGATCCTGTCGGACCGCCGGCCATGACCGCGAACGTGACCAACGACAACGCCAGCACCAGCCCGTAGCGGGCACCCGGCATGTCGCGTTCGAAGTGCGCGCCCCAACGAAGGCCAGGTTCATGACGTCTCGAAGACCGACCCTGCGATGACTCACTCACCGACCGGAGTCTTCTATACCGGACCCAGCGCTGCGAGCGGACACACCAAACTTGCGCCGCTCACCCGCCCGACGATCACCGCCCGTCACATCGAAGTGAACCAGACCCGCGGCGTCGCGCGTGATGATGAAAGGCATCTTCGCCGCGTTCGGGATGGTCGGAGAGCGTTCCGTATGCGACCGGGCGGTTTCCCAGATCAGATCGTCGGCTGAATCACGCTGCGGATGACCTCGCCCGCCTGCATCGCGCGGAACGCGTCGTTCACGTCGTCGAGGGGAATCGTGCGGGAGACCATCGAGGCGAGGTCGAGCCGCCCGTCCTCCGCGAACGCGATCAGCCGCGGGAACTCGCGCCGCACCTGCGCGCTGCCGTAGACGCAACCCAGCAGGCGCTTGCCCTCGAGCACGAGGTTGTAGCTCGGGAGCGACACGTCGCCCCCCACCCGGTGGACCCCAACGGCGACTGTGGTCCCGCCCTTGCGGGTGGACGCGAACGCGTCCCGGAGCGTGGCTTCCGAGCCGATCGCCTCGAACGCGTAGTCGGCGCCCCGGTCACTCGTGAGCTCACGGACCGCGGCGACAACGTCCTCCGTGCCCGGGTCGACCGCGTGGGTCGCGCCCAGCGCGAGCGCGGCGGCGCGCTTGCCGGGGACGGGATCGACGGCGACGGTCACCGCCGCTCCCGCGATGCGCGCACCCTGCACGACCGACTGCCCGACCCCGCCGCAGCCGATCACCACCACGCTCGCGCCCGGTTCCACCCGAGCGGTCTCGAGCACCGCGCCGACGCCGGTGGTGACGCCGCAGCCGATCAACGCGAGCTGCTCGTCGGGGAGGTCGGTCTCGACCCGCACGATGGACGTGTCCGAGACCGTCATCTGCTCCGCGAACGTGCCGAGGCCCGCGAACGCGCTGAGCTCGGTGCCGTCGGCGCGGCGGGCGCGCGGACGGAAGAGCACGGGGAAGAGCTCGTCGCACAGGTGCGCCTGGTCGTGGGTGCAGAACCAGCACGCGCCGCACGTGGGGACGAACGTGCCGACCACCCGGTCGCCCTCGCGCACGTGACGCACCTCGGGGCCCGCGGCCTCGACGACGCCGGTTCCCTCGTGGCCGAGGATCTGCGACCCCCCGGGGAGGGTTCCGTTCACGACCGAGAGATCGGAGTGGCACACGCCGCTCGCGAGCACGCGGACCACGACGTCGCGCGGTCCCGGCGCCATGGGCTCCACCTCCTCCACCGACACGGGCTGGTCGGCCTCGAGGAACACCGCGGCGCGCACCCGTGCGACGGTAGCGCGCTACGTTCCGCGGGTGACCGGTTCCGGCTCGACGCGGCTGCTGCTCGTGCGCCACGGCCAGTCGGAGTGGAACGCCAACGGGCGCTGGCAGGGGCACGCCGACCCCGGCCTCACCGAGCTGGGCGCGGAGCAAGCCGCGGCCGCGGGTGAGGTGCTCGCTCGGACGGAGCCGCCGATCGGCATCGTCGTCAGCTCCGATCTCGCGCGTGCCCGGCAGAGCGCGGAGATCGTGCGGAGCGCCCTGGGGACGGGGCTGGTCGTCGACCCGGGCTGGCGCGAGCGCGACGCGGGCGAGTGGCAGGGGCTCACGCGCGACGAGATCGAGGCCGCGTGGCCGGGCTACCTGGCCGAGGGCCGACGGCCTCCCGGCTTCGAGCGCGACGACGCCCTCCTCGCCCGGGTCTTCGCCGCCGTCGCCGCCGCGGTCGCCGCGGTCACGTCGACCGACCGGGCGGGGGCGGGCGCGTCGGCGGTGGTCGTCACGCACGGCGGTGTCGTGCGCACGCTCGAGCGCCACCTCGGAGCGCCCACGGGGTCGGTGCTGCCGAACCTGGGCGGCCGGTGGATCGCGGCCGGCGAGGAGGGCGTCGAGCTCGGGCCGCCCGCGCTGCTGCTCGACGGCGTCGCGGTCACCCGCCCGCAGGAGACCTGACCCGCGGCGGATCGACGGTCACTTGCCGGGCGGGGCGGCCGGTAGACTGACGGGTTCCCCGATCCCGGAGAATCGCCCTTGCCCGAGCCGCCGGCCGGTTCCGAGCTCGCCGCCGAGCAGCGTCACATCGACGCCGCGTACGCCCGCCTCGACGCCATGCGCCGGGCGGCCGAGCGGGTCTCCGAGGGTTACGCCGACGTGCAGCGCGGCGGCACGCACCAGGCCCGGCTCGAGCGCGATGTCGCGGAGGCGTACACCCGGCGTCGTCTCGCCATGTTCGACATCGGCGACGCGCCCCTCTGCTTCGGTCGCCTCGACCTCGTGCCCGGCGAGCACGGCACCGAGCCGCCGCTCTACATCGGGCGCATCTCGGTGGGCGACGACGACCTCACCCCGCTCGTCATCGACTGGCGCGCGCCGGTCGCCGAGCCGTTCTACCGCGCCACCGCGGTGGAGCCGATGGGTGTCGCACGCCGCCGGCACTTCCAGACCCAGGGCCGCTGCGTGCTCGGCCTCGACGACGAGGTGTTCGACGCCGACGCCGCGCGCGACGCGGGGTACGGGATCGTGGGCGAGGGCGCGCTGCTCGCGGCGCTGGAGCGCGAGCGCAGCGGGCGCATGCGTGACATCGTGGCGACGATCCAGTCCGAGCAGGACGAGGCGATCCGCGCGCCCGCCCCGGGCGTGCTCGTGGTCGCCGGTGGGCCCGGCACCGGCAAGACCGCGGTCGCGCTGCACCGCGCCGCCTACCTCCTCTACACCTACCGGCCTCGCCTCGCATCGCAGGGCGTGCTGCTGGTAGGTCCCAACCCGATCTTCCTCCGCTACATCGACGAGGTGCTGCCCTCGCTCGGCGAGGACGACGTGGTCCTCGGCACGCCGGCGACGCTCAAGCCCGGCTACCGCATCGCCGCCGAGGACCTCGCCGTCGTCGCGACGGTCAAGGGCGACGCGCGCATGGCCCGCGTCATCGCCGCCGCGGTGGGCGACCGCGAGCGACCGATGCCGCGCGACGTCGTGGCCCGGATCGACGGCTTCCAGCTCCGGATGCGCCGGCGTGACTCGGCGCGGATCATCGAACGCGCACGCACCCGCCGCGGGACGCACAACGAGCGGCGGCCGGTCCTCACCGGCATGGTTGTCGACCACTTCCGACGCGAGTACCGGCGCGCCCTGATCGCCGCGTACCGGGAAGGGCGCTCGCTCCCCGAGGGCGGCTCCGACCGCTTGGGGCCCGCCGGCGCCGACCCGACCATCGCCGCGAGCCTCGCCCGCGGCGAGCACACGCCCGAGGTGCAGGAGTGGGAGGCGGAGCTCACGGGCCGGCTGCGCCGCCTGCCGGAGGTGCGCGCCGCGCTCGACCGCATGTGGCCGGTGCTCGACGGCGCCGAGCTGTTGAACGACCTCTTCGGCTTCACCGCCCTGATCGCGTCGGCGGCCGACGGTGTCCTGACCCCCGAGGAGTCGGGTCTCCTGTTCCGCGAGCGTGACCACGACGTGGCCGACGTCGCCTGGACCAGCGCCGACCTCGCGCTGGTGGACGAGGCCGACGCCGTCCTCGGCCCCCGCGAGGCAGCGCGCAACCGGCCGCGCACCCGTCCCCGCCGTGATGCGGCGCTGGAGGCGGCGCGGCGCACGGTGCGGGAGCTCGGCGTCGGTGGCTTCCTCACTGCCGAGGACGTGCTCGAGCGTTACGGCGGCGACGCGCCGCTCGCCGATGCCGACGACGGCGGCATCCGCACCTTCGGCCACGTGCTGGTCGACGAGGCACAGGACCTGTCGGCGATGCAGTGGCGGATGCTCGCACGTCGGTGCCCGTCGGGCTCCATGACGCTGGTCGGCGACTTCGGCCAGTCGAGCCGCGCGGGGGCGGTGGCCGACTGGGACGCGGCGCTCGAGCACCTTCCCGCGCGCACGGTGCCGCGACGCGTGGCGCTGTCGGTGAACTACCGAACGCCCGCCGAGATCATGGAGGTCGCCAACCGGCTCCTCGCCGCCGCCGCTCCGGGCGTCGAGCCCGCGCGGCCCGTGCGCCACACGGGCGCGCACCCGGAGGTGCGCAGCGTGAGCGCCGACGGGCTCGTCGCCGACGCCGCGGACGCGGCGCGCCGGGCGATCGCGTCGGGCGGCACGGTGGCGGTGATCGCGCCGAGCGAGCTCCACGCGGCGCTGGTGGCCGCGCTGGCCGACCGCGGAGCGGTCGCGGACGCACCCGAGGCCATCGACGCGCCGGTCGCGGTCATCACCGCGCTCGATTCCAAGGGCCTGGAGTTCGACTCGGTGGTCGTGGTCGAGCCGGCCCGCCTGGTAGCGCCGGACGCGGCCGGGCTCCGCATGCTCTACGTGGTGCTCACGCGCGCGACCCGTCACCTCACGGTCGTCCACGCCGAGCCGCTCCCCGAGGCGTTGGAGCTCGCGGGCCGTAGTCTCGGCGCATGACGACGACCGCCGACGCCGACCTCACCGCCGAATCCGTCGCCTGGAACCTGGAACCGCTGGTCGACGACCGCGGTCCGGTGGGGGTCACCGAGCTCCTCGACGAGGCCGAGGCGCGCGCGATGGCCGTCGCCGAGCGCTACCACGGTCGGGTGGCCGAGCTCGACGCGGGGGTGCTCGCCGAGCTCATGACCGAGGTGGCGGCGATCGGCGAGCTCGCGGGCCGGGCCGGCAATTACGCGCAGCTCCGTTTCTCGGTCGACACTGCGGACCCGCAGAACGGCGCACTCGTCGCGCTGGTCGACGAGCGGGGCACCGCGATCGCGAACGAGATCCTGTTCGTGGAGCTGGAGTGGGCGGCGATGGGCGACGAGGAAGCCGCGGCGCTCCTCGACGACGAGCGGCTCGGGTTCTGCGGCCACTACCTCCGGGCCGCGCGTCGCTACCGGCCCCACCTCCTGAGCGAGCCGGAGGAGCGGGTGCTGGCCGACAAGGCGCTCACCGCGAGCAGCGCGTGGGTGCGGCTCTTCTCCGAGCTCACGTCGGCGATCACCGTCGGCATCGACGGGGAGGAGGTGTCGCTCGAGCAGGGACTGTCGCTGCTGATGTCGCCCGACCGCGACGTCCGACGCACCGCGGCCGCCGCGGTCACGACCGCGCTGGCGCCGGGCCTGCGCACGCGCGCGTTCGTGCTCAACACGCTGCTGGTCGACAAGTCGGTCGACGACCGGCTCCGCCACTACCCGAGCTGGATCGCCAGCCGCAACCTCAGCAACGAGGCGAGCGACACGTCCGTGCAGGCGCTCGTCGACGCGGTGCAGGCGCGCTACGACATCCCCCAACGCTGGTACGCGTTGAAGGCCCGGGTCCTCGGGCTCCCGAAGCTCGCCGACTACGACCGGATGGCGTCGGTGGCGTCGTCGGACGAGGAGTTCGGCTGGTCGGCCGCGCGCGAGCTGGTGCTCGACGCGTACGCGTCGTTCTCGCCCGACCTCGCGCAGGTGGCGAGCCGGTTCTTCGACGAGGCGTGGATCGACGCGCCGGTGCGCCCGGGGAAGCGCCCGGGTGCGTTCTGCGCGTACACGGTGCCGTCGCAGCACCCGTACCTGCTCCTGAACTGGACCGCCCGCCGGCGCGACGTGCTCACGTTGGCCCACGAGATGGGCCACGGGCTGCACGCGTACCTCGCGCGCGAGCAGGGAATCTTCCACCAGGGGACCCCGCTGACCCTGGCCGAGACCGCATCGGTGTTCGGCGAGACGGTCACGTTCGGCCGCCTGCTCGAGGGCACCGAGGATCCCGGCGCCCGACTCGCGCTGCTGTCGGAGAGCCTCGAGGGTCAGATCGCCACCGTGTTCCGCCAGGTCGCGATGAACCGGTTCGAGGACCGCATCCACACCGAGCGACGCGACGTGGGCGAGCTGTCGGTCGACCAGATCAACGCCGCGTGGGCCGACACGCAGCGCGACCTGCTCGGCGACACCGTCGAGGTGACCGAGGGCTACCGCACCTGGTGGAGCTACATCCCGCACTTCATCGGCACGCCCGGTTACGTGTACGCGTACGCGTACGGCCAGCTGCTCGCCCTCTCGGTCTACCGGGCCTACGAGCAGCGCGGCGCCGACTTCGTGCCCCGGTACCTCGAGCTCCTCGCCGCTGGGGGCTCCCGCGCGCCGGAAGAGCTCGGGCGCATCGTCGGGCTCGACCTCGCCGATCCGGAGTTCTGGACCGGCGGCCTCGCCATCGTCGACGAGCAGCTCGCGGCGGCGGAGCAGGCAGCAAAGGACGCTGGCCGGATCTGACGGTGCCCGAGCACGTCCACGTCCACGCCCCGCACGAGCTCTCGGAGCCGGCCGCCGAGCGTGAGCCGGTGTCGCCCCGGGAACGAACGCTGGAGATCGTCGCCGCGCTCGTCATGTCGCTCGCAACCCTCGGTATCGCGTGGAGCGGCTACCAGGCCGCCCGCTGGAGCGGCCTCCAGTCGCAGCGCTACGCGCAGGCCAACACCGCACGGGCATTGGCCAACCGGAACGGCAACCTCGCGACCCAACAGCGAATCCAGGATCTCCTCAACTTCAATCGGTGGCTCGAGGCGTCGACCGAGGGGAACAGCCAGCTCGCCGATCTGTACGCGCGCAGATTCCGCGACGAGTTCCGGCCCGCGTTCGAGGCGTGGCTCGCCCAGGACCCCCTGCACAACGTGAACGCGACCGCGAGCCCCCTGAACATGCCGCAGTACCGCCCCGCCGACCTCGAGAAGTCGAACGCGCTCGAGAAGGTGGCCGACGAGCGATTCACCCAGGGCAAGGACGCGACCGAGCACGCCGACGACTACGTGTTCATCACCGTGTTCTTCGCCGCGGTGCTGTTCTTCGCCGGGATGTCGCTGCGCTTCGCATGGGCGAGGATGCGGATCCTCGTGCTCGCGTTCGGCGTCGTGCTCCTCGCCTACGGCGGGACCCGGCTTCTGGCGCTCCCGACCCACTGAGTGTCACTTGCGTCGACCGGTTACGCGAGCCCTCGCGCACGTTCCCAGCGCAGCGTGAAGAAGCCGAGGATCGCGGGCAACGCGAACGTGATGCCGCGGAACACGATCACCGTCGCGAGCGCAGGGTTGGACGGGATCCCGAAGGCGGTGAGCCCGCCGGTGAGCGCGGCCTCCTGCACGCCGATGCCCCCGGGGACCGGTGCGACGTTCCCGACCATGCCCGCGCCCACCTGCACGACCACCAGCTGGGCGTAGTCGAGCCGCTGGTGGAACGCGAGGAGGCAGAGCCCGAGCAGCAGCGGATAGAGCAGATTGCCCGCGAGGTCGCCACCGAGGAGCTGCATGGCCTTCCTCGGGTTGCGCATCACGGCCCAGATGTCGCTCGCCGCCCGTTTCACCTGGGGAACGACCTTGCCGCGGACTTTCGGGATCCACAGGACGACGCCCACGAGGGCGGCGATCACGGCGATCGCGATCAGGATCTGGCTGCCGCTCGGTGGGTTGCCGCTCGAATCGACCGCGGTCGCGGTGATCGCGGCCGCGATGAGGAACAGAACCATCTGGATCGCGCCGCCGACGCCGGTGCTCAGCACCATGGCGCTGCCGCCCGACGCTACCGGCACACCCTGCTTGTGGAGGTAGTCGAGCTGGAGCGCGGTGCCGCCGATGCCGTTCGGGGTGATCAGGTTCAGGAAGTTGCAGGAGACCTGGGTGATTACGGTGGGGAAGAGCGGGAGGTCGGCGTTCACGCACCCCATGAGCGCGGTCGCCCACGACGTGGGGATCAGAGGCCAGAGGAAGGCGGTCAGCACCACCCACCCCCAGATCGCGTTCTGGAACTCGCTCTGGAGAGTCGACCAGTTGATGTCCTCGAGCCCGGGGATCGCGAGCGCGAGCGCGATCACGACCCCTGCGAGCATGCCGACGTTGGTCCACGTGAGGCGCTTGATCTTGAGCGGCGGCACGTCGTCGATCCCGGCCGCGGTGGCGAGCTCGGTGCGCAGCTCCTTGAGCCGCTTTCCGAGGTGCTTGACGCCGCGCCCAGCGCCCGGCGGGAGGCCCGCGGGTTGCACCAGCGGGAGCAGCTCGCTGATGCGATCCTTGTCGAGCGCCTTCACCGCGGCCGCGACCGTGCGGTCGTTGCCGACGAGGAACGCGGTGCCCACGAGCACCGCGGCGTCGTCCCGGTGCCGCCAGTGCGCTTCGCCCGTCGCGTCGGCGGCGGCGAAGTCCTCCAGGCCGACGGCACCGTTCCGGTCGACGATGATGCGCGACGGGACGAGGTGACCGTGGCTGATCCCCGCCGCGTGCAGCGAGGAGACCTCGCGCCAGATCGCGGCGAGGAGGTCGTCGGTGATCCGCTCCGGCTCGAGCTCGGTCAGCGGGCAGCCCGGCGGGGCCTGCGTGATCAGGAGGGCGGTGCTCGGTCCCCCCACGCCGGTGCGCACGAGCGTCGACGCATGGACCCCCGCCCGGTTCGCGAGCAGGAGGGTGTACCCGACGTGCTCCACCTGCTGCACGCGGCTGCCGAACACCGGGAGACCCGGCTCGTGGTACATCGCCGCGTGCCATGCCTTGACCGCGAGCTGTGCGTCGCGTTGGTCGCGGCCGAAGGCGTCGACGCGCAGCTTCTCGCCCGACGCGAGCTCTACGTCGATCACCGATGCCCGCGCGATCCGCTCCGACGAGTACTTCGCGTCGGCGACGTCGTAGCCCAGGTCACCGAGCGCGTCGCGAACCTCGTCGACGGTCGGGCGACCCGCGGGGGACCCGAACACCACGAGCACGAGCGCGCCGGCCGCGATGCCGAGGAAGAGCCCGCCGAGCGCGTCAGACGGGAACGCGGTGCCGAGGTACACGGCCGCGAGCGCGACAAGCGCGATGACGATCAGGAAGATCCGCCGGAGCGGGCGCACCGCGTACGGGATCAGCACGATTGCGAGCGCGGTGACGACCGCGACGTTGGCACTCGGGAACATCGGGCCGTCGCCGACCCGGACATCCACGTGGAGCCCCTGGATCGCGTGGGCGGGCAGGACGTCGTTGAGCAGCGTCGCGACTCCCCACGCGATGCCGCCCGCCACCGCGGTCCGCCACGCCACCATCGCGTACCGGAGCACGAGCAGGACGACGGCGACGACCGCCACCGCCCAGATCGAGCCGAGGGCGAAGACGATCTTCGCGAAGCCTCTCAGCTCGTTGGTGAGCCCGTTCAGCGCGGTGAACACGTTGGCGTCGATCGACGTCTGGCTCTCGGCGAACATGCCCGCGAGCAGGGTCCCGCCCGTCGCGAGCACGAGCGCGGCGATATCACTCGGTCGGCGTTCGGCGGGCTCGGTGGTCTTGCGGATCCAGGCCACGACCGAGCCTAACGAGGTTCTCGTCGAGGGTGCTTCATCCCGAGCGGGGGATCACGCGGTGGCCTCCGCCGCCGCGATGAGCCGTTCGGCGGCGTCGATCAGCGCGAGGTGGGTGAACGCCTGGGGGAAGTTCCCGAGATGGAGCCCGGTCGTGGCGTCGATCTCCTCGGCGTAGAGGAGCAAGGGTCCCGCGAAGGAGAGGAGCTTCTCGAACAGCGCGCTGGCCCGTGCGACCTCTCCCACCATCGTGAGCGCGGACACGAGCCAGAACGAGCAGATGGTGAACGTGCCCTCCTCGCCCGACAGGCCGTCGTCGGTCGTGTCGACGCGGTACCGCAGCACGAGCCCGTCATGCGTCAGCTCGTCGGCGATGGCGAGGACCGTGGCCTTCACGCGCACGTCGTCGGGCGGGAGGAAGCCCATGAGCGGGATCAGGAGGAGCGACGCGTCGAGCGCGTCGGTGCCGTAGTACTGGGTGAACACGCCGCGCTGGTCGACGCCGTGCTCGAGGATGTCGGCCTGGACCGCGTCGGCGGCCGCCTGCCACTTGTCCGCCTGCTCGTGGTCGTTGCGTCCGCGCGCGAGACGAACGGCGCGATCGATCGCGACCCAGCACATCACCTTCGACGCAACGAAGTGCTGCGGCTCGCCGCGCATCTCCCAGATGCCCTGGTCGGGCTCGGGCGCGCGCTCGATGGCCGTGTCGACCAGGCTCGACAGGCCGGCCCACGCCCTCGGGCCGATCTGCCCTCCGCGGCGGATGTGCGCGGCGACCGACTCGAGCAGCATGCCCCACACGTCGTGTTGGTGCTGGTCGTAGGCGCCGTTGCCGACGCGCACCGGACGCGAGTCCTCGTATCCCGACAGGTGGTCGAGCGTGTGCTCGGTCAGGTCGGTCTCGCCGCCGATCCCGTACATGATCTGGATGTCGAAGGTGTCGTCGCTGGCGTTCTCGCTCAGGGTGTCGAGGATGAACGCGAAGTACTCGTACGCCTCCCAGTCGAAGCCCAGGTGGTGGAGCGCGCGCAGCATGAACGCGGCGTCGCGGATCCAGGTGAAGCGGTAGTCCCAGTTGCGCTCGCCGCCCGGAGTCTCGGGCAGCGACGTGGTGCCGGCGGCCATGATGGCGCCCGTCGGCGCGTAGCTGAGCGCCTTGAGCGCGAGCGCGCTCCGCTCGATGTAGGGCCGGTAACGGTGGTCGGGCATCGACCCGTTGCTCAGCCAGCCGCGCCAGTACTCCTCGGTGCCGTGGAGCTCGTCGAGGGCGTCCTCCAGCGACCGGGGCGGCCGACCACCCCAGGAGAGCGCGACGAACGCGCGCTCACCCTCCTCGAGCGTGGTGCGCCCGTAGGCGCGAACGCCGCTGGTGCCGAGTCGGATGGTGCCGGAGAGCTCGAGCGCGACGTCACCGCTCTGCACCGCCACCGACTCGTAGCCCGACTCGTCGTAGGTCCAGCTGCCCGCGGTTCTCCCGTAGTCGAACAGGGGGAGGCAGTTCACCTGCATCTCCACCCGACCGCTGAAGCACGTCGCGATCCGCAGCAGCGTCCCGGTCGCGGCGTTGTCGCCCGGCACCCGCCGGTAGCCCTCTCGGCGTTCCTCGCTCCTGAGCGGTCCGACGACGAGCAGGTCATGCACCGTGACCCATCCGGTCGGGGTGTGCCAGGTCGTCTCCAGCACGTTGGTGCCCGGCAGGTAACGGCGGGCGTCGGGCACGCGAGCGTTCGCGGGCGCGAACTCGAAGAAGCCGGCGCGCCGGTCGAGCAGCGCGGCGAAGACGCTCGGCGCGTCGGGCCGCGGGAGGCAGAGCCATTCGACCGCGCCGTCGGACGCCACCAGGGCGCTCACCTCGCAGTCGGACAGGAACGCGTACTCGGCGATCGGTGGGAACGAGCTCATGGCGCAATGCTGGCACAACCGCGCGAAGGGGGCGGCTCAGAACGAGAGGCTGAACCAGGCGGTGAAGGACTCGCGCCGCCGGACCACGCGCGCCTCACCGGTCGCGAGCGCGTTGGTCGGCGCGGTCATCGGCTCGAGCGCGACGAACGGACGGCCCGGCGGTACCCAGACCTGCGCGTAGCGGTAGCCGCCACCCCCGCGCATCACGAGCGATGAGCCGTCGGGCGACTGCAGCCCGAGCGCGCGGTCGCGGCCGAGCTCGTAGAGGTCGTCGAAGGTCCGCCGGGCGAGCAGCACCGTCTCCGCTGCTTCCCGCACCCGAGCGCCGGTAGGGATGCCGCGCTCGTCGAGCAGCAGGTGATGCCGAGCGGGCAGCCGGAGCGTCCACGATGCGCGCGGGGGCGACAGCCGGAGATAGGGGTGCCAGCCGAACGCGACCGGCACGCTGCGGCGGGTCGTGGGGACGAGCGTCGTCGTGACGGCGAGCTGCGCGTCGCGCGCGACGACCCGCAGCTCGAGCCGGTGGGGGAACGGGAACGCCGGCGAGTCGACCGATCTCGACGCGGTGAGGTGAGCGCTCCCGCGCCCCGCCGCGGTCGCGGTGACGGACCACCCGGGCTGTCCGACGAGGAGTCCGTGGATCGGCACGCCGTTGGCATCGATCGGGAGGGCCATGCCGGTGAGGTCGACCTCCGTGCGCCCGACTCGGTAGCGGCGGGACGCGAGCCGATTGGCCCACGGTGCGAGGAGCGGCAGCCCTGCGGTATGGCCCGCGCGCAGCGCGTCGGTGCCGCCCGGAAGAGCAAGGTGCTCGCGGCCGCGGAACCGGAGAGACACGCCGGTCATCCCGATGCCGGGAAGGAAGACCGCCCGCACGCCGCCCGCGACGACGGCCATCCCGGGCTCGCCGCGGAACCGCACTTCCTCCACGAGTGCGCTGCCGACGGTCACCGGAGGATGCTCCCCGACCGCGCGGCGCTTCGCAACCGCCGCGACCACCGAGACGGACTTTTCATGAGCAGCCCGCGCGGGGAAGAATCGAGTGCGCGCCGAGCCCGATCGGCCCGCCGAACGGAGGAGCGGAAGCCGCGCCGAGGGCGACGGGTGTGCGAAGGAGGGGAGGAGTGGTGGTGCTCGTTGCGGATCTGCTGCGTGAGCTCGTCGGCGACGATCCTCCCGTCGCGTTCGTCGCGTACGACGGGAGCCGCCTCGGCCCCGCTGACGCCCCCGCGACGTTGGTGGTGCGCTCGCCGCGTGCCTTGCGCCGGATCCTGCTCGCGCCGAACGAAGTCGGCTTCGGACGCGCGTACGTGGCCGGCGAGCTCGATGTCGAGGGCGATCTCTTCCGCGTGCTGGAGCTGCGCGACCGGCTGCTCGACGTGACCGTCCGCCCCGCGCAGGTCGTGGACGCGCTCCGCCTCCTCGGCCCGGGCGCCGTTCGACCGCTCGCGCCCCCACCGGAGGAGGCGAGGCTGCGCGGGAGCCGGCACAGCAAGGAGCGCGACGCCGCGGCGATCGCGTACCACTACGACGTCTCCAACGACTTCTACCGGATCGTCCTCGGATCGAGCCTCACCTACTCCTGCGCGGTGTGGACCGACGACACCGACGACCTCGACTCGGCCCAGGCCAACAAGCACGAGCTCGTCTGCCGCAAGCTCGCGCTCGCGCCCGGCATGCGCCTGCTCGACGTGGGGTGCGGGTGGGGTTCGATGCTGCTTCACGCCGCCCGCGAGCACGGCGTCGACGGCGTGGGCGTGACCCTGTCGCGGGCGCAGGCCGATCTTGCGCGGAAGCGGGTGGCCGATGCGGGGCTCGCCGACCAGGTCGAGATCCGCGTCCAGGACTACCGCGACGTTTCCGACGGCCCGTACGACGCGATCAGCTCGATCGGCATGTTCGAGCACGTGGGCCGGGCCCAGCTCGGTGTCTACTTCGCGGGCCTCCATTCACTGCTCGCTCCGGGCGGAAGGCTCCTGAACCACGGCATCGGCCGGCCGCCCGGCGGCGAGCCGACCGGCCGCGGCTGGCACGTCCCGCTCCGGCGCGAGCGCGGGTTCATGGACCGGTACGTGTTCCCCGACGGGGAGCTGCACGACGTCGGGACCGTGGTCCAAGAGGTCGAGCGTGCGGGGTTCGAGGCCAGGCACACGGAGAGCCTGCGCGAGCACTATGCGCTCACGCTCCGTGCGTGGCTCGCCAACCTCGAGGCGGGCTGGGAGGACGCCGTCGCCCTCGTCGGGAGCGCGCGAGGGCGCGTGTGGCGGCTGTACATGGCAGTCTCTGCAGTGATGTTCGAGTCGAACCGGCTCCAGGTCCACCAGGTCTTGGCGACGAAGACGGTCGACGGCGCGAGCGGGATGCCGCGCCGCCCCGACTTCGGGCTCCGGTGACCGCCACCCAGGTCGCGCCGGTCGCGCACCCCGACGTCGCCGCGCGCACCGAACGCGGGCGGGCGGCGCGCAAGCGCCTGCCCCGGGCCACGCTCGCGGCGTGGGCTCCGCCGGCGGACCGGCCCGACCCGGTCGCGCTGCTCGAGGCCCAGGAGGCCACGCGGGTACCGGAGCTGGTCGAGATCCGCCACCAGCGCATGCTGGCGTCGTCCTTCGCGTTCTATCGGGGCGCAGCCGTCGTGATGGCGGCCGACGAGGCCGCGGCGCCCGACTCCGGGCTCCACGTCCAGTGCTGCGGCGACGCGCACCTCGCCAATTTCGGCGGCTTCGGTTCACCCGAACGGCTGCTCGTGTTCGACATCAACGACTTCGACGAGACCAGTCGGGGACCGTTCGAGTGGGACGTCAAGCGCCTCGCGGCCAGCCTCGAGATCGCAGCGCGGTCGCGGGGTTTCGGCGCCAAGGCGTCACGGGCGATCGTCGAGCAGTGCGCGAACGAGTACCGCCTGGCGATGCGCGACTTCGCGAGCATGCGCAACCTCGACGTGTGGTACGCGCACCTCGACGTCGAGGCGCTGATCAACCGTTACCGCGACGACGTGCCTGCCGCCGACATCGCGCGGCTCGAGCAGGTGCGGGTGAAGGCACAGGCACGCGACAGCCTCAAGGCTTTCGCGAAGCTCACCCACGTCGTCGACGGCGAGATCCGCATCTCGAGTGACCCGCCGCTCCTCGTGCCGATCGAGGATCTCGCGGAGGGCATGGATCCCGACCTCATGAAGCAGGAGTTGCGCGAGGTCTTCCGTGCCTACCGCCACAGTCTGCAGCCGGACCGTCGTCACCTCCTGGAGGGCTACCGTCTGGTCGACCTCGCGCACAAGGTGGTCGGCGTGGGGAGCGTCGGTACCCGGTGTTGGATCGCGCTGCTGCTGGGCAAGAACGACCAGGACCCGCTCTTCCTCCAGATCAAGGAGGCCTCGCAGTCGGTGCTCGAGCCCTACGCCGGGCGCAGCCCGTACGCGAACCACGGGCGCCGGGTGGTCGAGGGTCAGCGGCTCCTCCAGGCGTCGAGCGACATCCTGCTCGGCTGGTTGGGCGCGACCGGCATCGACGGCCTGAGCCGCGACTTCTACGTGCGCCAGCTCTGGGACTGGAAGCTCTCGCCCAACATCGACGTCATGTCCGACGCGGTCATGCGGGTGTACGGCCGGCTCTGCGGGTGGACGCTGGCGCGCGCACACGCCCGGTCCGGCGACCGGGTGGCGATCGCGGCGTATCTCGGGTCGAGCGACGGCTTCGAGCGCGCCATCCGCGACTTCGCGGTGACCTACGCGGACCAGAACGAGCGTGACTTCCAGACCGCCCGCGCGGCCTGGACGGGCGACCCCGGGGAGCGGGTCAGCTCCCCGAAATCGCCTTCGCCTTGAGCTGCTCGAACTCGGCGTCGCTGATCGTGCCCGCCGCCTTGAGGTCGGCGAGGCGCGCCAGCTCGTCGGCGGTGCTCGACGACTGACCCGCCGCGCTGCGGATGTACTCGCGCTGGGCCTGGTCCTGCGCCTGGGCCGCCGCCATGGCGTGCTCGCCCATCTTGTGCCCCCGGGCGATGAGGTACACGAGGACGCCGAGGTACGGGACCACGATCACGAAGATCACCCAGATGGCCTTCGCCCAGCCGGAGAGGTCGTGGCTGCGGAAGATGTCGCTGAACACGACGATCAGCAACCAGATCCAGATGAAGAACAGGAAGAACCAGAGCATGGACAGGAACACCTGGCCCGTGCCGAAGTCCGAACCGACCAGCATCACGCGCCTCCTCGTTTGGGCACCGCCGGCCCCCGCTCGAGTGAGCGCGCGCCGCGGGCCGAGAATCTAGACCGTGCTGCGGTGGAGCGCCGGGATCCCGTCGCGAGCGACGTCGGCGCGGCGACGACCTGGGCCGCGCCGGACGCCTCGGTTGTGAGAGGGTTGCCCACCGAGTGTCCCTGATCTCCATGCCGCTGGCCGTCGACCCCGTGCCGTGGGCGCGCGCACAGATGGCGTTCACGCTCGGTTTCCACATCATCCTCGTGCCGCTCGGGGTCGCGTGGGCGTTCATGGCTCTCGTCGCCAACTACCGAGGCCTGAAAAAGGGCGACGACGACGCCCTCCTGCTCGCGCAGCGATGGTCGAAGTACATGGCGGTCACGTTCGCCGTCGGGGCGGTGACCGGCACCGTGCTCACCTTCGAATTCGGCCTGCTGTGGCCTCGGTTCATGGGCCGATTCGGCGACGCGTTCGGGATCCCCTTCGCGATCGAGGGCCTGTTCTTCTTCCTCGAGGCGATCTTCATCGCGATCTACATCTACGGGTGGAAGCGCCTCCCGGCGTGGCCGCACTTCTGGACCGGGGTGCCCATCGTGATCGCCGGGATCGGGGGCGTGGCGTCGGTCGTGGCCGCGAACGCCTGGATGAACGAGCCGGCGGGCTTCAGTCTCAACGCCGCCGGACACGTGGTGGACGTGGATCCGTGGGCGGTGATCTTCAACAACGCCATGCCCTACGAGGTCGTCCACATGTTGGTGGCGGCCTACCTCGTCGGCGGGTTCCTGGTGGCGTCGGTCTACGCGGCCGGCATGCTGCGCGGCCGACGCGACCACTACCACCGCATCGGCTTCCTCATCCCGTTCACCGTCGCCGCGGTGATGACGCCGGTCCAGATGGTCGTCGGCGACACGCTGGCGCGTTGGGTCTACAACAACGAGCCGGTGAAGTTCGCGGCGATCGAGCTGGTGCCGAAGACGTCGAGCGACGTGCCCGAGACGCTGTTCGGGCACCTGAACCGGCAGGGGCAGGTGGTCGGCGGGTTCCGCATCCCGGGTCTGGCGTCGATCCTGTCCGATCCCGCCACCGGGACGAGCACCGTGGTGAAGGGCCTGGACTCGGTCTCTTCGAGCTCCCGCCCCACGAACGGCGAGGTCAACGCCGTGCACCTCGGTTGGGACACGATGGTCGGGCTCGCCACCCTCTTGTTCCTGCTGTCGCTGTGGTTCGCGATCGGGTGGCTCCGCCGGCGCGACCTGCCGAGGAGCCGGCTGTTCCTGTGGCTCGCCGCCGGGTCGGGCGTCGCCTCGGTGCTCGCGCTGGAGGCCGGTTGGGTGGTGACCGAGGTCGGGCGCCAGCCGTGGATCGTGTACGACTACTTCAAGGTGTCGCAGGCGGCGACCACCAACCAGGGAGTCTGGGTCACCTTCCTGATCATCCTCGGCCTCTACGGCGCGGTGGCCGTCGCCCTGATCGCAGTGCTCCGCCGCATGAGCGCGCGCACCCGTGCCGTGACGGTGCTCGGCGAGGAGGAAGTTCCCTACGGGCCCCGTGAGCCGGTCGGCCACGAGAGCCCCGACGAACGGGCGCCGGTGCCGTGAGCGACGTCGTCGCGGTGATCCTGTTCTTCGGGGTCACCGCCTACGCGCTCTTCGGCGGCGCCGACTTCGGCGCCGGCTTCTGGGACCTCTTCGCCGGCGGCGCCCACCGGGGCGCCCGGCCGCGCGCCGTCGCGCAACACTCGATCGGCCCGGTGTGGGAGGCCAACCACGTCTGGCTCATCTTCTGTCTGGTCGTGCTGTGGACGGGGTTCCCGGAGGCGTTCGCCTCCATCACGCTCACCCTGTTCGTCCCGTTGTCGCTCGCGGCGCTCGGCATCGTGCTCCGGGGCTCCGGGTTCGCGTTCCGAAAAGAGGTCTCCCGCACGCAGAGTCGCCGCCTCTTCGGCGCGGCGTTCGCGAGCGCATCGGTGCTGGTGCCGTTCTTCATGGGCACGGTCGCCGGCGGCATCGCCTCGGGCCAGGTGCCCGCGGGAGGCAGGGCCGGCGACCCGTGGGCA
The DNA here is from genome assembly GCA_964505725.1 of uncultured Bifidobacteriaceae bacterium. Taxonomy (GTDB): domain Bacteria; phylum Actinomycetota; class Acidimicrobiia; order IMCC26256; family DASPTH01; genus CAVRJC01. Next base: position 24,990 of record CAZDJK010000076.1, on the reverse strand, counting down.
AGCTGGATCAACCCCACGTCGATCCTCGGCGGTGTGCTCGCCGTCGCGGTCTGCGCATACCTCGCCGCGGTGTACCTGATCTGGGATGCCCGCCGGCTCGGCGAGGCGGACATGGTCGAGTACTTCCGGCAGCGGGCGGTCGGCGCGGCGGTCGCGGCCGGCCTGATCGCGGTCGCAGGCATCGTGGTGCTCCACGACGACGCCAGGTACGTCTTCGACGGGCTCACCGCGCGCGCCCTGCCCCTCGTCGTCATCTCGGCGCTGTGCGGCGTCGGCTCCCTCGTGCTCCTCTTGCGCAACGCGGCGCGTGGCGCCCGCCTCCTGGCCATGGGCGCGGTGGCGTCGGTGGTGGTGGCCTGGGGCGTCGCGCAGTGGCCCTACCTCCTGCCGACGTCGTTGAAGGTGTCGCAGGCCGCGGCACCTGACGCGACGCTCGTGTCGATCCTCGTGGTCTTCCTGATCGCCGGCGTCGTCATCCTCCCGTCGCTCGGCCTCCTCTACGTGCTCGACCAGCGGAGCATGCTCGAATCCGACGACCACGCCGGCGTGTAGGCGCGGGTCACGGCGACGCGCTGCGCTCGGCGGCCGCGGCGGCGACGTCGGTGTCGTGGTACTGGGCGAGCAGCTCGCGCTCGCCTTCCAGCTTCGGGTACATGAAGAACACGAGCGCAGCGCCGAGCAGCACTGCGATGATCCCGGCGGTGTAGGCCCAGTCGGCGCCGTCGAGGAACGACGTCTTCGCCGCCGACACGATCTGCTTCGAGTACTGGGGGTACTGCTGCGCCAGGTTGGCGGCGCTGGAGAACGACTTGGTGAGCTGGTTCTGCACGCTCTGGCTGACCTGCGCCTGGTTCGGTGAGCTCGCGATCAGCTTCGTGAACGCGGACGCGTAGCCCGCGGTGAGCAGCGCGCCCAGGATCGACTGCATGATGGCGCCGCCGAGGTCGCGCTGGAGGTCGGCCGTGCCCGACGCCATGCCGGCGCGCTGGACCGGCACCGACCCGGTCAGTGAGTGCGATGCCGGCGTGCCGGCGAAGCCCACGCCGGTCCCGAGGAACGCGTAGCCGAGGCCGACCTTCCAGTACGAGATGCCCTCGTTCCAGAGGACGAGCATGGTGAGGAAGCCGAGCAGGCAGAACACGTAGCCGACCAGCAGCGTGAGGCGCGCCCCGTGCGACTCCACGAGCTTGGCCGACCGCGGGGCGACGAGCACCATCATCACGGCCGCGGGCAGGATGGCCGCTCCCGCCTCGAAGGTGTCGTAGCCGAGCACGTTCTGCAGGAATTGCTGGCCGATGAACATTGCCCCCATGAGCGACCCGAAGACGACGAGTCCGGCACAGGCGGCGACCCAGAAGATGCGGCGGCGCGCGACGTCGAGGTCGTAGAGCGGTGAGCGCGCGCGTCGCTGCCGCACCACGAAGCCGACGAGCGCCGCCAGCGCGATCGCGCCGAGGCCGATCGCGACCGTGCCCTTGCCGGGCACCGGCGCGAAGTTGATCGCGAGCACGATGCCCGCGATGGTCAGGACCGAGAGGATCCCCCCGAGGTTGTCGACCGGGTCGACCGTCTCGTTCACGTGCGGGGGCACCAGGACGATGGCGAGCACGAGGGCGAGGACGGCGAGGGGAAGGGTCACGAGGAAGACCGAGCCCCACCAGAAGTGCTCGAGCAGGCCGCCGGCCACGACCGGGCCGAGCGCGGCGGTCGCACCGCCGAGGGCGGACCAGAGCGCGATGGCACGGGTGCGGCCCGCGCCGGACCACAGCGCGGTGATCAGCGCCAGCGTCGTCGGGTAGGCCATGCCCGCGGCGACCCCGCCCAGGATGCGGGCGAGCACGAGCACGCCGTCGGTGGGGGCGTAGGCGGCGAGCACCGAGGCCGGCAACGCGAAGCCGGTGCCGAGCACGAGCATCATCTTCCGGCCGTAGCGGTCGCCGAGCGCGCCCAGCCACAGCACCGATGCCGCGAGGCCGAGCGAGTAGCCCACCGCCACGAGGTCGAGCGCGGTCTGCGACGAGTCGAACGCCTTGCCGATGTCGGGCAGCGCCACGTTGGCGACCGCGAGGTTGAGGTTCGCGACCGCCGCCACCAGGATCAGCGCGAGCAGCACCAGGCCTGCGCGCTCGGGTGCGTCGGGCGTCTCGGCGGTGTCCTTCACCATCCCCGCGGCGCTCACGGGGTGACGCTACCGTCCCACACGGCGGGGCGCAGCGAGCAAGGAGCGAGAGCATGGACGACGGCTTCGGCTGGAAGCTGTTCGCCGGCATCATGATCCTCATCGGGGGAACGTTCAACGTGATCGACGGGCTCGTCGGGATCACGCAGACGAACTACATCAAGGACACCGCGAAGTCCCTCGGCGGATCCGGCGGCAACCTTCCGGTCACCAACAACGTCAAGACCTGGAGCTGGGTGGTGCTCATCATCGGCGCGGTGATGATCCTGGCCGGCTTCCTGATCTTCGTCGGAAACATGTTCGGCAGGGTGGTGGGCGTCCTCGCGGCGGGCGTGAACGCGATCGTGCAGCTCGCCTACCTCCCGCACTTCCCCTTCTGGTCGTTCACGATGATCCTGGTGGATGTCCTCGTGATCTACGGCCTCGTGGCGCACGGAGGTCGCCTCGCCGACGACTGGTCGTCGAGCAGCGCGACGTGACCGTGGCCTGACTAGACGCGAGCGAGCTCGCGCTCGAGCTGCGCGAGCCCCATCGGGCCGAGGTCGAGCGCCCGGCGGTGGAACGCCTTCTGGTCGATGGCGTCTCCCCGGCGGGCGCGGGCCTCGGCCCGCGCGTCGAGCCACACCCGCTCTCCGACCTTGTAGCTGATCGCCTGCCCGGGCAGCCCGAGGTACCGGTCGACCTCGCTCGCCATGAAGTCGGGTGGGAACTTGCTCCGCTCGATCACGAACGGCAACGCCAGGTCCGGTGTCCACGTCTCGCCCGGGTGGTACCGCTCGGTGGGTGGGATCGCGAGCTCGAGGTGCAGGCCGATGTCGACGACGACGCGGACCGCGCGCATGGCCTGCGCGCGGAGCATCCCGAGCTCGAAGGCGGGATCCTCGAGATAGCCGAGCTCACCCATCAGCCGCTCCGCGTAGAGCGCCCAGCCCTCGGCGTGGCCCGACGTCCCTGCGAGCGTCCGCTGCCAGCGGCTCAGAGTGTCCGCGAGGTAGCGCACCTGCGCGATCTGGAGGTGATGGCCGGGGACCCCCTCGTGGTAGCAGATCGACACCTCGCCCCAGAGCGGGAACCGCGTCTTGCCCAGTGTGGGGTACCAAGTGCGCCCCGGGCGGCTGAAGTCCTCCGACGGGCCGGTGTAGTACATGGCGGCCGCGCCCCCGGGTGGTGCGATCATCGCTTCCACCCGCTTCACCGGCTCGGGGATGTCGAAGTGCCGGCCGTCGAGCTCGCTGACCGTGCGGTCGAGCAGATCCTGGTTCCAACCGCGGAACTCGTCGACGCCCTCGATCGTGCGTGTCGGGTCGCGTTCGAGGTGCTCGATGACCTCGTCGACCGAGGCGCCGGGGAGGATGCGCTCGGCGACCGCGGCCATCGCGTGCTCGATGCGGGCGAGCTCCTCCCAGCCCCAGGCGTACGTCTCGGCGAGATCGAGGTCGATGCCCGTGAAGGCGCGTGCCTGGATCGCGTAGCGCTCGCGTCCGACGGCGTCGCGCTCCGACGAGCGCGGCGCGTACTCCTCGATCAGGTAACGGCCGAGGGACGCGTAGCTCTCGGTCGCGATGCGGGCAAGCTCCTCCAGCCGGTCCCGGAGCAGCCGGTCGTCGACGCCGGACGCGTCGAGCTCGTCGACGAGACCAAGGAAGAAGGGACGGGTCCCTAGGTCGACGCCGCCCCACACGTCGGCCTGGCGCGCGCAGGCGACCGCCTGTCGACGACCGGCGACGATCCCTTCGTCGCGGCCCTCGGTGAGCGCGGCCTCGATGCTCGCGAGCGCCTGGGGAACCAGCGCCAGTCGTTCCACGATGGTCTGCCAGTCCTCGGCGGTCGCGCGCGGCATGAGGTCGAACGCCATGCGCACGTACTGCACGGGGCTCCCGAGCACGCGGAGATCGCGGAGGTGCTCACCCGCCGCGTACTGCTCCTCCTCGACCTCGAGGCGCTCGCGCAATCCCTCGGCGGCGATGCGGTCGGCGTCGCTGCGCACCTCCGCGGCGGCGAGCGCGCGCAACGTGGCACGCACGTGCTCGGCGCGCTCCTCGCTCCCCGCGGGCGAGTAGTCGGTCATCTCGTGGTCGTGACCGGTGATGCCCTCACCCGTCGCCGACACGGGGTCGAGCGCGGCGAACCGCTCGACGTACGCGTCGGCGATCTCGTAGACGGGTGATGTGGTCATCGGCTCCTCCGGCGCGTCGGCGTATGGGTCACGGGCCCGTGTACAGGCGGCACGGCTGGCCCCGGAGGCTGCCGCACGTCGGCAGTGGCGTAGGCACCGCGACGCCCGGCACCACCGGGAGCACGATCCGCGTCGGGTACGCGGCCGAGCGCTCGATGGTGACCCGTGGTGCGCGAGGGTACGTGATGGCGGCGAACGCCCACGCGGGGCGGTTCCCGCCCGGCGGCTGCACGACGATGCGCACGCGCGAGCCGGCGCGGAACACGTGGCCGAACGGGTAGAGCGGCACGCGCACGAGTGTCGGCCGCCCGCGGGGGAGCGGCGCCGCGTCGGCGCGGGTGTGCGTCTGCACGGGAAGCAGCTCGGTGGACCTCGAGGCGTCGAGCTTGCGCTGGCTCACGCGGAGCCAACCGCTCTGCACGTACGTCTCCTGGCCGTCGGGTCGCACCTCCGAGATCGTCACCTCGAGGTCGATGTCGGGCACCGTGGTGCGCAGCCACAGGTCGGCGCTGCCGGTCCCCACCGTCACGGTGTCGTGCGCCAGCGGTGGGGTGACGTACGCCACCGCGTCACCGTGGGGGAGCGGCTTCCAGTCGTAGCGCGGCACCGCGCCGAGGGAGGTGGCCGGTTCGGGGGCCGCGTCGGTGCGCGGGTAGGCGTGCGGGTCGTAGGTGAAGGTGTCGCCGGTTGCGCCGGCGGCGCTCGGCGCGGCCGGGCCGAGCGCGCCCCCGGGCTGCGCGTACCAGGCGGTCGCAGTGGTCGCCGGCGGCGGCCACGACGGGAAGTCGGCCTCGAACGCCGGCACCGGTGCCCCCGGCGCGCCGCCGGCGCCGACGTCGAACAGCACGCGGACTCGTGGCTCCTGCTGGTACGCAGACAGTGCGGACGCATAGTCGGCGTAGCCGGTGAAGCGATCGGGTGCGAGCGTCACGCCGGCGCCGAACACGCGTGGGAGCGCGGCGGCGGCCAGTGCGCGCGTCGCCGGGGGCACGGAGGGGATCCGTCTCGCGACGTAGAAGTCGAGGAATTCGAGCCAGCGTGACAGCACGGCGGGGCCGAGCGCGTCGGCGTGCACGCCGTTCATGAGCGTCGCGACGAGCGGCACGTCGGGCGCGAAGTCGTCCAGCATCTCCGCGAAGTGGTCGCCGGTCTCTTCGTCCTGCCACGCCCCGGCGATGAAGACGGGGACGTCGATGTCGTGCACGAACGTGGCCGGCGCGAGCGGGTCGAGGCGCGTGGGGTCGTCGAAGCGATCGGCGCGCATCTGTGCGGTCACGCTCGGTGCCTGGAGTCGGAGCGCCTGGTCGGCCTTGCAGACGGCGTCGCCGTGCGCGATGCGCTCGGCCGCCCAGGACTGCCCGGCCGGACGGGCGTCGGCGGCGCGGTCGCGCGCCCACCCGAGCGCGAACCCGTTGTTGAAGATCCCGCCGGGGTAGACGGTCGCGTACGTGTCGTCGATCGCCGCGAGCGGCGCGATCGCGGCCAGGTGGGGCGGCCGGGTCGCAGCGACGAAGAGCTGGCTGATGCCGGGGTACGAGATCCCGACCATGCCGACCTCGCCGTTGGCCACCCAGGGCTGCGCGGCGATGGTCTCGATGGCGTCGTACCCGTCGAGGCTCTGCAGCGTCTCGAAGTAGTCGAACGCACCACCGGAGCAGCCGGTGCCGCGCATGTTCACGCCGACGGTCGCGAAGCCGAACAGCCCGGCGACCGTCGACGCCGGTTGGTGGCCGTCGGGGTTGGACGGGTCGTACCCCGAGTACTCGACGACCGTCGGGTACGGCCCGCCGTCGACGGGGCCGGGCAGTCGCACGTCGATCGACAGGAGCGTGCCGTCACGGGTCCTGAGGTAGCCGAAGCCCGGCGAGAGGTGCTGCGACGAGTAGAGCGACTGCGGCGGGGTGGTGTCCGGCGAGGTCACGGTGACCGCGGGGCTCCGCCGGCCGCCGATGGCGACGACGTAGCCGCTCCCCGGGTGGACGCCCCGGAAGAGGAGGCTCCCTGCGGTGTCGGTGCGGCCGCGCGCGACGGCGCGCCCCGAACCGTCGGTGAGCACGGCCGCGTCCCGCGGCCGTGCGCCGGTCACTGCGACCTGCTCGACGCTCCCCCGGACGTGGAACTCGTGAGCGGGTGCGGTCGCCGCGCTCGCCGCGGGGGCCGCCCGCACGCCGAGCGCGAGCGCTGCCGTCACGAGCGCGACGCGCCCCAGGCGCGCGCTCCAGCATCGCCGAGCCATCGACCGGACGGTATCGCGGGCCCGGATCGTGGCACGATCGGGGCATGACGAAGCCGGCGGGGTGCCATGCGGTCGTCACCGGTGGATCGAGCGGGATCGGGCTCGCGACCGCGTGCCTCCTCGCCGGCCGGGGCGCCCGCGTGTCGTTGGTGGCGCGCGACGAAGCGCGGCTCGCGCGCGCGGTCGCTGCCGTGCGCGACGAGGCGCCCGCGGTCGCGGTCCGGACCGCGTCGGCCGACGTCACCGACGCCATTGCGCTCTCGGGTGCCCTCGAGGAGCTCGCACGCGAGCAGGGCCCGTGCGACGTGCTCGTGACCGCGGCCGGGACCGCGCACCCCGGGTACTTCGAGCAGCTCGACGACGGCGTCTTCCGCGAGCAGATGGAGACCGACTACTTCGGCACGCTCAACGCGGTGCGGGCGGTGGTACCACGGATGATCGAGCGCCGTTCGGGCCACATCGTCACCATCTCGTCCACCGCCGGGCTCATCGGCGTGTTCGGCTACTCGGCATACGCGCCGGCGAAGTACGCGGTCCGCGGCCTCGCGGAGACACTGCGCTCCGAGCTGGCGCCCTACGGGATCGTGGTCGCGTGCGCGTACCCGCCCGACACGCGGACTCCGGGCTTCGACCGCGAGAACGAGCTGAAGCCCGAGGAGACGACGCGGATCTCGGCGTCGATCAAGCCGAAGGAGGCACGGGTGGTGGCGGACGCGATCGTGTGGGGGATCGAACGCGACCGCCTGGTGATCACCGCCGACTTCCAGACGCGAGCGCTGGCGCGGGCGAGCGGGCTGCTGGGACCGTACGTGCGCCGGTCGATGGACCGCCAGGTCCGCAAGGTGCGAGCGGAGCGCGGGAGCGACGCCGCGCTACCGTCCGAGTCATGAGCGAACGAAGCGAGCCGGGTATCCCGGCGAGCAGTGAGCGGGGCCCAGTGGCCCGGCGGCGAAGCCGCCGAGAGCGGAGATCATGAGCGAACGAAGCGAGCCGGGTATCCCGGCGAGCAGTGAGCGGGGCCCAGTGGCCCGGCGGCGAAGCCGCCGAGAGCGGAGATCATGAGCGGGCCGAGGGAACTGGTTGGCCACGACGGGGGATCGACGCGTACCGAGACCGACACCATGGGTGCGATCGAGGTCCCCGGCGACCACTACTGGGGCGCGCAGACCCAGCGGTCCCTCCACCACTTCGCCATCGGCGACGACCCCATGCCGCGCGGCGTGATCCGGGGTATGGCGCTGCTGAAGAAGGCTGCGGCGCTGGTCAACGAAGACCTGGGCAAGCTGGCGCCCGAGAAGGCGAAGGCGATCGTGCAGGCCGCCGACGAGATCATCACGGGCGGGCTCGCCGACGAGTTCCCGCTCTCGGTCTGGCAGACCGGGAGCGGCACGCAGACCAACATGAACGTCAACGAGGTCATCTCGAACCGTGCGACCGAGCTCTCCGGAGGCGAGCTCGGGTCGAAGAAGCCGGTGCACCCCAACGACGACGTGAACATGTCCCAGTCGTCGAACGACACGTTCCCCACCGCGATGCACGTGGCCGCCGCGGAGGCGGTCGTGAACGAGCTGGTACCCGCGGTCACGCGGCTGCGTGACGCGCTGGCGGCGAAGTCGCGGGAGTTCGACGACATCGTGAAGATCGGTCGCACGCACCTGCAGGACGCGGTGCCGCTCACGCTCGGGCAGGAGTTCGGCGGGTACGTCGCGCAGCTCGACGCCGACCTCGAGCGCATCCAGTCGGTGCTCCCCGGCCTCTACGAGCTGGCGATCGGTGGCACCGCGGTGGGGACCGGGCTCAACACCCATCCCGAGTTCGCACGCCGGTGCGCGGCGAAGATCGCCGAGCTCACCGGCCTGCCCTTCGTCGACGCCCCGAACAAGTTCGCCGCGCTCGCCGCCCACGACGCGCTCGTGATGGCGAGCGGCGCGCTGAGAACGCTGGCGGTCTCGCTCATGAAGATCGCCAACGACATCCGCTGGCTCGCCTCCGGGCCGCGGGCGGGCCTCGGCGAGCTGATCCTGCCCGAGAACGAGCCCGGGTCGTCGATCATGCCGGGCAAGGTGAACCCGACCCAGAGCGAGGCGATGACGATGGTGTGCGTCCAGGTGCTGGGCAACGACGCCACCATCGGCTTCGCCGGCTCCCAGGGCAACTTCGAGCTCAACGTGTTCAAGCCGGTGATGATCTTCAACCTCCTCCACTCGGCCGAGCTCCTCGGCGACGCGTGCGACTCGTTCCGGGAGTTCGCGGTGGAGGGGGTGCAGGCCGACGAGGAGCGGATCGCCCGGTACGTCGCCGACTCGCTCATGGTCGTGACCGCCCTCAACTCGCACATCGGTTACGACAAGGCGGCCGAGAGCGCCAAGCACGCCCACCGGCACCGGACCTCGCTCAAGGAGGCCGTGGTGGGCCTCGGGCACCTCACCGAGGAGGAGTTCGACCGTCTCGTGCGACCGGAGAGGATGACCGGGCCCGAAGGGTAGAGTGCGGCCCGAGGACTCGAAGAGGGAGCATGTGCATATGTCGATCTACGACGCCGAGATCAAGACGCTCGAGGGCGAGGCGACGTCCCTGTCCGACTACCAGGGCAAGACCGTGCTCGTGGTGAACGTGGCGTCGAAGTGCGGCCTCACGCCGCAGTACGAGGGGCTCCAGAAGCTGCACGAGCGGTTCGCGGACCAGGGCTTCGAGGTGCTCGGGTTCCCCTGCAACCAGTTCGCGGGGCAGGAGCCCGGCAGCGCGGAGGAGATCCGTGAGTTCTGTGACACGAACTACCACGTGTCGTTCCCGCTGTTCGAGAAGATCGACGTGAACGGCCAGAACTCCCACCCGATCTACCGCGAGCTCACCCAGACGCCCGACGCCACGGGCGAGGCCGGCGACGTGAAGTGGAACTTCGAGAAGTTCCTCATCGGGCCCGAAGGCAGCGTGATCGGCCGGTTCCGGCCCCAGGTCACGCCGGACGACCCGGCGCTGGTGGAGGCGATCGATTCCCAGCTCGGCGGCTGATCGCCGCCCCTGCGGGCAAACCCGGGCGGTCCGGTCGGGAATTTCGCCCGGCGGGAATGGACAGGGCAGCGCGGTCGTTGCGCGCCTCGTAATGGTGTAATCACACCCGATCGAGGCCTGCCATGACCGATGCCAGATCCGACGCAACCGCCCCGGGCGAGGCCCGGACAACCCGCGAGCTGCCGCTGCTGCCCCTCACGAGCGGCGTCGTGCTGCCCCAGATGGTCGTGACCCTCGCGCTCGAGACCGCCGAGGCTCGGGACGCGGCCGCCGCCGCCACCGGCGCCGGCGGTCACGTCCTGCTCGTCCCGCGGGTCGACGCCGGCTACGGCCGGGTCGGCACCGTGGCGCGGGTGGAGAACGTGGGCGAGCTCCCCGGCGGGCAGCGGGCCATCGTGCTGCGCGGGCTGTCCCGGGCGCTGGTCGGCACCATCGTCTCCCGCGATGAAGGGGGCATCTGGGTCACGGCCGAGCCGGTGGACGAGGGGCGGCCCGTGAGCGGCCGCGCCCGCGACCTCGCACGCGAGTACCGCGCGGTGGTGCGCGGCATCGCGGAGAAGCTCGGCTCGCCACGCTTCGCCGACGCGCTGAACGGGGTCGACGACCCCGGCGCGCTGGCCGACACCGCGGGCTGGTCGCCCGACCTCCGCGTCGAGCAGAAGATCGAGCTGCTCGAGACCCTCGATCCCGAGGCGCGGCTCGAGAAGGCGCTCCGCTGGGCCCGCGACGCGTTCGCGGAGCTCGAGATCGCGGAGCGCATCCGCACCCAGGTGGCCGACGACGTCGACAAGACCCAGCGCGAGTTCGTGCTGCGTCGCCAGCTCGAGGCGATCCGTCGTGAGCTCGGCGAGTCCGAGAGCGACGGCACCGATGACTACCGCACGCGGCTCGCGGAGCTCGACGCCCCGCCCGCGGTGCGTGACGCGATCGAGCGCGAGATCGACAAGCTCGAGCGCACCAGCGAGCAGAGCCCCGAGCACGGCTGGATCCGCACCTGGCTCGACACCGTCTTCGAGGTGCCGTGGGGCACGCGGTCGGAGGACCACCGTGACGTCGCCGGAGCCCGGTCGGTGCTCGACGCCGACCACACCGGCCTCGACGACGTGAAGGACCGCATCGTCGAGTACCTCGCGGTGCGCAAGCTCCGCGCCGAGCGCGGGCTCGTCGACGACGAGCCGCGCCGCCGTCGCGGCGGGGGTGCGATCCTGGCATTGGTGGGCCCGCCGGGCGTCGGCAAGACCTCGCTCGGGGAGTCGGTGGCACGCGCCCTCGACCGCAGGTTCGTGCGGGTCGCGCTCGGCGGCGTGCACGACGAGGCCGAGCTCCGCGGGCACCGGCGCACGTACGTGGGCGCCCGACCGGGGCGGATCGTGCGCGCGCTCGCCGAGGCGGGCACCATGAACCCCGTGGTCGTGCTCGACGAGGTCGACAAGCTCGGCGCCGACTGGCGTGGCGACCCCTCGTCCGCGCTGCTCGAGGTGCTCGACCCCGCGCAGAACCATACGTTCCGGGATCACTACCTCGAGGTCGACCTCGACCTGTCCGACGTCCTGTTCCTCGCGACCGCCAACGTCGCCGAGACGATCCCCGGGCCGCTCCTCGACCGGCTCGAGGTAATCCGCCTCGACGGCTATACGGAGGACGAGAAGGTCGCGATCGCCCGCGACCACCTGCTCGCCCGTCAGCTCGAGCAGAACGGCCTGCTGGTCGACGACGTGACCGTCACCGACGACGCGCTGCGGCGCATCGTCGTCGACTACACGCGGGAGGCCGGCGTGCGGAACCTCGAACGCGAGCTCGGCAAGCTCCTGCGCAAGGTCGCGGCCCGGCTCGCCACCGATGACGCGATCCCGCGTCCGGTGGCGATCGGCGCCGACGACGTCGCGCCGGCGCTCGGCCGCGCGCGGTTCTTTGCCGAGGTGGCGGAGCGCACCGCGGTGCCCGGTGTGGCGACCGGCCTCGCGGTGACCGGCGTCGGGGGCGATGTGCTGTTCGTCGAGGCCACCGCGATGGACGGGGAACCGGGCCTGACCCTCACCGGCCAGCTCGGAGACGTCATGAAGGAGTCGGCGCGCATCGCGCTGTCGTACGTGCAGTCCCACGCCGATGCGCTGGGCCTGGAGCCCGGCGCCGCGAACCGCCGCATCCACCTCCACGTGCCCGCGGGCGCGATCCCGAAGGACGGGCCGTCGGCCGGGGTCACCATGACCACCGCGCTCGTGAGCCTCCTCACGGGCCGGCCGGTCCGAGCCAACGTCGGGATGACCGGCGAGGTCACCCTGCAGGGCCGGGTGCTGCCGATCGGCGGCGTCAAGCAGAAGGTGCTCGCGGCGCAGCGCGCCGGCCTCGACACCGTCGTGCTCCCGTCCCGCAACGCGCCCGATCTCGAGGACGTGCCGGAGGCGGTCCGCGAGGTGATGACGTTCCACCCCGTGGACGACGTGACCGACGTGCTCGCCTACGCGCTCGAGCCGCTGCCCGAGCCCGTCGGCGAGCCGGCCGTCGCGGCGTGAGCACGCGGGCCGGGAGGCGGCGCCGGTGATGCGGGGAGGTCACGGCGGACCGGGCCTCCGGGGGATGCTGCGCGACCGCAGCGTCACCCAGCAGAAGCTCCCGCCCGGGACCATGCGCAGGATCCTCCGCTACGGCGCGCCGTACAAGCGCATCATCGCGGTGTTCCTCGCCTTCGTCGTGGCCGACGCGGTCGTCAGCGCGGTGAACCCGCTCATCCTCAAGGCGATCATCGACAACGGGATCCTCGCCAAGGACAGCGAGGTGGTGGTGGCGCTCGCGCTGGTCGCGGCCGGTCTCGCCCTCGCCGACGCCAGCTTCACCCTCGTGCAGCGCTACGCGTCCGCGCGGATCGGCGAGGGCGTCATCTACGACCTCCGGGCGGAGGTGTTCGCGCACGTCGAGCGCATGCCGGTGGCGTTCTTCACCCGCACGCAGACCGGCGCTCTGGTGAGCCGTCTCAACAACGACGTGATCGCCGCACAACGCGCGTTCTCCGACACCCTCGCGTCGGTGGTGAGCAATGTCATCACGGTGGGCATCGTGCTCGTGACCATGCTGGTCCTGTCGTGGCAGATCACGTTGGTCGCGTTGTTGCTGCTCCCGGTGTTCGTGGTGCCGGCGAGATGGTTCGGGCGCAAGCTGCAGGCGATCACCCGCGAGCAGTATGACCTGATGGCGCGCATGAACAACACGATGAACGAGCGCTTCAACGTCTCAGGTGCGCTGCTGGTCAAGCTCTTCGGGAGCCCCGAGGCCGAGTCGGCCGAGTTCGACGGTCACGCCGCTCGTGTCCGCGACATCGGGGTGACCCAGGCGGTGTACAGCGGCGTGTTCTACACGTCGATGGGCCTGCTCGCGTCGCTCGCCACCGCGCTCGTGTACGGGTGGGGAGGGGTGCTCTCGGTCCAGGGCGCGCTCGACGTGGGCACTGTCGTGGCACTCACCGCGTACCTGACCCGCCTCTACGGCCCGTTGACGCAGCTCTCGAGCGTGAACGTCGACGTGATGACGGCGCTTGTCTCCTTCGACCGCGTGTTCGAGGTCCTCGACCTGGAGCCGGCCATCCGCGACAAGCCCGGCGCGGTGGCGATCCCGCCCGGCCCGGCGCGGGTCGCTTTCGAGCACGTGGACTTCTCCTACCCCCGCGCCGACGAGGTGTCGCTCGCGTCGCTGGAATCCGTCGCCGTGCTCGACCAGAACCACAACCATCAGGTGCTCCACGACGTGTCGTTCGCCGCCGAGCCGGGCGAGCTCGTGGCGCTGGTCGGCCCGTCGGGCGCGGGGAAGACGACCATCAGCCACCTCGTCCCGCGGCTGTACGACGTCCGCGCCGGCGCAGTCCGGATCAACGGCGTCGACGTGCGCGACGCCACGCTCGAGTCGCTGCGGCACACCATCGCCGTGGTGACCCAGGACGCCCACCTCTTCCACGACACCATCCGGGCGAACCTGCTCTATGCCCGACCCGAGGCGACGGAGGCGGACATGCTCGACGCGCTCGACGCCGCCCAGATCCTCGACCTGGTGGCGACGCTGCCGGCGGGTCTCGACACCGTCGTCGGCGACCGTGGCTACCGTTTCTCGGGCGGCGAGAAGCAGCGCATCGCGATCGCCCGCCTGCTGCTGCGGGCGCCATCGGTGGTGGTGCTCGACGAGGCCACCGCCCACCTCGACTCCGAGTCGGAGCTCCTCGTGCAGCAGGCGCTCGCCAACGCGTTGCGCGGTCGCACGTCGATCGTGATCGCCCACCGGCTCTCGACCGTGCGCGACGCGGACCGCATCGTGGTGGTCGACGCCGGGCGCGTGGTGGAGCAGGGCACGCACGAGGACCTGCTCGCGGCCGGCGGGCTGTACGCCGACCTCTACGAGACGCAATTCCGGGACCAGGATTCCCGGGCCTCCCGGGTGTGAGCTGATGGCCCTCGCGCGGGCGGGGCCTTCGGTACCGTCACACGGTGGACGGCTTCGTGCGCGTGACGCCCTCGTGCACGATCCGCGCCGACGAGCTCGAGTGGCGCACCGACACCGCGGGAGGGCCCGGCGGCCAGCACGCCAACCGGAACCAGACCCGCGTCGAGGTCTCCTTCCGCGTCGACTCCTCGCCGTCGCTCGGGCCGCGCCAACGGGCCCGGCTGCTCGAGCGGCTCGGGCCCGTGGTCCGCGCCACCGCCGGTGACACCCGCTCACAGGCCCGCAACCGCGAGCTCGCGCTCGACCGGCTCCGCAGCCGGCTCGCCGACGGGTTGCGGGTGACGCCGCCGCGGCGGCCGACCCGGCCGTCGGCGGCCGCGCGCGACGCCCGCATCGAGGACAAGCGCCGTCGTGGGGAGTTGAAGCGGCAGCGGCGCCGCCCCCAGGCCGGCGAGTAGGCGAGTTTCTGCGAAGCTTCACGCCCGATGGACGCGCTGGGCGACGTGTGGTGGTTCCTGTTCGGCACCGTGCTCGTCGTGCTCGTGGTCGACTCGGCGCTGCGCACGTTCGTGTTGCCGCGCGCCGCGACGCCGGTGATCACCCGGGGCGTGTTCGGCGGTCTGCGGTTCCTGTTCGACCGGATGGCCCGCTTCGCCCGCACCTACTCCGGCCGAGACCGTGTGATGGCGCTCTACGCGCCGATCGGGTTGGTGGTGCTCCCGCTGGTCTGGCTCTGCATGGAGATCGCCGCCTTCACCGCCTACTTCCGCGCCCTCGGCGTCGACGACCTCGAGCGCGCGTTCGAGATGAGCGGCTCGTCTATGTTCACGCTCGGGTTCGTGCGCCCGCCCGACGTCGCCACCGTCACCCTTGCCTTCGTCGAGGCCGCGAGCGGCCTGGCGCTCCTGGCGCTCCTGATCGCGTACCTCCCGACCATCTACGGGGCCTTCTCCCGGCGCGAGGTGCAGGTGGCGCAGCTCGCGGTGCGGGCGGGCGAGCCGCCGTCGGGCGTGAACGTGCTGGCTCGCGCGCAGAGCATGGAGCGGTTCACGCTCCTGACCGACCTCTGGGTCGTCTGGCAGCAGTGGTTCGCGGAGGTCGAGGAGACCCACACCTCGCTCGGGGTGCTGAGCTTCTTCCGTTCGCCGTTCGAGAGCCGCTCGTGGGTGACGGCGGCGGGCGCGGTGCTCGACGCGGCCGCGCTGCGGCAGTCGGTCGTCGACGTCCCGCCCGACCCGGAAGCGGCCATGTGCATCCGGTCGGGCTTCTTCGCGCTGCGCTCGATCGCTGCTTACTTCGGTATCGGATTCGATCCCGATCCCTTCCCGACCGACCCGATCAGCATCGCGACGGACGAGTTCGAGGACGCGTGCGACCGACTCGTGGCGGCAGGCGTCCCCGTCCGTGCCGACCGCGAGCAGGCGTGGCACGACTTCCGGGGCTGGCGCGTGAATTACGACCGCGTGCTCATCGCGCTCGCGGCGCTCGTGATGGCGCCGTACGCGCCGTGGTCGTCGGACCGGTCGCTTCGGTACCGGCGGCACGCGTTCCGTCGCGGGTCGTCGCTCGGCACCGACGGGTGACGACGAGCGGTGCTCAGGGCTGGAGGATCCAGTCCTCGGGCGCGCCGGGACGCGAGTCGAGCCGGATGAACCACTCTGTCCCGAACGCCCGAACGAACAGATCGTCGGGGAGCGCGAGGAAGTAGGAGTCGGGGGGGATCTGCGACGCGTGCGCCCTCATCGCCGCCCGCTTGCGGTCGACGAAGCGCGTGACGTCGACGGTCGTGGTGATGCGCTCGGACGGAACCCCGAGATCCAGCGTCTCGACGTCGGGCAGTTCGACGCCCACGGGCAGGGCGTCCGCGGCGCCTGCCAAGCGCTCAACGAGGCGCTCGCGGTCGACCGTCGCCGCGTACACACGGCGCGTGCCCGCGAGCTCCGCCGCCCGTCGGCCGACGTGGTGGACCTGGATGTGGTCGGGGTGCCCGTAGCTGCCATGCTCGTCGTAGACGACGAGCACGTCCGTCGCCTCCTCCTGGAGCACGCGCACGAGGCGCTGCGCCGCTTCGTCGACGTCGCACGCCGCGAACGCGCCCGGCGCGGTCATGGTGTCGGTGCCGGCCATGCCGGAGTCGCGGTAGCCGAGGAATTCGACCCGCGCCGCGCCGAGGATCGCGGCTGCCCGTTCGGTCTCCCGCACGCGGTGGTCGGCCAGCGTCTCGCCCGGGGCCAGCACGCCGTCGGCGACCTCGCCCACCTCGCCGCGCGTCGCGAACACGAGCACGACGCGGTCGCCGTCGTCGTGTGCACGGGCGATGGTGCCGCCGGTGATCACGGTCTCGTCGTCGGGATGCGCGTGGAACATGACGATCGTGCGTGCGGTCACGCTCCCCGCGTCTCGGTCGGGCACGAGATCATCGTCGCGCACGTGAACCTCCGCTCCTGACGTCGGCGGGGTATGGCTGCTACGGTGCTGCGAGCCCGAGGACTTGCTCGACGGGCGTGCCCGCCAACCGGCGAGCAGCGAGATCAGACATCGACAACCGAGCAAGAAGGAAGCAAGGGGAAGCAAGGCGTTGGCAACAGGCAATGTGAAATGGTTCAACGCGGAGAAGGGTTACGGCTTCATCTCGCGTGAAGACGGGCCCGATGTGTTCGTGCACTTCTCTGCCATCCAGGGCTCCGGCTACCGGACCCTCGAGGAGGGTCAGGCGGTCGAGTTCGACGTCGGTCCTGGCCGCAAGGGCGAGGAGGCCCAGAACGTCCGCGTCGTCTGATCGCCGACGCGTCCCGCGGCGCACTGCGCCGCCCCTCACCGAGCGACGAGCTCGAGCACCGCGCTGAGATCCGGGACGCGCGCCGCGTCGCGCGCCCGGTACCCGGTGCCGTCGGGCCTGGTCGGATCCGGCCGGTGCCCGGCCCGCTCGAGATGCGCCCAGCCCATTCGAAGGGCCCGCGGGCCCACCCCGGGCCCCACGGTGTCCTCGGCACGTCGGGGTCCGGGTTCCCGCGCGCCTCAAGGCCCGCCGGCGGGGGGACGACACATCGAGGGTGCAGGGCATCCTCCTCCCGATCGCGCTCGGCGTCGCGTTCGTGGTGGTGCTCGTGGCGATCATCCGTGGCGTGCGCGCAGCCGCCCGCGCCCGCGGGGCGGCCGCGCTGGTGAGCCAGCTGCTGGAGCCGGTGGAGGTCGCCGACTTCGTCGAGCACGTCGACGAGGTCGCGCCCTCCGAGGCCCGGCGGGAGCCGGTCCGGCGTGTTCCGCCGCTCCCCACGACCCCCGCGACGCGCGACGCGAACGCGGTCAGGATCCCGGTACTCGACCTTGATCGGCTCCGTACGTGGCTCACCGAGCGCGCCGCCGATCTCGGCCGGGTCGCGGTGGTGTCGGTGGAGCTCGACGAGGTCCCCCAGCTCCGCGCACGCGTCGGCGACGCCGCCACTGCCCGCCACCTCGAAGCCGTGTCCGCGCGGCTCCGAACCCTTACGCGCCCGCACGACGTGGTTGCCTACGTGAACGACGAGCGTTTCGTGCTCGTGTGCCGTGACGTGCCCGACCGCGACGCCGCGGAGGCGCTTGGTGAGCGGATCGCGCTCGGGGTGGCGCACCCGTCGGTGGACACGGGCGGCGTGACGCAGGTCACCGCGAGCATCGGCGTGGCGATCGGCGCGCCCGCCGGCGAGGTCCCGCAGTCCGTGTTGCGACGGGCCATCGAAGCCGGGAAGGTGGCCCGGACGCAGGGCGGTGCACGTGTACACGTCGCGGACGCGCGTCCCGGCATTGCCGTGTCGGAGGGTGAGCTCGCGACGTCGATCGCGCGTGAGGAGCTGCGAATGCACTACCTGCCGATCGTGAGCTGCGCGACCGGTCGGGTCGCCGGCTTCGAGGCGCTGGTGCGGTGGGAGCACGCCAGGAGGGGGCTGTTGCCCGCGTCCGAGTTCGTGGGCGCGGCCGAGCAGACCGGAGCGATCCTCGCGATCGGCAACTGGGCGCTGGAGCAGGCTTGCCGTCAGCTCGCTGCCTGGCACGGCGGCGGGGGCGGCACGCTGAAGCTCAACGCCAACGTCTCGGCGCGCCAGTTCGCCGAGCCGACCTTCCCCGCCCGTGTCGAGCGCATGCTCCACGACGCGTCGGTCAGTCCCGGCGACCTCTGGCTGGAGATCACCGAGGCGACGCTGCTGCACGACCGCGAAGTCGCCGAGCTGGTGCTGGGGCAGCTCCACGACATCGGTGTGAAGCTCGTGATCGACGACTTCGGATCCGGCGCATCGTCGCTCGTCTCGCTGAAGCGGTACCCGATCGAGGCGATCAAGATCGACCATTCCTTCGTCGCCGGGCTCGGGTCCAACGCCGAGTCGGCGGCGATCTGCAACGCCATCGTCGACCTCGCCCACTCGCTCCGGCTGTGCACCATCGCCGAGGGTGTCGAGACCCTCGAGCAGTTCGCCGCCCTGCGGTCCCTGGGCTGCGAGCTGGCGCAGGGCCACCTGTTGGGCGCCGCCCGACCGGCGGAGGAGTGGGGCGCCGCGCCGAGCTCCGCGCCCGGGGTGGTCCG
This sequence comes from uncultured Bifidobacteriaceae bacterium, assembly GCA_964505725.1. Taxonomy (GTDB): domain Bacteria; phylum Actinomycetota; class Acidimicrobiia; order IMCC26256; family DASPTH01; genus CAVRJC01. The sequence goes on along the minus strand of CAZDJK010000076.1, from coordinate 6,404 downwards.
GGGCCTCGACGCGTCCTGAGCCCGAGGAGGCCGCGGGTACGTTCGGCCGATGACGCGTCGCCGGCGGTGTGCGCTCGCGGCCGTGCTGACCCTCGCCGCCGCCGGGATGACGTCGGTCGCCACTGCCCCTGCAGGAGCGGCACCGTCGGTCGCGCCCGCGGCGACCGGGCTCGCCTGGTCGCCGTGTGGCGCCTTCCAGTGCGCGACCCTCCCGGTCCCGGTGGACTACGCGCAGCCGGTTGGGCGGACGTTCCGGCTCGCGTTGATCCGCCGCACCGCGGATGACCCGAAGCACCGGATCGGCACGCTCGTGGTGAACCCCGGAGGGCCCGGCGCGTCGGGCGTGGACTACGTGCGGTCGATCGCGGAGACCTATCCCACGACCGTCCGTCGGCGCTTCGACATCGTCTCCTTCGACGTGCGCGGGAGCGGGGAGAGCGATCCGGTGACGTGCGCACCGAACATCGACACGCTGTTCGACGTGCCGTTCTCGCCGCGCGATGCCGACGGGCGCGCCGCGCTCGTCGATGCCGCGCGCCGGGTCGCGAGCGGATGCGCGCAGAGGAGCGGCGCCGAGCTCGCGCACGTGTCGACCCAGGAGACCGCGCGCGACCTGGACCAGCTGCGCGCCGCGCTGGGCCTGCGGACACTCAGCTTCCTCGGTGGCTCGTACGGCACCTACCTCGGCACGCTCTACGCGTCCATGTTCCCCGACCGGGTGCGTGCGTTCGTGCTCGACGGCGCCATCGACCCCGCCGAGGACGCGGTCGCCACGACCCTCGGCCAGGCCCGCGGCTTCGAACAGGTGCTCGACGACTTCCTCGCCGACTGCTCGGCGCGCGCCGCCTGCGCCTTCCACCACCACGGTCACGCGGCAGCGGAATACGACGCGCTGCGCGCACGCGTGACCGATCATCCGCTCGCCGCTCCGGGTGGGGACGGGCCCGCGCTCGACCAGACGCGCTTCGACGCTGCGGTGGTGGAGGCGATCTACCGCGGGCCTTCGTACTGGCCCGCCCTCGCGGGGGACCTCGTGGCCACGGGGCGCGGCGATCCGAAGCCGCTCCTCGAGCTCGCGCACGCCTTCGAGGGGAGCGCCGACGGCGGCGCGGGCTCGCTCGCGAGCTTCTGGGCCATCAGCTGCCTGGACGGCCCTCCGGCCCCCGACGTCGTCGGCGCCGCCCGGCTCGAGGCGCAGGCAGCCGCGGTGGCGCCGCGCCTGGGCGCGTTCGTCGCCAACGCGAGCCTGATCTGCTCGGTCTGGCCGGTGCAGCCGATCGCACCGCCCGGACGGCTCGACGCCGCGGGCGCCCCGCCGATCCTCGTGATCGGCAACACCCGCGACCCTGCGACGCCGCTCGCGGCGGCGCGCGCGTTGACGGCGGAGCTGCAACGCGCGCGCCTGTTGGTGGTGGCGAGCGACGGCCATACCGCGTTCGCCACCGGCAACGGGTGCGTCGACCGGGTTGTCACCCGCTATCTCGTCGCCCGCGTGCTTCCGCGCCCCGGTACCCGCTGCTGACCGCGTGGCTCAGCGCTTCGTGAGCTTCCAGATCTGCTCGGCGGGCCAGCGACGCGCGAAGCGGCGGGTGATGAAGTCGGGATAGGTCGTGGTGGCGCCCTTCGGGGCGCGGAGCTCGAGAAGGTCGTCGACCACCAGGCCGACGGCCCGGAAGCGGCGGATCCATTCGCCGTACGGGAGCTGGAAGTCGAACGTCCCCTCGTCGTAACCGAACGATCTCATCCCGAAGTACGGCTCCTGCAGGCGCCTCGTCTGACGTTCGCGTCGCCGGTCGTACGTGAGGTACACGAGGGGCGCGGTATGGCAGAACGCGGCGCGCCCGCCCTCCCGGAGAAGTCGCGAGAGCTCGGGAACCGTGCGGTCGGGGTCACCGAACGACATCACGCCGTGGTCGCAGAACACGACGTCGAACGACTCGTCGCGAAACGGCGTCCGCTCGCCGCTCGCGCACACGAGGGTCACGTCGGCGCCGGTCGCCGCCACCGCGTCGTGTGCGTGGCGGAGCTGCGCACGGGACTGGTCGAGGCCGACCGCCCGCGCGCCGCGCCGGGCCAGCGCGATCGACCACTGGGCGGCGCCGCAGCCGTACTCGAGCACGTCGCGGCAGTCGACGTCACCGATGACCCCCAGCTCGTCGTCGGGGATCCGCCACACGCCCCAGGCCCGCGGGGCGGTCGCGAGCGCGGCGCCGTGGGCAGCCTGGTAGTCGTCGGCGTCGGCGTCCCAGTAGACGCGGTTGTGCCGCTCGTGGTCCGGCATCGGTCGCGTCAGGAACCGAGTGGCAGCACGAACGCGGCGATCGCGACGTAGTGCAACACCGCGGCGCCGATGACCAGCAGATGGAAGATCTCGTGGTACCCGAACACGAGCGGGAACGGGTCGGGCCTGCGGGCGGCATGCACGATCGCGCCGGCCGTGTAGCACAGTCCGCCGGCGGCGACGAGGACGACGCACGCCGCGCCTGCATTGTGCAGGAGCGGCACGAACGCGAACACGCCGACCCACCCGAGGGTCAGGTACACCGCGGTGACGTACCCGCGCGGCGCCGGCACCGGGAGCCACTCGAACGCGATGCCGCAGGCCGCCGCGGCCCACACCACCGTGAGGAACACCGCAGCCGGTGTGCCGTGGACGGCGAGCAGGCCGATAGGGGTGCACGTGCCTGCGATCATCACGAAGATCGCGGTGTGGTCGAGCTGCAGCATGCGCCGGGCGGCAACCGGACGCCAGCTCCCGCGGTGGTACAGCGCGCTCACGCCGAACATCGCGACCAGCGCGACGGCGTAGACGACGGCACCGACCGTCGCGGTGCCGGGTGGGGCCGAGAGCACCAGCGCCACCGCGGCGACGAGGGCGACGAAGAACGCGTAGAGGTGCGAGAGGCCGCGGAGCCGGGGCTTGGGCGGGAGGAGCTCGTCGCCGGCGACGCCGACGTTGCCGACGCTCATGAGCCGGAGTCGAGCGCCCGCCGGCGCGCCGCCCGGTCGGCGAGCGCGCGCTCCTCGGCCCGGTGGGTGAGCGGCGCGACCGCCGCGCCGATCACGAGGGAGGCGACGAGCAACCAGATCCAGCCGATCCCGAGGATCAGGCCGACGACGATGACGCAGAGGAAGCAGACCCCGGCGTCGATGGCGAAGTGCACCGCGAGCGGTCGGGGAGCCCGCAGCGGCGGGAGGGGAGGCGGATCGGGAGTCACGACGTGGCGATCGTACCGGCGCGCGGACCGGCGTACGCGGGTCAGGCGTCGATCACGACGAGCCGGGTCTCCGTCATCTCCCGAGCCGCGTAGCGCGGGCCCTCGCGCGTGTTCCCGCTGTCACGGACGCCGCCGTAGGGCATCAGGTCGGCGCGCCACGTCGGCACCTCGTTCACGAGGACCCCTCCGAAGTCGAGCTCACGTGCCGCCCGTACCGCGGTCGCGAGGTCGGGGGTGAACACCGCGGCCTGGAGGCCGTACCGGGTGTCGTTGGCGAGCCGGAATGCCTCGTTGACGTCGCGGTAGCGCTGGATCCCCACCACGGGCCCGAAGACCTCGATCGCGCAGACCTTCATGTCGGGGGTCACGTTCGTGAGCACCGTCGGCTGCAGCAACCCGTCGGCACCGATGCTCCCGCCGGCGGCGATCTTCGCCCCGGCGGCGAGCGCTTCGTCGATCCACGACTGGACCCGGTCGCGGTCGGCCTTCGAGATGAGCGCCGACACGTCGGTGTCCTCACGGAGCGGGTCGCCGACGACCAGCGCGTCGACCCGGGGGACGAGCTCGTCGAGGAACGCGTCGGCGACGTCGTCGTGCACGTAGATCCGCTGGGTCGAGATGCACGACTGGCCCGCATGACTGAAGCCGGCCACGCTGATCTTGGCCGCCGCGGTCACGAGGTCGGCGCCGGGCTCGATGATCACGGGTGCGTTGTTGCCGAGCTCGAGCCCAACCTTCTTGCGGGCGGCGCGCCCGCGGATCGCCCACCCGACCTCGGGCGAGCCGGTGAACGAGACGTACGCGACCTCGGGCGCGTCGACGAGCGCGTTCCCGATCGTCGAACCACTGCCGGTCACGACGTTGAGGTGGCCGGGCGGGAGCCCGCACTCGCGGAGGAGCAGGTCCGCGAGCGCGACCGCGGAGAGCGGGGTCTGGGAGGCGGGCTTGAGCACCACCGGGCAGCCGGCGGCGATCGCCGGTGCGACCTTGTGGGCGACCAGGTTGAGCGGGAAGTTGAACGGGCTGATCGCGGCGACGACGCCGATCGGCACGCGCAGCGTGAACGCGAGCTTCCCCTCGCCCACGTCCGCGGCTTCGATCGGCACCATGTCGCCCGTGAGTGACCGCGCCTCTGCCGCGGCGAACGTGAACGTCGCGACCGCCCGGCTCGCCTCGACCCTTGCCGTCCTGATCGGCTTCGCCGCCTCCTCGGCGATGATGCGGGCGAAATCCTCGACCCGCTCGCCCAGAAGACCGGCGGCCCGGTCGAGGACGGCCGCCCGCCGCCACGCGGGGAGGGTCCCGTCGCGGTGGGCCGAGTGGGCCGCTGCCACCGCCCGTGCGACGTGCGTGTCGTCGCAACGGGGCACGCGGTCGATCTCGTGGCCGTCGTACGGTGACCGCACGACGATCTCGTCGTCGGTGGTGATCCACTCGTTGCCGATCGGCAGGGCTCTCATGTGCCCCCCTGCAGCGCGGGATGCGAGGTGAGCTCGACCTCGCGATCGAAGACCTTCTCCATGAGCGCGCGCTTCCGGCGCGCGCCCCACACCTCGAGCTCGACGTCGTCGACCGCGCGCATGCGGATCAGGATGAGCGACGGCGTGATCATGGTGTCGACGCCGTACACCACCTGGTTGCGGCCGCGGTCGAGCCCGTCGGCGACCCGGAGGAGCGCCTCGAGGATGCGGACGCGCTCGATGGCCCCCGAGTCGAGCAGCGGGAACTCGTCCGAGACGCGCGGGTCGCCGCCGCGGTGCCAGCGCACGAGCGCGGCGAGCAGCTCGACCTCGCGCGGGCCGAAGCCGCGGAGCTGGCCGTTGCGCACGAGGTACGCGGAGTGCCGGTGGTGGCCGGAGCTCGCGACGTGCTCGCCGATGTCGTGCAGGAGCGCGCCGAACTCCAGCAGCTCGCGGTCGCCGGAGTCGAGGTGGTGCAGCGGCGCGGTCTGGTCGAACAGGTCGAGCGCGAGCTCGGCCACGCGTCGGGCGTGCGGCTCGGACCAGTTGCAGCGGCGCCCGAGGCCCCGCACCGACTCGCGTCGGATGGCGCGGGGATCGCCGGTCCAGTCCGCGGCGCCGTGGTGACCGACCGCGTCGAGCACGATGCCCTCCCGCAGCGCCCACTCGCTCACGGTCCACGAGTCGAAGCCGAACAGCTCCAGCGCGGTGGCCAGGAACATGGACCCGGCCACGATCAGGTCGACGCGACGCGCGTCGAGCCCGGGGATGCGCAGCCGCTCGCTCTCCTTGGTCGCGAGCAGGTCCTTGTGCAGGTCGAGGAACTCGTTGCGGGAGATCGTCAGCTGGTTCAGCGATTGGGGCTGGTCCTCGTCGCGCCGGGCCGCCACCATGGCCGCGAGGTTCTCGAGCGTGCCGCTGCTGCCGACGACCATCTTGGGCTCGAGCTCGGCGACCGTGCGCGCCACCGGATCGAGGGCTTCGACGAGGCGGGCGCGCAGGGCGCGCCGGTCGGCCTTCGAGAGGGGATCGGAGTGCACGAGCTCGGCGGTGAGGCGTGCCACCCCGAGCGGCAGGCTCGTGGCCCACGCCAGGCCGCCTGAGTCGCCCACCATCACCTCGACGCTCCCGCCGCCGAGGTCGAAGCAGAGTGCCGGCGCGGGGTCGAGCACCACGGCCGCGCGCACCGCCCCGAAGATGAGGCGCGCCTCCTCCTGTCCGCTGATGACCTCGACCACGACGCCGGTCTCGCGCTCGATGCGATCCACCAGCTCGTCGCCGTTCGCGGCGCGGCGGATCGCGCTCGTCGCGCGCGCCTGGATCTCCTCGGCGCCCGCGGAGTCGGCGAGGAGCCGGAAGCGCCGCACCGTCGACACTGCCTGGTCCGCCGCGGTGCCCGGGATCGTCCCGTAGCGACTGACGACGTCTCCGAGGCGGAGCATCTCCTTCTCGCGCACGAGCGGGTCGATGTGTCCGTCGGCGTGCGCGTCCGCGATGAGCAGGTGGAACGAGTTCGTTCCGAGGTCCATGGCGGCGACGCGCACGACGACCAGCGTAAGGGGTTGCCGGAACGGGCCCCAACGGCGCGCGTGGCGCGGGTGTGGTTGGGGGTGGGGTCTACGCTCGGCGGCCGTGGTGGACGGGTCGGCGGGGTCGGTGGTGGGTGTGGATGCGGTGGCGTCGACGGTGGATCCGGTGCCTCGGTTGGGGTATCAGCCGGGGTTGG
>CAZDJK010000075.1:0-5550 GCA_964505725.1 uncultured Bifidobacteriaceae bacterium | reverse complement strand
ACGTACGCGTCGGTGGTCTACGCCGCCTTCTCCTGGTACTGGCGACGGAAGAGCCACCGTCAGCAGGGCCAGGAGGACCGCATCGTGTGGCGGGCCCCGGCCGGGGAGGAAGCCGCGGTCACGCCCTGACGTGCCAGGCCGACACCCAGCTCAGCGCGGCGACGCCGGCTGCCGACCCGACCGCGATCGTCAGTGCCGCGAGCGCGAGCCGCGCCGCGCGCCCGGGCACCGCGGGCGCCTGCTGCGCGCCGAGCTCGCTCGCGGTGAGCTGCGCGGTCTCGCGCAGGTGGCCGAGCACGTGCACGGCCATGAGCACGATCCATACGATGAACGACGCCTTGTGCAGCCCCAGCCACGGATCGCGTGCACCCCGGCCGCTGCTGATCAGCACGATGCCGGTCACGACGACGGCGATGCTCGTGAGCACGACGAACGGCCCGATCCACCGCAGCACCGGCGCCGGCGCGCCCCGCTCGACGTACGCCGGGCGGCCGGCGTAGTAGCGGGCGAACCGGTAGCCCGTCGACCCGAGCTTGAGCAGGATCAGCGCACCAACGACCATGCCCACGAACACGTGGACGCTCAGCAGCTCGCGGACGCGCAGGATCGTCACCCCCTCGACCGCAAGCGCGACGAACAGCAGCGTGGCCGCGAGGCCGGTGAGCCGCGCGTTGCCCTCGACGCCCGCCGCCGCGGTCGTCTCCCTCTCGGCGGTGACGGTCATCGCGTCTCCACCAGCACGAGCGCGACCCGCGGGCAGGCACTCACCGCCCGGCACGCGTGCTCGCGGAGGTGCTCGGGGATCGGATCGGGACGGATCACCGGGTACCCCCAGTCGTCGTAGCTGATCCACTCGGGGAACAGCTCCGCGCACAGGCCCTGCGCGTCGCACCGGATCGGGTCGACCCGCATCTGCTCGCTCATCGCCAGGCGTCCTCCCGCTCGTTCAGCCCGGGGACCGGCAGCACACCGCGGCGGCGCGCGGTCGCGCACGCACCGCGGGCGACGTGGCGGTGGAGCTCGTCGGCGAAGGTGTCGAGCGCGGTGGTGACGAGCCGGACGGCGCCGTCGGGCATGTGGCAGGCGCCGCGGCCGGCGACCTGCTTCGTCCACCGCCGCACGAGCCCCGCGCTCTGCTCGACGTTGCGACCCGCGGCGATGCGCTCGAGCGCGCCCGCGATCGCGTCGAGCCCGAACACGCACGGTCCGCACTGCCCGGCGGTCTCCCCCGCCAGGTACCGCACGACGCGCGCGGTCTCGGCGAGGCCGCACACGTCGGCGGAGAGCGCGTACACGATGCCGCACCCGAACGCGGCGCCGGCGCGCTGGAGCTCACCGTGGCTCAGGCCGAGGTCCCACGCGGCGTCGGCGGGGATCCAGGTGCCGAAGTAGCCGCCGAGGAGGAACGCGCCCACGTCGGACGACGTGCCGCCGGCGGCCGCCACGAGATCGCCGACGGTGGTGCCCATCGCGGTCTCGTACACCCCGGGGTCGGCGACGGCACCGCCGAGGGTGACCAGCGCGGTGCCGGGCTCGCTCTCGGAGCCCACGCCGCGGTACCAGTCGGCGCCGAACCGGCCGATGAGCGCGAGGTGGCTCAGCGTCTCGACGTTCTGGATCAGGGTGGGCCGCCCCTTTACGCCGCGCTCGAACGGGCGCGGCGGGACGAACACCGGCTTGGCGTCGCCCCCGTTCAGGAAGTGCACGAGCGCGCTCTCCTCGCCGGCGACATACCGCGCCGGCACGTCGACGATTCGGATGCGGGTGCCCGTGTGCCGGTGCACCCGCTCGCGTTCGGCGAGCGCGTCGAGCATCACCGAGAGCCCCTCGACGTTCCACCGGTCGACCGTGATGATGACGTCACGAGCGTTGACCGCGTGCGCGGCCAGGACCGCGCCGTCGAGCACGAGGTGCGGACGGTTGGCGAGGAGGTACGCGTCCTTCGCGCTCGCGGGCTCGCCCTCGCACCCGTTGGCGACGACCACGCGTGCGCCGCGGCCGGCGGCGACCGCGCGCATCTTGGTCTCGGTGGGGAAGCCGCTCCCGCCCCGGCCGCGGAGTCCGCTGCGTCCGACCACGTCGATGAGGTGGTGGCCGTGCTCGTGGCGGCGCGGCGGCAACGGGCCGAGCCGCGCCTCGTGCTCGGCGAGCGACTCGGTGCCGTCGGGGCCCGCGAGCAGGCGACGGACACCGGGGGGCGCGCCCGTGAGCGTTGCCGCGGGCGCGCTCACCGCTCGCTCCCCCCGCCACCGCCCACGCTGATCGCCCGCACCGAGCCGCGCACCGTCCCGCCGGTCTGGTCGAGCTGGTCGAGGCGGATGGCGAGGCCGACGGACGAGCCGGAGGAGCTGCTCGGCGTGAGGAAGAGGGTCCCGTCGTCGATGGAAGCCAGCGCGCCGTCGAACAGGGTTGTGCCGGCGGTGTCGGAGATCGTGGCCGCGCCGCGCTGCACGAGGAGCCCGCTGCCGTTGTCGGCGCCGTCGAGGACCACCTCCAGGCGCGAGCTGCCGACCGGCGCGTCGAGGCGGAGGGTGACCGCGCCGTTCGCGCCCACCGACCGGGTCGCGGTGCCGCTGAACGAGGCCGCGAACGACGGGCCCAACGTGGGGGACGCGGGTGGTGCGGTCGACGGAGCCGGCGCGGCAGACGCGGGCGCCGACGAGGCGGGCGCAGCGGCCGTCGCGCCGGCTGCGGCACCGCCCGCGAGCAGCGACGCCGGCGTGCCCGAGCGCGCCGCCCACCCGGGCGCGAGCGGCCCGCTCTGCAGCCACACCAGGAGCAGCACCGGCGCGAGGGCGACCGTGCCGAGCAGCCAGCCGCGGGCGTTGCGGTCGGCGGTGGCGCGGATGCGCAGCAGGAGCGCGGTGACCACGGCCACGACGCACGCCGCGTCGACGACCAGGAACACGCGGCCCGTCGTGTCGGTGCCGGTGGCGAGGCCGTGCAGCACGGCCACCGGCCAGCAGAGGTACGCGAGCCAGTGGACCGCGCGCCACACCCGCGGGCCGATGTGCGGGCGCAGCAGGCTGGTGACCACGAGCACGCCGACGAGGTCGAACGCGACCGTCCCGAGCCCGAGCCAGAACGTGCGGTAGGGCGACGCGAACGGCACGACCACGTCGAGCCAGCGGATCGGCGCGAACCCGTCGGCCACGACGGTGACGATGTGCACGCCGAGGAAGAGCACCGCGAACAGCGAGAGGTTCCGGTGCAGCATGGTGGTGACGAACCGGGGCCAGCGCTCGCTCGCCCACCGCATGCTGGTGACGATCCCGAGCACGACGCTCGCGGTCAGCAGCACCAGGCTCACGACGCCCGACGCGCGTGCGACGTACCACGCCCACTTCGAGGCCGAGGCTGCCGCGATCACGAGCCGCGCGTCACCGTGTGCGGCCGCGGCACCACCACCCTCGGCGGGCTCGTGGTGGGCGGGGTGGTCGTGGGCGACCTGGTGGCGCTCCCGGCGCCCGGGACCGCCTGCGGGGGTGAGGTCGCGGGCGGCGACGTCGCCGCCGTCGAGCCACCGGACGACGACGTCGAGCCCGAAGCGCCGGGGGCGGCGTGGGCGACGTACGCCGCGAGGGAGCCGACGGCGGCGGCGGCGCCGACCGCGGTCCAGCGCGACCAGCGCGAGACCCGTCGGAGGCCGAGGTCACGTCGGTTGGGCGACACGGGAGCCATCGACGACGACGGTACGGAACCCGCGATAACGCAGGCGTAAAGGCTGAGAGGCCTCTCAGGCGGCGGTCCCGTGCGAGCCGGCCGCCCGGCCAGCGGGTGCTTATCCTCGCTTTACGGGCGGATCCGTAACCTTCGCCCGGACGAGGGAAATCGGCTCATGCGTGTGCTCCTGGTGGAAGACGAGCCTCTCCTGGCGCGCACGCTCGAGCGCGGGTTCCGCCGCGAGGGGATCGCGGTGGACCACGCCGGTGACGGCGCCACCGCGCTGGAGAAGGCCTCGCTCGTCGACTACGACGTCGTGGTGCTCGACCGGGCGCTCCCGGTGGTGCACGGCGACGAGGTGTGCCGCACGCTCAAGGACCAGGGTGCGCCCGCGCGCATCCTCATGCTGACCGCGTCGGGCAGCACGCAGGACCTCGTCGATGGGCTCGCGCTCGGCGCCGACGACTACCTCGGCAAGCCGTTCGCGTTCGCCGAGCTCGTCGCCCGCGTGCGGGCCCTCGGCCGACGGCACCCGCCCCCGAGCCCGGTGCTCGAACGCGCCGGCATCCGCGTCGACCTGGGGAAGCGCACCGCGACGCGTGACGGCGTCGACCTCGCGCTCTCGCCCAAGGAGCTCGCGGTGCTCGAGGAGCTGCTCCGCGTGGACGGCGCGGTCGTGAGCGCCGAGGAGCTCCTGGAACGCGCCTGGGACGAGTACACCAACCCGTTCACCAACACCGTGCGCGTCACCGTGATGACGCTGCGCAAGAAGCTCGGCGACCCGCCCGTCATCGAGACCGTCACCGGCGTGGGCTACCGCGTCCCGTGACCGACGCCGACGCCACCGCACGCCCGCCGCGCGCCGGCCGGGAGCACCGGACCCATCTGAGCGCGCGCTGGCGCCTGACGCTCTGGTACACCGCGCTGTTCGTCGTCGCCGGCGCGGTGCTGCTCGCGCTCAACTACTTCCTCGTCGACCGAAGCCTGCACGCGAACCCCGACGAGATCCGGATCGCGGTGGCGCAGCGGCTGGGCATCCCCCCGAGCGAGGTGCGCACGGGCGAGAAGGGCGAGCTGCCCGACGCCGACGACCAGTCGGTGTTCCGCGACGTGGAGCACGAGATCGTGCACGACCACCTCGAGCACCTCCTCACCGAATCGGCGCTCGCCCTGGCGGTGATGAGCGCGGCGTCACTCGGGCTCGGCTGGGTGATCGCGGGGCGGGTGCTCCGGCCGGTGCACCGGATGACGAGCACCGCCCGGAAGCTCTCGGAGTCGAACCTGCACGACCGCATCGCGCTCGACGGCCCCCACGACGAGCTCAAGGAGCTCGCCGACACCTTCGACGACATGCTGGGGCGCCTGGAGTCTGCGTTCGACGCCCAGCGCCGGTTCGTGGCCGACGCCTCGCACGAGCTGCGCACGCCGCTCGCGATCATCCGGGCCGAGATCGACGTGACGATGGCCGATCCGGAGGCGACACCCGGCGAGCTGCGCGAGATGGCGGAGACCATCCGGGAGGCGACGGCACGGAGCGAGCAGCTCATCGACAGCCTGCTCGTGCTCGCGCGCAGCGATGCCGCGTCGCTGGCGACCGACGTCGTCGATCTCTCGGCGCTGGCCGACACCGCGTGCCGCCGGCTCGCCGACGAGGCGGGCGCGCGGATGCTCGACGTGCAGACCACGCTGGAGCCGGCGGAGGTGGTCGGCGACGGGTCGCTGCTCGAGCGCCTCGTGGCCAACCTGGTGGAGAACGCGATCCGCCACAACGTCGACAGCGGGTGGATCACGGTGGAGACCACGAGCGACGCCACCACCGCGTCGGTGCGGGTGGCGAACTCGGGCACGCGCATCGAGCCGACCGAGGTCGCCGCGCTGTTCGACCGG
>CAZDJK010000074.1:0-52312 GCA_964505725.1 uncultured Bifidobacteriaceae bacterium | reverse complement strand
CGGCGGAGGCAGGCGACCGCGTCGTCCTGGCCCATCACGTGGTCCCAGACGTCGACCGCGGTCATCGCGCACCGCCGAGAAGCGGCTCGACCTGCTGCCACACGCAGTCCGCGACCCGGTCCGCGGATCCCCGGCCGTCGACGACCGACCACCCGCAACGACGCGCGAGCTCGCGGTACGCGTCACGAACCGCGCGCTGGAACTCGACGCCCTCGGCCTCGAGGCGGTCGGACGGGGCGAGGCGTCGACCGGTGACCGCGTCGTCGTCGATGTCGAGCACCACGACGAGATCGGCGTCGAGCCCACCGGTCGCGACGCGGTTCAGCGCGTGAATCTCCTCGGCGCCCACACCCCTGACCACGCCCTGGTAGACGAGTGACGACGGCACGTACCGGTCGCTCACGACCCACACGCCGCGCCCGAGCGCGGGCCGGACGACGTCGGCGACGTGTTGCGCACGATCCGCCGCCATGAGGAGCGCCTCTGTGATCGGCGCGACGTGCTCGGCGCGGTGCAGCAGGAGGTCGCGGATCCGCGCGCCCGCGGGTGTCGCGCCCGGCTCGAACGTTGCCAGCGCGTCCACGCCCACGGTGGCGAGCCGCTCCACGAGGCGAGCAACCTGCGTGCTCTTCCCCGCGGCGTCGCCACCTTCGAGCACGATGAAGCGGCCCGGCTGCGCTCCGTCGGCACTCACGGGTCGCCCGGGACGGTGGGGCGTTCGGGCCGGTCGAGGGCGGTCGCGTCGTCGCGCTCGCCGGGACCGCCGGCGCCGTTGCCTGACGCGGGGTCGGCCACGCCGAGATCGGCCTGCGGCGGTGCGGTGCTCACCTCCCTGACGCGGGCGGCCTGCTCGTGTCGCATCGCGCGCCGCACCAGCACCCATGAGTACCAGCCCGCCGCGAACGTGATCGCGCCGCCGCCCCAGAGAGCGATGCGGACACCGGGCAGCGCGTAGGAGTACGGCCCGATCGTCACCGCCTGGCTGGAGCCGAGGATCGCGGTCGTGACCCAGTCCCAGAAGTCGGACCACAGCGGCGAGATGGTGAGGGAGATGAGGAGACAGAGCCGGATCACGGTGTAGAGGGTGGCGAAGGTGCGTCCGCGCATCTCGTCGCTCACGTTCTCCTGCAGCACCGTGAACCCCGTCACGTACGAGCAGCCCGCGCAGGCCCCGACGCCCGCGACCATCAACGCGGCGGGCGCGAGCACCGAGAACGACGCGGCGAGCACGAGGAACCCGCCCACGCCCACCACCGCGAACGCGAAGACGGTCGTGCGCGGCAGCCGTTGTTGGACCAACAACAGCGTCACGACGCCGAACGCCGCCCCGAAGCCGAGCGCGGTCATGAGCACGCCGAACGCCGCGCTCCCGCCGTCGAGCACCTCCTTCGCGAAGCTCGGCCCGAGCGGGATCATCGCGCCGGCGCCGATGAGCCCGATCCCCAGCCCGAGCATCACGCCTCGCACCAGCGCGTGCTGCGAGACGAACTGGAGCCCCTCCTTGATCTGGCGGAACGTCTCGGTCCAGTCGATGCGCTTGCCGTCGTGGTGCTCGCTGCGCGGGAGGGGGAGGCGATAGACGATCGCGGCCGACACGAGGAACGTCATCGAGTCGAACAGCAGCGCCAGGAACTCCTGGTCGACCTTGAACGAGCGGATCACGTCGAGATCGCCGAGCAGCGTGGCGAAGCCGGCGAGCAGCGAGAAGATGATCGAAGCGATCGGGAACGTGCCGTAGGAGGCGGCCAGCGACAGCGAGTTCGCGGCCTGCAACTGCTCCTCGGGCACCAGGTTGGGGACCGACGCGGCCTCTGCCGGCCCCCAGAGCAGGGTGAGGACCTCGAGTCCGAGCGAGATGAGCACGAGGCCGAGGAGACTGTCGACGAACGGGAGAAGGAGCAGGAGGCTCGCCCGGCCGATGTCGCACAGGACCATCACCTTGCGCCGATCGAAGCGGTCGATGATGACCCCGCCCACGGTGCCGAGGAAGAACCCGGGGACCACCCGGGTGACCATCACCAGGCTGACCGCTGCGCCCGAGTTGTTCGAGACCCGCGCTGCGATGGCCAGGATCGCGATGAGGCCGATCCAGTCCCCGAGGCTCGACACGACCTGCGCGACCCAGAGCCGGAAGAAGGAACGGTTGCCTAACACCCGCCACGGCGAGGGCGGCACGGGTGACGCGGCGGCGTCGCTCGGGATGAACGGCGCGCCGCTCGGGGGCGCGGGTTCCTCGGGCATCCTCTGCTCTCCCGCCGCGGCGTGCCCGCGGCGCATCCGGATCCAGACTACGAGCGCGGCACCGGGATCCCGGGTGGTGGCGATCCGTCGGACGACGCACCCGGTGTCGCGGCCACCGGCCCCGCCGGAGCCTGCTCCCGGGCCGGCACCACCCTCGTGGGCGTCTTCTTCTTGGCCGGCGCCTTCTTCCTGGCCGGCGCCTTCTTCCTGGCCGGCGCCTTCTTCTTCGCCGGGGCGCGGAGGGCACGCTCCCGGAGCATCTCGACGGCCTCGTCGAGGGTCACCGCCTCCGGGTCCTGACCCCGCGGCACCGACGCGTTGACGGTGCCATCGGTGATGTACGGGCCGTAACGGCCGTCGAGCACCCGGACCGGCGCGCCGGACTCGGGGTGCGCCCCGAGCTCGGCCAGCGGCGGTTTCGCCGCCCCCCCCCGTCGCTGCTTCGGCTGCGCGAACCGGGCCTCCGCCTCCTGGAGCGTGACCGTGAAGAGCTGCTCCTCGCGCTCGAGGCTCCGGCTGTCGGTGCCGCGCCTCAGGTACGGCCCGTAACGCCCGTTCTGCGCCGTGATCTCGACCCCGTCGGCGCCCGCGCCCACCACCCGCGGGAGCGAGAGGAGCGCGAGCGCGTCGTCGAGCGTGACCGTGGCCGGATCCATCGAGTCGAACAGCGACGCCCGCTTCGGCTTGTTCTTCGAGCCGTCCTGCTCGCCGAGCTGTACGAACGGCCCGAACCGGCCCGTGAGCGCGAGCACGGTGAGGCCGCTCTCGGGGTCGACGCCGAGCTCCCGGGGACCGCCGCTCCCACGCGCGAGCAGCTCCTCGGCCTTCTGCGGCGTGAGCTCGTCGGGCGCGAGGTCGACCGGGAGCGGCGCGCGGTCCTCGCCGCGCTCGATGTTGGCGCCGTTGGGCCAAACCCGCACCACGAGCGGGCGCCCCTCCGCGTCGTGCCCGACGCGCACCGAGTTCACCTCGGCCTTGTCGATCGTCGCGAGGTGCTCCTCCGCGACGAGGTCGCGCAGCCCGACCTCACCATTCCCGAAGTAGAACGCGTGCAGCCACTTCTCGGCTTCGCCCTCGCCGCGCGCGATCGCGTCGAGCGCCTCCTCCATCGTGGCGGTGAACTCGTAGTCGATGAGGTGCGCGAAGTACCGCTCGAGCAGCTGCACCTTCGCGAAGGCGGTCCAGGTGGGGACGAGGGCGGTGCCCTTCTTCCAGACGTAGTCACGCTTGTTGACGATGGTGTCGATCACGCTCGCGTAGGTGGACGGACGCCCGATGCCACGGTCCTCGAGCTCCTTCACCAGGCTCGCCTCGGTGTAGCGGGCCGGAGGCTGCGTGGTGTGGCCCGACGGCCGGAGCGCGTCGCAGTCGACCCGCTGGCCCTCCTCGAGGGGAGGGAGGACGGTCTCTCGGTCCTCGAGCTCGGCATCGGGATCGTCGGCGCCCTCCACGTAGGCACGCAGGTACCCCGCGAACTCGATCGTGCGGCCACTGCCCTGGAAGACGGCCTCCTCGCCGCCGGTCGACGTCGCCGCGAGGCGCAGGGTGACGCGGCGGATGCGCGCGTCCGCCATCTGCGACGCGATCGTGCGCTTCCAGATGAGGTCGTAGAGGCGCTCCTCGTCGCGGCCGCGCAGCTGGTGCCCCAGGTCGTCGGGCGTGTACATGCGGTCGCCGGCGGGACGGATGGCCTCGTGCGCCTCCTGTGCGTTCTTGACCTTGCTGCGATACTCCCGCGCCTCCTTCGGCAGGTAGGCGCTGCCGTACAGCCGGGCGATCTGGCTTCGCGCCGCGCCGACGGCCTGCGCGGACAGCGCGGTCGAGTCGGTGCGCATGTAGGTGATGTGGCCCCGCTCGTAGAGCCCCTGCGCGACGTGCATCGTGCGCGCGGCGCTGAACCCGAGCTTGCGAGCTGCCTCCTGTTGGAGCGTCGACGTGATGAACGGCGCCTTCGGCCGCTCGTGCTGCACGCGTGACTCCACCGACGCGACGGTGAACGGCTGATCGGCGAGGCGGCCGGCGAGCGCGGCCGCAGCCTCCTCGTCCAGCAGCGTCACCTGGCCGGGGTCACGGAGGCGGCCGGAGTCGGGATCGAAGTCGCGCCCGGCGGCGAGTCGCTTGCCGTCGAGCTGCAGCAGCGTGGCGGGGAACGTCGCTCGCGTCCCGTCGTCGGCGCCGTCGACCCGGCCGTCGGCGACGAAGCGATCGGCGGCGGGGCCGTCAGCGGCGCGGAACGAGCCCTCGAGGTCCCAGTAGGTCGCGGCCCGGAAGGCCATCCGGGCGCGCTCCCGATCGACCACGAGCCGGGTCGCGACGCTCTGCACCCGCCCCGCCGACGTGCCCGGCCCGATCCTGCGGAACGCGACATTCGACACCTCGTACCCCACGAGGCGGTCGAGCACCCGCCGACCCTCCTGGGCCTCGACCAGCTTCATGTCGAGGTCGCGCCAGTTGTCGATGGCGCCGTTGATCGCCTCACTCGTGATCTCGTGGAAGACCATGCGCTTCACGGGGACCCGCGGCTTCAGGACCTCGAGGAGGTGCCACGAGATGGCCTCACCCTCGCGGTCCTCGTCGGTGGCGAGATACAGCTCGCTCGCGTCGGCGAGCGCGGCCTTCAGCTCGGTGACGACGTGACGCTTGCTCTCGGGCACCACGTAGACGGGCGCGAAGTGGTCGTCGACGTCGATGCCGAGGCGCCGGACCTCGGGCTTGGTCACGTTCTTCGGTGCCTCGCGCGCCCCCTGCGGGAGATCGCGGATGTGCCCGACGCTCGCCATGACCATGTAGCGGTCGCGACCGAGGAAGCCGGCGATGGTGTCGGCCTTGGCCTTCGACTCCACGATCACGAGGGGCTTCGCCACGGCGCCGTCCTGATCCTTTCTCGGCTCACCGGCCGGCCCCGGGGAGGGGGTTCCGGCTCCGGGCCGTACAGTCTTGTCATCCAGAGCCCCGCTCCGGGGCATCGCGGGCCGGAGTCCTGCACGACTCGAGACCCGGTGTCAATTCGGGACCTCCGCCGGTCGAAGGCGATCGGGGGCCGGCGGTCTATCCTGCGCCCGCGTGCCGGCCATCGCCCTTGCCTTCAGCTCCGCGGTCAGCCTCGCCCTCAGCCTCGACCCGAAGACCATGATCAACGACCTCAGCCCCTTCGGGGAGCTGGGGCTGATCCTGATCATCTTCGCCGAGACAGGCCTCCTGATCGGCTTCTTCCTGCCCGGCGACTCGCTGCTGTTCACGGCGGGGCTCCTCGCCAACGAAGGGCACCTCAACCTCGCCGCGGTGCTGGTCGGCTGCTTCGTCGCCGCGGTGGCAGGGAACATGACCGGCTACGCGATCGGCGAGCGGGCCGGGCCCCGTCTGTTCCGACGAGCCGACTCCCGCTTCTTCAAGCACGAGTACGTGGAGCGCACCGAGCACTTCTTCGAGCGGCACGGCGCCAAGACCATCGTGTTCGCCCGCTTCGTCCCGATCGTGCGCACCTTCGCCGCCGTCATCGCGGGTGTCGCGAACATGTCCCGCCGGACGTTCCTCGTCTACAGCACGATCGGCGCGTTCATCTGGGTGTTCGGCGTGACGCTCGCCGGGTACCTCCTCGCCGACGCCATCGGCGACTCGATCGACACCTACCTGCTGCCGATCATCGCCGTGATCATCGGGCTCTCGCTCATCCCGCCGTTGCTCGAGTGGCGCAAGGCGCGCCGGGAGGCGCACACCGTGACGCCCCAGGAGGCCGCGGCCGAGCTCGACGCGGTCCAGTCCGCGATCGACGAGGACTGACCCGGTCGGGCTACTCCCCGGCTGACGCGCCCGCGGGCGCGCCCTGCGCCTCGAGCTCTTCGGAGACCACCTCGGACTCCTCGCCGAACGCCCCGCCCTTGCGCTTCGAGAACATGATCGCGATCAGCAACACCACCAGCGCGCTCCCGGCGATCGCGTACCGCGCCGCGTCGTTGTCGCGGAGGCTGATGATCGCCGGCAACACGAGGAGCGAGACCAGGTTCATCACCTTGATGAGCGGGTTGAGCGCAGGGCCAGCGGTGTCCTTGAACGGGTCGCCGACCGTGTCGCCGATCACCGCGGCCTTGTGCGACTCCGAGCCCTTGCCGCCCTCGTGGCCGTCCTCGATGTACTTCTTGGCGTTGTCCCACGCACCACCCGAGTTGTTCAGGTAGTTGGCCATGAGCTGGCCGGTGAGGATCACCGCGGCGAGGAAGCCGGCGAGCGCGAGGTAGTTGATCCCGAACCCGATGATCACGGGCGTGAGCACCGCCAGCAACGCGGGCGTCGTGAGCTCGCGCAGCGAGGCCTTGGTGCAGATGTCGATCACCGGGCCGTAGTCGGGCTTCTTGGTGCCGGCCATGATCTGGCCGTCGGCGAATTGGTCGCGCACCTCCTGCACCACGACGCCCGCGGTGCGGCCGACGGCCCGGATCGCCAACGAGCTGAAGATGAACGCGACCGAGCCGCCGACGAGCAGCCCGATGAAGATCTTGGGCTGCGCCACGTTGATCTGCGTGAGCGGGTTGTTGAACAGCGCCGAGCCGGTGAGGAGCTGGCCGTTCCGGCCCCTCAGCCCGAGCTCCGAGCCGATGGTGTCGATGTAGGAGCTGAACAGGGCGACGGCGGCGATCACCGCCGAACCGATGGCGAAGCCCTTGGTGACCGCCTTGGTGGTGTTGCCCACCGCGTCGAGGCTCACCATGATCCGCTCGGCGTCACCCTCGAACTCGCCCGACATCTCGGCGATGCCGGCCGCGTTGTCGGCCACCGGTCCGAACGAGTCCTCCGACACGATGACACCGGTGGTGGCCAGCATGCCCATGCCGGTCAGGGCGACGAGGTAGAGGATGAACTGGATGTTGCCGGCGCCGAGCGCGATCGCCACCGCGATCGCGATCGCGATCGCGATGATCGACCACATGCTCGACTCGAGCCCGCTGCTCGTGCCCGCGAGCACGACGGTGGCCGGGCCGGTGCGCGCCGACTCCGCGATCTCGATCACCGGCGACCGCTCGGTCGAGGTGAAGTACTCGGTGAGGTGGCTGAGCCCCTGGGCCAGGATGAGGCCGATCACCACCGCGCCGAACATGCGCCAGCCGGGGGCCGAGATCGTGGCACCGTCGTTGCCGACGTAGAGGAGTGCCACGATCAGCGTGCCCACCACCGCGAGCACGCCCGCGGTGATGAAGCCTCGGTTGATCGGCGCGAGCGCGCTGCGATCGCGATCCGATGCGCGCACCGCGAGTACGCCGACGATCGACGCGAGCACGCCGACTGCGCGGGCGATGAGCGGGAAGATCAGTCCGATGACCCACTTCGTGGGGTCGTTCGGGTAGATGGAGTGGAAGGCGGCGACGCCGAGGATGATCGAGGCGACGAGGGTGACCTCGTAGCTCTCGAACAGGTCGGCCGCCATCCCGGCGCAGTCGCCGACGTTGTCGCCGACATTGTCGGCGATCGTCGCGGGGTTGCGCGGATCGTCCTCGGGGATCCCCTGCTCGACCTTGCCGACGAGGTCGGCGCCCACGTCGGCCGCCTTGGTGAAGATGCCGCCGCCGACGCGCATGAACAGCGCGATCAGCGAGCCGCCGAAGCCGAACCCGATCAGGATCGCCGAGCTCACGTTCTGGAAAACCATGATGATCAGGGTGGCGCCGAAGAGTCCCAGGCCCACCGTGAACATGCCCGCGATGCCGCCGGTGCGGAACGCGACCCGCAGTGCTCCGGGCAGCGAGCCGTCGCGGGCGGCGGCCGCGGTGCGGACGTTGCCCCGCACCGCGAGGCTCATGCCGATGAAACCGGTGAACGCCGACAGGACGGCGCCGGCGACGAATGCGAGCGTCCGGAAGACGCCGGACTGGACGAACGTGAGGCCGGTGATGGGCACGAACGCCGAGCGCCCGAACACCGGGGCCTTGATCTCGGTGGAGGTGAGGAACACGACGATCGCGACCGGCACCAGGATCACCGCGATGGTGCGGAACTGGCGACGCAGGTAGGCCATCGCGCCTTCCTGGATCGCCTTGGCGATCTCGATCATGGTCGGCGTGCCCTGGTCCGCGGCGAGCACGCCGCGCATCAGGGAGAGGCCGACGATGATCGCGAGGATCGCCGTGGCGGCGGAGAACACGAGCCAGAACCAGTCGGTGCCCGTGAGCTTGAAGATCTGGTAGCCGCCTTCCGCGGCCAGGGTGATCATGAGGGAGCTCTCGTCCTTGGGTCAGGGTCGACGCCGCCTCGTCCGAAGCGGGTCTTGGGGTGCGAGGAAACTAGGGAACGTTAGGGGCGCGTCCAGACTGAGTCCAATCTGAAGGTTCGAGCCCCCTCCGAGCGGGCCCTCACTCCAGGTGGTAGGGGAGCGACGTGACCACGGTGCCCTTGCGGAACAACAGGCGACCCTTGAGCAGCAGCGCGCTGTTGCCGTGCAGCAGGTTGCCCCACCAGTGGCGCACGACGAACTCGGGGAGCAGCACGGTGATGATGTCGTTGTCCCAGCGCGCGTCGAGCTCGTCGACGTAGCGCAGGATCGGGCGCGTCAGCTCACGGTACGGCGAGTACACGATCTCGAGCGGTACGTCGATGTTGTACTGCTCCCATGCCTGCTCCAGCTCGTCCTGGTGCGCTTCGTCGGACACGACCGACACCGCCACGAGATGGCTGGGGTTCAGCGACTGCGCGTAGGCCAGCGCCTCGAGCACGCCGCGGTGCACGCCGCTCACCAGCACCACGACGGTGTGGTTCATCCGCCGCGGCCGGTAGTCGGGGGTGACCCGCAGGCCCTCGGCGACGGTCGCGTAGTGGCGCTTGATCGCCCTGAACATCAGCACGATCAGCGGGATCACGACGAGCGGCACCCAGGCGCCGCTCGTGAACTTCGTGGTCGCGACGATCAGGAGGACGATGAGCGTGGCGACGGAGCCGACCGCGTTGATGACCGCGTTGCGCTTCCAGCCGCGCTCGCGCTCCTTCTGGTGGTGGCGCACCATGCCGGCCTGCGAGAGCGTGAACGACAGGAACACGCCGACCGCGTACAGCGGGATCAGGGCGTTGGTGAGGCCACCGAAGGCCACGATCAGACCGCCCGCCGCGGCGGCGAGGACGAGCACTCCGTTCGAGAACACCAGCCGGTCACCCCGGTTGGCGAGCTGCTTCGGCAGGTAGCCGTCGCTCGCGATGATCGACGACAGCCGCGGGAAGTCGGCATAGGCCGTGTTCGCGGCGAGCGTGAGGATCGCCGCGGTGGCGAACTGGAGCACCACGAACATGAACGTGCCCGTCCCCCACACCGCCGAGCCGAGCTGCGACATCACCGTGGTCTTCTCGCTCGGGTAGGGGCCGAGGTGATGGGCGAGGATCTGCACCCCCATGAACAGGGTGCCGAGGATGACACCCATCCACACGAGCGTCGTCGCCGCGTTCTTCGACTCCGGCCGCCGGAACGCAGGCACGCCGTTGGAGATCGCCTCGACACCGGTGAGCGCCACCGCGCCGGACGAGAACCCCTTCAGCAGGATGAAGATGGTGAGCGTCCCTCCGGTCAGCGCGGTGCCGACGAACGCGTGCTCGTTCACCTTGATCGGCGAGATGTCGTGCGCGACGAGCACACGGTAGAGCCCGTAGCCGACGAGCGCGACCAGGCTCACGATGTAGATGTAGGTGGGCACCGCGAAGATCCGGCCCGACTCCTTGATCCCTCGCAAGTTGGCGATGCTGATGAACGCGATCAGGCCGAGGCCGAGCAGCACCCGGTGCTTCTCGAGGCTCTGGAACTCGGGTATCGACACGATGGCGGCGACGCCGGCCGAGATCGACACCGCGACCGTCAGGATGTAGTCGACCAACAGGGACGCTCCCGCCACGAGCGACGGGTTCTCGCCGAGGTTCTCGCGGCTGACGACGTAGCTCCCGCCGCCGCTGGGGTAGGCGAAGATCGTCTGGCGGTACGACGTGACGACGATCGTCAGCAGGATGGCGACCGCGACCCCGATCGGTACGAGCTTGCTGAGGCCGAGCGCGAGGCTCGACGGCGCGACCGCGACGACGAACAGGATCTCCTCGGTGGCGTACGCGGTGGAGGAGATCGCGTCCGACGAGAACACCGCGAGCGCGATCGTCTTCGCGATCCGCTGGTGCTCCATCTCCGTCGTGGCGAGCGGACGCCCGACGAGGACACGCTTGACGAACGCCACCCCCTGCGAACCCTTTCCAGCCGCCCGGCACGACCGACCGCTCTCCAGCATGCCATCCGCGGCCACCCAGCCCCGAACGAGCCGCGTACTGAGCCTGAACGGAAGCTGTCCGAGAGCGGAAGCTGCCCGAGAGGACCACGCCGGAGCCACCTGGGTACGATCGGCGCCCGGGACGGGAGGAGTGCATCGTGCACGTCGTCATCGTGGGATGCGGGCGGGTCGGGAGCGAGCTCGCCGTCAACCTGGAGCGCCTCGGGCACTCGGTGGCGGTGATCGACAAGGATCCCAACGCATACCGGCGCTGGGGCGACCTGTTCGCGGCGCGGAAGATCGTCGGGTTCGGCTTCGACCGGGACGCGTTGATCGAGGCGGGGATCGAGGAGGCGGGTGGGTTCGCCGCCGTGACGAGCGGCGACAACTCCAATATTCTCAGCGCGCGCATCGCGCGCGAGAACTTCGGGATCGAGCGCGTCGTCGCGCGCATCAAGGACTCGCGCCGCGCCGAGATCTACCAGCGGCTCGGCATCCCGACCGTCGCCATGATCTCGTGGACCACCGACCAGGTCATGCGCCGCCTGCTTCCCACCGACGAGCAGCCGCACTCGTGGCTCGACCCGAGCGGCAAGGTGTGCCTCATCGACCTCCCGATCCCCGCCGTGTGGTCGGGCAAGAAGCTGGCGCCGCTCAGCGAGCCCGGCCTGTTCTGGCTCGTCGCGATCACCCGCCTCGGCAACGCGCAGGTGACGCGTCCCGACGCTATCGGACAGGACGGCGACATCCTCCACTTCGCGGCCGACGTGTCCGCGCTCGACGAGCTGCGGTCGCGGCTCCAGATCGGCTCGGAGCACCAATGATGCGAGTCGCGATCGCGGGCGCCGGCAACGTCGGCCTCTTCATCGCCAACGACCTGAAGCACGCGGGTCACGACGTCCTGGTCATCGAGCAGAACCGATCAGTGGTCGAGCGGGCTGAGATCACCGAAGGCGTGGAGTGGTACGTCGCCGACGCGTGCGAGGTGAACTCGCTCCGGGAGGCGGGCCTCGACACGTGCGACGTCGTCGTCGCAGCCACCGGCGACGACGAGGACAACCTCGTCATCTCCCTCCTCGCCAAGCAGGAGTTCGCGGTGCCGCGGGTGATCGCACGAGTGAACCACCCGAAGAACGAGTGGCTGTTCAACGAGAACTGGGGCGTCGACGTCCCGGTGTCGACCCCCCACCTCATCACCGCGCTCGTCGAGGAGGCGGTGACCGTCGGGCGGCTGGTGCGCATCCTGCAGTTCGAGGGCGGTCAGGCCCGGCTGGTGGAGGTGACGCTGGCCGCCGACTCCCCTGCCATCGACCGGGCGATCAAGGACCTCGACGTCCCGCGAAACGCCACCATCGTCGCGGTCGTGCGCGACGAGCACGTGGTGATGCCCCGCGGTGACACCATCTTCGAGGCCGGCGACGAGGTGCTCGCCATGGTCACGCCCGAGTCGGAGGACGAGGTGCGCGAGATCCTCGCGGGCACGGGCGCCTGAGCCGCCACCGCCCCCGCGGGGCGACCCCTCAGGTGAGGAGCTCGTAGGCGGGGTTGAAGATCAGGTAGCGGTTGCCGTTGCGGGCGGCGACGCCCTGCAACGCGACCCGGCGGCCCGGCGAGAGGCCCGCGACCTTGCGGCGCCCGAAGAACACCGCGACCACGGCACCCCGGCCGTCGGTGACCGTGACCTCGAGCGCCGGCGCGCCGGCGCGGGGGACGATGCGCACCGCGCGCACCTCGCCACCCACGCGCACCGGCCTCCGCACCTCGACCGCGTCCATCGGCGTCAGCGCGTGCGTGTCGCAGAACGCGCCCAGTTGCTCGCGGTCGATGTCTTCCACCGGCTTCGTCAGCCGCTCGACCAGCTTCTTCAGAGGCATCGAAAAATCCGCTCCCAACGGGCTCCCGGTGCCCCGGATTGTAGGAGTCGGTCACCTAACCTGACGCAGCCATGGAAGCGGCGAACACACGTGCCGACCGCCGCCTGGCCTCCCGGACGCGCAACCGAACGCTCCTCGTCGCCGGCATCGCGCTGCTCGTGGTGGCGCTGATGGCAGTCGCAGTGGTTGCGCTGTCCGGCGGCAGCTCGAGCTCCAAGAGCGCCGCAAGGGCCAAGCCCGGTACGGCAACCGACATCAACATCTCGGCCGGTGACGTCTCCGCCGCGAGCGCGGGCGTCGCCGCGACGGTCACCCCCGGCCAGGCGCAGGCGCTGATCAACCAGATCCGCGACTACGTCGACACGGCCACCGTGCAGCCGCTCCGTACCGGCAAGCCCGCAGGCGACCTCTCGGGCGTGTTCGACGCCGGCACGCTCGCTCGGGTCACCGGGCCCGACCGCGCGGTGATGACCGACGAAGGGCTCCCCAAGGTCACGGGCAACCTCACGGTGTCCTCCGCGCCGGTCCCGCTCGTCGCCCTCGCCGACCAGCAGGGGAACCTGCTGCTCGTGGCGGCCAACCTGCAGCTGACCGTCGACGGACAGGTCGGTCGGCACGAGGCGGTGCACGTCACCCGCACGGGCGACCTCGTGCTCGCGCCTGACGGCACCGGCAACTGGAAGGTCACGAGCTATTCGATGATCGTGAACCGCAGTGGCGCCGGCGTCGACCCGCCGACCACATCGACGGCCACGAGCGGCGCCGCCGCGGCCAAGAAGGGGACCTCGAAATGACGACCGCGAGGCCCCGTACCCGACGCCGCCTGTACGTCACGCTCGTCACCGCGCCCCTGCTCTGCGGGGCGCTGGTCGCGAGCCTCGTGGGCGCGGCGTGGCTCGCGCTCGGGGCGCCCGCCCCGGCCGCAGGTGCCGTGTGGATGCAGGTGACGAAGACGGGCCAGGCGACCGACACCGGCGCGCCGGGCCAGCCCTTCTTCGTGCTCGCGCTAGGCACCGGCGCCCGCTCCGACGACCCGGCGCAGTCGCCCGAGGACCCCGGCCTCTCCGACGCGATCCACGTGATCGGCGTGAACCCGGCGATGGGCACCGCGACCATCATCGACATCCCGCGCGACACCGAAGGACCCGGCGGCAACAAGATCAACTCGTACATCCGCACCGGCGGCACCGAGAACCTCCGCGCCGCCGCCGACGCGGTGTCGTCGATCGTGGGCGTGCCACTCCCGTACGTGATCAGGGTGAACTTCCCGAACTTCAGCGCCATGGTCGACGCGATCGGCGGCATCGACGTGAACAACCCCGCGCCGATGGACGACGACTTCTCCGGCGCGCACTTCCCCGCCGGCCCGCTCCACCTCGACGGCAACTCGGCGCTGGCGTTCGCCCGCGACCGGCACTCGTTCAGCGCCGGTGACCTCACCCGCACCAGCAACCAGGGGCTGCTGATCATCTCGGCGTTGGCCACGCTCGAGACCAAGCACCCGAGCGCGGGCGACACCGTGCGGCTGGTCGCGACCCTCGGCCAGCACGTGAAGCTCGACGGCATCGGGCTCTCCGACCTGTTCCACCTCGGCCAGCTCGCGTTGACGATCAACCCGGCCACGATCAGGAACGTCGTGCTCCCGGTCGGCGGCTCGGGCAACGGCACCAACCTCGTGAAGACGAGCGACGCCAACGGCCTGCTCGCCGACTTCGCCGACGACGCGGCGCTCGAGAGCCACTGAGCCACGCCTAGCAGCGCACCAGGCACGCCGTCTCCACCACCGCCCGCGCACGAGCGCGCGCGTGGCCGAGTGCGAGCAGGTCGACCTCGACGACGACCTCGGCGCTGGCACCCTCGCACTCGCACGACACCAGCCGCGCCCCGTTGTGCTCGGCCGCCGAGCGAGCGGCCGCACGCGCGTCGTCGACGCCCCGACCGAGGGCGAGCGAGTCGGCTGCCGCCAGCGCCGCCGCGTCGGCGGCCGACTCCGCGTGAGCGCGGCCGCTCAGCGCGGTACCGAGGCGGGCGGCCGCGGCGGTGAGCACGAGACCCATGACGAGCACCGCGAGCACGAGCATCGACGCCGCGCCGCGTTCGCGGGGCGGGCTCACCGCTCGACCCGCATCGTCGCGCTGGCGTGCAGATCCGGGTCGGGGAACAACGGGCCGACGAGCGGGACGCGGGTCACCGACGTGAAGTGGACCGTCACCGTGAGCTCGCCGCCGACGCCGGGCCGCGATCCCACGTCGACCGCCGAGCCCGGAAGGGTGCGATGAGCGGCGCGCGCCGCCGCGCCGGGATAGCGATCGACGCTCGCGGCGCGCGCGGCTTCGCGCGCGGCGTGGACGACCGCGAGCTCGTCGCGGACGACCAGGGCGACCTGCACGATCGCGAGCGCGGCGAACACCACGAGCGGGAGCAGGAGCGCGAGCTCGACCGTCGCCTGACCCCGCTCGCGGTGCGCGAGGGCGCCGGCTCCTCCACGGGACACGCGGAGGAGCCGGTCGCGCTCGTTCACCCGGGGAGGATCTTCGACACGACGGTGTCGAAGAGCTTCGAGATCGCGTGGCTGTCCGTCGCCCAGGTGATGAGCAGCGTCGCGATCGCCGCCGCGCCCAGGATCACGAGGGCGTACTCGGCGGTGGACTGACCCCGCTCGCCGATGGCGGCCGCGAGTCGGGATCGCAGTGCGACGAGCGCACGGACGAGGAAAGCGATGGGCATGGTGCCTCCTTGGTTCGACGCAAACCGGGGAAGCGGAGAGTCGGTCGGCTAGAGCCGCGCGAGG
Source organism: uncultured Bifidobacteriaceae bacterium (assembly GCA_964505725.1). Lineage (GTDB taxonomy): Bacteria > Actinomycetota > Acidimicrobiia > IMCC26256 > DASPTH01 > CAVRJC01. The sequence continues at coordinate 37,184 of CAZDJK010000074.1, read as the reverse complement.
CCGGCGACGAGGCCGGGTACGACCGTGAGGAGTACGAACGCCGGCAGCACGAGGAAGACGAGGGGGAAGAGCAGCCGCACCGGGACGCGCCGGGCGTGCGCCTCGGCGCGCCGTCGCAGCGCGCCGCGCTCCTCGGACGCGAGGCGTCCGAGTGCAGGACCGATCGGCGAACCCGTCCGCTCGGCCGACCGCAGCGCGTCGGCGACACGCGCGAGCGCGCGGGTCTCGCTTCCCATCGCATCGAGAGCGGCGCCGAACGCCGAGCCGAGCTCGCACGCACGGAGCACGGAGCGGAAACGGGCAGCGACCACGGGCGGTCCCCAGCGCGTGACTGCCTCCACCGCGAGGTACGGCGTACAGCCGGCACCGACGGCGACGCCGAGCAGATCGATCGCAACCGGCAGCTCCCGCGCCAAGGCCGTGTCGGCGCGCCGATCGCGACGGAGCCGCCCGAGCGCGGCGAACACCCGAATCGCAGGTGCTGTGCCACGGGCGAGCCACCCGGATATCCGGAGCCGGCTGCGCCAATGCACGCCGCGTCGCGCTATGGCGTCGACGTCGCCGCCCAGCGCGGCGGCCCGGGCCGTCGCGGCGGCGCGTCTCCCGCGCGCCGCGAGCGGAGCGCCGAGGAGCACTCCCCAGGCCAATCCCAATGCGAGTGCCACGTCATGCCTCCGACGCGACGATGCGGCGGATCCACAGGGCGGCGAGCGCCTCCAGCCCGAGGCCGACCACGAGGCACACGCGCCCGATGCCAGTGGTCAAGAGGAGTGTGACCGAGCGCGGATCCACGAGGCTCGAGAACAGCAGATAGCCGATCGGCGCCGCACCGATGACCAGGGCCGACAGACGAGCCTGCGACGACAACGCTCGCGCCTCTGCCGCCGCGTCGAGCCGCGCCCGGAGCGACCCCGCCAGCCCCTCGATCGCCTCCGTCGCGCTCCCTCCCATCGCGGTCGCCACGGCCAGGGCGCCCGCGACGGCGCGCACGCCGGGAACGTCGTGCTCGGTCGTCCAGGCGGCGAGGGCGTCGGCGATCGGGGATCCCAGGTGGACCCGATTGACGATGCGGCGCACATCGGACGCCACCGCGCCGTTCCCACGAGCGATCTGCTCGAGCGCGCTCGTGACCGTGCCGGCACCTCTGAGCTCCGACGCGATCTGCTCCAACGCCCGCGGCAATGCCTCCGCGAACCGGCGTTCCCGGCGCGCCCGGGCCAGGAGCAGCCCGATCGGGCCCGCCGCGGTCACGCCGAGCACGCCCGGGACCAGCAGCACCGGAGCGATGCCGACGCCGACGATCGCGATGACGCCGATCGCGATCCCCCACAGCTCGACGATCTCCTCCGGCACCTTGTCGACGTCGGCGTCGTGCAACGCGCGGCCGAGGCGGCGGCGCACGCCGCTCGGCAGCCGCCACGAGCCCGACGGGCCGGGAACGTCGATGCGGCGGCGCGTACCGGCCCGTCGCGCCGCCCGCGCCAACACCCAGCACATCGCGGTGCCAGCACCGCCGAAGAGCAGCGTCAGCACGGCGGGAGCACCAGAGCGGGTGGCGCGGCGTCGGGCCGGCGCGCAGGGTGCGCGGGCGCGGCGGTGAACGACAGCGCGCCGCCGACCCGCTCGAAGAGCGGGCGCACGCCCACCCGATCGGCCGTCGACTCGTCGTCGACGACCTCGGCGATCGCCTCGATCCGTCGCTCCCCGCCGGCGCGGCGCGCGACGAACACGACCGCGTCGACGCTCGCCGCCACCTGCGATCGGACGGCCCGCAGCGACAATCCCGAGCCCGCGAGCAGGGCGAGCGTCTCCAGCCGCACCAGCGCATCGCGCGCGCTGTTGGCGTGGATGGTGCCGAGCGACCCGTCGTGGCCGGTGTTGAGAGCCTGGAGCATGTCGAGGGCTTCGCCGCCGCGCACCTCCCCGACGATCACGCGGTCGGGTCGCATCCGGAGCGCGGTGCGCACCAGCGCGCGGACCGTCACTTCGCCCACGCCCTCGGAGTTCGGCGGACGGGCCTCGAGCCGCACCACGTGCGGTTGCGCGAGGCGCAGCTCGGCGGTCTCCTCGATCGTCACCACGCGCTCGTCGTCGCCGATCGAAGCGGACATCGCGTTGAGGAGGGTGGTCTTGCCCGCGCTGGTGCCCCCGGCCACGAGCACGTTCCAGCCCGCCTCCACCATCCAGCGGACGAACGCGACTCCGCGCGGGTCGAGACCGAAGTGGGCGAGGGGGACCGCGCGCGCGGCGAACCGGCGGATGGTCAGGCACGGCCCGTCCACCGCCAGCGGCGGGATGACCGCGTGCAGGCGCGAGCCGTCGGCAAGGCGCGCGTCGACCATCGGGGAGGCGCGGTCGAGCCGCAGGCCCAGCGGTGCGACCACCCGCGACGCGATGCGGACGATGGCGGCGGCGTCGAGGTCGACGCTGACCGGCACCAGGCGACCACCCCGCTCCACGTACGCGCGGCCCGGGCCGTTGACCATGATCTCGGTGACCGAGGGATCGGCGAGCAGCGGCTCGAGCGGGCCGAGCCCGGCCACCTCGTCCGCCAGCTCGGCGAGGAGACGCTCGAAGCGGGCCGACGCCAGCAACGGCTCCTCGTCGCGCAGCAGCTCCCGCAGCCGCGTCGTGACCTCGTCGCGCGACGCGGCGCCGTCGGCGGCGCTCTCGGCCACGAGCCGCCGGTGCACCCGACGCTTCAGCGCCGCGTCGCCGGACTCGGCCGGCTCGGCGTCGACGGCGGTCACGCCGCGGCTCCCCGCTCGTCGCCGACCATCCCGGTGCTGCGGAGCAGCGTCATCGCGCTCCGGCCGAGCGGTTCGGGCAGCCGCGCCGCGAGGACACCGGCGTCGACCGCGCGGAAGACCGACGAGCGAACCGGGACCCGGGCGAGCACCGGCACGTCGAGCACGTCCGTCACCTGGCGCGCCCCCAACGATCGCTCGTGCTCCTCGACCAGCACCGCGCCGCGCGTGGGCGTGAGGGCGCGCGCGCAGATCGCGCGCCGCAGCGCGAGGTAGCAGCCGCGCACCACGATCACGGCGACGTCGGCGACCTCGACGACGGCTCGGGTGGCGGGCTCGGCCGCCCTGCCACAGTCGACGACGGCAGGAACCGGACCGTCGCGGAGCGCCACCGCGAGGGCGGCGCCCGCCTCGGCGGCGGCGACCGGCGCGAGCGTGCGCGCGCCGTCGCCGCGTGGCAGCAGTGCGACGCCGGGCGCGACCTCGACCGCGAGTCGCTCGAGCGCCTCGACCGGCGCCTCCGCTCCCGCGCGCAGCCAGTCGCCCAGGCCGAGCGCGGGCTCCACACCGAGGCCGAAGATCGCGGGTTGGTCGCCGTCGAGGTCGGCGAGGCGCGCCGCTCCCGCATCACCTTCACGCGCGAGCACGACCGCGCACGCGGCGGCGAGCACCGACGTGCCCGAACCACCTTTCGGGGACCACAGGGCCAGGAGCAACGACAGGCTTCCTCCTTGTGCTCGGCGGGCCCGGACGGGGCGCGCGCCGACGAACGGAGGAAGTGCGTGGGGAGCGGAAGCGGACGATACGGGATCAACCCGGGCGCGTCAAGGGTGTTCCGGCCTCGGATACGTTGACGCGCCGACGGGCGCTGGAGGTCGAGAATGCCGTACACGGTGAGGGACCGGCGCGAGGCGGGCCGCGCGTTGCGCGACACCGTGCCGTTCGCCGCGCACGCCGAGCTCGGGCCCGCACCCGGCGCCCGCGACGCGGTCGCGATCCTCGAACAGCAAGCCGAATCGCGTCACAACGAGCTCATCGAGCTGCGCTACGGGCGCATGGCGGAGTCGCCGTTCGGCTTCCTCCGCGGCGCCGCGGCCGTGATGGCGCTCGACCTCTCCGCCACGCCCGTTACGGGTCTCCGGGTGCAGGCGTGCGGGGACGCCCACGTGCGGAACTTCGGCAAGTTCGCGTCGCCCGACCGCCGCATCGTGTTCTCGATCAACGACTTCGACGAGACGCTCCCTGGACCCTGGGAGTGGGACGTGAAACGCCTCGGCGCGAGCATCCACCTCGTCGCGACCCAGCGCGCGTTCGGGCAGGAGAAATCCCACGACGCGGTGGTCACCGCGGTCCGCTCGTACCGCGAGCGCATGGCCCGCTACGCCGAGATGCGCGCGCTCGACCTCTGGTACGAGCGCACCGCCATCGAGGACGTGATCGCGCACTTCCGGAAGAAGGACCGGCGTCGGGTCGAGCGCGACGTGCAGCGCGCGAGCCGGAAGGACCATCGCCGGGCGGTCGCGAAGTACACGCGGGGCGAGGGTGACGAGATCGGCTTCGTCGACGACCCACCGCTCGTGATCCACGCCGACGACATGGGAGTCGACCGCCGCGCCGTCGATTACGTGTTCCGCCAGTACAAGGCCAGCCTTCCCGACGACCGACGCATCCTGATGGACCGCTACCGCGTGGTCGACGTCGCCCACCGCGTCGGCGGCGTGGGCAGCGTGGGCACCGCGTGCTGGATCGCGCTGCTCGAGGCGTCCGACCTCCCGAAGGGCGACCGCATCGTCCTGCAGGTGAAGGAGGCGCAGGAGTCGGTGCTCGAGCCGTACGTGGGGGCGTCGACGCTGGGCCACCACGGGCGCCGCGTGGTGGCGGGTCAACGCCTGTGCCAGGGGGCGACCGACCTCTTCCTCGGCTGGTGCGAGGCGGAGAGCCACCGGCAGTACTACGTGCGCCAGCTCTGGGACGCCAAGGGCCGCTCCGACATCATGACCATGGACTACCGCAACTTCGCGTACCACGGCGCGCTGTGCGGCTGGGCGCTGGCACGCGCGCACGCGCGGTCGGGCGACGCGGTGCAGCTCGCGGGCTACCTCGGATCCGCGGACGCGTTCGACGAGGCGATCGCGGCCTACTCAGCCGGATACGCGCGCACGACGTTCGACGACCACGCCGCGCTGCTCGATGCGATCGGGTCGCGGCGCCTCGAAGCCCGCCGCGAGCCCTGACGATCAGACGATCAGCTCTCGCGTACCTTCCGGGCCACGGCAACCCCGATCGCCACCAGCACGAGGAGGATCAGCAGCTTCTTCACGCGGTGCTCCTTTGCGAGTTCCGGGCTCGGTCGGAGGGTAGCGGAACGGGCTCAGACGGCCAAGAGGTCGCGTGCGCCGGTGTCGGCCGAGGGATGGCGCAGCTTCGACATCGCCCGGGCCTCGATCTGGCGGATGCGCTCACGGGTGAGGTTGAAGTGCTCGCCCACCTCCTCGAGCGTGCGCGGCTCACCGCGGTCGAGCCCGAACCGCAGGGCGAGGATCTGGCGCTCGCGCTCGTCGAGCGGTGCGAGCAGCTTCTCGATCTCGTCGGGCAGCAGCGCGGTGGCGGCGACCTCGAACGGCGATTCGGCCGAGCGGTCCTCGACGATGTCGCCGAGCTCGGCGTCGCCGTCCTCCCGCAGCGGCTCCGAGAGCGACAGCGGCTCGGCTGCGAACCGCAGCGCCTCGGTGACCTTGTCCTCGGGCATCTCGACCTCGATCGAGAGCTCCGCGAGCGTCGCCGGGCGCCCGAGCTTGAGCTCGAGGCGCGAGCGGGCCTTCTGGAGCCGGGCGAGCGTGTCGCCCGCGTGGACCGGGAGCCGTATGGTGCGGCCGGTGTTCGCGATGCCGCGCGTGATCGCCTGGCGAATCCACCACGTGGCGTAGGTGGAGAACTTGAAGCCCTTGCGCCAGTCGAACTTCTCGACCGCATGCATGAGCCCGAGGTTGCCCTCCTGGATCAGGTCGAGGAGCGGCAGGCCCGACGCCTGGTACTTCTTCGCGATCGAGACCACGAGGCGCAGATTCGACTGCACGAACGTGCGCTGGGCGTCGTCCCCCTCGCGGGCGGTGCGGCGGAGCTCCCGCTTCTTGGTCGGGGTGAGACCCTTTTCGGCGCCGAGCAGCTCGCCCCGGGCGAGGTTGCCGAGCTCGATCTGCTGCGCGAGACGGACCTCGTCGTCCTTGGTGAGGAGTGGGTACTGGCCGATGTCGGTCAGGTAGAGGCGGACGAGATCTTCCTCGTCGCGCTCGACCCGCTCCTTCGCCACTCCGGTACGATACCCACCCCGTCAAGCGCCTCCGAATTGACTCCGGTGCTGGTCACGGCGCCGGCGAGGCCAGGATCGCGGCACCGGCGTCGGCATCGCGCGGCTCGTCGGCGAGCACCAGGTCGAGCACCCGGAGCACCGGCGCATCGGCGATCGGACCGGCTTCGGCCCGCCACTCCCGGTACACGCCGAGGAGGGCCGGGATCGCCCCGCTGAGGAGCGAGGCGGCCGCGAGGCCGTCCGCGTCGACCACGGCGAACACCAACGCGAGGTCGGAGCTCGGCGAGCCGGGGGGCGGCACCCGCCGGTCGTGGAGCACGGGCACGACCCCGCGCCACAGCTCGGCGTGGAACCCGTGGTGGCGTGCGAGCCGAGCGAGGTCGACCTTCGCGCGCGCCGAGGGAGCACCGGGGACCAACGCCCCGAGCCGGTCCGCGACGCGTAGCTCCACCGCCGACGCGTGCGTCGCGCGCACCGCCCACTCCACGATCCCGACCCGGGTGCGCAAGATCATGGCGCACCGACGGGGACAGGAGCCCCGCGCGGCGCCGGGGCGCGCCGGGGCGCGAGCTCGGCCACCGTGATGCCGGTCAGGATCACGAGCGCACCGACGACCTGGAGCGCGCTCAGGTGCTCGCCGTCCAAGTACGCCGCGATCCCCGCGAACACCGGCTCGAGCATCAGCACCAACGCAGCCCGGGTTGCAGCAACACGCGCCTGGCCCCAGAGCTGCAACGGGAGCGCGATCCCCGAGCACGCGATGCCGGTGAACACCACGACCCCGAGCGCGAACGCGGTCACCGTGGCGCGCCCGTCGGCGGCGACGGGTACGGCCGACAGGCCGGCGACCACGCCGAGCTGCGCAGCGGTGAACGGCGCCGACGGGATGCGTCCGGCGAACGCGCCGAGGCACACGATGTGACCGGCGAACAGGACCGCGCCGACGAGGGTGAGCAGCTCGCCGACGCCGAGGTGCAGGTGGGCTCCCGTGAGGAGGTAGAGGCCGACGACGCCCATGCCCACGCCGACGAGCACGGTGAACGGCGGCACGCGACGCCGGAGCAGTCCCTCGAGCACCGGGACGAACAGGACGCACAGCCCGGTGATGAACGCCGACTCCGACGCGCTCGTCGTGGTGAGGCCGACCGTCTGCGCGGCGTAGCCGCCGAACAGCAGGACGCCGGCGAGGAGACCGGCGCGGCCCACGATCCCGCGTGAGCCCGGATGACGACGGAGCGAGAGCACCGCGGCCGGCGTGAGCAACAGCGCGGCGACCGCGAACCGGCCGAGCAGATACGCGAACGGGGTGATGCCGTCGAGGGCGTCGTGGACGAGCGGGAAGGTGACGCCGTAGAGGAACGCGGCGGCGACGAGCGCGCCCTCGGGAGCGAGGCGGTGCTTCATCGCGGCTCGGCGGCTAGCCGGGCCAACGGTTCGTGATCGGGAGGCGGCGGTCCTTGCCGAACGCCTTCGGCGACACCCGCACCCCCGGGGGCGCCTGGCGGCGCTTGTACTCGTTGCGGTCGACGAGGCTCGCCACGCGCCGCACGAGCTCGGGATCGTGGCCCGACGCCTCGAGCTCGCCCGTGGACAGGTCGTTCTCCACGTAGCCCTCCACGATCGGGTCGAGCACCTCGTACTCGGGCAGCGAGTCGGAGTCCCTCTGGCCCGGGCGCAGCTCGGCGCTCGGCGGCTTGTCGAGCACGGTCTCGGGCACGAGGGCGCGCCCCGCGCGCTCGTTGCGATCGCGCACCAACGCGTAGACGAGGGTCTTCGGCACGTCCTTGATCACCGCGAACGCGCCGGTCATGTCGGCTCCGTAGAGCGTCGCGTAGCCGGTCGCCGTCTCGCTCTTGTTGCCGGCAGTGAGCACCATGCCGCCGAGCTTGTTGCTGAGGGCCATCAGAACGGTGCCGCGGATGCGCGCCTGGAGGTTCTCCTCCGCCACGCCCGACGGTGCCGACGCGAACGGCTCGCGCAGCATCTCGAGGAACGCGGCGTGGGCGGGCTCGATCGCCACCGTCATGGTGCGGATCCCGAGGTTGGCCGCCACCGCCTCGGCGTCGGACAGGCTGCCGGCGCTCGAGAAGCGCGAGGGCATGAGCACGCCCACCACGTGGTCGGGACCGAGCGCGTCGGCGGCGACGGTGGCGACCAGCGACGAGTCGATGCCGCCCGACATGCCCACGAGCACGTCGCGCACGCCGTTCTTCTGCACGTAGTCGCGCGTGCCGAGCACGAGCGCCTCGTACACCTCCTCGACCGGACCCAACCGGCGCTCGATCCGCGGGGTGAGGCGAACGTCGCCGATGCGCGCGTCGCTCACCGCCACCTCCGGGAGCGGCGCCGCATGCGCCCGGCCGCGCGGGTCGAGCAGCCGCCGCCGGAACGCCGGACGCACGTCGACGTCGACGACCAGCAGATCCTCCTGGAACTGCTTGGCGCGCGCGACCAAACGGCCGTCGCTCTCGAAGAACATGGAGGCGCCGTCGAAGACGAGCTCGTCCTGCCCACCGACGAGGTTCACGTAGAGCAGCGGTACCGACGCGTCGGCGGCGCGGGTCGCGAGCATCGTCTCGCGCTCGCGGAGCCGACCGGCGTAGTACGGCGAGGCGTTGATGTTGACCATCAGCTCACCGCCTCCCGCGGCCTGCGTGATGATCGGCCCGCTCGGGCTCCACGCGTCCTCGCAGATGGACACCGCGACGCGCACTCCCCCGACGACGAACAACGGACCGTCGACCGTCGACGGCGTGAAGTAGCGCTCCTCGTCGAACACCGCGTAGTTGGGCAGGAGGTGCTTCCGGTACACCCCGAGCACGCGCCCGTTCGCGCACACCGCAGCCGAGTTGTAGAGGTCGCGGCCGACCTCGGGGAAGCCGACGACGGCGGCCGCGCGGCCCGTCCGGGCCGCGATCTTCTCCAGCGCCTCGGCGGCCCCGGCCACGAAGGCGGGACGCAGGAGCAGATCCTCGGGCGGGTAGCCGGTGACCGCGAGCTCGGGGAACGCCACGAGGTCGCAGCCCTCGGCCTCCGCCCGCTCGTAGGCGTCGAGCACCCGCGCGACGTTGCCCTCGAGGTCGCCGACCACGAGGTCGAGCTGCGCGGCACCGACTCGCAGCCTCGGCATGCGCTCAGGATACGCGACACTGCCGTCATGGCCGCCCGCGACACCGTCCTCGCGACGAGTGTCGTCGCCGACGTGGTGGACCGTTCGGCCGACGCGACGACCGCGCGCACCGTGCTCGCGCGTCTGCTCGACGCGCATCCTGACGTGGCCGACGAGCTCACCACCAACCGCCTGCTGCTCGAGGGACTGGTGGCACTGGTGTGCGCGTCCCGCTCGCTCGCGTCGGCGATCGTCGTCGATCCCTCCGTGCTCGACTCGTTGCGCGACGAGACCGCCTTCGCCGCGGAGCGGGACGCCGCCCGGTTCCGGGCCGGTTGGACCGCCGCCGCGCTGGGCGGCGGCGACGACCGCGGGCGCGCCCTCCGCCGCTGGAAGCGACAGGAGCTCGTTCGCATCGCCGCGCGCGACCTTCTCGGCTCGGCCGACCTCCCCGCGGTCGGGCGTGAGCTCGCCGCACTCGCCGAGGCCTGCCTCGACGCCGCGCTCGCGATCGTCGGCCCCGACATCCCGTTCGGCGTGGTCGGCATGGGCAAGCTCGGAGGACGCGAGCTCAACTACTCGAGCGACGTCGATGTGCTGTTCGTCCACGAGGGCGGCGGCGAGCGCGCCGAAGCGATCGCCCGGTCGCTGCTCACCACGATGTCGGCCGTCGGCAGCGACGGGATCGTGTTCCGCACCGACGCCAACCTCCGGCCCGAGGGGCGCGCGGGGCGGCTCAGCCGCACGCTCGACGGCTACGCGTCCTACTACGCCGAGTGGGCCCGCACGTGGGAGTTCCAGGCCCTCATCAAGGCGCGCCCGGTGGCCGGCGACACGGAGCTCGGCGGGCGCCTCGTGGATCTGACCCGGCCGTACGTGTGGCCGGAACGCCTCGACCCCGAGGCGGTGCGCGCGGTGCGCGCCATGAAGGAGCGGTCGGAGGAGATCACCTCCCGCCGCGGGTTGGCCGACCGCGAGCTCAAACGTGGACGGGGCGGCATCCGCGACATCGAGTTCGCGGTGCAGCTCCTGCAGCTCGTGCACGGCCGCCACGACGCGAGCGTCCGCTCGGCGAACACGCTCGACGCGCTGGGCGCGCTGGCGGCCGGCGATTACGTGGAAGCGGCCGACGCGGCCGCTCTCGACGACGCCTACCGGTTCCTCCGCACGGTCGAGCACCGACTGCAGCTCTACGACGAGCAGCAGACCCACACCATTCCCTCCGACGTCAATGCCCGAGTGCGGCTGGCGCGGGTTCTCGGCTACCGGGACGACGCGCAACAGAGCGCGCTCGAAGCCTTCGACGCCGATCACCGGGCCCGCCAGGCAGTCGTGCGCTCCATCCACGAGCGCCTGTTCTTCGCGCCGCTGCTCGACACCCTCGCGGGCGGCACCGCGGCATTGTCGCCGGAGGCCGCCGAGGAACGCCTCGCCGCGTTCGGCTTCACCGACCTGGAGCGCACGCGCGCCGCGGTGCGGGAGCTCGCGTTCGGGCTGACGCGGCGCTCGCGCCTCATGCAGCAGCTGCTCCCGGTGATCCTCGAGTGGCTGTCGGATACTCCCGACCCCGATCTCGGACTCCTGCAGCTGCGGCGCCTCGCCGAGGGGCCGGCCCGCTCGGCTTCCCTCGCGACGACCTTCCGCGAATCACCCGGTGCGGCCGCCCGCACATGCCTCCTGCTCGGTGCGAGCCGCGTGGCCGGCGACGCGCTCCGCCGTCAGCCCGAGTTCGTCGAGACCCTGGCGCTCGACGAGGAGCTCGCACGCGAGCGCACGCGCGACGAGCTCGTCGCCGACGCCATCGACACCCTCGGCTGGCGCCACGACGTACGCGAGCGGCAGGAAGGTCTGCGGAGGTTCAAGCGACGCGAGCTCCTCCGCGTCGCCGCGCGCGACCTGCTCGGGTTCGCGCCGCTCGAGACCACCGCACGCGACCTCACCGCGCTCGCCGAGGCGTGCCTGGAGGCTGCGGTCGCGGGCATCGCGCCCGGCGTTCCCTTCGCGGTGATCGGCATGGGGCGCCTCGGCGGAGCAGAGCTCGCGTACGCATCCGACATCGACGTGCTCTTCGTCTACGACGGCGCGTCGGCGTCCGACTTCGATGTCGCCGAGCAAGCCGCGACCCTCGTGGTGCAGGAGATCGGCGAGACCACCGCCGAGGGGCAGACCTTCCGCGTCGACGCTCGGCTCCGGCCCGAGGGCAACCGGGGGCCGCTGGCGCGATCGCTCGCCGGGTACGGCGCGTACTACGAGCGCTACGGCCTCACGTGGGAGCGCCAGGCGTTGTCCCGTGCACGCTTCGTCGCCGGCGACGCCGACCTCGGCGCGCGGTTCTGCACCCTGGCGACCGAGGTGACCTACGACCGCGCGTTCACCGACGCCGACACGCGGGAGATCCGCCGCACGAAGGCGCGCATCGAGCGCGAGCGCATCCCGCCGGGCGAGGATCCACAGTTCCACCTCAAGCTCGGGCGGGGCTCGTTGTCGGACGTCGAGTTCACGGTGCAGCTGCTCCAGCTGATGCACGGTGGCGAGCTCGCCGAGCTCCGCGTGCCCGGGACCGTCGACGCGATCGGGCGGCTCCGGGCGCGCGCGCTGCTCGACCCCGACGACGCCGACGCGCTGGAAGCCGCCTACCGGTTCTGCGAACGCGCGCGCAACGCGTGGTACCTCCATACCGGGCGGCCGTCGGACTCGCTCCCGACCGGTCGCGCCGACGCCGCCAAGCTCGGCGTCCTGCTCGGCTACGTGGAGGAGCCGGCGAGCACGCTCCGGAACGACTACCGACGCCTCACCCGCCGCGCGCGCCGGGTCGTCGAGCGGCTCTTCTACGGGCTGGACGCGGCGTCGCCCGACGCCGGCTGACCGGTCGGTGGAGGCGTCCCGAGCAGGAACACCGACAACGTGCAGCCGTCCGGCCCCGCTCGCCACGCGTGGTCGACCCCGGTGACCACGACGCAGTCGTTCACCCCGAGGTGGTGCGGGCCGTCGTCGAGGACCAGGTCCATGCTGCCGGCGACGACGAGATCGAAGTCGAGGGTGTCCGTCTGGTGCATGGCCGCCTCCTCACCCGGCGCCCAGTGGCTGACGAGCCACTGGATCTGTCCCGGTGGCACCTCGAGGTCGCGCAGCTCACCCGAGCCGCCGGGCCTCGAAGGTGCCGGGCTGGACCGCGTCTTGAACAGCGAGTGCACGTCGACGGGCGTGTCGCGGTGCGCGATCTGCGTCTCCTTGACCACGCACGAGCGTCCGTCGGCGTCGGTCCCCGTGATGAGTCTTCGCATCTCAGTGCTCGTCCTCCGGTTCTCTCGAGACGGCCGTCGAGGTAGTGGGGGGCGGCCGCGAGCGGAATCGTGCCATTCTTCTGGGTAACTGGGCATCCGCTACCGGGGGGATCGCATGCAAGCGCTCGAAGGGCTCCAGGTCGTGAGCCTCTCCACCACGCTCGTCGGGGCACACGTGGGCCAGGTGTTCGCCGACTTCGGCGCGGACGTGATCGAGATCGAGCCGCCCGGCGGCAGCCCGCTGCGCGGCCAGCCCGCGTGGCCGTTCTGGGCGAGGGGAAAGCGCAGCATCGTGCTCGACCTCGGGGACGACGCCGACCGGGCCGCGGCGCGCGACCTCGCCGGCGGCGCTGACGTCGTGATCGAGACGTGGCGCCCCGGCGTCGCCGAGCGCCACGGCCTCGGCTATGACGACCTCAGCGCGCTGAACCCGGCCCTCGTCTACGGATCGGTCACCGGTTTCGGCCGCACGGGGCGGCTCGCTGGGATCCGCGGCTACGAAGGCATCGTCGCCGCGAAGATCGGCACTTTCGGCTCGGTCCGGCTCACGGCGCGCGAAGGACCGTCGTTCGTGGCCACGCCTGCGTGCTCCTTCAGCGCGGCGCAGACCCTCCTCCAGGGGCTGTTCGCAGCGCTCTACGAGCGGGAGACGAGCGGGCTGGGGCAACGGGTCGACACCACGCTCCTCCAGGCGTTCACCGCGCACGACTGCTGGAACTGGCTCGTGCGGCTCATGGCCCAGCGCTACAGCGACGCGTTCACCGCAGTGCCGCGCGTCGACACGAACCGCCGCGTCCCGAACGGCTACCTGTCGTTCCGGCTGCTCGTGGCGCTGTCGAAGGACGGCCGCTGGATGCAGTTCTCGCAGACGTCGGAGCGGCTCTGGCTCGACTTCCTGGAGGTACTCGAGCTGCAGTCCTTCGCGACCGATCCGTACTGGTCGGACGTCTTCGAGGCCGATCAGGTCGACAAGCGCGACGAGTACTGGACCTTGATGCTGAACAAGGTCCGCGAGCGCACCATCGACGAGTGGAACGACGTGTTCGACGAGTATCCCAACGTGTTCGCCGAGGTGTTCCGCGAGGGCAACGAGCTGCTGTGGCACCCGCAGATGATCCACGACGAGCAGGTGGTGGAGGTCGAGGACCCCAAGCTGGGCAAGGTCCGCGAGCCGGGCGCGTTGGTGAAGATGCACGGGACGCCCGCGACCGTCGATCGCCGCGCTCCCCACCTCGACGAGCACGGCGCCGAGCTGCGTGCCGCGCCGCGGCGCACGACCCAGCGTGGCGGCGAGCCAGCGGGTGACACCGGGGCGCCGCCTCTCGCGGGCGTGACCGTGATCGAGCTCGGCACGTACTACGCGGGCCCGTACGGTGCGACGCTGCTGGCCGATCTCGGCGCGCGCGTGATCAAGATCGAGGAGGCCGCAGGCGACCCGATGCGCTGGATCATGCCGTTCCCCGAGAGCGGGGGTGTCAAGGTGCTCTCCGGCAAGGAGAGCGTGGTGGTCGACTTCCACGATCCCGAGGGCCGCGACATCGTCTACGACCTCGTGCGCCGCGCCGACATCGTCCTGCGCACGTTCCGCGGCGGCGTCGCCGAGCGGCTCGGCCTCGACGACGCGACGCTGATGGCGATCAACCCGAACCTCATGTACCACAACGCGCCCGGGTTCGGCGTCGACGGGCCGTACGCGCACCGCCCGGCCTACGCACCGACCATCGGCGCGGGCGGAGGCCAGGCCGGGCGCAACCTCGGGCCCAACCTCGTGCAGCGGGCCGACCTCACTCTCGACGAGGTGAAGGACCTCGCCCTGCGCGTCTCGGGCGGTGCGATGAGCGGCTCCAACCCCGATTCGCTGTCGTCGCTCGGCGTGGCGACGGGGATGCTGCTCGGACTGCTCGCGCACAAGCGCGGTGCACCCGCGCAGTCGATGCTCACCACGATGATGAACACGATGGCGCACACGCTGTCGGAGGACATGATCGCGTACGAGGGCCGCGCCGACGCGCCGGCGGTCGACATCGACGTGCTCGGGTTCGGTCCGCTGTACCGGCTGTACGAGACCGCCGAGGGCTGGGTGTTCCTCGCCGCCCTAGCCGAGCGCGAGCGCAACGCCCTCTTCGAGGTGATGTCGGCGCACGGCGTCGGCGACCCCGGTTCCGACGACGACCTCGCGCGCGCGCTCGGGGCTGCCTTCGCGCAGCGCAGTGCGCACGACTGGGAGAAGGACCTCACCGCGGTCGACGTGGCGTGCGTGGTCGTCGAGGACGGCCCGTCGGAGGCGAGGATCATGGAGGGCGACGACGCGCTGGGCAAGGTGCTCGACATGGTCACGGAGCAGACGCACCCGGTAGTCGGCGACTACCTACGCATGAAGCCGCTGTCGACGCTTTCACGCACGCCGGGCGTCGCTCCCGGTGCGCCGCTGCTCGGCGCCGACACCGAGGCGGTCCTGCGCGAGCTCGGTCGCACGGACGAGCAGATCGCCGCGCTCCGTGAGCGAGGGGTGATCCCCGCCGCGTGAGCCCACGGGCGGAGGTCCGCCTACCTTGGCCCGATGCGGTGGACGGTGCACGGTGAACGACCGATCTACGAGAGCGAGTGGCTCCGGCTGACGCTGGTAGACGTCGAGATCCCGGGCGGAGAGCGGTTCGAGCACCACGTGGTGCGCATGCCGAACAAGGCTGCGGGCACCGTCGTGTCCGACCCCCACCGCGGCGTGCTGCTCCTGTGGCGGCACCGGTTCATCACCGACACCTGGGGTTGGGAGATCCCGGCGGGCCGCATCGATCCCGGAGAGTCCGCCGAGGAGGCCGCGCACCGCGAGACGCTGGAGGAGACCGGCTGGGAGCCCGGAACCCTCCGCCCGCTCGTGACCTACCAGCCGACGAACGGGCTCACCGACCAGGTGTTCCACTGCTTCCTCGCCGACGGCGCGACGCACCGCGGCCCGCCGGCGGACCCGGGTGAGGCCGAGCGCGTCGAATGGGTGAGCGCCGGGACCGTACGCCGGCTGGTTCGCGACAACGAGGTGCGGGACGGGCTGTCGCTGACCGCGTTGCTGTACGCCATGGCGTACGGCTTCGTCTCCTGAGCCGACCCGACTGGGTGAGGAGCCCACCCAAACTTGCGTCGCTCAGGCCGGGCGGCCCTTTGCAGTGACGCAAGTTGGCGTTCGGGCGCAGCGTGAGCGCGGGCGCGCTAGGTGCCGAGGATCTTGGCCTTCTGCGCGGCGAACTCCTCGTCGGTCAGCACACCGCTCTGGTGGAGCTGTCCGAGCTTGGCGAGCTGATCGAGCGTGTTGTCCTCGGCCGGAGCCGGCGCGGGCGGCGGCTCGGCGTACGCCTGCTGCTGCGCGGAGGCCTGCTGCTGCTCGTAGGACGACTGGTCCGACTGGGACCAGCGGTTCGCCTGCCGGCGGGAGACCCGGTTGCTCACCGCCGTAGCGGTGCCGGCGACCACGGCGGTGCGTGCAACGCCACGGAGAAGTCCCATCGTTTTCGTCCTTCCCTCAGGCCCCGAGCGCGTCGAGCCGCGCCAGGATCGCCTGGACCGGTATGCGGCCGCTGGCCGCGAGCTGCCCGCCGGCGTTGCGGATCGCCCGGGCGAACGGCAACGACCACAGGTTCTCGTACACGACGAGCAGCGCCGCTACTCCGGGCTCGAGCACTTCCCCCACCGCTGCCGCGTCCTCGTCGTCGATCAGTCCCGACGACGCACCCGCGAGCTCCCCGAGGTTCCCGACCTCCTCCGGGTCGAGATCCTGGCTGGTCTTCGTCTCGAGCGAGCCGTCCGCGCCCTTGATGAGGATGAGCGCGTCGAGCACGCGGATCAAGCGTCGATCCACGAGATCGAGCAGCGGCGGCACGAGCTCGCCGTTCAACTCCTTGCCGCCCGGGAATTCGATGACGAACCAGTCGATCGTCCCGGTGTCGTCGGCATCGATCATGACGCCCCTCCTCCGATCTGCGTGGTCGCGCGCATACTAACGACCCCTCGAGCGGGGCAGCTGCAGTCGCTCGTGACCTACCCGCCGACGAGTGGGCTCACCGACTACGCGAAGCGCTGCACGGACGCGAGCGCGGTGTCGGCGACCTCGCGCCACCCGCTGTCGATGGTGAGGGAATGCCCGCGACCCTTCATCTCCACGATCTCGGTGACGGCCTCTTTGCGCGCCTCGCGTTTGTAGGACGCGTTGGCGATCGCCGGCGGCACCGTGTGGTCGAGCTCACCGGAGATGATGAGCTGCGGCCCCCGCTCGGGGTTCTTGCCGTCGACCTTCGCCTCGGTCCACGGGTTCAGGTTCGCGGCCGCGGCCTGGAAGATCGGCTCACCCGAGCCCGGCACCGCGTACTGGTCGTAGAGCTCGCGCGCTTCGTCCTCCGTCACCGGTTCGTGAACGCGTAGCGGAACTCTGCTCGAAGGTCAACGGGACGGCCCGGTGGCGGTTGGCGGGGTTCTTCAGCACCGCCGACGCCCAGCGCAGCGCTGAGACCGGCAGCGGCAGCACGCCCCGGAACGGCGCGGGGTCGATGGCGACCGACACCGCCGCGAGGCCACGCCCGGCGATGATCTGGGTGAGGAGCCCACCGAAGCTGTGGCCGATCACCGCGGGCTTGCGGTCGAGCTTGCGGACGATGGCGTCGTAGTGGTCGGCGATGTCACCGATCGACTTGCGCGCGAACACCTCGGGATGCGCCGTTGCGTCAGCGACGGTGTCGGGATCATCGGGCCATCCCGGGCTCAGCGCGCGGTACCCGGCCTGCTCGAAGAGCTCCGCCCAGCGGTCCCAGCTCGAAGGGAGCAGCCAGAGGCCGTGCACGAACACGACGGGGACCTTGCCCGACGCGTTCGCGCTCGTGACCTGCTCCAGCTCCTCGGGCGTCACGGTGCGGTCGTCGGGGACCTCCGCCTTTCTCGGCATCGCAACGCTCCTCGCGTCGCGAGGCACCCTACGCGGCGGGAACCGCGCCGGAACACGGCGAGCGCGAGGACGGGCGGCGAACTCGCCCGAACTCGCGTCACTTGAACGGATTATTTCCGTTGTAGCGACGCAAGTTGGTGTCCTAGATGTCGTAGTAGAGGTAGAACTCCCACGGGTGCGGGCGGAGGCGGAGGGCGTCGACCTCGTTGTCGCGCTTGTACTCGATCCAGGTCTCGATCACGTCGGGTGTGAACACACCGCCCGCGAGCAGGAACTCGTGGTCGGACTCGAGCGCGTCGAGCACCTCGGGGAGCGAGCCGGGCACCTGCGGCACCTTCGCGAGCTCCTCCGCCGGCAGGTCGTAGAGGTCGCGGTCGACGGGCGTCGGCGGCTCGATGCGGTTCTGGATGCCGTCGAGACCGGCCATGAGCAGCGCCGAGAACGCGAGGTACGGGTTGCAGGAGGGGTCGGGACAGCGGAACTCGAGCCGCTTGGCCTTCGGGCTCTTCGAGTAGAGCGGGATGCGCACCGCGGCGGAGCGGTTCCGCTGCGAGTACACGAGGTTGACCGGAGCCTCGTAGCCCGGCACGAGGCGCTTGTACGAGTTCGTCGTGGGGTTGGTGAGCGCGAGGAGGGACGGCGCGTGCGTCAGCAGCCCGCCGATGTACCAGCGCGCGATGTCGGACAGCCCCGCGTACCCCTTCTCGTCGAAGAAGAGCGGCTCGCCGCCCTTCCAGAGCGACTGGTGCACGTGCATGCCGGAACCGTTGTCCTGGAAGATCGGCTTGGGCATGAACGTGACCGACTTGCCCGCAAGGCGGGCCACGTTCTTGATCACGTACTTGTAGAGCATGAGCTTGTCGGCCATCGCCGCGAGCGAGTCGAAGCGCATGTCGATCTCGGCCTGGCCCGCGGTGCCGACCTCGTGGTGCTGCACCTCAATCGGCACGCCGACGCTCTCGAGCGTCAGGATCATCTCGGACCGTAGGTCCTGGTACTGGTCCATCGGCGGGACGGGGAAGTAGCCCTCCTTGTACCTCGGCTTGTACGCGAGGTTCGGCGACCCGTCGAGCTCGAACTCACGACCGGAGTTCCACACGCCCTCCACCGAGTCGAGGAAGTAGTAGCCCGAGAACTGGTTCTGGTCGAAGCGCACGGAGTCGAAGATGTAGAACTCCGCCTCGGGACCGAAGTACGCGGTGTCGGCGATACCGGTGCCCTTGAGGTAGTCCTCCGCCTTCTTCGCGATGTAGCGCGGGTCGCGCGTGTAGGGCTCACCGGTGACGGGGTCCCGGACGAAGCAGTTGATGTTCAGCGTCTTGTGCTGGGTGAACGGGTCGATGATCGCGGTGTCGGGATCGGGGACCAGGAGCATGTCGGACTCCTGGATCTCCTGGAAGCCGCGGATCGACGAGCCGTCGAATCCGAGACCGTCCTCGAACGCGTCCTCGGTGAGCTCGTGCGCCGGGACGGAGAAGTGCTGCATCAGGCCCGGGAGGTCGCAGAAGCGGACGTCGACGATGTCGACACCCTCGTCCGACAGCGTCTTCAGCACGTCGTTGGGAGTGGCCACTTCTGTACCGCCTTTCTCGGCCGTCTCGGCCCTCGGTGCACACGGATCTCGAACGGGTCGCACGGCGGAATCGGGCCGGCGCCGGCGGGAGCCTACGTGGTCACGTCGCGCCGCGCCGCCTTCGGCCCCTCCCGCCGCCGGGCACGCTCGCACCATGGGATTTCGGCCCCTTTTCCCGAATGTGAACGCCGTGTTACTGCCCCGGTCCGGCCGCGGGTGACCACGCAGAGCGTCCGTACACTGGGCCCATGCAGCAGCAGCTCGACTACGTCCTGCGTACCGTCGAGGAGCGCGGCGTGCGCTTCGTGCGGCTGTGGTTCACCGACGTGCTCGGGGCGCTCAAGAGCTTCGCCATCACTCCCGCGGAGCTCGAGACCGCGCTCGAGGAGGGCATGACCTTCGACGGATCCGCCATCGAGGGCTACAGCCGCGTGCAGGAATCGGACATGCTCGCGGTGCCCGACCCGAACACGTTCGAGATCGTGCCGTGGCGCGGCAACGATGCGCCGGTGGCGCGCATGTTCTGCGACGTGCGCCATCTCACCGAGGAGCCGTTCGAGGGCGATCCGCGCTACGTGCTGAAGCGCAACGTGGAGCGCGCACGGGAGAAGGGCTTCACGCTCTATGCGGCGCCCGAGATGGAGTTCTACGTGTTCGAGTCGCCGGCGGCGCCGGTGCCACTCGACCACGCGAGCTTCTTCGACCTCACCCAGCTCGACATGGTGAGCGAGCTCCGCCGTCAGACGGTGGTGACGCTCGAGGCCATGGGCATCCCCGTCGAGTACAGCTTCCACGAGATCGGTCCCAGCCAGCACGAGATCGACCTCCGCTACACCGATGCCCTCACCATGGCCGACAACGTGATGACGTTCCGCCTCGTGGTGAAGCAGGTGGCGACGGATCTCGGTGTCTACGCGACGTTCATGCCGAAGCCGATCGAGGGTGCCTTCGGCTCGGGAATGCACACACACCTGTCCCTCTTCGAAGGCGATGTCAACGCCTTCCACGACCCGTCGGACGAGTACGGACTGTCGAAGATCGGCAAGGCGTTCATCGCCGGGCTGTTGAAGCATGCACGGGAGATCACGGCCGTCACCAACCAGACCGTCAACTCCTACAAGCGCTTGATCGCGGGGTACGAGGCACCGGTGTACGTGTGCTGGGCGCGCAACAACGAGTCGGCGCTGGTCCGCGTCCCGGTGCCCAAGAAGGGCAAGGGCGAGAGCTCCACGCGCATCGAGTTCCGGTCTCCGGACCCCGCGTGCAACCCCTACCTGGCGTTCTCCGTGATGCTCGCCGCAGGGCTCAAGGGCATCGAACAGGGGTACCAGCTGCCTCCCGAGGCGACCAACAACATCTACGAGATGACGCCCGAGGAGCGAGCGGCCGAGTCGATCGGCGCATTGCCGCAGAGCCTGGCGGAGGCCATCGAGGTGATGGAAGGATCGGAGCTGGTCGCCGAGGCCCTCGGCGAGCACGTGTTCGACTACTTCATCCGCAACAAGCGCAAAGAATGGCTCGACTACAAGGCCCACGTGAGCCCGTGGGAGGTCGACCGCTACCTCGGATCCACATGAGCTCGGAACCACTTCTCGTCTTCCCCGATCCACCGCCTCCGCTCCTGGTGCAGACCCTCGATCTGGCCGGCTACGCCTGGAAGGCGGTTGCCAACGCGTCCATCGCGACCCAGGCCGAGCCTGTCGACGGTTGGGGTGGCGCAGTCGTGTGCGCCGACGAGGACCCCGAGGGGGCGTTCGGGATCTGCCGGTCGCTGCGACGTCGCGACAGCTCGCTCGAGCCGGTGCTGTTGCTGATCTCGGGCCGCCAACTCACCGAGCTGGAGATGCGCGAGGACCTGTTCGACGACTTCTGCCTCAGCCCATTCCACCAGAAGGAGCTCGAGGCGCGCCTGCGGCACCTCTTCTTCCGCAGTGGACGCGGGAGCGGACCGGAAGTGGTCGAGTACGGCGACCTGCTGCTCAACCTCGAGACCTACCAGGCCGGGCTCGGTGGGCGACCGCTCGACCTCACGTACATGGAGTACGAGCTGCTGAAGTTCTTCTCCACCCATCCGGGCAAGGTGTTCACGCGCGAGCAGCTGCTCTCGCGCGTGTGGGGCTACGAGTACTACGGCGGCGCGCGCACCGTCGACGTGCACGTCCGCCGACTGCGGGCGAAGCTCGGCGAAGAGCACGCCAGCCTGATCCAGACCGTCCGCTCGGTCGGCTACCGCTTCGGGGCACCGCGGTGGTCGCCGGCGAACCGCTGAAGCGTCGTTACCCGGGCGACGCCCGCCGTTCGACGTCGTCGGTGAGGACCCAGCCCGCCAACGCGCTCCACAGCGCGCCGACCAGCATGATCGCGACCGGCAGCGCGAGCAGCATCGCCAGCGCGATGAGGATGCCTCCGGCGGCCACAGCACGACCCTAGCTCGCGACCCGCGGGCTCGCAGTCTCTCGCAATCCTTGCAATCACCCGATCCGGGGCGCACCATCCCGGAAGGCGCTCACGCGCCGGTTCGGGGGGCGCTCACGCGCCGGCACTCGGGGGTTTCCGTGGACGACTCGAAGTGGGAGCGCGCCGCGAACTGGGGCGGCATCCTGTTCGTAGTGTTGGTGGCGGTGGCCGCCTTCATCCCTGGCTCGCCGCCGAAACCGAGTGACGGCGTCGGCAAGATCGTGAAGTACTTCGCCGACCACCACGACGCCGTCCAATGGGCCGGCTACATCGGCGCGCTCGCCGTCATCCCCCTGCTGTGGTGGCTCGGATCGGTGTGGCGCCTGATGCGGGTCAATGAGGGCGGGTCCCCCCGACTCACCGTGTCCGCCTTCGCCGGCGCCGTGTTCGCGGCCGCCATGGCGACGATCGGTGGTGTCGCCGTTGGCGCGGTCGCGTTGGAGCGGAACTTCATCGGTGCGCAAGGTCTCAAGTTCTTCTACGTGTTGACCGGGGCGCTCACGAGCGCCACCCTGATCGGCATTGTCGTCTTCGTGGGCTCGGTCTCGGTCGTGGTGCTCCGCACCAACGCGCTTCCGCGCCTGCTCGGCTGGTTCGGGGCACTGGTCTCACTGGTGGCGATCGTGGGCGCCGCGGCGACGGCGACCGACAAGGACGCCATCTTCTTCGCCGGCTTTGCCGGATTCATCGGGTTCTTGCTGTGGGTGCTGGCGACCAGCATCCTCATGATGCGAGCGAAGACCGGCGAAGCCGCGCCTCGACCAGCCGCTTCAGCCGCGTAGCCGCCGGGCGGCGCGGGTCTCGGCCGCCGGGAAGGTGTCGGGTCGCACCCCCTCGGCGCGAGCGACCGCGTTCCACGTGGTGGCGGCGACCGCCGCGAACACGGCGTCGGACGCTCGTGGGAGCGCGGCGCCCGGCTCGTCGATGATCTCGACCGTGATCGGCGGCACGGCCTGGGCACGGATGATGCCGAACGACCGGATGGTCAGGTCGTGGACGGCGCCGGTGTCGCGGTCGACGGTGAGGGACTCGGAGAGCACCCACCCGAGCGCCATGTGTGCGGCACCGATCGCATACGAACGCAGTACGACTTCGTCGAGCGGGTCGCCCGCCGCCACCCGTACGTGCACCGCGCCGATCGCGCCGCGCTCGTCCACCGAGACGCGCGCGCCGGCCAGCGCGCCCCCTGGCGCGCGCATGCACGCGTCGAGCAGGACGGTCGCGGCGCGGTCGTCGTCGACGAGTGCGGCGCGGTCGACTCCCGCTTCGTCGAGCGCGCCCTCGAGCAGCACCGCGCGCTCGGCGAGACCGACGGCGCGCAGGTCGCGCGAGGTTGCCGGCCCCGCGATGACGACAGTCGACCACTCGCCGCGTTCCGCGACGCGGTAGGGCCAGCGCACCGGGTCGCGGAACGGGGCGGCATCGCCCGCGACGAGCCCGTCGACCACGACGGTGCCGTCGACGTAGCGGGCCGAGGCCGAGATCGGCGGCCGCTTGGGGCCCAGGCGCACGACGTCCTCCCGCGCGAACACGACCCTGACCGTGACGCCGAGCCGGTCGGCGAGCTCGCGTGCCGCACCCGGCGCCGGCGACCCGACCTTGCCACCGAACGCCCCTCCGTTGGCGAGCGGCGACGCGGGCTCGCCGCCGGGCGCGCACCACGACGCATCGGGCTCGAGGTACGCAGGCTCCACCCAGGAGGTCGCGAGGCGGACGCCGCCGGGCGGTAGGTCCGGCAGATCCAACGGCGGCGCTCCCACCACCGTGGTGCGCCGGCCCTGCACGTTGCCCGCGAGCGCGCGCGCCGTGGCGAGCGTGTCGCCCACCACCCACTGCAGTCCGACGGCGTCGACCGACGCCGCCGAGGAGCCGGGGGGAAGCGGCACCGCCACCAGCGCATCCCGGGGCGCGGCGTCGTCGGCGAAGCCTCCCGCACCGAGCGCGATGGCAGCGCCGACGGCCTGGGCGGTCCCACCCTCGAGCGCGGCCCGCCGCGATGCCGGTTCGGGCGGGCGACCCGGCGCGCCTGCCCCTGGCGCGCCCGCCCCCGGCGCGGCGAGCGCGTCGAGCGCCTCGTGAATGGTCTGCCAGCCGGTGCACCGGCAGAGGTGCGCGGCCAGCGCCCGGTCGACGTCGACCGGGCGGGTCTTGCCGCGGGCGCGGAGCCACGCCGCCCGTACGAGGATCCCGGGCGTGCAGAAGCCGCACTGGGACCCGCCCGAA
Source organism: uncultured Bifidobacteriaceae bacterium (assembly GCA_964505725.1). GTDB lineage: Bacteria > Actinomycetota > Acidimicrobiia > IMCC26256 > DASPTH01 > CAVRJC01. The sequence goes on along the minus strand of CAZDJK010000074.1, from coordinate 13,554 downwards.
GCCGCGAACACCCCGGCCAGGGATTCGCGCTCGGACGCGGCGAGCCCGTCGACGGTGGTGACCGACCGCCCCGACACCCGGCTCACGGGGGTGACGCAGGCGACCCGCGGCTCGCCGTCCACGAGCACGGTGCAGCACCCGCACTGACCCTGGGGAGCGCAGCCGTCCTTCACCGAGACCAGGCCGAGGCGCTCCCGCAGGACGGTCAGAAGGGACTCCCCGGCCTCGCACGCGAGGTCGACGGGCGCGTCGTTGCACGTGAACACGACCCGATCCGACACCGCGACCTCCGGAGGGCAGGATAGGGGGATGGCTCCCGACACCCCGCGCCCGGACGCGCTGTCGCGGCGGAGCTTTCTGGGGGCCGGGTTGGCCGCCGCGGGCGGGCTCGTCGTCGCGTCAGCGCTCCCGGAATCCGCAGCCGGCGCGGCCAGCTACCCGGTCGGGGCGTTCGTCCTCTCGAGCGACCTCTACGCCTCGTCGCAGCCTCAGCGTTTCGTCTTCGTGCTCGAGCAGGGGAGCCCCGACGGCATCCGGTTCGTGAGCGGACCCGCGGCGAAGATCCGGTTCCGCAGCCCCGGGGGCCGATGGACGCCGACGGTGCCCGCCCCGCTCGACCGCGCCGGCCTCCCGAAGGGGCGCGGGGTCTACGTGACCACGCCTGTGCTCGACGAGGCAGGCGCATGGCGGGCGGAAGCGTCGGTCGCCGGGAAGAAGGTCAAGTTCGCGTTGCAGGTCAACGCACAGGCGACGGCGCCCGTCGTGGGTCAGGCGGCCCCTCGGGCCGCTTCACCGACCACGGCCGACACGCTCGGCGTGAACCCCATCTGCACCCGTCAGCCCGCGTGCCCCTTGCACACGCAGTCGCTCTCGACGGTGATCGGTGCGGGGCGGCCGGTGGCGGCGCTGTTCGCGACCCCCGCGCGGTGCCAGTCGCAGTACTGCGGGCCGGTGCTCGACGAGCTGCTCCGACTCGAGGCGCCGTACGCGGACCGCGTCGACTTCGTGCACATCGAGATCTACAAGTCGCTGACCGGCACCGACCTCGTGCCCACCGTCGACGCATGGGGACTCGCCTCCGAGCCGTGGCTGTTCGGGATCGACGCGACCGGCACCATCAAGTCGCGCATCGACGGCGCGTTCGGTGGGAAGGAGATGAAGACGCTGTTGGACGGCCTGGTGCAGTAGCGCTCAACGCCGCCTGCGCGCGGCCTTGCGCGCGGGCGCCTTGCGGGCCGGTGCCTTCCTCTTCGTCGCGGTCCGCTTCGTCGCGGTGCGCTTCACCGGCTTGCGCGCCGTCGGCTTCTTCGCGGTGCGCTTCTTGGTGACGCGCTTCTTCGCCGGCGCCGTCCGCTTCGCCGCGGCCCGCTTCGCCGCAGTGCGCTTCACCGGCGTGCGCGCCATCGTCTTCCTCGCCGCGCGCTTCTTGGCCGGCGCCTTCTTGACGGTGCGCCTCTTGGCCGCCGCCTTCTTCGCCGCGCGCTTGTTGGCCGGAGCCTTCTTCGCTACGCGCTTCTTGGCCGCCGTCTTCTTCGCCGGCGTCTTCTTCGCCGCGCGCTTTCTCGTCGGCGCGGGCGTGCGAGCGGGCGGCGCCGGGGCCTCCGGCTCGGGAGCGGGCTCGTTGGGCGGGGGGGTGACCCAGGAAGGTGGCACGTACGAAGGCGCGGGCGCTTGTCCGGGCCCCCACTCGTCGGGAGGCCTCGGGGGAAGTATGGGGGTCATCGCTCTCCTCGCAGGTCGGGCGCCTCGACGCGGGACAACTTCGACCGGGGCGACCCGGCGACCGCCGGGCCGCGCAGGTCAGGAGCTCAGGAGAATGACTGGCCGCACCCGCACGTGCGGGTCGCGTTCGGGTTCGTGATCGCGAACCCGGAGTCCTGCAGACCGTCGCGGTAGTCGAGCTCGGCACCACCGAGGTGCGGAGCGCTCGCGGAATCGATCACCACGGTGACACCGCGGTACTCGGTACGGATGTCGTCGTCGGCGACGTCGGAGTCGAAGAACATCTCGTAGCTCAGGCCCGAGCACCCTCCCGGACGCACCGCGACGCGGAGCACGAGGTCGGGGTTGCCCTCGGCCTCGATGAGGGTCCGCACCTTCGCCGCGGCGGCGTCGGTGAGGGTGAAGACCATGCTTGCATCCTGGACGGAGAACATCGGACCTCCTACCGACTACGACCGACTCCGAGACTGCCAGCTCTACCGATCAGCCGCGAGCCCGGACTCGACGACCTCAGGATACCCGAGGCCCACGGTGACGTGACAAGGCTCGCTGTCGTACAACGTCGCGAACTCCTCGATACTTCCCCCTCCGACCGCCTCGACCACACCTTCACACAGGCCGCGGTGGAGGTTGCAGACCAGCTCGGGATAGGCCTCGGCCAGCTCCCGGAACGGACAGTGGAGGAACTCGACGCGCGCGGTGCGGTCGTCTCCCGACGGTGACGGCTCGAGCGCGGGCTCGAAGCCGAGACGCGTGAGCTCGCCCTCCAGTGCGCGGACGCAGCTCTGCGTGCGGGTGCGCCGGCCGGCCTCGCGTCCCCATACGGTGCCGGTGCGCACCGCGTCGTCGGCCTCGGCGCCGACGCCCTCCGCCAGCGCGGCGAGCAGTCCCGCGAGCAGCGCGTGGGCAGGCGGGTCGAACCCGAGACCGGGCGCCCCGGCGGCGAGGAAGTAGAGGTGCTGGGGCCGCCCGACGGTGCCGCGGTGGACCGGCTCCACGTCGACCAGACCCGCCTCGCGCAGGCGGTCGAGGTGCAGCCGAACCGTGTTGGGGTGCAGGCCGAGGCGATCGGCGAGATCCTGCGCCGACATGGCCGCGGTGGACCGGGCGAGCTCCTCGTACATCGCGTACCGGGTCTCGTCGCCCAGTGCCTTCAGCACCGCCAGCTGGTCCACGCCGCGTCCCGCCGCTCTCTCGCCGGTGTCTGCATTTCCAGACGCTCCGGATTGACGGTAGCCCGCGGCGGGCATATTTTCAAGATCGAGCCTGTATTTATCAATGACACGCCAACCTACGGACCGGGAGCCCCACCATCACCATCTACTCCCCCGACCCCGACGACCCCGGAGCGCCCGTCCACGCGCCCCAGGCCGGCCCGGCGCCCGACGCCGGCGAAGTGCGGCGCGCCCTGGCCGGGGTCATCGACCCCGAGCTCCACGCCAGCATCGTCGACCTCGGCATGGTCGACGACATCACCGTCGACGCCCACGGCCAGGTGCGGGTGCGGGTCGCGCTGACCACCGCCGGGTGCCCGCTGCGCACCCAGATCAAGCGCGACGTCGAGTCGAAGGTGCGGGGCCTGCCCGGCGTCAGCGACGTCACCGTCGAGTACGCGGAGATGAACCAGGAGCAGAAGCGGGCGGCGATGCAACGGGCCCGCTGGAACGCCCGCGAGGAGGCTGCGCCCACGGAGGTGCCGTCGACCACCCGGGTCGTGGCGGTCGCGAGCGGCAAAGGCGGTGTCGGCAAGTCTTCGGTCACCGTGAACCTCGCGGTGGCCCTCGCGGCCCGTGGGCTCACCGTCGGCGTGCTCGACGCCGACATCTGGGGGTTCAGCGTGCCGCGGATGCTCGGCATCGAGGGCCGCCTCGGCGGCAGCGACGGCAAGATCACGCCCCACGTCCTGCCGGTCCCCGGTGAGCACGGCGTGGCCGGCGAGCTGCGCGTGGTGTCGATGGGCTTCCTCGTCGACGACGAGGCGACCGCGCTCATGTGGCGCGGGCTCATCCTCACCAGGGCGCTCGAGCAGTTCCTCACCGACGTGCGGTGGGGCGACGACCTCGACTACCTCCTCGTCGACATGCCGCCGGGCACCGGTGACATCCAGATGGGCCTGGCGCGGATGCTGCCGCAGGCCGAGATGCTCGTGGTGACGACCCCGGCGCTCGCAGCGCAGAAGGTGGCCGCTCGGGTGGCCGACATGGCCCGGCGCTCGTACATGAAGGTGCTCGGCGTGGTAGAGAACATGAGCGAGCTCGTCACGCCGGACGGCACCCGCCTCGCAGTCTTCGGCTCCGGGGGCGGCGAGCAGCTCGCAGCCGAGATCGGCGCGCCCCTCGTGGCCCGGATCCCCATCGAGACGGCCGTGGCGGCCGGCGGCGACCTCGGCGCGCCGGTGACGCTCACCGACCCGGACGGCGCGGCAGGCGCGGGGTTCCGCGACCTCGCGGCGCGGCTCGCCACCGAGCTCCTCCCGCCCATCGAGATGAGCGGGTGCACCGCCCGGATGCTCGACCTGCTCGAGGGGGCCGTCGGCGACGCCCGGTGACCGCAGGCGGCGCGCCCGGCCGGGTCAGGCGAGCTTCCAGACCGACTTCACCGACGTGCCGACGACCTTGCCCTCGGCCTTCAGCTTGAGCAGGTGCGCGTGCACCTGCCAGCCCGCCGCCTCCTCGAGCTTCGGCGAGAGCTCGACGTCGGCATAGGCGAGCGCCACGATCTCGTTGACCCGGAGCGGACCGGCCTTGAGCAGCTTCAGAATCTGCTTCTCGCGGTCCTGCCGGTGCGCCATGTACTCCTGGATTCGGGCGCGCGGCTCCTCGATCACGTCGCCGTGGCCCGGGTACAGGCGCGACAGGCGGAGCCGCTCGAGGCGCGCGAGCGTTGCGAGGTAGACCGCCATGTCACCACCCCGCGCCGGGTTCACGACCGAGAACGTGCCGTCGAGCACGGTGTCGCCGGTGAACAGCGCGCGCTCCTCCTCGAGGAGGAAGCAGAGGTGGTTCGGCGCGTGCCCCGGGGTCTGGAGCACCTCGAGGCCGAATTCGGTGCCCTCGATCGTGTCGCCCTCGCCGATGGCGCGGTCGGGCACGATCGGGTTGTTCTTGTCGGAGCGCCGACCGAACGCGAGCACCTCGGCACCGGTCGCCTTCACCAGGCGGGCGGTCCCGGGAACGTGGTCGGGATGGGTGTGCGTGAGCAGGACCCACCGGACGCGCTCCCGCATCGACGCGCCGATGATGGCGTCGATGTGGCTCTTGTCGTCGGGTCCGGGATCGATCACCGCTACCTCGTCGATGCCGACGAGATAGGTGTTGGTGCCGGCCCCGGTGAACGGGCCCGGATTGGGGGCCACGATCCGGCGCACGAGAGGTGACAGCGCGCTCGCAACTCCGGGGGTGAGATCGGGCATCTCACTCACCCTCGACGCGGCAACTCACCTGGTCATTGTAGGCGGGTACCTGAGAGCGACCGGCCCACCGATCAGCTGTACGTCGACTCCATCAGGCCTCGGCGCTCGGCTTCGTTCAGCCCGCCCCAGATGCCGTGCATCTCGCCGACGCCGAGCGCGTAGTCGAGACATTCGCGACGGACGGCGCAGCCGGCGCAGATCGCCTTGGCGCGACTCTCGCGTGCGTCGCGCTCGTCCTTGCGCTCGGCCACGTTGGGAGGGAAGAAGAGCGCGGTCTCGGGACCGCGGCACGCCGCGCGGGCGCGCCACGTGTCGAGGGTGCGGACGGTCACGGAACCCCCCTCTCCCGGTCCTCGGACACTCGGCGCGGAACCTAGCCCCGGCCGCGCACCGGCACAAGTGGCTCGTGGGGAAACGGGTCAGGAGCGCCGGGCGCGGTCCCGGTAGTCCCGGGCCCCGCCCTCGAGCGGCTCCACCTCGAGGACGAGGCCGTCGACGGCCACCACCCTCGCGTCGTCGCCCTCGGCGATCGGAGTCGCGCGGTTCGTGTGGGCCCGCCAGCGCGCGCCCCGGATCACCACGACCCCGTCGGGATCGACCGCGACCTCGGCGGTGCCGGTGGCGCCGACCATGCCCTCCCGTCCGACCGTGGGCGTCGAGAACCGCGACCGCACCATCGCCGTCATCGCACCGAGCATGAACAGGAGCATCCCGCCGGCCACCAGCATCAGCACCCACCACGGGGGCCGGATATCGGCGGACCCGCCGTACAGCCAGAACGACCCCACACCGAGCGCGACCGTGGCGATGACCGTCCACACGCCGAGGCTCCCCGCCTGCACGTCGATCGCGTAGCCGAACGCCGAGAGCAGCAGCAGCGCCACGGCCCAGGCGTGCACCGGGAGATGGGAGAAGCCGACGAACGCGCCGATCGCGCACAGCGCGCCCACCAGACCGGCGAGCCCGATCGACGCGGTGTAGAACTCGAAGACGATCAGGGCCAGGGCCGCCACGATCAGGAAGTACGCGATCGACGGGTCGATGAGGCGCTGCAGCACCTGACCGCCGAGGCCCAGGCGGCTGAACCGCACCTCCTGGTTGGGCTGGCGCCGCCGGTCGCGACCGGTGCCCACGACCTTGGCGGTCGAGAGCTTCACGTCACCCGCGGCGGTGTGCACGGTCTTGCCGTCGAGGCGCACGACGAGCTCTCCGATCGTCGGCCGGACGCCGTCGGTGGCGCCGACCCGCGCCGCCTCGGACGAACCGAGCCGGTTCCCCGCGAGCCGACGCGCGCCGTCCGGGTTCCGCCCGCGACGGCTCGCGAGGGACGCCAAGCGCGCCGCCACCCCGCGCTCGGTGCTCGCCGCGGGGTCGTCGAGCTGGAGTGGCTGGGCGGGTCCGGCACCGGAGTTCGGCGACACGTACGCGAGGTGCGCGGCCTCGAGGAACAGCGCGGCGGCACCCTTGGCGTCGGACCCCGACGGACCGATCCATACCGCGACGGGCACTTTCGATCGGTCGATGGCGCGCACGATGCCGTCGACGTTGGCGTCGATGGTGCCGGGCGACGTGAGCTGGAAGACGAGCAAGGTCGCGTGCTGCGCGTTGGCCTGCGCGATGGAGTCCTCGACCAGGGACTGGTTCGGGGGGGTGAAGTAGCCCTCGACCGTCACCACGTCGATGCCGCCGCGCGCGCTCGACGCCGCGTCGGCACCGGTGGCGTTCGCCGCGGCGACGAGCGCGATGGTCACGACGACGACGACGACGCCGCGGCGCACGATTCGTGCGATGGAGCCTCCCGTAGCATCGTGGGCCATGGATCTCGGGCGCTTCTGCGCGGCCTCCAAGGTCGTGATCGTGGCGGGCAAGGGCGGGGTCGGCAAGACGACGGTAACGGCGGCGCTGGCCGCGGCTGCAAACCGGACCGGCCTCCGCGTGCTCGTGGTGGAGGTGGAGGGCAAGTCGGGGCTCGCGGCGTGCTTCGACCGGCCGCCCCTCACCTACGCCGAGGCCGAGCTGCGCCCTGGCCTGCGCGCCCGCACGCTCACGCCCGACGAGGCGCTGGTGGAGTACCTGGAGGAACGCGGGCTGCGGCGGATCTCGCGGCGCCTGGCCGCGACCGGCGTGCTCGACGTGGTCGCCACCGCAGTACCGGGAATGAAGGACATCCTCGTGCTCGGGAAGGTCAAGCAGCTCGAGCGGAGCGGGACGGCCGACCTGCTCGTCATCGACGCGCCCGCGGCCGGGCACGCGGTGAGCTTCCTCATGTCGGCACGGGGCCTCCTCGACGCCGTGCGCGTCGGGCCGATCCGGAAGCAGGCGACCGAGGTCGTGGACCTCCTCGGCGATCCCGATCGGTGCCGCGTGCTGCTCGTCACCGTCCCCGAGGAGACGCCGGTGAACGAGCTCGTCGACACCGCGTTCGCGATCGAGGACCGGGCCGGGGTGGCGCTCGGTCCCGTCGTCGTGAACGGTTGCGTGCCCGCGTTGGCGACCGGCGCGAGCCTCGACACCGCCGTGGACGCCGCGCGCACCCCCGTCGACGGCGCCGCGATCGACGGGGCCGAGCTGCACGCGTTGGCCGACGCGGCGCGCTTCCGTGCCGACTGGCACGCCCGCCAGGTGCACCAGTGCGCGCGGCTCGCGCAGCGCCTGCCACTGCCCCAGATACGGCTTCCCTACCTGTTCGACACCGAGCTCGGTCCGGGTGACGTCGACGCGCTCGCCGACGCGTTCACGGAGGGCGTCGCCGCGCTCGACGTGCCGCTCGCCTCGTGAGCGACACCGCGGCGGCGCTGCTCGATGCGCGCCACGTGCTCGTGTGCTGCGGCACCGGCGGGGTGGGCAAGACCACGACCGCGGCCGCCTTCGCGATCGAGGGCGCGCGACGCGGCCGTCGCGTGGTCGTGGTCACGATCGACCCGGCCAAGCGCCTGGCCAACACGCTCGGTCTCGAAGAGCTGTCGAACACGGCGCATCCGATCGCGCGCGAGCGATGGGACGCCGACGGCTCGGCGCCGGCCGGAGGCGAGCTGCACGCGCTCATGCTCGACTCGCAATCGACCTTCGACCAGCTCGTGGGCAAGTACTCGGCCACAGGGGAGCAGGCGGAGGCGATCCTCCAGAACCGCTTCTACCGCAACGTCGCCGGCGCGCTCTCGGGCACGCAGGAGTACATGGCGATGGAGAAGCTGTACGAGCTGCACGAGGACGGCGGCTACGACCTGATCGTCGTCGACACTCCACCCACGCGGCACGCCCTCGACTTCCTCGACGCTCCGCGCCGGTTGACCCGGCTGCTCGACAACCGCATCTTCCGGATGCTCATGGTGCCGACGCTCCGGGTCACCGGCGTCGCAGCGCGCACACTCCTCCGGACCGTCGCGCGTGTCGTCGGGCGCGAGGCGGTCGACGACGTCGTGGCCTTCTTCCGCGCGTTCGAAGGCATGGAGCAGGGCTTCCGGGACCGCGCGCAGGCGGTGCACGACCTGCTCGACTCGGACGCGACCGCGTTCGTGCTCGTCACCACGCCTCGCCGCGAGGCGGTCGAGGAGGCGGAGTACTTCGCCGCCCGGCTGGCGCAGACCGGCCGCTCGGTGGAGGGGCTGGTCGTGAACCGGGTGCACCCGCACTTCACCGATCGGCCGCCCGACGCGCTGCGGGCCTGTGCGAGCGACCTCGCGGACCGTGCGCCAGATCTCGCGGCGTACTTCGCCAACCTCGCCGACTTCGAGGTGGTCGCCACCGGCGAACGGCAGCGGCTGGCGGGGCTCGAGGACCGCCTCGGATCGGCCACGGTGGTCGAGGTTCCGGAGCTCGGTCACGACGTGCACGACTTCGACGCGCTGCGCGCCGTCGGGCGGCATCTCCTCGGCGGCACCGAGTAGCTTGCGCGCCGTGAGCCTGGTCCTCGTCGCCGCGGATGCCAAGTGGGTGCGCGACCTCGTGAAGTCCGCGTGCGTCGGACCCGGTCAGCGCGTGATCGAGGTGACGCGCGGCCAGGACGTGCGCGACACGGTGCAGGTCGAGGAGCCCGACGTGGTGGTGCTCGACATGCAGATCGCCAACATGGGCGGCATCGCGGTGTCGATCGACCTCCGTCTGGAGGCCGAGGCGGGCCGGATACCGGCCGTCGCGATCCTCCTGCTGCTCGACCGGGAGGCCGACCGCTTCCTCGCCAAGCGCGCCGACGCCGACGCCGAGCTCCTGAAGCCGGTCGATGCCGGCATCATCCGCCGCACGGTCGAGGGGCTGCTCGACGTGACGCCGGGGGCCGCCGCGCTCGCCGAATCCGAGGCCGGCGCTCCGGGGGAGGACGGGTAAGCTCGCGGCCCCTTCGGGATGTAGCGCAGTTTGGTTAGCGCGCAGCGTTCGGGACGCTGAGGTCCCGGGTTCAAATCCCGGCATCCCGACCAACCACGAAGGCGCAGGTCAGCGAACTGATCCGTCGACGTCCACCGAACCCCACGCGCCAACGCTCGCGGAGAGTTGCCGCCTACCTCGGCGTCTGGGGTGTGAAGCCTTCGATCGCATGCTCCCACGCCGTCAGCCCTTGCCGAAGGGTCTCGGTGCCTTCGGACAACGAGTCGGAGCGTGCCAGCTCGGCGGCGGCGCGCTCGAACAGCACCACTGCGTCGTAGAAGTCGCCGAGCCCCGATGTGGTCATGCTGACACGGAGTTCCGTGCTGTATTCGCGGAGCAGGTCGGCGATCACCCGGAGCATTCGCGGATCGGCCACCTGGCGCGTTCTGATCGTGTCCTGCAGTTCGCGGAAGCCGCGTTGCACGTGGCGCAGTGACGGCACGGCGGTGAGTCCTCTGAGAGGCACTCTGCTCGGAGCGGACGAACGCAACCTGCTCGGCGAGGAGCGACCGAGTCTCAGGCGAGCGAGGCGGCCCGATACGACGGGAGTGCCGCGCGCGGCGTCGCCGCTCAGCAGAGATCGGATGTCGCCGCCTGCAAGATCCGTCACCTGAGTGATTCTGATCCTCTCGGGCAGGTCGACGACCAGGTCTGCGAGCCGAACCGGTGATCCCGAGCTCCGGGACAGCACGAGCGGGAGGAGCACGAACTCGTCTGCCGTCAGTGCCCGCTCGCCGCGTTCGAGCTCTCGAAGCGAGGACTCGGTCCAGCGCAAACCGAACTCCGCCGCGACCGCAAAGATCATCGAAGGCGGGGTCCGCGTCGAAGTCCGGAAGCGAACGACGGCTCGACCGATCGCGGCGGCGAGCTCGTAAGAGAACTGCGGGGGTTGTGGATCGTCACTGCGGTAGGCGGCCGTCGGCGGCCCGCCTATGGGACCGCGCGTAGCCAGCGGTTCGAGAGGCTCAGGCCCGAGGTCGAACGAGCTGGTGGCCCCAAGGCGGGCAGATTGGTCCAGGGCGATCAACCGCAGCGACTCCCATTCGGCGCTGAGTCGAAGCCAGTCCTCGATCTCGAGGAGCAACGTCGGCAATTCGGCTTCGGCCTCGGCCGCCGCGACCGACCGCTCCCATGCGTCCTCCACGGCGCGCCGGCGCACCTCGCGTACGGATGCCGAGCTCGGGGATGTCGGGACTTCGGAAACGGCGCGTTGCGAGAGCGCATCGACGAGCTCTTGACGGGTCGCGATCGAGGGTTCGGAAGCCTGTTCGCTCAAGCTCTCGTGGAGCGCGTCCAATGACTGGAGGAGCTCCGTGCCCAGGACCGCCGCGAGCTCGTGCCGGTCGGACTCGAGGAACCGCTCTCGGAAGTCGCGAAGCTCGAAACCCACCAATTCCGAGGGGTCGTCGTTCTGGACGTAGACGTCGACCAGCTCGCTGAGTCGCACGAGCCGCCCTTGCGCCGGCGGACCGACTTGCCCGGTGAGGGTGTCCCCGAGCCGCGTGTAGCTCAGCTTCACCTTCGCGCCCAGGGCGTCAGGATCGACAGCCATCTATTTCCATCCTGTGCGAGTCACGTGTCGGGCGGCGCTCGTGTCATCCATGATCATCGTCCGGTTCGATCCCGAGCTCGCGCCTGACGAGCGCTCTCGCCTGGCACAGCTTGTTCCGCGCGGTCCCGTGACCGATCCCGAGCTCGGCAGCGATCTCCCGGTCGGTCAGGCCGTGGCGGTAACGGAGCACCCACACCTCGGCGAGCTTCGGCGGAAGTGTGGACTCGATCAAACCCTCGAGGGCGTCGCCGACCGCCTCGCTGGCTACCGGGTCCTCGGCGCCGCCCGGGTCGACGGGATCGAACAAGAGATCATCGCCATCGGGACCGGTGGGCTCTTCGTGGCGTAACCGGCGATTCCGGGCTCTGAGCTGATCACGCATCTTGTTGCCCGCCACCGTGTACAACCATGCACGCAGCCTCGCCTCCGGTTGCCCCCACATCTCCGGGTGGTCGAACAGAGCAAGGCAAGCCTCCTGGGCCGCGACCTCTGCGAGATCGACATCAAGGGTGACGCGGAGCGCGGACGAGCGCGCCCATCGCCGGGTCTCCGCCCAGTCGACGTCGTCCGGCGTCACGACACGAGGCTACGCGCGTCGTCGAGAGCTCGTCGATGACAAGTTGCCGCGCACCGGCGTTCAACGATCGCCGGTGCCCGCCGGCCTTGGACTCGGAGGAGGCTCCGTGCATCTCGACGTCAGTATCGGTCGTCCGATCTTCCGCGGCGACCTCACGATTTTCCCCGTGTTCAACCATCAGGAGCCGGCGCCTCGATATCTCACCGGACCACGCGCCGAGGCGAGCGGAGCGTTGACGATCTCAGAGCGCGCTGGGGCTGCCGCCGTTCGCGAGTTGGTCGTTCACAACCTCAGCAGGTTCCCGGTGTTGCTCGTCGAAGGGGAGACATTGCTCGGGAACAAGCAGAACCGCACGCTCAACGTCTCGGTCCTCTGCCCGCCCGGCGCGGTGGCGGTGCCGGTTTCGTGCGTCGAACAGGGCCGCTGGGACGCGGCGCGCCCATCGAGGCGATCCGGCAGCCACGCGCCGCTCGGCCTACGAGACCGGAAGACGGCGTCCGTGGTCGAAGCCGTGATGCGCGGCGACGGAAAGGCGAGCGACCAGATCGGCGTGTGGCGGGAGGTCGCGCAGCGCGCGGCGCGGTGGCAGGTCGACTCGGCGACGGGCGCGCTCGAAGACGTTTACGGCGCTGCGAATCGGGAGACGCGCGACCTCGTCGGCGACTTGAGGCCCGTCGCGGGACAGGCCGGCGTCGTCGTGGCGGTGGGACGTCGGATCCGTGTGCTCGAGCTCTTCGATCGCGTCGAGACCCTCGGCGACTACTGGGATGCGCTGATGGCCGGCTACGCGCTGGACGCCGCCGCCGACAAGGTCCGGACGCACCGGCCGGGCGCGGACGATGTCCTCGCATTCCTGGACCGGGTGCGAGAGGCGACGGTCATCGAAGCCGAGCCGGCGGGCATGGGACGCGAGTTGCACCTTCGCTCGCCCAACGTGCACGGATCCGCATTGACCTGGGAAGGCGGTCTGGTTCACCTGTGCGCCTTCGCCGACACCCGGACGCGTGGGCCCGCTCGAGGGTCGTCATGAAGGTCCGCGTTCTGCTCGCTCTCGTCGCAGTCCTCCTGCTCTTCAACTCAGTGCCCGCGTCAGCCGACGGCGGTACGCAGCCCTCGACGCCGGCGCCCGGGGGATATGTGAACATGACCGTGAAGGCGGCCGGGTTGTCGCTCGCGGTGCCGGTGACGTGGCTGGCACTCGACCCGAAATCCCCGCAGGTCGACGCGAAATTGCAACAAGTAGTCAACCAGAATCCTGAGCTCTCCGATGTGCTCCGCGAGTGGGACGCCATTCGATCCCAAGTCAAACTCTGGGCGATCGATGCCGGGGCGACCAGTCATGCGGCAAACCTGGTCGTCGGTGCCACACCGTTTGCCAGATCCGATCTCCGACACCAGGCGCAGGTCACGGCAGCTCTCGAGGCGATGCTCGGGAGCAACATCTCCTCAGTTCACGTGCACAAGGTCGAGGTCGGAGGCGTGAGGGCCCTGGAGCTCGAGGCGACCGTGCAACTCAACGATGCCCACGGCGTGCCAGTCACCGCGTACTCATCGGTCTTGCTCCTCCCCACGAGGAAGGGCGTCATCGACCTCGACTACAGCTCCCCGCAGCAACCATCCGCAGACACGACCCTTCCCACGATCGTTCAGAGCATCCACTTGTTGTGAGCCACAGGCAGCAGGACCCTGGTGTACCCCTCGGAAAGTCAACGCACGGTCAAGCGGGCTGCCCGGCGACGGGACCGCCAGAGGCCCGAGGCAACGCAACAGAGGCGTAGGTTCGCGGCGTGGAGCGTGAGCCGGGGGTGCTCGGCGCGGGAACCGACGACCACCTGCTCTCCCGGCACGAGCAGTTCACGAAGGTCGCCGAGTGGCGCATGTCGCGTCGGCGCCGGGTGCTCTGGGTGATCGGGTGCGCCGTGGGCGGCG
>CAZDJK010000073.1:0-54453 GCA_964505725.1 uncultured Bifidobacteriaceae bacterium | reverse complement strand
CCCACATCAACATGGCAGATCATGCCAACCCTAAGCCAAGCGTGCGCGAAACGCAACGCGCCTGGCCTCTGATCTGTCACCCCTTCCCCCCGATCGCCGGTGCGGCGTCGCTTCGTGATGTCGCGAACGGGACGCCCGGCGTGAGATGCCCGTCGTGGCCCCCCCGGCACGAACGGCCTGCCGCACACCCTTGGCGCCGGCGGCTCGAGCCTGGCATCATCTGCCAGTGGATGGCAAGGCGTTGGTGGATTCCGGTGCGAGTCGAGACGAGTATGGCATGACGCGCCAACTCGACTCCGAGGGGACCCAGTCATGAAGGCGTTGGTGAACCCGCTCGTGTGCGAGGGGCACGGCAGGTGCGCGGCGCTCGTCCCGGCCGTCTTCGTCTATTCGGACCTCGCGCACCAGGCCATGGTCGGCGTGGACGACGTGCCGGCGGAGCTCGAGGCGCAGGTTCGTGACGCGGCGGCCACCTGTCCGGCCGGCGCCATCATCGTCTCGGAAGACTGAACCGGAAGGGGACGGCCATGGGCCAGCGAACACTCGTGACCACCGACTCCCACATCAGCACGCCGTGGACCCTCGCCGATGACCTGCCGGAGGAGTACCGTCAGCAGGTACCCCACCTCGAGCAGCGCGACGACGGCCTGTACTTCGTCCGCCCGATCCCGCCGGGCTTCGAGCGCATGGCCCAGATGATGGCGGGCGCGGGCGGCGCGGTGAAGGTCGACCCCGACCAGATCAATCGCATGGCCCAGGGCAACTGCCTTCCCGAGGCGAACCCGGGCACGTCGCCCGGGGAACGGCTCGTCGAGATGGCGCGCGACGGCATCGCGGCCGAGGTGCTCATCGGCGCCGGCGGGTTCGGCGTCACCGGAGGACCGGACCTGCAACGCGTGTGGTGCCGCCTCACCAACGACTGGCTGGCCGAGGCGTACGCCGACCACATGGACAAGTTCGCGCCCGGGATCACTCTTCCCCTCGACGACATGGACGCCGCGGTGCTCGAGCTCGAGCGCGCGGCCGGTCTCGGCCTCCGCCCGATCCTGCTGCCCGAGGCGATCTGGGCGAAGCCGTTCTACGAACCCTATTGGGAGCCGCTCTGGGAGGCCGCCGAAGGCCTTGCCGTGCCCGTGATCGCGCACCTGGGTGGCGCGCGCAGTGTCTCCGCCCCGTGGCGTCCGAGCGACGCGCCCTTCGTCCTCGACCGCCCTCCGAAATCGACGGGCGCGGGCTTCTCGTTCATCTCGGTCGGGATGGCCGAGACCGTCGGTTGGTTCGTGATGGGAGGCGTGCTCGAGCGTCATCCTGATCTCACCGTCGTCTTCACGGAGTGCTTCGGGGGGTGGTTGAAATGGGCGATGGACCACTTCGACAACCAGGTGCACTCCGGCGTCGCGGCCGCGATGGGCGTCGAGCTCGAGGCGCTACCGAGTGACTACATCCGCCGCCAGGTGAAGGCGACGTTCATGTGGGACCCCACAGCCATCGCGTTGCGACACGAGATCGGGATCGAGAACCTCATGTGGGGGAACGACTATCCCCACGCCGAAGGCCTGTTCCTGCAGTCGCAGGAATTCGTCGAGCAACAATTCTCCAGTGTGCCGGAGAACGAGATCGACCAGATCGTGCGGGCGAATGCCTGCGAGGTCTACGGGCTGCAGGTCTGACCCGCATGGCGGTGCGTCGCGTCGACTCCAACTGCCAGGTCGCGCTTCCATCAACTCTCGTCGAGCGGTTGCCGGAGGAGATGCGCGGCCAGATCGACCTGGACGGCGTGGTCGGTGCCGACGCCACCCCCGAGGCGCGCCTTGCCGCGATGGCCGAGGACGACGTGGCGGCCGAGGTCCTCGTTCCTCGCGGCGGCTGGCAGCCCCGATCCGATCCCGAAGTGCAGCTCCGCTGGGCACAGGTTTGCAACGACTGGTTCGCCGAGGCGTACGGGGGGCACCGCGACCGTTTCGCGCCGACCATCACGGTCCCGGTCACCGATCCGGCGGCTGCCGCCGCCGAGCTCGAGCGTGCCGACGAGCTCGGGCTCAGAGGCGTCGCGCTCCCGCAGGTGGTCTGGGACCCGCCTTACTACGGCGAGGAGTGGGACCAGGTCTGGGAACGGGCGGCGGCCCTCGCGCAACCCGTGGTCTTCGTGTCCAACGGCGCGCACACGGCCCACGTCACCGGCGGGAAGATCGGGGGCAGCGACCATCCCGCCGCAGCGCTCTCGGCCACGACGCTCGAGGCGTGCGGCATGCTCGACCCTCTCGGCACCATGCTCCGGAGCCTGAACCTGAACCCTGACCTCGTCGTCGTGCTCGCCGAGGCGAGCGCGGGCTGGCTCGCGTGGGCGATCCCGTTCATCGACTGGAACTACACCGAGTGCCGTCTCGGCCTCCTCGCCGACAGCCGCACCGCGCTGCCCGAGCTCCCGAGCCACTACATCCGCCGGCAGGTCAAGGCGACTTTCGATCACGACCCCTCCGCGGTCGCGGGGCGGGGGATCACCGGCGTCGATGTATTGATGTGGGGATCCGGGCCGGTGATGGCAGGCGTCGCGCCGACCCGCTCGAGTGACATGCTCACCCGCCAGTTCCGGAACGTGCCGGCGGACGAAGTCGACCGCATCGTGCGCGGGAATGCGAGCGAGCTGTTCGGGCTCGGGGGTGCGCGTGTCACCACGAACGCCGCGTCCGGCTCGCCGGCTTCCTGATCTGGGCAGCCGCACGCGTTCCGATGGGTCGTCCGGACGTGCGCGTACGCCCCGGCGACCCGCGGCCGGCTGTGCCAGGATCCCCTCGATGACAACCGGCCTCGAGGGTCCGCGTCGTCAGCCATTGGCGGGACTGCTCGTGATCGATCTCACGGAATGGGTCGCCGGGCCGAGCTGTACGAAGTTGCTCGCGGACTACGGCGCACGCGTCGTGAAGGTCGAGCGCCCCGGCGGCGACCCCGCCCGACGCATGGGCCCGTTCCCCGACGACCGCCAGGATCCGGAGCGCAGCGGCCTCTTCCTGCATCTGAACACCAACAAGGAGAGCGTCGTCATCGACGTCGCGCAGGCGCCGGGCGCCGCGCTCGTACGCTCGATGGCGTCGCACGCCGACGTCCTCGTGGAGTCCGCGGCACCCGGCGCGCTCGCGTCCTTCGGGCTCGCACCCGCCGACCTGATCGCCGAGAACCCAGAGCTTGTCGTGACGTCACTGACGCCGTTCGGCCAGACCGGGCCGTACTGCGACTGGGAGATGACCGACATCGTGGCGTTCGCAATGGGCGGGATGAGCGTGAGCGGCACCGCGGACCGGGAGCCGGTGAAGCTCATCGGCAATGCGGTGCTCATGCAGAGTGGCGCGACCGCGTGCGTCGCGACATTGGGTGCGCTCTACTTCGCGCAGGAGCGCGGTCTCGGCCAGCATGTCGACGTGGCGACGTTCGAGACCCAGAACGGGAGCCTCGACCGCCGCCGCTACTACCTGCTGTCCTACGAGTACTCCGGGACGATCGCGCAGCGCTCGGCAGTCGTCGGTGCGGGGCGACCCGCGACCGGCGGACGCTTCGAGTGCGCGGACGGAATGATGGTGACGACCGGGCGGATCTGGCCCGATCACGTCGGTCGCATGGTCTCGGTGGTGGGCGACCCGGAGCTCACCGAGCGCTGGGAAGCCGAAGGGCTCGAGCTCCTGGTGACCGATCCCGAGCTCGTCAACCGTGCGCTCGCCCGCTGGGCGGTCGAGAGACCGGCGAGGGCGGCCATGCGAGAAGCCCAGGCATCCGGTTGGCCCGTGGTCGTCGTGAACGACCCCCAGCTCCTGCTCGAGGACGACCACCTCCGCGCGCGGGGGTTCTGGGTCACCGTCGCCCATCCGATCGCCGGCACGCTCCCGTATCCCGGGCCGCCGTGGCGACTCGACGGCGGCGGCTGGTCGATCCGACGCGCCGCGCCGGTGCTCGGGCAGGACACCGACAGCGTGCTGCGCGAGCTCGCGGCGCGCACGGACGCCGACATCGCCGCGCTCCGCGCTCAGGGAGTGATCATGTGAGCGTCGGCGGCAAGCCGTCGTTCGGGCCGCTCGACGGGATCCGCGTGCTCGACCTGACCGTCGCGCTCGCAGGCGCGTTCTCCACGATGTTCCTGGCCGATCTCGGCGCCGAAGTGATCAAGATCGAGTCGGTCCAGCACTATCCGACGCCGACCAAGGGACCCCGGCATCCACCGCGCGGCGACGACGCGGTGGCGATGTCGGCCGCCCGCGACTACCCGGACAGCGATCCCGGCAAGGATCCTTGGAACCGGCTGAGCTGGTTCAACTCGCAGGCGCGCAACAAGCGGGACGCCACCATGGATCTCACCCGCGAGCGGGGGCGAGACCTCTTCCTGCGGCTCGTCGAGCGTTCCGACGGCCTGGTCGAGAACAATGCCGCGGGCTTCCTGGACAAGCTGCGCATCGGGCCCGACGTCCTGCGCGACGTCAACCCGCGTTTCATCGTCGTGAGGATGCCTCCGATGGGCCTCTCGGGCCCCGACAGCAACGCGACCGGGTTCGGCTGGCACTTCGAGGACCTCGGCGGCTTCCTCCGGGTGCAGGGATACCCGGACGGGCCGGAGGTGGGTTCGATCTTCATGGACGGCGCGTCGGGACCGGGCGGTGCGAACGCGTTCCTCATGGCGCTGCTCGAGCGCCGCCGCACCGGGCGGGGCGCGGTCTGCGAGCTCGCGCAGGTCGAGAACATGATCTGTCACATCGGAGATCTCACGATGGACGCGGCGATGAACCACCGCGTGCCGCGCCGCTGGGGCAACCGCTGCCCCGATTTCGCGCCGCAGGGCTGCTACCGGTGTGCAAGGGACGACGCGTGGGTCGTGCTCTCGGTGCGCGACGACACCGAATGGGCTCGTCTGCGCGATCTGCTCGGCGATCCGGCCGAGCTGCGCGCACCCGAGCTCGAGCAGCTGGGTGGCCGGCATGCGGCGCACGACGCGATCGACGCCGTGATCACGCGCTGGACCTCTGAGCGCGAGCCGTTCGACGCGGCGCGCGAGCTGCAGGGCGCCGGGATCCCCGCCGGCCCGGTGCTCACCGAAGCCGACGCGGCGTGCGATCCGCAGCTGCACGAGCGCGGGTTCTTCCACCTGCTGGAGCACCCGTCGGCGGGAACGCACCTCCACCCCGGTGCGAACTTCCGCCTCGTCGGCACGCCGCTGCAGATCTGGCGCGCCGCGCCGACCCTCGGCCAGGACAACGAGTACGTGTACAAGGAGATCCTCGGCGTCTCCGACCACGAGTACGCCGAGCTCGTCGCCGACGGCCACGTCGGAACCGAGTACCTCTGACGATGGGAGCGAGCATGAACGAACGTGAGTACCAGGGCTTCCACGTCGAGCTCGAGGAGCCCGGCATCGCCGTGGTCACGCTGACGCGACCAGAGCGTCTCAACGCGATGAGTGCGGGGACGCGTCGTGACCTCTCCGAAGTGCTGGCCATGGCGCAGCTCGACGACGCGGTGCGAGTCATCGTGCTCACCGCGATCGGACGCGGGTTCGTCGCGGGGGTGAACAACCGGGCGCAGGGGCCCGAGGACCCCACGCTCGCGGCGCCGATACCGGCGCATCGTCACGTCCCGATCGACCTCTACAGCCGGCTGCGCTTCCACGCCCAGGAGGTTCCGCGCACGATCCGGCGTCTCGACAAATTCACCATCGCGGCGGTCAACGGCTTCGCGATCCAGCTCGGGCTCTCGATCGTGCTCGCCTGCGACTTCGCCGTCGCGGCACGCTCGGCCCGGTTCGGCAGTGCGACGCTGCGTATGGGTTGGCAGCCCGACGAGGGCGGGCACTGGCTCCTCGTCGAGCATCTCGGCGTGAAGGGCGCGCTCGACTTCCTCCTGCACAAGCGCATCGTCGACGCCGAGGAGGCGCAGCGCCTCGGGCTCGTGACCGAGGTCGTAGACGACGAGCACCTGATATCTCGCTCACTCGAGCTCGCGCGGGAGCTCTCGGCGGGACCCCAAGTGGCGATGCGCCTGTTGAAGCGAGCGGTTTACAACGCAGCAGAGCTGAGCTTCGACCAGGCCGGTGACGACATCGCGACCAAGACCGCGATCAGCGATTTCCACCTCGACGCGCGTGAGGGCGCACCTGCGTTCTTCGAACGGCGCCCGGCGGAGTTCAACAAGTGGCTCACGACCGACGACGATGCCGACCTGATCTGATCCGATCTGGAGGGAGGCGAAGGCGCGGCCTGCCTCAGGTCCCGGTGAAGTTGGGCTTGCGCTTCTCGATGAACGCCTGCGATCCCTCGGTCACGTCGTTCGTGCGCAGGCTGAGCATGTCGTAGGCGATCGAGGTCTCGAACGCACCGAGCACCGTCTGCTTGAGCAGCGCGTTCAGGGACACCTTCGTCCACGCGAGTGCGAGCGGCGGGCCCTCGGAGAGACGCAGCGCGAGCTCGTCGACCGTCGCGTCCAGCTCCGCATCAGGCACCGCACGGTTGATCAGCCCCCAGTCGGCGGCTTCGGCGCCGCTGATCGGGTCGCCGAGCATCAGCATCTCCTTGGCGCGCCGGAAGCCGATCATCAGCGGGAAGAACGCGACGCCACCATCACCGGCCGTGATCCCGTTCTTGACGTGGCTGTCGCAGAAGCGCGCGTCGTCGGCCGCGATCACGAAGTCGCACGCCAGCGCGATGTTGACACCCATGCCGTATGCGGGTCCGCGCACCTTGGCGATCGTCGGCGTCTCGCAATCGATGATGTCGAACACGCGGTCCCGGATCCCCTTGGCCTGCGCCTTCGCCCGCCGAGGATCGGTGGCCCGATCGGCGCTTCCCGCGAGAACCGAGAGGTCGAGGCCGGCGCAGAACGCGTTGCCGGCGCCGGTGAGCACCACCACCCGGACGTCGGCGTCGGTGTCGACGTCACGCCAGAGGCGGTCGAGGTCCCGCGAGATCCCCGCGTTGACCGCGTTCTTCTTCTCGGGATTGGTGATGGTCGCGGTGAGTACACCCCGGTCATCGGTCGAGACCCGGACGTGCTCGTAGGTGGCCGCATCGATGCTCGTCATGACGTGCAGCTTCGCGCAACGGCGGTGGCCTCGTCAGTAGCCGTCGGCGCCACGGATGCGCGAAGCTGCCGCTCGTGAACTTGGAGCTCACCGAGGACCAGGAGCTCTTCCGCGAGACGGTCGCCCGCTTCATCGCCAGTGAGGCACCACTGTCGGCGGTACGCCAGCGGCACCGCAGCGGCGTCGGGTTCGATCGCGCGTGGTGGCGCTCGGCCGCCGAGCTCGGATGGACATCGCTGCTGGTCTCGGACGACCTCGGTGGCGGCTCCCTCTCCGGCCGCCCGCTCGCCGATGCCGTGCTCGTGGCCGAAGAGATGGGGCGGACGGTGTGCGCGGGCCCGTTCGTGCCGGTGAACGTCGTCGCCGCGACCCTCTCAGAAGCCGGTTCCGCGGCGCAACGCACCGAAGTCCTCACCCCCCTCCTCGCCGGCGAGTGCGTGGGGACGTGGGCGTTCGGCGAACCGGGGAGCCACTGGGACATCGTGCCCGGCACCACCGCAGGGCTCGACGGGGGCGACGTCGTGCTCGACGGCGCCAAGGCCTATGTCGAGAGCGGCGCCGATGCCGACCAGCTGCTCGTCACGGGGCGCACGGGCACCGGCGTCACCCAGGTGCTCGTCCCGGCCGATGCGCCGGGCGTCACGATCAAATCGGCGGAGAGCCTCGATCTCGCGCGGCGGTTCGCGCTCGTACAGCTTGACGGCGTGCGACTGCCGTCCACCGCGATCGTCGGCGAGCCGGGCAACGCGGCACGTGCGGTGCAGCGGCAGTTGGACCTCGCAGTGGTGTTGCAGAGCGCGGAGACGGTCGGCTGCCTCGACCGGGTGTTCGAGTTCACCCTCGAGTACATGAACGATCGCTACGCGTTCGGACGGCCGATCTCGTCGTACCAGGCGCTGAAGCATCGGGTCGCCGACCTGCTCCTCGTGCTCGAGTCCGCCAAGGGTGCGGTCGATGCCGCGGCGCGCGCGTTCGACGACGGCGCCGACGACGCCGCCGTCCAAGCAAGCGTCGCGAAGGCCTACGTCGGCGACCGGTCGATGCACCTGCTGCAGGAGTGCATGCAGTTCCATGGCGGCATCTCCGTCACCTGGGAGCACGACCTCCACCTCTATCTCCGCCGCGCCACCGTGAACCGAGCCATCTTCGGAACCCCGGAGCAGCACCGCGAGCGGATCTGCTCCTTCCTGGGCGTATGACGACGAGCGCCGAGCTCGAAGACCTCGAGTCGTTCCGCACCCGGGCCCGCGCCTTCGCCCGGTCCTCGCTGCCCTCGGCCCCACCGGGAGGTCGGCGCTCCCTCACGATGGAGCAGGCGAAGGAGCTCCAGGCGGCGATCTTCGACGCCGGATTCGCCGGGATCGCGGTCCCCGAGGCCTACGGCGGCGCCGGCCTCACGCTCGAGCACCAGAAGGTCTGGGCCGAGGAGGTGGACGACCGCATCGTGCCGACTCCGCTGTTCGTATCCATCGGGATGCTCGCGATCACGCTGCTCGACCACGGGTCGGAGATCCTCAAACGCCGGCACATCCCCCGGATCCTGCGTGGCGAAGAGGTGTGGATCCAGCTCCTCTCCGAGCCGTCGGGGGGCTCCGACATGGCCGGCGCCATGACACGCGCGACGCGCGACGGCGACACCTGGGTCCTGAACGGCGCCAAGATGTGGAGCACGGGAGCCGGCGACGCCGACTACGGCATGTGCCTCGCCCGCACCGACTGGGAGGCGCCCAAGCACCGTGGACTCTCGATGTTCGCGCTCCCGCTGCGCGACCCGTCGGTCACGATCGAGCCGATCGTGGGCATCGAGGGCGGTCCGGCGCACTTCTTCCAGGAGTTCCTCGACGACGTCACGCTTCCGCTCGACCACCTCATCGGCACCGAGAACGACGGTTGGTCCGTCGCGCACTCGCTCTTGTTCCACGAACGCAACGCGACGGCCGGCGTCGGACACGGCCTCGGCCTCGGCGGTGGACGGGGCGAGGGCGGTGGCGCGGGCGGGCACGGTGTCGAGGATCTCGTCGACATGGCGCGCCGCTCAGGAACCATCGGAGATCACGCGGTTCGCCAACTCATCGGCGAAGCGTTCGTCGCCCAGGAAGTGCGCCGGCACGCGAACGACCGCGTCACGGTCGGAATGCGCACCGGCGCGTACAAGGGCGACTGGGGGTCGCTGCTCAAGCTCGGTCTCGCGCTCGACACGCTGCGGCGCGGTGAGATCGGTATCCAGATCGCCGCGGCCGACGGCGTGGTCTGGACGGAGGCAGACGACGAGACCGAAGACGGCGCCGGGAGTGCCTGGCTCGGCGCGCGCAGCATATCGATCGCCGGGGGCACGAACGAGATGCAGCGCAACATCGTGAGCGAGCGGCTGCTCGACATGCCGCGCGAGCCGTCGAGCGACCGCGACGTGCCGTTCAACGAGGTGGTCCGACGTCGCGGCGAGCGCGGTTGACCCGGCGATGAGTGGAGTCGAGCCCGACGGCACGTTGCACATCGATGCCTTCGACCTGCCGCCGTCGCAGGGTTGGAGTGAAGAGGCGCAGCGCACCTTCCTCAAGCGTTTCGCGGGGCCGAGGGCATCGGCGCCGTCCGCAGGCGAAGACGACGAAACCGCGTGGCTCGCGAGCATGGCGGATTACCGCGCCTGGATGGAGCAGCTCCACCGACGGCTCCTCGCCTCGATCGAGCGCGACCACGCGTGCGACATGGAAGACGCCGAGCTCGGAGACGTGCCCGTACGTTGGGTCACGCCTCGCAACGGCGTGCCCGCTCACCACGAGCACCGAGTGCTCGTGAACCTGCACGGAGGCGCGTTCGTCGGTGGTGCCGAGTGGTGCGGGCTCGTCGAGTCGGTGCCGATCGCCGACGTCGGCGGCTACCGAATCTGCGTCGTCGACTACCGCCAGGGGTGGGAGCACCGCTTTCCCGCCGCGAGCGAGGATGTCGCGAGCGTGGTCACCGCGCTCCAGGACCAGTACGACCCGAGCGCCATCGGAGTCTTCGGATACTCGGCCGGCGGCATGCTCACCGCGCAGTCGGTCGCCTGGATGCTCGACCGCGGGCTCGCGCTACCGGGCGCCATCGCGATCTGCAGCGCGGGCGCAGGCGGGTCGGGAGACTCGGGCTGGCTCGCGACGGTTGCGATGGGCGGCCCGCCTCCGGTGACCGACGGCGACGACTCGACGATCGCGCTCGGCGGGCACGCGGCCCCCGCGCGATTCGGCTACGCGGCGGGCGTCGACCCCGCCGAGCCGCAGCTCGCGCCGATCCACTCCCCGGAGCTGCTCGCACAATTCCCGCCCACCCTCGTCCTGAGCGGGACCCGCTCGTTCGACCTGAGCGGCGCGGTGCTCACCCACCGCGCACTGCTGGGCGCGGGGGCGCTCGCCGAGCTCCACGTCTGGGAGGGCATGTGGCACTGCTTCCCGTACAACCACCGCATGCCCGAAGCCAAGGATGCCTTCCACACGCTCGTCGCGTTCTTCGATCGACACTTGTCGAGCTGAACGAGTCCCAAGCAACAAGACCTGCGGCTCGGTCGCGTGTTGGACCATGTGCCGAACTCGGTGGAGGGCGTGTCCCGGCCGCACCCCGGTGGTGGTGGAGGTGGTGGTGGCACCCTCCCCGGGGCTCCGTGGCCGCACCCTTCCGCGCCCGCCGCGGCTGTGGTTCGCTCGTGACGTGAGCGCGGCGAGGCCGGGGCCATGAGCGCGGTGTGGCTCTGGACCCGCGCCGACCTGCGGACGCGGTGGCGGTCGTGGGTCGTGCTCGGCCTGCTCGCGGGCGCGACGTTCGGGCTCGCGGCCGCCGGCGTCGCGGGCGCCCGCCGCACCGCGAACGAGGTCCCCAACCTCCTCGCCGCCACTCAGGCCCCGGTCGCGGGCGTGCTCGCCAACGACCCCGGCTTCGACGCGCAGCAACGCGCGGCGGTGGCGTCGCTCCCGAACGTACGGGCGACGTACCCGTTCATGGTCCCGATCGCGCTGGAGGTCGTGCGCCCGAAGGGCCTCGACGCCAACCTCCTTCCGACCGACCCGTCGAGCGTCAAGCCCATGGTGGGCGTGCTCGTCGACGGCCGGATGCCCGACCCCGCGCACCCCGACGAGGTCGTCGTCGACCAGAACACGAGTCGCCGCTTCGGGCTCGGTATCGGTGACACCTTCGTCGTGGGCCAGTCGGCCGGCCCCGACGACCTGGCCGGCATCCCGCCCGGGATGGCGCCGCCCGGCGCAACCCTCGCCGACGTGAACTTCCGGGCGACGCTGCGCGTGGTCGGCATCTCGAAGTCGCTCGACAACTCGACGGATTGGACGCCCTCGAGCGGCTTCTACACCGCGCACGAGTCAGGGCTGGTCGGCTTCGTCAACCTGTTCGTCGCGCTCCGGGGAGGGCAGACGCACTTCTCCGAATTCCGCGACGGAGTGCAGGAGATCACCGGCAAGCCGACGAACGTCGAGAACTTCTACGCCACCCTGGCGAAGACCAATCGCATCATGGACATCGAGCAGGACGGGCTGTTGCTGTTCGCGCTCGCGGTGCTCGTCGGCGGCGGCGTGCTCGTGGGACAGGCGCTGGTGCGCGCGGTGAACGCAGGTGGTGCGGAGCTGCCGACGTTGCGCGCGATCGGCGCCGATCGCCGCCTCGTCGTGCGCGCGCTCGTGCTCCCCGCCGCGCTGACGGCCGCGGTGGCCGCGGTCACCACGGTCGTGGTCGCGGTGGGCCTCTCGTCGCGGTTCCCGATCGGGCTCGCGCGCTCGTACGACCTCGACCTCGGCACCCACGCCGACTGGACCGTGCTCGGCCTCGCGGCGCTGGCGGTCGTCGGCGCGGTCCTCGCCGCCGCCTGGGTGTCGGCCTTCTGGCGCGTCACCCGCGGCGAGCACGGCGCCCCGTCACCGTCGACCGCGGGGGGGTGGGCCGCGCGCGCCGGGCTCCCGGCCTCATTCGTGATCGGCTCGCGGCTCGCGGTGGAACCAGGCCGGGGCCGCCGCGCGGTGCCGGTGCGGTCCGCGATGGTGGGCGCGATCGTGGGTGTGCTCGGTGTCGTCGCGTGCCACACGTTCCGAGCCGGGGTCGACGACGCCATCGCGAGCCCGCAGCGCTCCGGCATCGTGTGGGACTACCAGGTCGTGAACGGCGAAGGCACCCTGTCCCACCACGACCTCGCGACCATCACCCGGGATCCCGCCGCCGCCGCGGTGCTCGACGCGGTCTGGCAGCGCGCCGTGCGCGTGAACCACGTCCCGACGCCGACGTTCGGCATCACGCGCGTCAAGGGCGCGATGTCACCGGTCGTGCTCCGCGGGCACGCGCCGCACGGCCGGGGCGAGATCGCGTTCGCGCCGAGCACGATGCGCTCGCTGCGCGTGCACATCGGCGACCGGGTCGAGATCGAGGGCACCAGCACCCGCACGGTGAAGGTCGTCGGCGAGGCGCTGCTCCCGGCCACCTCGCACACGGACTACGACGAGAGCGGCTGGATGACCGCCGCGGGGCTCCGGGCGTCGCTGCCGCCCGCCGCGCAGATCGGGCCCGACGACACCCAGGACTTCGTGCTCGTCCGCTGGGCCCCCGGGACCGACGCGGCAGCTGCCGCGCACCGTCTGACCGCGGCCGTCGGCCACAGTGGCGCCTACTACACCGCGGGTGTGGTGCTGCCCTCCGCCGTGGCCGACCTCGGCCGGATGCGCGAGCTCCCGCTCTGGCTCGGCGTCTTCTTCGGCCTGCTCGCCTGCGCGACCGTCGCGCACGCGCTCGTCACGACGGTGCGGCGGCGCCGGTTCGACCTCGCGGTCCTCCGTTCGTTCGGGTTCACCCGCCGGCAGTCGCGCACGGCGATCGCGTGGCAGGCGACACTGCTCGCGATCGTGGGGCTCGTGGTGGGTGTCCCGCTCGGCGTGGTCACCGGTCGCCTGATCTGGAGGTGGCTCGCGGACAACTTCCCCGTGGTGTACGTACCCCCGCTCGCGCTCGTGGCGGTGCTCGTGGTGGTTCCGGCCGCGCTCTTGATCGCGAACGCGCTGGCGGCCGGACCTGCGCGTGCCGCGAGCCGCATCCACCCCGCCGAGGTGCTCCGGGCGGAGTGAGCGCGTGCGGCGCGCGGCTCAGGCCGGGAAGCTGCCCGCCGCGGCGGGCTTCTGGTCGGACTGCACCACGCCGCCGCGCACCTCGTCGGTGATCGCGAGCCCGCGCGGCGCGTCGGCGGCCCTGAACGCGACGACCGACGCGGGATGCGCGCCCATGACGCCGAGCGAGATCGCGGCATGGTCGCCGAGCGCCCAGAGCTGGTACGTGCGCCCGGCGCCGAGCTCCGGGAGGCTCCCGGTGAGGTAGCCGGAGCCGTCGGGCAGCACCACCGCAGTCGCGACCGTCCGGCCGGCATCGTCCTTCAGCGCCGCGTGCCGCGCGCCGGGCGTGTCGTTGGCGGCCTGCGCGGCGCGTGCCAGCGCGACCTGGGCGTCGGCCGGGTGCCGGCTCGCGGGCGTCGCGATCGCGACCACGGCCACTACTGCGAGCACCACGACCGCGGCGGCGGCCGCGACCCACGCGACCGTACGCGTGCTCCACGACCGGCGGCCCGCACGGGAGATCGGGATCGGGGGCGCCTCCCGGTCGGCCGGGCGCGTGGTCGCGATCGCAGCCTCGAGCCTCTCCCACACCGCGCGGGGCGCGGGGCCGCCGGCGTGGCCGAGCAGCGACGCGGCCCGTTGCAACTCTGCGGCTTCCGCGCGCGCGTCCGCGTGCTCGGCGAGATGGACCTCGATCGCGGCGCGCTCCTCGTCGTCGACCGCGTCGAGCGCGTACGCGGGAAGGAGGGACTCGACCTCGCCCTGGGTCAGCTCGTGATCCATGTCTGGTCGATCCCCGGGTCGAGAAGCTGGGTCTTCAGCCGCACGAGCCCGGTACGGATGCGGCTCTTGATGGTTCCCTCGGGCTCGCCGAGCATCGCGGCGACGTCGCGATAGGTGTGACCGCCGAAGTACGCGAGCTCGATCGCACGGCGCTCGCCTCGCCAAGCGTCTCCATGACCTTCCGCACCTCCTCGCCCACGTCGAGATCCCACGCCTCGAGGTCGACGTCGTAGGAGCCGACGGCATCGGCGCGCGCCGACCGCTCCTCCCCGTCGCGCCGCCGCTGCTCTGCCCGGAGCCGGTTGACGCGCCGCGAGTGCCCGTCCATCAGGAGGAACGACCGCAACGACCCGCGCGAGCGGTCGAACCGATCGGGGTGCTCCCAGAGGCGCAGGAACACCTCCTGCACCACTTCGTGGGCGACCCCTGGGTTCCCCCAGAGGAGGCGCATCGCGAGGGCGTACACGGCGCCGCAGTGCCGGCGGTACACCTTTGCGAACGCTTCCGCGTCGTACCGCGCGACCGCGATGGTCAGGGCGACGTCGTCGGCGGCGGCGTACGGGGTCGGCGCGGCCACACCGGTGATTCGGCACCGACCGGCGCCCCGGATGCGGCGGTCCCCTCGGGGAACCGTGCCCGGCCGGCGGCCGCCACCTCGTATCCTCGCGGCCATGGAGGACGGCACGAGCACCCCCGCGCCGGTGACGCCCGAGGTGCTCGGGCAGGGCATCCCACCGGGCGCGCCCGCGGCCGACGGCTCGCCCGCGGAGTCGACCGAGGCGGTCACGAGCCCGACCAAGCTCATCCGCATCGCCTCGATGGTGCGCACCATGCTCGACGAGGTCCGCCGCGCCCCCCTCGACGACGCCGGTCGCCGCATGCTCCGCGACATCCACGAGAAGTCGCTGCATGAGCTCGAGGACGTGCTGTCGCCCGACCTGCGCCAGGAGCTGTCGGAGGTGGTGCTCCCCCTCACGAGCGAGGAGCCGACCGACTCGGAGCTGCGGCTGGCCCAGGCGCAGCTCGTGGGCTGGCTCGAAGGCCTGTTCCACGGCATCCAGGCCACGCTGTTCACGCAGCAGGCGGTGGCGCAGTCCCAGTTCGAGGAGATGCGCCGCCGGCGTGCGCTCGAAGCGGGCATCGGCCCGGTGGATCGCCCGCCGGGATCCCCGAGCGGATACCTGTGACGAGCACGGAGGCCGCCGAGCCCCGCGACGCGGCGCTCTTCCACATGCAGTCGTGGACACCCACGAGCTGGCGGACGCGCTCGGCCGCCCAGCAGCCCGACTGGCCCGATGCCGCGGCGGTCGAGGCCGCGCTCGACGAGCTCCGTCGACTGCCTCCGCTCGTCTTCGCCGGCGAGGCCCGCAGCCTGACCGAGTCGCTCGCCGCCGTCACCGAGCGGCACGGCTTCGTGCTGCAGGCGGGCGACTGCGCGGAGTCGTTCAACGGCTTCTCGGCCAACGGGATCCGCGACAAGCTCAAGGTGATCCTCCAGATGGCCGTCGTGCTCACGTACGGCAGCGGCGTCCCCACGGTGAAGATCGGTCGCATCGCGGGCCAGTTCGCCAAGCCGCGCTCGGAGCCCACCGAGTCGCGCGACGGCATCGAGCTGCCGTCGTTCCGTGGCGACATGGTCAACGACTTCGCGTTCTCGGCCGAGGCCCGCCGCCCCGACCCGGCACGCCTCGTGCGGGCGTACCAGCAGTCGGCGTCCACGCTGAACCTGCTGCGCGCGTTCGCCAAGGGTGGGTTCGCCGACCTGTCACGCGTGCACGCGTGGAACCTCGAGTTCGTCGACGCCAGCCCCGAGGGCCGCCGGTACGAGGCATTGGCGGCCGAGATCGACCGGGCGCTCCGGTTCATGGCCGCGTGCGGCATCGCGCTCGACGCCGAGCTGGAGCTCCACCAGGTCGACTTCTTCACCAGCCACGAGGCGCTCATCCTCGGGTACGAGGAGGCGCTGACGCGCCTCGACAGCCTCACCGACGACTGGTACGACTGCTCGTCCCATCTCCTGTGGATCGGCGACCGCACGCGTCAGCTCGACGGCGCGCACGTGGAGTTCCTCTCCGGCATCGGCAACCCCGTCGGCGTCAAGCTCGGCCCCACGTCGTCGCCCGAGGACGTCGTGGCGCTCTGCAACCGGCTCGACCCGCGCCGGCAGCCCGGGCGCCTGTGCCTCGTGGCGCGGATGGGCGCGGACCGCGTGGCGACGGTGCTGCCCCCGCTCCTGCGCGCGGTCAAGCTGTCGGGCCATCCCGTCGTGTGGATCTGCGATCCGATGCACGGCAACACCTTCCGCCACGCCAGCGGCTTCAAGACGCGCGACTTCGACGTCATCATGCGGGAGCTGCGGGGATTCTTCAGCGCGTGCGACCAGGTCGACGTGTGGCCGGGCGGCGTCCACGTCGAGCTCACCGGCGACGACGTCACCGAGTGCCTCGGCGGGAGCGGCGCGGTCTCCGGCGACCAGCTGGAGGAGCGCTACGAGACCGATTGCGATCCCCGGCTCAACGCGCGTCAGTCCCTCGACCTCGCGTTCGAGGTGGCGGAGCTGCTGCGGAGATAGCTCAGCGCCGCGAGGACCGGCCCGGGCGGGGCAGCCGGCACCCGCACGCGCGAGCATGGGACCGTGACGAGCTTCGAGGATCTCGGACCGAACTCGGGGCTGGTCGAGGAGCTCTACCAGCGCTACCTCGAGAACCCCGCCGCGGTCGACGCCCACTGGCGCGCCTTCTTCGCGGGCCTCCCGGCACCCAACGGCGGCGCCGGCCGGCAGCCCGCTGCGCCCACCGCCCCGGCGACCGACGGGTCCGACGGCGCCGCCACGCCCGGCGGCGCGGCGGCCCCGGCTCCCGCGGCCGCCCCCGCGCCGCCGCGCCCCCGCCCGGGCCCGCTCGTGCTCGACGGCGACGAGCCCGCGCCCCTCCGGGGCGCGGCCGCGCGCACGGTCGAGAACATGGAGGCGAGCCTCGCGGTGCCCACCGCCACGTCGGTGCGCGCGGTCCCCGCCAAGCTGCTGGAGGTCAACCGCCAGATCCTCAACAACCAGCTCGGCCGCACCGGCGCCGGGAAGGTCAGCTTCACCCATCTCATCGCGTTCGCGGTGGTGCGGGCGCTGCGTGACTTCCCGCACCTGAACGCCACCTACGAGAGCGTCGACGGCAAGCCCGCGGTCGTGAGCCACCAGCACGTCAACCTGGGGCTCGCGGTCGACGTGCTGCGCCGAGACGGTACGCACTCGCTGCTGGTCCCGTGCGTGAGGCAAGCCGACATCATGGGATTCGAGGAGTTCTGGCACGCGTACGAGCAGCTGATCGAGAAGGTGCGCGGCGGGACCATCGCGCCCGACGACTTCGCCGGCACCACGTGCACCATCACCAACCCCGGGATGATCGGCACCGTGCATTCGGTGCCGCGCCTCATGCCCGGCCAGGGGTTCATCCTCGGGGTGGGCTCGATCGGCTACCCCGCCGAGTACGAGGGTGCCGACCCGCACACGCTCGCCGAGCTCGGCGTGAGCAAGGTCACCACCCTGACCAACACCTACGACCACCGGATCATCACCGGCGCCGAGAGCGGTGAATTCCTGCGCCGGATCCACGAGCTGCTCCTGGGCACGGACGGCTTCTACGACGACGTGTTCGCCGATCTCGCCGTCCCCTACGAGCCGGCGCGCTGGGTACCCGACCGGGGCACGTTCGCGGATCCGGTGAGCCAGAACGAGAAGGTCGTGCAGGTCCACGCGCTGGTGAACATGTACCGCGTCCGCGGGCACCTGATCGCCAACCTGGATCCGCTCGGACGCCGCGATCCGGTGACCCATCCCGAGCTCGACATCACCCACCACGACCTGTCGATCTGGGATCTCGAACGCGAGTTCCCGATCGGGAGCCTCGGCGCCGGCAACCTCCCCCGTTCGACGATGCCCCTCCGGGACATCCTCGGCGTGCTGCGCGACGCCTACGCGCGCACGGTCGGCGTCGAGTACATGCACATCCAGGAGCACGACCAGAAGTCGTGGATCCAGGAACGGGTGGAGGTCCCGCGTCCGCCGCTGCTGCCCGCGGTGAAGCGCCGCATCCTCGAGCGCCTCAATGCCGCCGAGGTGTTCGAGCGCTTCCTGCACACGAAGTACATCGGGCAGAAGCGATTCAGCCTCGAAGGCGCCGAGACGCTCGTGCCGATGCTCGACGCGCTCTGCACCGAGGCCGCGGACGCCGGCATGAGCGGCGTGGTGCTGGGGATGTCGCACCGCGGCCGGCTCAACGTGCTCGCGAACGTGATCGGCAAGTCGTACCAGCAGATCTTCCGCGAGTTCGAGGGCGATCTCGACCCCTCGAGCACGCAGGGCTCGGGCGACGTGAAGTACCACCTCGGCGCGCGCGGCAAGCACGAGTCGCCCGACGGCCATGCGATCCCGCTGATCCTCGCGGCCAACCCGAGCCACCTCGAAGCCGTCGACCCGGTGGTGGAGGGCATGGCGCGCGCCGAAGGCGACGCGCTCGACGACGAGGAACGTCGTGCCATCCTTCCCGTCCTGGTGCACGGCGACGCCGCGTTCGCCGGCCAGGGCGTGGTGGCGGAGACGTTCAACCTCTCCGAGGTGCCCGGCTACGAGGTCGGCGGCACGGTGCACGTCGTGGTCAACAACCAGCTCGGCTTCACGACCGCGCCGGAGCTCGGGCGTTCGAGCGTGTACCCCACCGACGTGGCCAAGATCGTGCAGGCGCCGATCTTCCACGTGAACGGCGACGACCCCGAAGCCGCGGTGCGGGTGATCCGGCTCGCGTTCGAGTTCCGTCAGATGTTCCACAAGGACGTCGTGGTCGACCTCTTCTGTTACCGCCGCTACGGCCACAACGAGGCCGACGAGCCCGCGTTCACCCAGCCCAAGATGTACGCGCTGATCGCGGCCCATCCCTCGGTGCGGTCGATCTACACCCAGGCGCTGCTGCAACGCGGCGACATCGACGCCGACGGCGAGCAGGCGGTCGAGGCCGCCTTCCGGGCGCGCCTCGACGACGCGTTCGCCGCGACGCGGGCGGCCGGCGAGGCCGACGACGCCGACGCCGATGACGAAGGCGCCGACGCGCTCGACACCGGTACACCGACCGAGACGGTCGACGAGGCCCGGGTCGTCACGGCGGCGTCGCGTACCGACCTCGAGCGGGTGCTGGACGGCATCACCCAGTGGCCCGACGACATCCACGTGAACCCGAAGCTCGCCCGCCAGCTCCAGGAGCGCCGCACCGCGTTCGACGGCGACGCGGTCGACTGGCCGCTGGGCGAGGCACTCGCGTTCGGCACGTTGCTCCTCGAGGGCGTGCCGGTGCGGCTCGCCGGCCAGGACACGCGCCGCGGGACGTTCAGCCAGCGGCACGGCGTCCTCGTGGGCGAGGACAGCGAGCGCGAGTACGTCCCACTCGCGCACCTCGCGTCCGAGCAGGCACCGTTCATGCTCTACGACACCGTGCTGTCCGAGTACGCGGCGTTGGGATTCGAGTACGGCTACTCCGTTACGTCGGACGCCCTCGTGTGCTGGGAGGCACAGTTCGGCGACTTCGCCAACGGCGCCCAGATCGTGATCGACCAGTTCGTCGCCGCCGCCGCCGACAAGTGGGGCCAGCGCAGCAACCTGGTGCTGCTGCTCCCGCACGGCTTCGAGGGGCAGGGTCCGGAGCACTCGAGCGCGCGCATCGAGCGCTACCTCACCCTGTGTGCGGAGCGGAACCTTCGGGTGGTCTACCCGTCCACCGCCGCCCAGTACTTCCACACGCTGCGTCGGCAGGCGTTCGTCACCGAGCGGGTACCGCTCGTGTGCTTCACGCCGAAGCGCTACCTGAGGATGCCCGAGACCCGCTCACCGGTGGCGGCGTTCACCGACGGCGGGTTCTCGCTCGTGCTCGACGACCGCGCCGCCGGTACGCCCGCGCTCGACGCGGCCGCAGTCGAGCGGGTCGTCGTGTGCACGGGCAAGGTCGCGCACGAGCTCATGAAGGCACGCGACGCGGCCGACGCGCAGCTCGCGGTCGTCCGCGTGGAGCAGCTCTACCCCTGGCCCGACCAGGAGCTCGCGGCGGTGTTGCAGCGTTATCCGCACGCGCGCGAGCTCGTCTGGGTCCAGGAGGAGCCGTCGAACATGGGCGCATGGGGGTTCGTCGCACCCCGTCTGCACGACCTTCCTGGCGCCGAGCGGCTCATGATCCGGTTCGTCGCCCGCGCCGCCAGCGCAAGCCCCGCGACGGGGAGCACGAGGGTGCACGAGCGCGAGCAGCGCGAGCTCGTCGCCGCCGCCCTCGGCTAGCTGTAGTGCCCGATGGGGTTGCCGAACGCGCGGAGGGCGGCGTCGACGGTCGCACGGGTGAACGCGTCGTCGAGCGGCAGGTCGGTGATCAGGAACCGGTAGAGGATCGGCCCGGACAGCGACTCGATCACCTGCTCGACGTCGGCATCCGGCCGCAGGCCGCCGCGCTCGATCGCCCGCCGCACCACCACGCCGCTCCGGGCGCGCTTGCGGCGCACGACGTCGTCGATCGCCGCGCGCAGCTCCGGGATCCGCGCCCGCTCCGCCACCAGCATCGGGAGCGCGGCGCCGAGCGGCGTTTCCGTGAGCACGGACACGAACGAGTCGGCGAGCACCCGGAGGTCCCCGGCGGTGGTGCCGGTGTCGACCGGCGGCTCGTCGACCTGGGAGAACATCCCGGCCGCGGCGATCACGAGGTCGAGCTTGCACGGGTAACGCCGGTAGATCGTGCCCTTGCCGACGCCCGCCCGCAGCGCGACCGCTTCGACCGTCATCCCCTCGAACCCGCACTCCGCGAACACGGCCGCCGCCGCCCCGAGGATGGCCTCGTCGGCTTCGACGCTGCGCGGGCGGCCCGGGCGGCGCGACGCGCTCTCGCACGCGGCGGGGTCGGCGACCTCCGCTCGTCCCACCGTCATCCCTCCAGGGCCGGCACCGCGACCGGTGCGGCAACGCCGGCCTCGGCCTCGGGTGTCTCGGTCAGCGTGTCGGTGGCGCGCACCGCGCGCGCCGGGAGGAAGCAGAACGCGATGACCGCCCCGAGCAAGGCAGCCGCGGCGGCGACGAGCATGCCGCTGCGCATGCCGTCGACGAACGCGTGCGTGGCGGTGGACGCCAGCCCCGAGAGCTGGTTGCGCGCGTCCAGCGCGAACCCGAGCGACTGCTTGATGTTGGTGGCCACCCCCTCGGGGACGGGCTTGCCCTTGAGGAACTGCGACATCTGGCTGCCGTAGGTCGACGCCAGCACGCTCCCGATGATCGCGACGCCCAGCGCGCCCCCCACCTGGCGCGTGGTGTCGTTCACCGCGGAACCGACGCCGGCCTTCGCCAACGGCAGCGACCCCATGATCGACTCCGTCGCGGGCGCCATGGTGAGCCCCATGCCCACTGCCAGCAGCATGAGGAGCAGGATCACCTCGGGGAAGTAGCTGCTCGACGCGGTGAGCCGCGATTGCAACAGGAGCGACGCGGTGACGAGCAGGAGGCCGGTCCCGACCACGAGCTTCGTGCCGACCCGTTCGACGATACGGGGGCTCAGCGGCGACATGATCATCATGCACGCCGCCCACGGGAGGAACCGGATACCGGTCTCGAGCGGCGTGTAGCCGAGGACGAACTGGAAGTACTGCGTGATGAGGAACATCGCGCCGAACATGGCGAAGAACACCGCCATGATGCTGTTGCTCGCCGCGGTGAACCGGGGGTTCCGGAAGAACTTCACGTCGAGCATCGGGTGGTCGGAGTGCCGCTCCCAGAGGAAGAAGGCGATGAGGAGCGTGCCGCCGAGCACGAACCCGGCGACGATCTCCGACTCACCCCAGCCCTTCACCGGGGCCTCGATGATCGCGTAGAGCAGCGAGCTGAGCCCGACGATCGACAGCACCGCACCGACGGGGTCGAGCTTCGGCGCGCTGGGGTCCTTGGAGGTGGGCACGATGAACACGCCGGCTGCGAGGCCGATGACGACGACGGGGACGTTCACGAGGAAGATCGAGCCCCAGTAGAAGTGCTCGAGCAGGAACCCCCCGATGAGTGGCCCGAGCACCGCGGCGAGTCCGGCAGTGCCCGCCCAGATGCCGATGGCGCGCCCTCTCTCGTTCCCCTCGAACGTGTTCGTGATGATCGACAACGTCGCCGGCATGATGAACGCGCCGCCGATGCCCATGAACGCGCGCGCGACGATCAGCTGGTCGGGTGACGTGGTGAGCGCGGCCGCGAGCGAGCCGACGCCGAACACCGCGAGCCCGAGCTGCAGCGCGCCGCGTCGGCCGAAGCGGTCGCCCAGGCTCCCTGCGGTGAGCAGGAGCCCGGCGAACACGAGGACGTACGCGTCGACCATCCACTGGAGCTGGCTGTTGGTCGCGTGCAGGTCGCGCACGATCGTCGGGATCGCGACGTTGAGGATGGTGTTGTCGAGCACGATGACGAGCAGGCTGAACTGGAGGACGGCCAGGATCAGCCACCGGCGCTCGTGCGCGTGCTCCTGCACCCGTTCGGAGAGCGTCGTCATGGGAACTCCGTCACGGTCGGGGGGACAGCCGGAGTTCTAGCACGCCGCCGTACCGTATTCCCAGACTCGCTCTTAGCGAGGCGGCGGCCCCGATGGCGCTCGTCAGGAGGCGGCGGCGACGGCGGCGAGGGCGCGGTCGACCGACGCCCGGGACGCTTCGGCGAGGGGGAGCCGCACGGACGGGCTCGGGATCCGGCCCTGGGCGTGGAGCACGCCCTTGAACACCGACGGGTTGGGCTCGGCGAAGCACGCCTGCACGACGGGCAGGAGCGCTTCGGCGTGGGCGCGGCCGTCGTCGACCTTGGCGGCGAGACCGCATTCGATCATCTCGACGAAGCGGCTCGTGCACACGTGCGCGGTGGCGCAGATCGCGCCGGCGCCCCCCATCAACACCGTGGGGAAGAGGAAGGCGTCTTCGCCGCCGAGGACCGAGAACCCCGGGGGCGCGCCCGCCAGGACCTCGAGCGTGTCGGCGTCGAGCGCGCCGGTCGCCTGCTTCACCGCGCAGACGTTCGGGGTCGCGGCCAGCTGCAGCATCCCAGCCGGCTCGAGGTTGCGGCCGGTGCGCGCGGGGATGTTGTAGATCACCACCGGCACCGGGCTCGCGGCCGCCACGGCCTCGAAGTGGGCGACGATGCCAACCTGCGAGGGGCGCACGTAGTACGGCACCACGACCAGCGTCGCCACCAGCGCGGGCGTGCCCTCCAGCGACCGCACGGTCGCGATCGTCTTCGCGGTGCTGTTGGTCCCCGCGCCGACGACGAGCTGGCCCGCGTGCTCGGCACAGACGCGGGAGCACGCGTCGATCACCGCGCGCTGCTCGTCGGCGTCGAGCGCGGATGCTTCGCCGGTCGTGCCGAGAGCGACGATGCCCGCGCAGCCGGCGGCGAGATACTCGTGACAGAGGCTCTCGACCGCGTCGAGCGCGACCGTGCCGTCGGCGGCGAACGGCGTGACGAGGGGCACGTACACGCCCTGGAGCACCCGTACGGTCATGCGGGCGAGCGTAGCCCCGCGAGGTCGCGGGCGCGCCCGAAGATACCGTCGAGCATCGCCTCGGTGAGCTTGCCGGTGAACGTGTTCTGCTGGCTGGGGTGGAAGCACCCGACGACCGCGTAGCGCGCGGTGGTCACCTCGGCGCCGTGCCCGAAGCGCGGGCGCGGGGCCGGGAACGGCGACCCGCTCGCGGCGAGCACCCGTGCAACGCTCCCCCACGCGAACGCGCCGAGCGCGACGACGACCCGCGTGCCCGCCAGGAGGTGCAGCTCCCGCTCCAGGAACGGCTGGCACCGGTCGCGCTCGTCGGGCGTCGGTCGGTTCCCCGGCGGCGCGCAGCGCACCGCGGCGGCGACGTACGCACCGAAGAGCTCCAACCCGTCGGCGGCGTCCACCGACGTGGGCTGGTTGGCCATGCCGGCGCGGTGGAGGGCCGCGAACAGCCAGTCCCCCGACCGGTCGCCGGTGAAGACACGGCCGGTGCGGTTGCCGCCGTGCGCGGCGGGCGCGAGCCCCACCACGAGCACCCGGGCGCCGGGGTCGCCGAAGCCGGGCACCGGCCGCGCCCAGTACTCCTCGTCGCGGAACGCGGCGCGCTTCTCGCGGCCGACCTGCTCGCGCCATGCGACCAGTCGCGGGCATGCCCGGCACACCACGATCTCGCGGGTCAACGACGCGAGCGGCGACCGCGCCTCCGGAGCCACTCGGCAACGCTAGGGCGCCGATAGGGTTGCGCCCTCGTGGGCGCCCCCCTCCGACTCTCGTTCGTGATCAACCCGGCCGCGTCGTCGGTGAGCGACCGGGTGCGAGCCGGCATCGAGCAACGGCTCGCCGCCGCCGACGACCTGATCATCACCAGCACCGAGGCGCGCGGGCACGCGAGCCGGCTCGCCGCCGACGCCGCGCGCGATGGGCTCGACGCGGTCTTCGTGCTCGGCGGCGACGGCACGCTCAACGAGGCCGCCGCCGGGCTCGCCGGGAGCGCGACCGCGCTCGCCGCGTTGCCCGGCGGGTCGACCAACGTGTTCGCGCGCACGCTCGGCGTGCCCTACGACCCGCTCGACGCCACCGACCGCCTGCTGGCCGGTTTCCGTCGCGGCCAGTGCCGGCGCATCGGCCTCGGCCGGGCGAACGGACGGTGCTTCCTCTTCCACCTCGGGGCCGGCTTCGACGCCGCCGTCGTCTCGGAGGTCGAGCTGCGGCCGAGGGTGAAGCGCCACCACCTCGCGCATCCCGCATTCGCCGTGGCCGCGCTGGACACGTGGGTGCGCCGGTTCGACCATCGCACCCGCATTCGCGCCGAGGTCGTCGCGTTCGACGGCGACCGCGCGGAGTGCGCGGGCGAGGGTCCGTACGTCGTCGTCTCGAACTCGTCGCCCTACACCTACTTGGGACGCCGGGCGCTCGTGGTGGCGAGGCAGGCGAGCCTCGACCGCGCGCTCGCGCTCACGGTCGTACGGTCGCTCGACGCGGCGGTCATGCTCCGCGCCACCGCGGCAGCGATGGGCTGGGGCGGCTTCCTGAACCGCTCCCGGCACGTCGCGCAGCGCGCCGACCTCGTCGGTGTCACCCTGCACGCCGACCTGCCCTTCCCGTGGCAGGTCGACGGCGACTACCTCGGGGAGACCGACGCGCTCGAGGTCCGCTACGAACCGGACGCGCTCATGGTCGTGGTCCCAGCGCGCTGAGCACGACGTCGGGGACGTCGGAGACCAGCCCGTCGACCCCGGCGGCGACGAGCCGCCGGACCTCGTCCGGGCGGTTCACCGTCCACACGTTCACGCGCAACCCGCGCTCGTGCGCGGCCTGGGTCACCTCCCGCGCCTTTCCTCCACGAACCTGACGCCGCGAAGGGTGCACCGCGGCATGCCCGTCCGCCGCAGCCGCGGCGAGGGCCGCGAGCGGGTCGCCGGTCGCGGTGAGGAGCGCAGTGGGCACGCCCGGGGCGAGCTCCCGGACCCGGCGCAACGAGCCGGCGTCGAACGACGAGACGAGGACCTCGTCCCGGAGTCCGCGC
Source organism: uncultured Bifidobacteriaceae bacterium (assembly GCA_964505725.1). GTDB lineage: Bacteria > Actinomycetota > Acidimicrobiia > IMCC26256 > DASPTH01 > CAVRJC01. Next base: position 28,995 of record CAZDJK010000073.1, on the reverse strand, counting down.
CCCGTGAGGCATTTGCAGACCAGCGCCGCCGTGCGCCGGTCGGGGTCCCAGTCGGGCTCGACGGTGGCGTTCTTGATCTCCACGTTCACCAGCTTCCCGGAGCACGCGTCGAGCGCTTCGACGAGGCTCGGCACCGCCGGGAGCCGCCGCCGGACGTCCGACCATGCCGCCTCGGCCCAGACGCCGACCGGGCCCGACGGGTCGTGGCGCACCACCAGGGCGCCGTCGACGGTGCGCCGGACGTCGAGCTCGACCCCGTCCGCACCGAGGGCGAGCGCCCGCGAGAAGCCCTCGATGGTGTTCTCGGGGGCCTGTCGGGGAGCTCCCCGGTGGCCGAGCACCAGGGTCACCCGCCGGAGCCTCCGGGCCGGACCTCGGCGGTGAAATGGGCAAGAAATTCCTGGTCAGGCCCTTGCGCGACCCCGGGAGCCGTCAATATTCTGCGAAGGGAAGGATTCGAAATCAGCATTTGCAAGAAGCTCGAGCAGCAACTGAAGTCGCGAGAGCGGCGCGGAGCGAGTGGAGCGAGAGGCGTGACGTGGCACTGACCTGGGTCCGAACACACGAGTGGGACGTAGCGGAGTGGCGCGAACGCTCTGCGTGCCGGGATTCGGATCCGGACGTCTTCTTCCCGATCGGGAGCACGGGGCCCGCGCTCGAGCAGATCGAGACCGCCCGCCGTATCTGTGCCGCCTGTCCGGTGCGCGCCGAGTGCCTCGAGTTCGCGCTCGCCACCAATCAGGAGGCCGGCATCTGGGGGGGCACCACCGAGGAGGAGCGCCGGAAGCTCCGGAAGGTCTGGCTCGCGCAGCAGCGTCTCGCCAACTGAGCGAACGGCACGCCTCAGAGCGTCGCCGTCCCGGTCTTGTGCAAGGGGATCGCGAGATGCACGCGCGTCCCGCCGTCGCTGACCATCTCGATCGACCCGCCGAGCTCGCTCGTCACCAGCGCGTGGACGATCGAGAGCCCCAGCCCGCCCGAGCTCTCGATCGAGAAACCGGGGGGCAGCCCGACCCCGTCGTCGACGACGTCGACGAGCACCTGCGAGTCCTCGCGCGCCAGCTCCACCCGTAGGTTGCCGCTCACGCGGCCCCCTTCGCGCGGAAAGGCGTGATCGACCGCGTTCTGCATCAGTTCGTTGAGGACGACGGCGAGCGGCGTGGCCATGTCGCCGGGAAGCAGGCCGGCATCGCCGACCACACCCACCTTGAAGTCGCGGTCGACGTCGGAGATGGTCTCCTCCACCACGCGTGCGATCGGCCGGACGATCTCGTCGAAGCGCACGACGTCGCCCGCATCGCGCGAGAGCGTCTCGTGCACGATCGCGATGGACCGGATGCGGCGCTCCGACTCCTCGATCGCCGCTTGGGCCTCGGGCGACTTGAGCCGCCGGCCCTGGAGACGCAGCAACGCCGCGATGGTCTGCAGGTTGTTCTTCACTCGGTGGTGGATCTCGCGGATGGTCGCGTCCTTCGACAGCAGGAGGCGGTCGCGTCGCCGGAGGTCGGTGACGTCGCGCAGGAGCAGCAGGGCGCCCGTGAACCGCGTGCCCTCCATCAGCGGGATCACCCGGAGGAGGAGGGACGCCTCACCGCGTTCGATCTCCTCGGTGACGGGCAGGCGGGCGCGCAGCGCGATCTCCACCGCGTCCTGCTCGAAACCGATCTCGGAGAGGTGCAGCCCCGAGGTGTACGAGTGGATGCCCATGCGGTGCATCACGCTCACCGCGTTCGGGCTCGCGAAGCGCATGCAGAGATCGGCGTCGAGGTACATGACGCCGTCACCGACCCGGGGCGCGTCCTCGTATTCGTCGTCGTCCTGGCGGAACGGGAACGTGCCCTCGCTGATCATGTGGGCGAACCGGTCGAACAACGCGAGGTATTGGTGCTCGAGCTCGCCGAGCTGGCGACCCAGCGCGGTGCGCGTCTCACGGGTGACGACGGCCACGACCTCCGACCCGAACGGCACGGGGATGCACTGGACGCGGACCCGCTCGGTGGAGCCGATGACCGGCGCGTCGCCCTCCACGATCTCGCCCTTGCGCAGGGCCCGAGCGACGAGCGGCCGCGCGACCTCGTCGACCACCGATCCCACGAGGTCCATCGGGTACAGGGTCTGGCCGGTGGTCGGGCGCACCTGCCCCAGGATCACGGAGCGGCTCCCCTCCTCCCCCTCGACCGGCGCCAGCAGCAGGAGATCCGAGAAGCAGAGGTCGGCGAGCGGCTGCCACGACGCGATGAGCCGTTGCACGTGATGGCGGGCGTCGCCCCAGAGCGCGGTCTTGCTGCGCGCCTGCTCGAAGAAGAGGGTCACTCGGAGATGGTACCGGCGGCCTCGGAGCGGTCCGGCGCGTGTTCGAAGAGATGCTCGCCGATGCGCGCGAGCCCGGCCACGTCGGTCACGTCGTCGGGGAACGTCGGCACAGTCGCGACGACCTCGGGCTGGCGCCCTAGCTCGGCGCGCAGCTCGGCCTCCCTGCGCGCGACCACCGCGTAGTTGCGGAACGACTCGCCGAGCGTGCGCAGCACGCGCGTCGTCGAGGGCACGTCGCCGAGGACGTCCGCGCGGCCGGGGAGATCGGCGAGGACCTTCGCGATCGCCCCGCCCTCGCGGTCGAGCCGCTCCGCGGCGCGCTCGCCGTCCTCGGACAGGAGGTAGCCGGGCAGCGTCTTGTTGAGCACGAGCGCGCCGAGGCTGTAGTCGCGCGCCTGGAGCTCGGCGCAGAACTGCTGCGCCTCGCGCAGGGGCGCTCCCTCCAGGGTGGTGACGACCGCGAACGTCGTACGCCGGTCGTGGAGGAGTTGCTGCACCGCGCGGGCACGGGCCACGAACCCCGGGTACATGGACTGGAAGTTGAGGAAGAACTCGGCGATGTCCTGGAGGAACTGGCTGCCGAGCGCCCGGTCGGCGAGCTGGTAGAAGGGGCGGCTGGCGACGTTGAGCATGCGCGTGCTGCGCCCGCTCACGCGGTACGGCATCGTCAGCAGCCGCACGAGCCGCCCGCCGAAGAACTCGGCCATCCGGGCCGGCGCCTCGAGGAAGTCGATCGCGTTACGGGTCGGCGGGGTGTCGATCACGATCAGGTCGTAGTCGCCGCTCCCGTGGAGCTCGTACAGGCGTTCCATCGCGATGTAGTCGTGACTCTGCACGAAGCGGCTCGTGACGTTGTGGTACAGCCGGTTGTCGAGAATGCGATACGCGGTCTCCTCGTCGGGCGCGTGGCGCAGCACCAGCTCGTCCCACGACAGCTTGGTGTCGAGCATCGCCGCGTACAGCTCGCCGCGCGGCTCCACCCCGAGCTCGCGGTACGCGTCCAGGGACACCCGCTTCGTGATGTTGCCGAAGGGCTCGATCCCGAGCGCGTCGGCGAGGCGCCGGGCCGGGTCGATGGTGAGCACGAGCACGCGGCCCCCGATGCGTGCGGCCGAGCTCACCGCCGCGGCCGCGGCCACCGAGGTCTTCCCGACACCACCCGAGCCGCAGAACACCACGACCTCGCGTGAGGCCATCAGCGCCTCGAGCGACGTCACGACAGCTCCTGACCCAGTTGCTCCGCCACCATCCGCGTCGCCCGCAACCCGAGGTCGCGCACGAACAGGTACGGGAGGAGCAGCAACGGCAGGTCGACCGCGTCGCGCAGCGCCCCGAGATACGGCGCGCGGGTTCGCCGGAGCGACACCGCGAGGCGCGCGCCCTCCAGCACCGCCGCCGTGCCGGGGCCCGCCCGGCTCGCAAGGAGCGACGACGCGTCCGGCTCCCGGAGCGCGTCGAACAGCTCCTCGTCGGCGTGGGTGAACAGCTCGGGTAGGACCCGGTTCACGATGACGACACCGAGCGGGACCAGGAGCTGCTCGCGGGCGCGGGCGACCAGCTCGATCGCCTCGTTGACCGGCATCTCCTCGGGTGCCGTCACCACGTTCAGCGCGGTCAGCGCGGGATCCGCGAGCAGGTCCACCATCCAGTCGGTCTGGGTGCGGACGGGTCCGACCTGCACGAGCTCCTGGATGGCGCGCGGCGCGTCGAGCTGACCGATCACGTGCCCGGTGGCGGCCGCGTCGACCACGACGAGGTCCCACGCCGCCCGGCCTGCGAGCGCTTCGCGCAGCTCCCAGCACACCTTGCCGACGGTCAGGATCTCCTTCACGCCTGGGGCGGCGTTGGCGACGAAGTCGAACGCGTGGGCGAGCGGGCCCAACCGCCCGAGCACGGGGACCCTGACGTTGACCCTGAGGTACTCGCGCAGCGACGCCTCGGTGTCCATCTGCATCGCCCACACGCCCGGGTACACCTCGCGTGGGTCGAATCCGACCGGGGGGTGCTCGAAGAGCGCGGTGAGGTTGCCCTTGGCGTCGACCTCGACGAGGAGCACGCGCTTGCCGCGCTCGGCGGCCAGCAGCGCGGTCGCCGCGGTCACCGTGCTCTTGCCGACCCCTCCCTTGCCCGTGAAGAAGAGGAGCCGGCGGTCGAGGAGATCGGGCACGAGGCCCCCCGGTGGCGCGTCGGGTGAGGCGGATTACCGGCCGAAGCCGACGCGCCGGCCCGACCCGTCCGCATCGACCTCGACGTAGGCGATCTTGTCCACGCTCGTGCCGATGCGACGGCCCTTGGCGTCGGTGAACCACAGCATCGGCGAGCCGTCCTTCAGCGCAGCCTCGATCTGCGCCACCACGTCGTCGGCGCTCCCGTCGATCTCGATGGTGAGCTCCTTGCCCGTGTGGATGACACCGATGCGAAGTTCCATGGGCCGAATCTAGTTTCCCGCGCTAGGTGATCCGAAGCTCGGGGTGGGCGATGCGGCGCGGTGCGAGGTCGGTGTCGAGCCGCTCCGCGACCGCGCGGAACGCGACTGACGCCTCGTCGTCGGGCGCGGCGACGACGATGGGCCGCCCGTCGTCGCCCCCCTCGCGCAGCTCGGGGACGAGCGGGATCCGGGCGAGCAGGGGCACCGAGAGCTCACGGGCCAGCTCCTCGCCCCCGCCGGCGCCGAACAGCTCGTAGCGGGTGCCGTCGTCACCCCGGAACCAGGACATGTTCTCGATCACGCCGATCACGTCGAGATCGACCTTCTCGGCCATCGCCGCCGCGCGCTGGGCCACCCGCTGCGCCGCGGGTTGCGGTGTGGTCACGACGATCACCTCGGCACGCGGGAGGAACTGCGCGATCGAGATCGAGACGTCGCCGGTGCCGGGTGGCATGTCGACCACGAGGTAGTCGACGTCGCCCCAGTACACGTCGGTGAGGAACTGCTCGAGCGCCTTGTGGAGCATGGGCCCGCGCCAGATCACGGCCTGGTCCTCGCGCGCGAAGAACCCCATCGAGATGAGCCGGACGCCGTGGGCCTCCGGAGGCACGATCACGTCGTCGATCACGCCCGGCGGCGCGTCGATCCCGAGCATGCGCGGCATCGAGAAGCCCCACACGTCGGCGTCGACGGCTGCGACCGCGTGGCCGCGTTGAGCGAGCGCGATCGAGAGGTTGGTGGTCACCGACGACTTGCCGACGCCCCCCTTGCCCGACGCGACCGCGAGGATCCGGGTGCGGGTATGGGCGAAGGGATTGGTGCGGGCGCCGGTCCCCTTCAGGGTCGCGGCGAGGGCCTGGAGCTCCTCGTCACGCATGTCGCGGACGTCGACGTCGACCCGATCGAGGCCGGGCACGCCGAGTGCGGCGTCGACGATGCGGCGGTTGAGCTCGGTCCGGGGCCCGTCGCCCGGCAGCGGCGAGGCGATCGCCACCACCACCGTGCGGCCGTCGACCGCGACGCCCTGCACCATGCCCAGCTCGGTGATCGGCCGGTGCAGGTCGGGCTCCTCGACCTGTTCCAGCACCGCCCGGACGGCAGCCTCGAGGCCCTCGGCATTTCCACTACGCACATAGGTAGAATACAGGGGTGGTCGACGAGGCCCTCACGCCGGACGAGTTCAACGCCGTCGTCAGCGCGGTCACCAACGCATTCGGAGACCCGACCCGCCGTGAGATTTACCTGTTCGCGCGCGACGCGGGCGAGGCCGGGGTGACCGCCGGCGAGGCGGCCGAGCACTTCGACCTGCACCCCAACGTCGCCCGCCACCACCTCGAGAAGCTGACGAGCGGCGGCTATCTCGGCGTGGAGTCCGCCCGTCCCCGTGCGGCGGGCGGCACGCGCGCCGCCGGTCGGCCGTCGAAGCGGTACCGCGCCGGCCCCCTCGACGCCAACCTCGCGTTGCCGCTGCGCCACGACGACCTGCTCGGCGGGTTGCTCGCGAGCGCGCTCGACGCGCTCGGGCCCGCCGAGGCGGAGTCCCTGGCCGACCAGGTCGGCTACCAGTACGGACGCGAGCTCGCCGGGCGGATCGACCCCACCGAGGGCCACCGTTCGGTGCGGGCCGCGCTGGCCACCGTCGCCGACGCGCTCACCGCGCACGGCTTCGCCGCGCACAGCGAGTCGCACGACGGGCGCCTGACGATCGTGTCGGAGTGCTGCCCGTTCGGCGACACGGCGCAGCGGTACCCGCACGTCGTGTGCGCGCTCGACCGGGGCATGATCCGCGGCATGCTCGCCGGCCTGTACGGCGAGACGTCGCCGCAGTTCGAGAGCAGTCGCCCCGACGGCGACGACCGCTGCGTCGCCCGCGTCTGAACGCGTGGCGCGCGCGTACCTCGACCACGCGTCGACATCGCCGCTGCGGCCCGCGGCGCGCGAGGCGATGCTCCCCTATCTCGTCGAGCACCACGGCGACCCGGGCCGCCTGCACGCGGAAGGGCGCGCGGCGCGGGTCGCGATCGAGAATGCCCGCGAGCAGGTCGCCGCGCTGTTCGGCGCCCGGCCCCGGGAGGTGGTGTTCACGGCTACCGGGACCGAGGCGGTCGACACCGCGATATGGGGCGCGCTCACCCGGGCCGGGCAGGGCAACGTCGTCACCAGCGCGGTCGAGCACTCCTCGGTGCTCGAGGCCTGCGCGCGGGCGTCGAGCTTCACCGTCACCACGGTCGGCGTCGACGGGCGCGGGCGGATCGATGCGGACGCCGTCCTCGCGGCTATCGGGCCCGACACCGCGCTCGTCTCGGTGCAGCTCGCCAACCACGAGGTGGGCACGGTGCAGCCGGTGGCGGAGATCGTCGAGACCGCCCGCAGCCGAGGCGTGGCGGTACACGTCGACGCGTGCGCGGCCGCGGGCTACCACGACGTGCGGTTCGCCGAGCTCGGCGCCGACCTGTGCTCGGTCACGGCGCACAAGTGGGGTGGTCCCAAGGGCGCGGCCGCGCTGCTCGTCCGACGGGGGCTGCGCTTCCCGCCGCTCATCGTGGGGGGCGCGCAGGAGCGCGCCCGCCGGGGCGGCATCGAGAACGTCCCCGCGATCGTCGGGTTCGGCGCCGCGGCCGCGGAGCTCGCCGACGGCGGGTTGGCGCGCGAGATCGAGCGGGCGCGCGCTCACACCGAGCGCCTGGAGGTCCGCACGGTCGGTGCGGTCGACGGCGTGACCCGCCTCGGCGATCCCGAGCACCGGCTCCCGCACGTCGTGTGCCTCGGCGTCGCCGGCGTCGAGGCCGAGCCGATCCTGCTCGCGCTCGACCAGCACGGCGTGGCGGTGCACTCGGGATCGTCGTGCTCGAGCGAGTCACTCGAGCCGTCGCCGGTCCTCGAGGCCATGGGCGTCGACGCCGACCGGTCGCTGCGCGTGAGCGTCGGATGGAGCACGACCGACATCGACGTCGACGCCTTCCTCACCACGTTCCCCGCGATCGTGACGTCGCTCCGCGAGCTGCGCGCCTGAGCTGTCGTTCTCCCGATTCATTGCGTGATGCGCGCTCGTAGAGAGCGCGCAGATGACAATGAATCAGCGACGGCCGGAAGTCGCCGTCGGGGTCGTCGCTATGCTGCGCCGCATGCCCACCACCGACTGGTCACAGCTCGCGTCCGCGCTCACCGCGGCGCTCCACCTCGCGTCACCGCCGCTCGCGATCACGTTCTCGGACGCGCCGCCCGACGGCGTCGAGCCCTTCGCCGACCCGATGCCGGAGGCGCTCGCCGACGGTCGCACCGGCCGGGTCCCCGCCGGGTGCGTCTTCTGGATGAAGGCCGCCGAGCGCACGTTCAGCACGGTGGCGGAGGACCACGCCAATTGCAGCGTCGGCAGCATGACGCACGGCTTCAAGACCCTGGACGAGGTCGCGGCCAACGGTGACGTCGCCGCGTTGCTCGACTCGGGCTGGGTGACCATGGACGTGGTGCCGCAGATCCCCGTCGTGCACGAACGGCCCGGCGCCGTGACCTACGGCCCGCTCGCCGAGACGCCCGTCGACCCCGACGTGGTGTTCCTCCGCGTCACGCCCCGCCAGCTCATGGTGCTCTCCGACGCCATCCCCGGCCTGCGCATCGAGGGCAAGCCGCAGTGCCACATCGTGGCGGTGGCGAAGGAAGAGGCGGTGCCGGCCGCAAGCGTCGGGTGCGCGCTGAGCCGCGTCCGCACCGGCATGCCCCCGACCGAGATGACGTGCGCCATCCCTGCCTCGCAGCTCGTCGACACGGTCGCCCGGATCGAGCGGAACGCCACCGCCGACAACGCCGTCGCGCAGTACGCCGCCGAGGACGCCCGCCGCTTCGCCTGACCCCGCCAATCCCACTCGCCAATCCCACTCGCCAACTTGAGGCGAGGCGAGGCGCGCTACTTCTTGGCGGCCTCGTAGTAGGGGTTGGCGCCCGAGGCGTGGTCGGTGACGTCGACCACCTCGGTGATCTCGGGCACCGTGTCGAGGATCGCCACCTCGATGCCCTGGCTCAGCGTGACCGCGGCCAGGCCGCAGCCCTGGCACCCGCCCGACAGCCGCAGGTACGCGATCGACTCCTCGATCGCGACGAGCTCGGCGTAACCACCGTGCGCCGCGATCGCGGGGTTGATCTGCTCTTCGAGCACCTGCATGACCCGCTGGGGAACCTCGCCCGAGAGGTCGGCCTCGGGACGCGCCGCCATCGCCGGCGAGGCGCGCAGTGGCCGGTTGGGGTTCTGCATGACCATGCCGGAACCCGCGAAGTCGAGCGTCGCGCCTTCGAGCTTCGGGACGCTGTCGCTCGGGATCGCGACGACGACGCCGTCGTGGTGGAGCAGCGTGACGTCGTCACCGAGGTCGTCGCGCCGGCGGAACTCCATCAGGTAGGTGTACGCACCGGCCTGTTCGCCGTTCACCTCCACCCACAGCGCGAGTGCTTCGGGATCCGACTCCTCGGCGCGCACCTCGAGCACCTTGGCGCGGGCCGTGTCGGTCAGGGTGAGGATCTCGGTCATCCCGGCCATGATAGGTCCGTGCCGCGCGTCCTCCTCCTGCTCCCGACCGCCACCTACCGGGCCCACGATTTCGTGCTCGCCGCCGCCCACCTGGGCGTGGACCTCGTCGTGGGCTCCGAGGAGGCGCAGACACTCTCGGCGGCGATGGGCGACCGCGCGGTCGTGGTGCCGCTCCACGACCGGGACGCCGCCGTCGACGCCATCGCCGCGCTGCACGAGCGCGCACCGGTGGACGCGGTCGTCGCGGTCGACGACCGGGGCGTCGTGGTCGCCGCCGCCGCCGGCGAGCGGCTGGGGCTCCCGCACAATCCTCCTCTCGCGGTAGAGGCGACACGCGACAAGGCCGCGATGCGCGACGCGCTCGCCGGCCACTCGGTGCCCCAGCCGCGCTTCGCGCGCGCGACCGACCCCGGCGCTCTGCCCGACGTGGGCTATCCGTGCGTCGTGAAGCCGGTGCACCTCTCGGGGAGCCAAGGTGTGATCCGAGCCGACGACCGTGATGCCGCGCGCGCCGCCGCCGAGAGAGTCCTCGCCATCTGCGACGGTCCCTTGCTCGTCGAGGAGTATGTGCCCGGCGCGGAGGTCGCGGTGGAAGGGCTGCTCGTCGGAGGCGCGCTCACGGTGCTCGCGCTGTTCGACAAGCCCGACCCGCTCGTGGGGCCCTACTTCGAGGAGACGATCTACGTCACGCCCTCGCGGCTCGACGTGGCGACCCAGGAGCGCGTCACGACGCTGACGGCACGCGCCGCCGCGGCCATCGGCCTGGTGGAGGGCCCGGTGCACGCGGAGGTGCGCGTCGACGGCGGGCATGCGTGGGTCATCGAGGTCGCGGCGCGATCCATCGGCGGCCTGTGCTCGCGCGCGCTGCGGTTCGGCGCCGGCATCTCGCTCGAGGAGGTCGTGCTCCGGCACGCGCTCGGGATGCCGCTGGACGGCCTCCGCCGCGAGCAGGCCGCCTCGGGGGTGATGATGCTGCCGATCCCCGCCGCGGGCACGCTGCGCGAAGTCCGCGGACGCGAGGACGCGCTCGCGGTGCCCGGCGTCACCGGCCTCGAGATCACCGTCCCGCTCGGCCGGTCGGTGGTGCCGCTGCCCGAGGGCGACCGGTACCTCGGTTTCCTCTTCGCACGGGGCGACACCCCTGCCGTGGTCGAGGGCGCGCTCCGTGCTGCGCACGCCGCGCTCGACGTGGTCGTGGAGACCGACGCGGGTCGCCTCCTAGCCTGAGCCTCGTGCGCGTCCTCCTCGTCGGTACCTACGAGCTCGGCCACCAGCCGCGCAGCCTCGCGGTTCCCGCGGCCCGGCTCCGCGCCGCCGGTCACGACGTGCGGGTCGTCGACACCGCGGTCGACGGCTGGGACCCCGTGCTCGCCGAGTGGGCCGACAGGGTCGCGTTCTCTGTCCCCATGCACACCGCGACCCGGCTCGCCCGCGAGCTAGCGCCGACGGTCGACAAGCCCACGTGCTGCTACGGCCTCTACGCCGCCATGTGCGCCGACGTGGTCGACGTGGTCGTCGCGGGCGAGTTCGAGGCCCCACTCGTCGAGTGGGTGGCCACCGGCAACGCGCCCGAGGCCTCGTCACTCGACCGCAGCGCCGCGACGCCGGGGGCACCGCTGCCCGAGCGCGACCTCCTGCCGCCGCTCGATCGGTACGCGCACCTCGTACACCGAGGACAGGAGCGACTGGTGGGCATGGTCGAGGCGAGCCGGGGCTGCGCGCACCGCTGCCGGCACTGCCCGGTGCCGGTCGTGTACGACGGCCGCGTGCGGGTCACCGACGAACGCGCGGTGCTCGGGGAGATCGCACAGCTCGTCGACGCGGGTGCGACCCATATCACGTTCGGGGACCCCGACTTCCTCAACGCACCCCGGCACTCGGGGCGCGTCGTCACCGCGATGCACGAGCGCCACCCCTCGCTCACGTGGGACTGCACGACCAAGGTCGAGCACGTCCTCCGACACGCGGGCGACTGGGAGGAGCTCGCGGCCGCGGGCTGCATCTTCGTGGTGTCGGCGTTCGAAGCGGTCGACGACGCGGTGCTCGCGCGCCTCGACAAGGGCCACACCGCGGGCGACGCCGCACGCGCGGTCGACGTACTCCGCGGCGCGGGGATCGACGTGCGGCCGTCGTTCCTGCCGTTCACACCGTGGACGACGCGCGCCGGGTTCGTCGACCTCCTCGACTTCGTGCACGCCCACGACCTCGTCGGGGCCGTCGATCCGGTGCAGTACTCGATCCGGCTCCTGCTCCCCCGCGGGTCGTTGCTGCTCACGCATCCCGACCTCGCGGCGTACGTCGGCGCGTGGGACGACGCCCGGCTCACGTACGAGTGGCGCGCAGCCGACCAGGACGCCGACGACCTCCAGCGTGAGGTGAGCGCGCTCGTCGAGGCGGGCACCGCGGCCGGCGACGACGCGTTCGAGACCTACGCCGCGGTGCGGAGCGCCGCCGGCGCGCCGCCGGTCGACCTCACCGGGCTCACGCGCGACCGACCGCGGCTCAGTGAGAGCTGGTTCTGCTGCGCGGAGCCCACCGAGCTGCAGGTTACGAAGGTCAGAAGCCCCGTACGACGTTGAGGGCCGAGCCCGCCCGGAACCAGGCGATGTGCTCCTCCGACATCGTGTGCGTCGTGTTGATCTTTTCGTTGGACCCGTCGGCATGGTGCAGCACGACCGTCACCGGCTTCCCCCGTTCGAGCTCCGCGAGCCCGACGATGTCGACGGTGTCGTCGTGACGCACGCGCTCGTAGTCGTCGGGGTTCGCGAACGTGAGCGCGAGCACGCCCTGCTTCTTGAGGTTGGCCTCCGCGATGCGCGCGAACGAGCGCACGATCACGGCACGGCCGTTCATGAAGCGCGGCTCCATCGCCGCGTGCTCCCGTGACGAGCCCTCGCCGTAGTTCTCGTCGCCGATCGCCACCCAGAAGATGCCCGCCTCCTTGTACGCGCGTGCGAGCTCGGGCAACGGCACGACGGAGCCGTCGCGGGAGTCGACGCCCATGCCGGGCTTGTCGAGCGCGAACGCGTTGTTCACCCCGCTGAACAGGTTGCCGGAGATGTTGGTGAGGTGCCCGCGGTAGCGCAGCCAGGGGCCGGCCGGCGAGATGTGGTCGGTCGTGCACTTGCCGACGGCCTTGCACAGGACGCGCAACCCGAGGAAGTCCTGCCCGTCCCACGCCGCGAACGGCTCGAGCCGCTCGAGCCGCTCGGAATCGGGCGCGATGACGACCTCGACCGTCGCAGGGTCATCGGCCGGCGGGAGGAAGCCCGACTCGCCCGGATCGAACCCCCGCCGCGGCAGCTCGTCGGCGGACGGCGCCTCGAAACGCACCTCGGACCCGTCGGGACCGCGGAGCGGCTCGTGCACGAAGTCGACGTCGAGCTTCCCGGTGAGCGCCATCGCGGTGACGGTCTCGGGGGAGCCGATGAACGAGAGCGTGGCCGCGTTGCCGTCGTTGCGGGCGGGAAAGTTGCGGTTGAACGACGACACGATGGTGTTGCGCTCCCCGGGGGTGATGTCGTCGCGCTGCCACTGGCCTATGCACGGGCCGCACGCGTTGGCGAGCACGGTTGCGCCGATGGCCTCGAGGTCGGCGAGGAGGCCGTCGCGCTCGATGGTGGCCCGGACCTGCTCGGACCCGGGGGTGATGAGGAGCGGGGTCGCGACCTTCATGCCGTGCGCGTGCGCCTGGCGGGCGACGTGAGCGGCGCGACCGATGTCCTCGTACGACGAGTTGGTGCACGAGCCGACGAGGGCGTAGCTGATGTCGACCGGGTAGCCCTCCTCGTGGGCGGCGCGCCCCACCTCCGAGATCGGCCGGTCGAGGTCGGGCGTGTGCGGGCCGACGAGGTGCGGCTCGAGCTCGTCGAGATCGATGTCGATCACGCGGTCGAAGTAGCGCTCGGGCTGCTCGAGCACCTCGGGGTCCATCCGGAGGTGGTCGACGTTGGCGTCAGCGAAGTCGGCGACCGCCTCCCGGCCGGTCGCCTTCAGGTACGCGGCCGAACGCGAGTCGTACGGGAACAGCGAGCACGTCGCGCCGATCTCTGCGCCCATGTTGCAGATGGTCGCCTTGCCGGTGGCGGAGATGGACTCCGTGCCCGGACCGAAGTACTCCACGATCGCGCCGGTGCCGCCCTTGACCGTGAGGATGCCGGCGACCTTGAGGATCACGTCCTTCGCGGCCGCCCAGCCCGAGAGCGAGCCGGTGAGGTGCACGCCGATGAGCTTCGGGACCCGGGTGTTGAAGGGCCACCCCGCCATCACGTCGACCGCGTCGGCACCGCCGACGCCGATCGCGACCATCCCGAGGCCGCCGGCGTTCGGCGTGTGGCTGTCGGTGCCGATCATCATCCCGCCGGGGAACGCGTACTGCTCGAGGACGACCTGGTGGATGATGCCCGAACCCGGCTTCCAGAAGCCGATCCCGTACCGGGCCGACACCGAGCGCAGGAACTCGTACACCTCGGAGTTGACGTCGAGGGCGGTGCGCAGGTCGATGTCGGCGCCGACGCGGGCCTGGATCAGGTGGTCGCAGTGCACGGTGGTCGGCACCTGCACCCGCGGCAGGCCCGCGGTCATGAACTGGAGGAGCGCCATCTGGGCGGTGGCGTCCTGCATCGCGATGCGGTCGGGGCGGTAGTCGGCGTAGTCGGCGCCGCGCTCGGTCCCGACGGTGGCCGGGTCGTCGGCGTGCGCGAAGAGCACCTTCTCGGCGAACGTCAACGGCCGACCGAGGCGACGCCGGGCCACGTCCACCGCGCCCGGGAACTTCGCGTACACCGCCTCGATCAGCTCGAGCGGTGTGACGGGACCCATCGCATCAGCCATACCTCGAGGATACGTCCGCAGTATCCCGCCGAGCAGCGCCGCGCCAGCTGTGCGCCAGCATCAAGGCCGTCCGTAGTGAGCGAAGCGAACGGAGGCGGCCCCGAGCGAGCGCCCGCGAGGCGGGTACCCCGCCGAGCAGCGAGCGAGGCAGAGATCTAGTGGCTCTTCCAGGCTTCCGGATCTGCGAGGAGGCGGTCGACGGCACGGGGCAGCCGGTCGGCCACGAGATCGGCGATGGTGACCTTCTCGAGGACCGCGCGCAGCGAGGCGCGCACCGCGACCCAGACACGCGGGAGCGACTCCGCCGCGCCGTCGTATACGAGCTGCTCGGGGCGCGTGTCGCGTACCGCCGCGAGCGGCCCCTCCGTGGCACGCATCACGTCGGCGATCGTGATGGCGCGAGGATCGCGCGCGAGACGCGAACCGCCCTCGGCCCCCCGCTGGGTCGCAACGAGCCCGGCACGCCGGAGATCGGTGAGGATGTTGTCGAGGAAGTGGCGTGGAATGTCCTGGGCCCGGGCGACGTCGTCGGCCTTGACGAACTCCCCGCCGCCGACTGCGAGCTCCGCCACCGCCCGCACCGCGTAGTCGGCCTTGGCCGTGACCCTCATGCGTCGTGCCGCCTAATGTTCATCGAGGCAGTGGTATTTGTCGGACTTCCCCGGGGGAGGTCCCGATCGGGAACCGGCGAGGCCGGCCCCTTCGAGAACGGCGTCGCCCGTGCACATCGACCTCTGGATCTCCCTCGCCGGCTTCATCGTAGGGGTGGTCGTCGGCCTCACCGGGATGGGCGGCGGGGCGCTCATGACGCCGATCCTCGTCATCGGCTTCGGGATCGAGCCCCTCGCCGCGGTGTCGAGCGACCTCGTCGCCGCGGTCGTGATGAAGCCGATCGGCGGCGGGATCCACTTCCGGCGCGGCACCGTGCACCGCGGCCTCGTCACGTGGCTGGCCCTCGGTTCGGTGCCCGGGGCGTTGGCGGGGTCCTACCTCATCTCGCACCTCGGCGGCGACGTCGGCGACACCATCCAGGTCGTCCTCGGGGTGGTGCTCCTCGTCGCCGCCGCCGCAATGATCGTGCGGTCGTGGCTCAGCGCGCGTCGCACCGACGGCGTCTCCGGCGCGGACGCCGCACGCGTGCCGGTGCGGCGCGCCGCCACTCTCGCCGTCGGCTTGGTGGGCGGTTTCGTCGTAGGGATGACCTCGGTGGGCTCCGGCTCGCTCATGATCGTCGCCCTCATGGTGCTCTACCCGATGCTCTCGGCCCGGGAGCTCGTGGGCACCGACCTCGTGCAGGCGGTGCCGCTCGTGCTCGCGGCCGCGATCGGTCACCTCATCTGGGGCGATTTCGAGCTCGCGCTCACCAGCTCCCTGCTCCTCGGCTCGATACCGGGGGTCATCGTGGGCGCGCACATCTCGTCGCGGGCCTCCGATGCCGTGATCCGTCCCGTGCTCGTCCTCGTGCTCACGCTCTCCGGGCTCAAGCTGCTCGGCGCGTCGAACGCCCTGCTCCTCGCGACGTTCGTTGCGGGCGCGTTCGCGGGCGCGTGCGCGCTCGCGGTCAGGCGGCGGCGCTCGGCGCCCGCACCCGCTCCCGCGCCGCCCGCACGATCGGATGACCCGGTCGCACCGCCTTCATCATCCGGGTGAGCCCGAAGACGCCCGCGCGCAACGGCAGCGTCGCGGGCGGGAACCACGGCAGGTGGTACATCCGGCGGGCGTAGCGCGGCAGGATCGCGACCGCGGCGGAGGCGGGAACGGTCCACAGCGGTCGCACGAGGGTGGGCATCGGCGGCGCCAGGATCGTGCGCAGGCCGTCCCGGGCCGCGGGCGTGACCGCCAGCTGCCCCTCCATGCCGCGGAGGTACTCGCGCACCTCGCCGAACGACAGAGGCGACATCGACCGCGGCAGCCCCACGAGCTCGGCGACGCGGGCCATCTCGGCGACGTACCGGTCGGCGTCGGCGCGCGACAGGCAGCCTGCGTACGCACGGTAGGCGGCGACGAAGGAATCGACCTCGGCCGCATGGATCCACAGCAGCAGCTCGGGATCGTCGGCGGAGTAGCTCCGCCCGGTGTGCGGGTCGATCCCGCGGATGCGGGAGTGCACGTGACGCACCCGTGCCGCCGCCGCCTCCGCGGTCGGAGTGTCGCCGTAGGTGGTGTCGAGCACGAACCTGGTCGTGCGATCGAGCCGTCCCCACGGATCCTCGCGGAACTTGCCGAACTGGTCGACCGCCGCCATCGCGCGCGGTTCGAGGGCCTGGACGAGCAGCGCGCGCATGCCGCCGACGAGCATCGCGGGATCGCTGTGCAAGCGCCACGCGACGCTGCGCGGCCCGAACAGTCCCTCGTCGGCCATCGCTACGTCGGGTCTCGCTCCTCGATCGCCACCGATCGCATCACGTCGCCGACCTGCGTGCCG
Source organism: uncultured Bifidobacteriaceae bacterium (assembly GCA_964505725.1). GTDB lineage: Bacteria > Actinomycetota > Acidimicrobiia > IMCC26256 > DASPTH01 > CAVRJC01. Next base: position 12,474 of record CAZDJK010000073.1, on the reverse strand, counting down.
AGCGCGACGTCCATGCCGTCGACGACGTAACCGAAGAGGTTGTAGTCCTTCGTGAGCTTGCGCGTGCAGTCGTCGATGCAGACGAAGAACTGGCTCCCGTTGGTGTCCTTGCCCGCGTTGGCCATGGCGACGGCACCGAGCGTGTACTCGCCCTGCACGGGCTCGTCGGCGAACCGGTAGCCGGGGCCGCCGCGGCCGGTTCCCTCGGGGCAGCCGCCCTGGATCACGAAGTCGGGCACCACGCGGTGGAACGTCAGACCGTCGTAGTAGCCCTGGCGGGCGAGGGTGACGAAGTTGTTGACCGTCTTCGGCGCCAGCCGCGGGTCGAGGTCCATGACCATCACGCCACGATCGGTGGTGATCGTCGCCCGGTAGACCTTGGCGTCGTCGATCTCGTGCGCGGGGGGCTGCGCCATGGTGCTCCTGCCTTCTCTCGGTGGTTCCGTGCGGGTCCTGCGGGCGGCTACTTCTTCTTCGCCGGCGGCGCCGTCGGAGGCACGGTAGTCGAGGGGGTTTGGAGCGCCGTCGTGACCTTGCCGAGCAGATCGGTCGCGTTGGAGGCCCACTGACCGCCGGGCGCCTTCACCAAGTACGTCTGGAGGTCGGTCTGAGCCGCCGCGTACTGCCCGATGCCGGCGTTCACCACGCCCCGGTAGAAGTAGCTGTCGGCGTAGTCGGGGCCGACCTGGATGGCGGCGGTCAGCGCCGCCATCGCCTCGCTCACGAACTGCTGCTGCTGCTGCTTGTCCTTGGTCTGCTCGGCGACGAGGTACAGCGCGCGCCCGAACAGGGCGTTGGCCTCCGGGCGGTTCGGATCGATGGTGATCGCGGCGTCCCACTGCTTCATCGCGTTCGCGAGGTCGGCGTTCCGCGCGTACGCGTCGGCGAGCTGGAGCCGCGCGTCGTAGTCGTTCGGCGACCCGTTGACCGCCTTCTGCGCGCTCGTGATGGCCGCTGCGAGCTGCTGCTTCTGCGACTTCGACAGCGAGGAGCCCGCGCTCGGCGAGGCCTGCGAGTTCCCGGTGGGCGTCTGGCCGGGCAAGCGGGCGCCGAGGGCCCCGGCGAGGGCGACGCCCGCCACGAGCGCGAACACCACGACCCCGGCGATGATCGCCACCCGTCGCTTGGCCGGCGGCGCGGGCACAGTGGGACGGGTGTCCACTCCGTCGCGGAGGGCGCGGATCGCCGCCGCCGCGCGCGCGGTGTAGTCGTCGTGCAGCTCGGTGTACGACTCGTCGTCGATCCCGCCGCTCTCGTGCTCGACCTCGAGGTCGTCGAGCGAACGGAGCAGGAAGTCACGGTCGGCCTCGAGCTGCGCGCGCCGCTCCGTGTCCTCGCTCATCCGTGCGCCTCACGGGTGCGGTCGACGAGCGACTCGTCGGCCTGCGTGGCGCGCATGCGCGGCTCCCGCCGGTTCCGGGCCAGTGCGAACGCGATCCCCGCGGCGCCGAGCGCGAGCGCGAGCACCGGCAGCACCCAGACGATCAGCCCGAGGCCCGAGCTCCTCGGCGCGAGCAGGATGGATGCGCCGTACTTGTCGACGTACACCTGACGGATCTGCTCGTCGCTCTCGCCGTGCGCGATCCGCACCTTGATGTCGGACCGGATGGCGCGCGAGGTGGGAGCCTGGCTGTCGGCGACGGAGAGCCCCTGACACTCGGGACACTTGAGCTGCGTCTCGAGGTCGTGCGCGCGGTCGGCCGCGGTCTCGTGTCCGCTCGGCCACAGCACGACCGCGAGGACGACGGCGACGACGACGCCGAGCGCGGCCCATGCGCCGTACCGGCGGATCACGGCGAGCTCCTCGCCGCCGCGAGCATCGCATTGAGGTCGTGCACGGTCGTGGGCCCGATCTGGGCCGCGGCGACGAGGCCCCCGGGCGAGATCACGTAGGTCTCCGGCTGGCCCCGGGTCGCGAACGCGAGCGCCGCCTGGTTGTCGGGATCGGTGGCGATGGTCCAGCCGAGCCCCTCGCCCTGGACGAACGCCCGCACGGTGCGGGTCACGTCGTCGCGCACGATCCCGACCATCACGAAGTCGGGGTCGGACGCGTGCTCCGCGTAGAACTGCTTCAACGCCGGCAGCTCGGTCTGGCACGGCACGCACCAGGTGTTCCAGAAGTTCACCACCACGGCTTTGCCGGCGACGCTGTCCCGCGAGAGCTTCTGCCCGGCGAGCGTCGTCACCGAGAAGCTCGGCGCCACGTTGCCCACGAGCGCGCTGTGGCTGGCGTCGGCCTGCGGATCGGATCCGACGTTGAGCGCGAGCACGACGCCGAGCGCGACCACGACGACGCCCGCGGTGAGCGCGATCCAGCGGGCGCGATGCTTCACGCCCGCACCTCTTCCAGGGTCTCGATCGCCACCGCGTCGTCGCCGGCGGGCGCCTCACCGCTGGGGCGCGGGCGCTTGCGCCGCAGGCGGGGCGACAGCGCGAGCACCGTGCCGACGGCCATCACCAGCCCGCCGACCCAGATCCACACGATCATCGTGTTGATCCGCACGCCGAGCGTGACCCGACCGCGGTCGTTCGGGGACGACACCAGGGTGAGGTAGACGTCCTCGACGAGCCCGGTGTGCACCGAGGGCGTGCCGATCCCCTCGGAGCTGTTCGGGTAGGTGGAGATCGCGGGCGCGTACACGCCGAGGTCGCGCCCACCCTTGTGAATTCGGACCGCGGCGGACACGGTCGTCTTCTGCTGCGAGCGCTCGAGGTGCGATCCGAGATAGGTGAAGCGGTAGCCCGACACGGTGGCCGAATGCCCGACGCGCAGCGGCACCGTGCGTGACGCGCCGTGCGCCGACGACGCCGCCAGCGCGATGGCGATGAGCACCACCCCGAAGTGGACCACGAGCCCGCCGTAGAGGCGGGGGTTGGACCGCGTGGCGCGACCGAGCGCCTGGGGACCCGACTCGCCCAGGGCGCGGCGCCGGCCGCGCACCCCCAGCCAGAACTGGCGGACGATGCCGGCGGTCGCGAACGCGCCCAGCCCGTACGCGATGACCTCGGCGAGGCCGCGCGCGCCGGCGACGACCGCGACCACCATCGTGAGCGCACCGATCCAGGCCGGGACGAGCAGCCGGTTCCGCACCACCTCCCCGCTCGTGGCCCGCCAGGGCAGCGCGGGCGCGACGGCCATGAGAAAGAGGAGCGCGAGGCCGATCGGCGTCGCCATGCGGTCGAAGTAGGGACCGCCGACGGAGAGCTGCGAGCCGTTCAGTGCCTCGGCGAGGAGCGGGAACACGGTCCCGAGGAGCACGACGAACGCGAGGCACGCGAACAGGAGGTTGTTGGCGAGGAACGCCGACTCCCGCGAGATCGCGGAGTCGATGCGGCCCGGCGCGCGCAGCTCGTCGCCTCGCCATGCGACGAGGCCGATGCCCGTCGCCGCGACCACGCCGAGGAACGCCAACAGCCACGGGCCGATGTCGGACTGCGTGAACGCGTGGACCGAGTCGATCACGCCCGAACGGGTGAGGAAGGTACCGAGGATCGTGAGCGAGAAGGTCGCCACCACGAGCGACAGGTTCCACACCCGCAGCATCGCCCGCCGCTCCTGGATCATCACCGAGTGGATGAACGCGGTCGCGGTGAGCCACGGGAGCAGCGAGGCGTTCTCGACGGGGTCCCACGCCCAGAACCCGCCCCAGCCGAGCACCTCGTAGCTCCACCAGGCCCCGAGGATGATGCCGACGGTGAGGAAGCCCCAGGCCACGAGCGTCGTGCGCCGCGTGTCGGCCAGCCACCCCTCTCCGAAGCGTCCGGTCACGAGGGCGGCGATCCCGAACATGAACGGGACCGTGAACCCGACGTATCCCATGTAGAGGATCGGCGGGTGGAACGCCATCAGGATGTGGTTCTGCAGCAGCGGGTTGGGCCCGGCGCCGTCGAGTGGGACGGTCGCCGACCGGGTGAACGGGTTCGCCGGCCCGAGCATCAGCGCGAAGAAGAACAGCGCGACGACGAGACCGGTGATCAGCGCGACCGCCACCAGCGGATCTGCGGCCCGCCGGCGGAACTTGTGCGCGACGAACGACAGGTAGCCGCCGAGGATCACGGCCCACAGGAGTATCGAGCCCGCGAGCGCGGCCCAGAGCCCGGTGATGGAGTAGAGCAGTGGCGTCGCCCGCGCGTTGTTGTCGGCGACGTACTTCAGCGAGAAGTCGTGGGTGACGAGCGCCCACTCCATGACGCCGGCCGCCAGCACGGCGGCGATCAGCACCGCGAACACGCACCGGCGCCCGATGCGCAGGAGCAGCGCGTCGTGCATGCGCAGCCCTGCGACGAGGGCGGTGATCCCGACCACGGCGGCTCCCGCGCCAACCGAGAGGGCCGCGTACCCGAGCGCGGACTTCACGCGGAAGGCGCCTTCTTCGTGTCCACCTTCGGCGGCGTGTAGCTCGCCCCGTGCCGGATCAGGATGCGGTCGGAGAGGAACGCGACGCTCGGTGCGTCGGCCCGGGCCCAATGGCCTTCGCACACCACCGGCGCGCCGGGTTTGAAGAGCTGGGGCGGATCGCCGGTGTGCACCACGCGGACGGTCTTCTTGCCGTCGGTGAGGTTGAAGCGCACCCCGTCCTCGGTCGCCACGACGGTGCCGGGGACGACCGCGCCCGCGATGCGGAACCGGGACGTGCCGGTGGACGCGCGGTCGTGCACCGCCTCGCTGACGGTGCGGAAGTAGACGACGTTCTCGGAGAGCACGACCGCCAGCACGATGATGGCGACGATCGCGAGCACGCACCCGCCGATCGCGACGATGTAGCGGGTGCGCAGCTTGCGCGAACGCGGCGAGCGGGGCGGCGTCGCGGGCTCGACCGGTGCCGGCGCCGTCGTGGTCACTCGCGCTCGCGCTCCGGCGAGGGCAACGAGCGCTCCGCGCGGCGCGTCCGTTGCACGATCCAGAGCCAGTACGCGAGGAGCACCACGCCGGTGACGACCCACCCGGTGATGACGTATTCGGCGAAGTTCACCGCGACGCTCCGACCTCGACCCGGGGCGGGCTCGCCGCGCCGATGCGCTCCGCGATCGCCTGCTCCACCTCGCGCTGCTCACGGTCCTCCTCGAGGGCGAGCAGCCGGTAGCGGCGGTCGAGCAGATAGAGGTACACCACCGTGAACGCGAACACACCGAACCACAGCGTGAACGCCATCACTCCGTGGATCTTGGCGTTGAGCTCGGGATTGAAGACCGTGCCCTGCTGGTGCAACGTCCTCCACCACGTCACCGAGAAGTGCACGATCGGCACGTCGACGAACGCGATCAGCGCCGCGATCGCGCACCGTTTGGCGCGCGCGTCGGGCGAGCTCGGGATCTGCCGCAACGCCAGGTAGCCGAGGTAGAGGAAGAACAGCACCGCGGTGGTGACGAGTCGCGCGTCCCAGGCCCACCAGACGCCCCAGACCGGCCGGCCCCAGAGCGATCCCAGCAGCAACGCGAGGCCGGTGAACACCACGCCCAGCTCGGCGGAGGCGCCGGCGACGCGGTCCCAGACGATCGAGCGGGTGCGGGGCCAGAGCCACAGGATCGACGCGATCGCGGTGACGGCGAACGCGAGGTACGCGATCCACGCCGACGGGACGTGGAGGTACATGAGACGCTGGGCGTCGCCCTGCACCGCGTCGGGGGGGGCGACGAACAGGCCGAACACCGCGAGCACCACCGCCGAGGCGAGCGCCACGAACCCGAGCACCGTGCTCACCCGGGGGTTCAGCAACCGTCCGCTCATGCTTCCCGCTCCCGGCGGCTGCGCCGCCGGGCCGCTCGGGCCCCGCTCCGCTGCGGGCCGGGATACCCGGCCCGCCGACGCTCCGCTCATGCTTCCTCCAGGAGCGGGCCGAAGGCCAGCATCCCGATCGTCGTGAACAGCAACGCGAACACGCCGAGGAGCGCGACCCAGGGCCATGCGTCCGAAGGTATGCCGTCGATCGCCGCCTCCCAGGCTCGGGTCGCCCCGAGGAGGACGGGCGCCACCACCGGCAACAGCAGCACCGGCACGAGGGTTTCGCGCACCCGCAGACCCGCCGCGAGCACGCCGTAGAGGGTACCGGTGGCCGCCACGCCGATGGTCGCGGCGACAGTGGCCAGCACGAGCGGCACCAGGGTGTTCAGGTGGATGCCGTAGAGCACCACCACCACCGCCGCCAGCACGACCTCGAGCGCGACCAGCTCCAACGCGACCGCGGCCGCCTTGCCGAGGAACACGCCCGCACCGTCGAGCCCCGACAGCCGCAAGCCATCGCGCGCGCCGTTGTCGGCCTCGATGGTGAACGAACGGGAGACCGCGAGGAGCGCGGCGAGCAGCACGGTCACCCAGAACATCCCGGGCGCGACGCGCCGCAGCACACCGCGGTCGGGGTCGAGCGCGAAGGCGAAGAGCAGGAGCACGATGGCGCCGAAGGGAAGGATCTGTTGGAGGGTGACGCGCGACCTCGCCTCGATGCGCAGGTCCTTGCCCGCGACCAGCCGGACCTCCTGCCAGAGGTTCACGCGCGCACCGGTTCCGCAGCGAGGGGAGCGGGCGAGGGAAGCGCCGGTGTCCGCCCGCTCGTGAGGGTCACCTCTCGCGCCGCCAGGTGACGGGCGTGCTCCAGCTCGTGCGACGCGACCAGCACCGAACGGCCCTCGCCCGGTGTCGCGCGCACGAGCTCGTCGAGCACCGCGCGGCCGTCGGTGTCGAGCCCGGCGTGCGGCTCGTCGAGCAGCAGCAGGCGCGGCCGGCGGGCCAGCGCGACGCCGAGCGCGAGCCGCCGCCGCTGGCCGGCGGAGAGCCGCCGGTGGAGCACATCGGCGGCGCCGGCGAGCCCGACGCGCTCGAGCGCGTCGTCGGCCGCCGCCCCCGACCCGCCGCTCGCCCGGGCCGCGAAGCGGAGGTTCTCGCGGGCGGTGAGGTCGTCGTAGCAGAAGGTCTCGTGGCCGACGAAGGCGAGCTCCCGCCGGGCGGCGCGTCGGTCGACCGCGAGGTCGTGCCCGAGCACCATCGCCTCGCCCGAGTACAGCGGTACGAGCCCCGCGAGCAGCCGGAGCAGCGTCGTCTTGCCGGCTCCGTTGGCACCCGAGAGGAGGACGATCTCGCGCTCGGCGACGTCGAGGTCGACGCCGGTGAGCGCGGGGAACCGCCCGAGGAGACACACAGCGGAGCGGAGACGGACGACGACGGGCACACTCGCCTCCGAGCGATCGATGGCGTGAGTCTACGAACGGACTCCGGGAACGGGCGAACCGACCCATCTCGGCCCACGTGACGCCGGCGTACCGAAACGGGCTGGTTAGCCTCTCGTGGGTGCGCAGCGTCGTGGGGTGGGTCGGGCGCGTGCTGCTCACGGCGGGCATCCTGTTGCTGCTCTTCGTCGCCTACCAGCTCTGGGGCACCGGCATCTACGAGGCGCGGGCCCAGAGCCAGCTCCGGGACGACCTCCACCAGTCGCTCCGCCAAGCTTCGCCATCGACCCCCTCGACGTCTTCGACCAATGGCGCCACCACCACCAGCCCTGGTGCCGACAATCCGACCGTCTCGTCGTCGGCCGCGCCGACCACGACCACCCTGCCCCCCGCCCCGACGCCGTCCGACGGCGACGGCATGGCCTTCATCCGGATCCCCAAGATCGGACTCGACACCCGCGACCCGCTCGTGGTCGTCGAGGGGGTGGACGTCAACGACCTCCAGAAGGGCCCGGGGCACTACCCCGGCACGCCGTTCCCCGGCCAGGAGGGGAACACCGCGATCGCCGGCCACCGCACGACCTACGGGCACCCGTTCGGCGACCTCGACCAGCTCGGGAAGGGCGACGAGATCACGCTCCAGACGGTGCAGGGGACCTTCACCTACACCGTCAGCCGCGACCCGTTCGCCGTCGACCCCACCGACGTGCAGGTGCTCGACCCTATTCCGGATCCCGATCGGCCGGGCCACAACCTGGCGACGCTGACCCTCACCACGTGCAACCCGAAGTACTCGGCCGCCCAACGACTCATCGTGCAGGCCGACCTCGAGATCCCCGTCGGTACGCTCCCACTCGCGGCTTCCGCGCCGACGTCCCGTGTGAAGGTGAAGATCAGCGGGTTGTCGGGCGACTCGTCGTCCCGGGTTCCCGCGCTGATCTGGGGGCTCATCGTGGCGGTGATGGGTTGCGCGTGGTGGTTCGCATTCCATCGCTACCGGCGCTGGTACGTGTGGTTCGCGGGCGCGATCCCGTTCCTCGTCGTGCTCTTCTTCTTCTACACGTACCTCGAGCGACTGCTGCCCGCGAACTACTGACTTTCGTCAGGCTTTCGTCAGGCCTCGTCGATGAGCGCGACCACTTCGCCCTGGGAGACGGCCGCGCCGCGTTCGACGTAGAGCTCGCGCACCACGCCGGGCACGTCCGTCGTCACCGCGATGCGGGCACCGGCCGCATCGACGATCGCGATCTGGTCGTCCTCGGCGACCATCTGACCTTCGTCGACCGGTACCTCGGTCACCACGCCGCCCACCCTGGCCCGCAGCTCGTACATCGCGCCCGAGCGTATCGACTCGTGACTCGAGGCGGCTTGGCTACCGTTTCGCGGTGCCGTACCTCGTGGCGATCGTCATCGTCGTGGTGCTGGTGGTCGTGACGAAGGGGAGCTTCCGCCGCTTGGGCCAGATCGAGCTGCGGCACCTGTGGATCCTGCTCGTGGCGCTCGCGATCCAGGTGGTGCTGGAGGTCGTCACGCTTCCGGCCGATCGAATCGACGACCTCGGCTTCGGGCTGCTCGTGCTGTCGTTCGTCCTCATCTTCGCCTTCTGTCTGCTCAACCTCCGGACGAGCGGCTTCGTCGTCGTCGCGGTGGGCGTCGCGCTGAACGCCCTCGTCATCGGCCTGAACCACGGCATGCCCACGAAGGACGACGTCGTCGAACGGCACGGGCAAGAGGTGCACGTGCCGATCGAGCACACGGTCAAGCACAAGCCGTCGACCGGCGACGACCGCCTCGGCTTCCTCGGCGACCAGATCACGCTGCCCGGTCGCCCGAACGAGCAGTTCTCGATCGGGGACGTCGTGATCCTCCTCGGCGTGGTCGACGTCTGCTTCCAGGCGAGCCGCCGGCCTCGTCGCAACGGCGTCGCCCTCGACGTCGGGGAGGTCACGACCTCCGACTGAGCGCACCTCGCCGGTCGAGCACCGCGTCGAGCGCGGTCACGACCCGGACGTCGTACTCGTAGGCGGGCGCGGACGCGAGCAGCTCGAGCGCGGCACCGGAATTCTCGTCCCGCCCCCCGCTCAGCTCGTCGAACGCGCTTGCCACCTTCAGGATGTGGCCCGACACGGCGACGCCGTCGCCGGAGACGGGAAGCGTCTCGGCTGCGATGATGTCGCCCGCGGCCGCCAGGAGCTCGGTGCTCCGCAGGATCTCGGCACCCGACATGGCGACGGCCGACGGCTCGGGCGGTCGGCCGAGCTCCGGCTCGTCGAGGCACACCTGGCCCAGGTGGTGCAGCAGCGCGGCCATCTCGAGGTTCTCCACGTCCGCGCGCGTGAACCCGAGCTCGTCGGCGATGCCGACGCTCAGCGCGGCGACACGCTCGGCGTGGCCCTCCAGCACCAACCCACCGAGCTCGGGGGCGGCGCCGAGCGCGCGGATCGTCTGGTCGTAGGTGCGACGGATCTCGGCCAGGTGCTCGTACGAGTACCAGGCTGCGAGCAGCGGGATCGTGAACACGGCCGGGCCCCACAGCCCCATGGCGCCGTGCCCGTCGACGCCCTGGTCGCTGATCGCCATGAGGATGCCGCTCGTGACCAGCGCGAGGTCGGCGGTCCGTCCGGCACGCGGGATCGCCGGTGAACGCACCCTCGCCATGCGCGCGAGCTCGTCGACGACGAGCGGCGCGACCGCGCCCGCCGTCAACGCGAGGAGCAGCCGGCCACGGCCGGCGACCGAGCCCATCGCATCGAGCGTGGCGTGGTACGCGACGAGCGCCGCCGCGCACGCGACGAGCCGCCGGGCGAGGACCCGGGCCCGGCCGACGGCCGACGTCGGCTCGGCACGCAGCAGGAAGCTCGCGAGGAGGGCCACGGTGAGCACGAGCATGCCGTCGCCGACGTCGGTGCTCCGCGCCAGCACCACCGCGTAGGCGAACGCGATCGGGAGCGCCTCACGCCCGGGCGGACGGAGCTCGAGCAGATCCCCGGCCGCGATCGCGCCACCCAGCAGCGCGAGCGCGGACCACCGCGTACCCGGATCGGCGACCTCGGTCGCGAGCGCCACGACCGCTCCGGCGCCGAAGAGCACGAGGACGCGCACCCACCGGCTCACGCGCGCGACACCTCTTCGGCCTGCGGCTCGTGGCGCGCGTCGGCCGGCGGCTCCTCGTCGACGAGGTCCCCGAGCCCCGCCGATCCGGTGCCGGCCTCGGGCGGTGCCACCTCCCACTCGTGCTCGGCGGTCTCGTGCCCCTCCCCGTAGCGCTCGCCCCGCCGCTCGATCGCGGTGACGAGCGCTTCGACGCACGCACCGTTGAACTGGGTCCCCGTCCCCTTCCGGAGCTCCGCGAACGCGGTCTCCTGCGAGAGGGCGCGGCGATAGGAACGGGTCGACGTCATCGCGTCGAACGCGTCGGCCACGTGGATGATGGCGGGCTCGATCAGCCCCGACCCGTCGACTGCCGCACTGGCGGCCTCGGTGGTGGTGTCGCCTGCGACCGGCGCGAGGAAGTCGATCCGGTGCAACAGCTCCACCGACACCGACTCGTGACGGCGCACCCGATCGAACTCCGCCTCGGTCAGGCGGCCCGGCTTGTTCAGGAGCTGGTTGGGGACGACGAGCTTGCCGATGTCGTGCATGAGCGCGGCGTAGCGCAGCCGCTCGCAGCGGCGCGGCCCGAGCTCGAACTCCTCCGCCATGTACCCCGCGAACATGGCGACCCGCTGCGCGTGGCCGGCCGTGTAGCGATCCTTCGCCTCCAGCGCGCGGATCAGCGTGTCGATCGTGTTCTCCTGCGCGCGTTTGAGATCGAGGTACGACGCGAACGCGCTGCGCGCGATCAGGATCGGCATGACGACGAGCGGCACGACCACGCCGCCGAGCGTGAGGTACACCCAGCCGAGCGCGATCCCGATCAGCGCGAACGGGTAGGCGCCCGACTGGTAGCGCAATGCCTCTGCCAGCATCGGGCGCCATGGTTCGTGGAAGACGACGGCCTGACCGCCCGTTACCAGGAACGCGTTGATGAGCAGGTAGGCCGACGCACCGATCGAGGTCGCGATGAAGACCACGAGCAGATCAGCGGTACCGCCGGACGCATGGATAACCGTCCAGGACACCGCCGCTCCCGCGAGGAGGCCCATGCTGTCGGTGCTGGCGTCCATGATGATCGCGTCCCATTTCCGCTGGCGCCAGAGCGGGAGATACAACGCGTTCGACGCGGCAACGACCGCGATTGCGAAGTACAGGTGCCCTTCACCGAAGACGACCAACGCGGCCGTGAGCACGATGACGTGCCCGCTGATCGACATGTTGGGTCGCACGATCACGTCCAGATGGACGGAGCCGACCACCAGCCCCGAGAAGAGCAGCATCGCCGCGACGTCGCCGAGAGACATGCGATCGAGGGACACGGTGGCGGACACGACCGCGCACGCGACGGCGACCGCGCCCGCAACCACGACGAGCGGATGAACTCTCCTCGACGTAACGCCACGCTGCGCCATGACACTGATCGGAGCGTCGGGGAAGAGGAGGCAGGGCCCCGGCCAAAGAGTTCCTGACTACCGCCAGTGAACGGCACCGCCGGCGAGAAGCATGGCGATCAGCCCGGAGGCTGCGGTCGCAACGCGGAACTTGGTCTTCTTCACGAGATCTCCTGAGCATTCGTTCTCCCGCGTGGGCTTCGCTGTGTGCCCAACGGACAGAGCGCTTCGCTTCAGGTACCCGCTCTGACTCATACTCAGGCCGAGGCCTTGCCGTCTCCACCCCGAGACGGTCGGATCCCACCTCCCTGCCAGTTCCCGATGCGGTCCGCCCCAGGTCCCGCCCCGGACCCTGACATTCCGTGTCGAAGGGAGTGTCGACAAATTTCGACCTCGAGGCAAGCCCCAATGGCCACAGGGGCCACTTCTCTCGGCCTTTCCCGCGCCGGAATGCCGGAAATCGTCTGATTTCGCTCACCCGGCCCCGAGGCCTGCTGTCCCTCGTTCCCCGTTCATTGTCGGATTCGCGCTCCCTATGAGCGCGTACACGGCAATGAATGAACTGGCCGTCGCGGCGCCTCGCTTGCTACTTGAAGTGGCCGGCAACGCCTCCAATCGCAAGAGCGATCATCGAGATAGCGAGCGTGATGGCACGCTTGGTCGACTTCGACATGGTCAAGACTCCCTCCCAAGGGCACGACCCGAACTGGCCGCGACGGAAGTGACGTCCGCGGCTCTCGTCTGTCACGCTGTCCCCGCCAGTGGTGGGCGAGCCACGCAGGGTGGCAGTTCGTCGTATGCTGTGCGCCGCTCGGGCCAGAGTGCC
>CAZDJK010000072.1:0-12966 GCA_964505725.1 uncultured Bifidobacteriaceae bacterium | reverse complement strand
GCCGGCGGCAGCGCGAAGATCAGCCAGCCCGGATGCGCCTCGACGCTCGACCAGCCGAACACGTCGCGCAGGATCGCCCGGAGCGCATCCGGCTCGGTCGTGTAGAGCAACCCGTGGACCCCGGTGATCGCCACCCGACGGAGCGTACCGACCGGGAGCGGCGACCCGCGTCAGCCCACCGCGCGCGGGTGGTGCCGGGTGCCCTCACCCCACGTGATCACGACGATCCGCGACCGCTCGGGAACGTCGGCGGTGTGCCACACGCCGGTCGGCACGACGATGCAACCCAGGGCGGGTACGTCGACCGTCGAGACATCCGAACCGTCGTCGAGGTGGAACACCATGCGCCCCTCGGTGCAGAGGATCACCTCGTCGCCCGCGGGGTGCATCTCCCACGTGCTCCAGTCCGCGGTCTCGGCGAACGACGTCACCAGCCGACCGCGCTGGAGCTCGGCGCGCTCCGAGATCGTGGGCCAGAAGTCGTCGGTGACGGGGAGGATCGTGAGATCGGGGCCCTCGCCCAGGTGGAGGTAGGTCGACGTCAGGTCGAACGCATCCACTTCACTACCGCGGACGGAACATCGGCACCGAGCGCTCGTCGTCGAAGCGCTCGAAGCACACCTCGACCGGCAGGTCGCACACGAGGGAGTCCTTGTCGACGTCGAGCACGCGGGTCATGATCCGCACCGGTTCGCCCTCGGTGCCGTCGAGCTCGATCACGCTGATGTTGTAGAGCGGCGAGTCGGCGAGGGGGCGGTTGTCCGCCCACGTGTAGGTGAACACGGTCCCCGTGCCGGCGACCTCGTCCCACTCCCACTTGTTCGACTGGCAGTGGTAGCAGGACCACGCGGGAGGCCAGCGGTGGTAGCCGCAGTTGCCGCAGCGCTGGACGACGAGGCGGCCTCCGTCCGCGGCGCGCCAGTAGTCGTCGGTCAGCGGGCTCCAGCCGGGCTGGGGGAGCTGCTGGAGGTTCTCGTCGCTCATCGCCTCATCCCTTCCGGAGGAGCATCGCGCTCGAGGGGCTCGGGCTCGACCCGGCGACGACGAGCGCGACCTCGGCGCCGGCGACCTGGTTCGACGAGGTGCCGCGCATCTGCCGCATCGCCTCGTACACGTGGCTCATGCCGTGGTTGTAGACCTCGGCGAGATTGCCGCCGTGGGTGTTCACCGGGATCTTGCCCTCGCGCCGGATGTTGCCGTCGGCGGCGAACGGGCCCGACTCGCCCTTCGGGCAGAGCTGGAAGTCCTCGAGGCCCATGAGCACCATCGGGGTGAAGTGGTCGTAGATGCACGCCACGTCCACGTCGTCGGGGCCCATCCCCGCGTTCCGGTAGAGATCGTCGCCGATCGTGCGCTGCCCGGCCGACGCGAAGTCCTCGGCCGACATGTTGTTGCCGCCGAACATGCCCATGCCCCAGCGATAGGGCGCGCCCATGGCGGCGCCCGCGAGGTACACCGGCGGCTGGTTCATGTCCTTCGCCCGCTCCGCCGACGCCAGGATCACGCAGTTCCCCGAGTCGGACTCCATGCAGAAGTCGAGGAGACGGAGCGGGTCGCAGATCATGCGCGAGTTGTGGTGGTCCTCCATGGTGATCTCGTCCCGGAACCGCGCGTCGGGGTTGTTCGCGGCGTTGCGCCGGGCGTTGATCGCGACCTCCCCGAAGTGGTCGATGGTGGTGCCGTACACGTGCATGTGCCGGCGCGCCGCCAACGCGAAGCTCTGCCCCGGCGTCTGCAGCAGCGGGAAGCGCGGAGCCTGGGTCGCGCCCATCCCCCCGAAGCGGCGCCCGAACTGCCCGCCCTGCACGACGCCGCGGATCACCGCGACGTAGTCGGCCTGGCCGGTCGCGACGGCCATCGCCGCGTACATGTAGGCGCCGCCCATCGCCCCGCCGCCGCCCCCCCAGCCCATGCCGGTGAACCGCAGCGCCTTGGCCCCGAAGGTCGACGCCAGGGTCCCGGCATCGACAGTGTCGCCCGAGTACGAGCAGTAGCCGTCGATGTCGGCGGGGCTGATGCCCGCGTCCTCGGCCGCCTTCTCGACCGCATCGATCACGAGGGGGATGGGTCCGTTCTCTCCGAGCTCGCCCCGGCGGCCGTAGCGCGTGTGGCCGAAGCCCACGAACGCCGCCTTGTCGCGCAACCAGGTTCCTTCAGCCATGCCTACTGCTCCTTCACTCGGATCCGGCAGCGGATCCGCGCACGCCAGCCGAAGTTACGGACTTGAAAACGGCATTGTCAAAGCGGCCGCGGGACGCTCGCAGCCTGCACGCCCATCGCAGGCCCAAGCACGCGCTGCCCGGGCCGTGCTCCACGGCCTGCCCCGGGGTATGGCATCATCTGCCAATCGCAACCCGCCGCCGCCCGCCTCGGACGAGCGGAAAGCCGCTGTAGACAGGGATCCGCAAATGACTCGTGCCATCGTCATCTCGACCGATTGCCACGCCTCGGCGTCGCCGCAGCAGAGTCTCGGCACCGCGATCGCGCCGCAGGACGCCGCGGAGGGCAAGACGCTCTTCAGCGGGTTCCTCGACGGCGCGCGCGCGTACCGCGACTACTTCGATCCGCAATGGCGCGAGGCATTCGACGCGCACCTCGACGCGATCGAAGGTTTCATGGCTTCGGGCGCGGGCGCAGGAGCGCAGATCCCGAAGATCGGCGGCCGCGACGAGGTGCTCGCCCGCCAGATCGTCGAGCGCGAGGAATTCGTGGAGGCCCACGTGGGCGAGAAGGGCCGGCCCGCAGGCGACTGGGATCCCGGCCGCCGAGTCAAGGAGCTCGAGGCCGACGGCGTGGTCGGTGACGTGATCTTCCCCAACGGCGGGCCCGTGCTCGGTCTTCGCGGGGCCGAGCGCGAGCTGCAGGACGCGGCCGAGAAGGCCTACAACCGCTGGCTGTCGGAGTTCTGCGCGCAAAACCCCGGACGCCACGCGGGTGTCGGCATCATCTCCGTCGACGACGTCGCGCAGACCGTCGAGAACGTCCGCTGGATCCGCGAGGACCTCGGGCTCTTCGGGGGCATCGTGCTGCCCAACGACGCGGCCGGCCACGCGTACAGCGACGAACGCTACGACCCCCTGTGGGAGACCTGCGCCGACCTCGACGTCGTGGTCAACATCCACGGGTCACCCGAGGGGATGCCGATGTACCCCGAGCGAGGCTTCGCCGACATCTGGGCCCAGGAGATCAGCTTCTACTGCCACCGCCCCTTCTGGTGGCTGATGTGGTCGGGTGTGTTCGAGCGGAACCCTTCGCTGAAGTTCGCCATCGTCGAACAGGGTGCGTCATGGATCCCCGAGACGATCCAGGCGATGGACGCGCGCGTGAAGGGCGCGAAGACGGGCGACACCGCGTCGGAGCTCGAGCTCTTGCCGAGCGAGTATTTCGCGCGCCAGTGCTTCGCCAACTGGGCCATCGAGAACAGCTCGTCGACGCTCGACGACATCGAGCGAGGGGACGCAACGGTGATCGCGGCGACGCGCCACGAAGTGGAGATGCGCTACGACATCGGCGTCGACAACATGGTCTGGGGCAACGACTTCCCCCACGCGGAGTCGACGTGGCCGCACAGCATGGCGTTGCTCGAACGCGTGGTCGACGGTGTTCCGTCCGACGAGGTGGCGAAGATGGTGGGCCTCAACGCCGCTCGCTGCTACGGCTTCGACCTCGACCAGCTCGCGCCCATCGCCGAACGGGTCGGCCCCGACATCCTCTGAGCCGCCCACGCCTTCAGAGCGCCTGATGCGTTTCCACGCCGATCCTCCGGGTAGCGCGCGCCCGGGGAACGTGCGAGGAGGCGAACATGGCGAACGAGTTGCAAGGCGTGCGGGTGGAGCCGACGTGACGGGCCTACACCGCCTGCCCGCTCGCGATCTTCTGCAGGATCGCGATGCGCTCCTCGATCGGGGGGTGTGTGTCGAACAGGTGGTGGTACCACTCTTCGTGGTGCTGCAACGGGTCGTCGATGCACATCGCCGCCGTCGCATGGTTGAACTTCGCGAACGGCTTGTCGTTCTGCTCGAGCTTCTGCAGCGCGTGCATCAGGCCGGTCGGGTTGCGCGTCAGCTGCACACCGCTGACGTCGGCGAGCTCCTCGCGTGACCGCGACAGGGCGAAGCGGATCAGCGGCCCCACGATGACCGCGACGAGCGTGAGCAACGCACCGGCGATGACCACGAGCAGCACCGCCTGCTCGCCGTCCCTGCCGCGGGGACGCATGAAGAACGCGCTGCGCCACAGCAGGCTCGCCAGGATGGCGGCGAAGCCGATGAGCGTGCTGACGATCAGGATCAGCCGCACGTCGTAGTTCTTGACGTGGCTCATCTCGTGGGAGATCACGCCCTCGAGCTCCTCGCGGTTCATGATCGCGAGCAACCCGGTGGTGGCGGTGATCGCCGCCCGGTTGGGGCTGATGCCGGTGGCGAACGCGTTGGGCGACGGGTCGTCGATCACGTAGACCGCGGGCTTCGGGAGCCCGGCGCTGATCGCCATCGCCTCGACGACGTTGTGGAGCTGCTGGTACTGGCCGGGATCCGCAGGACGGGCGCCCGCGGCCGCAAGCACGAGCCGGGAACCCGACGAGATCGCGAAGACCGCGCCGAGGACGGCGAGCACCGCGGCGATCCCCGCGCCGAGCGCGATCGCAGGAGCGGGAGAGCTCGAGCCGGTGCTCGCGGGTGGGCAGCTCTGGACCGTCTGTCCCTGGTTGTCGACGAGGGTCTGGCAGCTCTGCCGGCTCGCCTCGCTCAGCGCGTGGATCCCCCAGCCCGCGAGGGCGCCGATGCCCACCCAGACGAGCACGAACATGATCACGACGATCACGCTGCGCCGCTTGTTCCGCGCGATCTCCTCCAGCACGGTTCGGACGATAGGCCTGCGGAAGCGTCGCAGCGGGTCACGATCGCGCGATTCGGTGCAGACTTGGGGGCATGTGGTCGCGCCTGCTGCTCCGCGGGCTCAAGCCCTACATCACCGACGGGTCGTCGGTGCTCGGGGTGGAAGCGGGTGTCGCCAACGCGCTCGGCCCGCTCCGCAGCACGTCGGTGGTGCTCACCGACGACGCGCTCCTGCTCGCCACCTCGGTGCGGGCCAAGACCGTGCTGACGGTGATCCCCCGGAACGACGTGCGCGAGGTGCATCTGGTCGAGCCGCACGTGGTCGACATCTCGTTCGACGACTACACGCATGCGATCCGTCGGCTCGTGCGCGTGGATCTCTCCCGCCGCGGCGACCGCGCCGGCATCCTCGGGCAGGTCGAGGCCCCACCGGGCTGACCCGGACAGCCTTCAGAGTTTGCGGACGTCATCGCCACGCCGCACGGTGCCCGGCACCACGACCCGCGCGTTCATGCCCCGCAGCCGCAGGTCCTGGTGGGCGTTGACGAAGCGGACGGCCTCGGTCCCGAACCGGTCGCGGAACTTCGCGCAGCCGGTGTGAGGCTTGTCCGTGACCTCGATGACGGCGCCGCCAACCGCCAGCCGGGTGCCGGCAGGGAGGTTGTCGAAGCTCAGGTCGAAGTCCACGTAGAGCTGATCGCCGGCGAGCGCCCATTCCACCGGCGACGGTGCGAGCAGGGTGGCGACGCGCGCGTTCATGAGCGTGAGCTGCGCACGCTCGTCGGGACGGCCGTCGACCGTGGAGCTGCTCGAGCGGGTCGCCCAGCTGTCGCCCACGAGGCCCTGTCGGCAGTCGAGCGCGGCGACGTCGAGCACCTCGCGCGCGCCTACCGCGGGCCGGCGGGCGACGAGCTCCACCGTGCCGAGGTCGCGCGGCGCGGCGAGGATGCGGGCGAGGCCGGCGTCGAGCTCGGGGGCGGTCGGTGGGGCCATCGTCCTAGTGTGCCCGGGAGTCGGTCGCCGACCGTGTGAATTTCGCTCCTGGGGAGGCGCCATGCCCGGCCCGACACTCGCCTGTGCGTTCCCGCCCGGCCACGACACCGTCGAGCACGCGCGCCGCGCCGCCGACTCCGGGTACACCCGAGTCTGGCTCTACGACTCACCCGCGCTCTACGGCGACGTCTGGATCGCGCTCGCGCGCATCGGCGAGGCGTGCCCCGGGCTCGCGCTCGGCACCGCGGTGATCGTGCCGAGCCTCCGCCACGTGATGGTCACCGCGTCGGCGATCGCGACCGTCGAGGAGCTCGCGCCCGGCCGCCTGTCGTGCGCCTTCGGAACCGGCTTTACCGCCCGGAACGCGATGGGCCGTCGCGCGATGCGGTGGTCCGACGTGGGCGACTACGTGACGACCCTCCGCTCGCTGCTCCGGGGCGAGACCGCCGAGGTGGAGGGCCATCCGGTGCAGATGCTCCATCCGCCCGGCTTCGCGCCACCCCGGCCGATCGAGATCCCGATGCTGCTCGCGCCGGGAGGCCCGAAGGGGTACGCGGTCGCGCGCGACGTGGCCGACGGCGTGGTCGTGATCGGACGCCCGCCGGACGAGCGGTGGGACGTCTGCGTCCAGCTCGCGGCGGGCACCGTGCTCGAGCCGGGGGAGGACCACACGACGCCCCGCATGCGGGGGGCGGTCGGGCCCTGGTACGTGGTGGGCGCGCACTCGAGCTGGGAGTGGAACCGCGCCGCGCTCGACGTGCTGCCGGGCGGTGCCGACTGGAGGGATGCGGTCGAGCGAGCACGCGGCGAGGACGCGCGGCACCTCGCGGTGCACGAAGGTCACCTGGTGGAGGTCACCGAGCGCGACCAGCTCGTCCTCGACGCGGCGGGTCCCGCCATACTGGAGCGCGGCTGGACCGGTACGCCCGACGAGGTCGCAGCGCGCTACGTGCGCGCGGGGGAGTCGGGCGCCACCGAGGTCGCCTACGCCCCGACCGGCCCCGACATCGGGCGCGAGCTCGAGACGTTCGCCGCCGCGGTCGCCGGGAGCCGCTGAGCGCGCCCGTCGCGCGTCGCATCGAGGACGAGGAGCACCAGCACGACCGCGCGTGCCGTCACGAACCACGGGAGGGTTGCGTGCAGCAGCGCGAGCGGGACGATCCCGTGGAACCACCCGAACACCGTGCAGTAGATCGCGAGATCGGCGGCGACGAACAGCACGAACAGCCGGCGGGGGCTCGGCAGCAGCGCGAGGAAGGGCAGGAGCCACAGGTCGTAGTTGGGCGAGTAGACCTTGTTGGCCAGGATGAAGATCGCCACGCCCGCGAGCGCGATCGCGGCGGCGTCGAGCTGCCGGCGTGCGGACACCCGGCAGAGCCACAGCATCCCGGCGACGAGCGCAGCGAGCGACACCGCGTTCGCGATGCCGACGGGATCGGTCGCGACGATTCCCGACACACCGGGGAGGCGGTAGAGGTAGAACCACGCGGTGCCCCAGGTCGCGTGCCGTGCGCTCTGGAACGCGTAGGTCCACCACCAGCCGTGGGCCGACGCCGCGAGCACCGGCAGGTTCACGAGCGCGAACGTGCCCGCGGCGGTCACGACCAGGCGGCGGGCGCCGACGCGGTCACCGGCCGCCCACCGCGCGGCGGCGAGCGGTGCCACCAGGACGCCCGGGAACAGCTTGACCGCGGCGCCGAGGCCGAGCGCAAAACCCGCGACGCGGTCGCGCCGTCGCATGAACGCGACGACGGCCACGACCGTCGGGAGGAGGGCGAACAGGTCCCAGTTCTGGAACGCGTAGAGCGCGAGCGGGAACCCGAGGACCCACCGCCACGGCCGCGCCCCCGGGACGCGCGCGATGAGCGCGGCGATGACGACCGCGGCCCCCACGCCCGCGATCGCGGTGACCGTGAACACGCCGAACGAGCCGGGTGCGACAGCCACCGCGGCCAGCAAGCCGAAGCCGACGAGCACCGGGTACTCCACCGGGCGCGCGAGATAGGGCAGGTGCGCAGCGGTCACCCGCCGCGCGATCTCGACACGCGGCACGTCGCTCAGGGCATGGGCCCACCCGAGGTGCATCCCGAGGAGCACCTCCACGCCGAAGACGGCGGCGAGCACGAAGAAGGTCGCCCGCGCCACGCGCGCGGGCTCGCTCAAACGGCGAGCGGATGGAGCACGCGGCGACAGCTGCACAGGACCAGGTAGAGCAGGCCGGCGGCGAGGAAGGCCGGCACGACGTAGTGCGTGTATGCGGGGAGCAGCCCGTGGGTCGCGCGCCCGGTGTACGCGAGCGTGAGCACCGCGCTGTGCAACGCGGCCACCGTGGCGACGAGCGACCGCCACACGAGCGCCAGCACCGGGAGGGCCCACGCGACGTACCACGGGAGGACGTAGGCCGCGCCGAACATGAAGACGAGCAGCGCCGCGCCGGCAACCGACGCGGGAGCCGCCTCACGGGGCAGCGTCACGAGCAGCACGACGATCGTTGCGCCCATCAGGACGAGCGCGATCGATCCTTCGTGGGGGAGCAACGCGCGCCCGCCGGTGACGAGCCGTACCGGCAGGTTGAACACGTTCGAGCGGCTCGTGTGGGCAGACGCCGCGCGCACCGCGTCGAGCCCGTGGAGACCGAACGCGAGGTAAGCGGTCGTGACCACACCCCCGACGGTGAGGACCATGCGCGTCGCGAGCGCGCGGCCGTACCGTCGCCACATCCAGACCGCGAGGGCGACCACGGCCAGGATCACCACCAGCTTGACCAGCACGGCCGCGGCGGCGGCGATGCCGGCCGCGAACGCGCGGCGATCACGCGCCAGGAGCACCGATGCGAGCAGTGCGGCGCCGACGACCAGGTCGTTGTGCCCGCCGTTGACGACCGCGAGGAGCGCCGGGTTCAGACCGAGGAAGACCAGCGCCCCGACGTCTCGGGTGCGTCGCCACAGGAGGGCCATCGCGGCGAGCAATGCCGCGGCGGCGACGAGCTGGAAGAACGCGCGGTTCGCGACGGGCGAGCTGCCGGCGAGCGCGGTGCCGAACGCGGCGCCCGCCACGAACGCCGGCCCGTACACCGAGGCCGTGCCGCGCCAACCCGACGACACGCGGGCGAGGAAGGGGTCGGACGGGTAATCGGAAGGCGGGTTCACGTACGGGTTCCCCGCGTGCTGGGAGATCACGCGCCCGTACATGACGTAGGACCACACGTCGTTCGAGCCGCGCGGCGGCGTAACGACCGCGACCGCGAGCGCCACGATCACCGCAGCCAGCACCGGGCGCGCCGTGGGGCCGTGCCCGCGTCGGCAGACGACAAGCAGGCACGCGAAGCCGCCGAACGCGGCCACGACCACCACGACGCGCCCGGCGATCGAGAGCCGGGGTCCGAGGACGAGCCAGAGCGCGCTCGCGACGACCGTCAGCGCGAGCGCGGCCGTCGCCACCGGCGAGGTGGCCCGGCGCGCCGCCGACACGGGGGGACGGGTCGTACGGAGCAACGCGCCGACCGTACGGACGCGGTGGTCATCGCCGGGCGGTCACCGGGTCAACGCACGGCAAAATGCGCGAACGGCCGACCGGCGCCGAGGCCCGTATCCTCGGCGCGTGGCCGAGCCCAGGATCCTCGTGGTCGAGGACGACGAGGCGATCGGTCGCCCGCTCACGCGGGCGTTGGACAGCCAGGGGTACGCAGCCGACTGGGCTACCGACGGGATGAGCGCACGCGAGCGCGTGGCCGCGGGGGAGTTCGACCTCGTGCTGCTCGACCTCGCGCTGCCGGATGTCGACGGTGTCGACCTCTGCCGCGAGCTGCGCGGCTCGAAGCCCGATCTCCCCATCATCATGCTCACCGCTCGCCGGGACGAGATCGACGTGGTGCTCGGACTCGACTCCGGGGCCAACGACTACGTGACCAAGCCGTTCCGGCTCGCGGAGCTCCTGGCCCGGATCCGTGCCCACCTCCGCAGCGCAGGCGACGGGATCGCGCGTGATCGCATCGTCGTGGGCGCGCTCGAGATCGACCCGGGCGCGCGGCGGGTCCGGGTGGCCGGGCAGGAAGTCGAGCTCCGCGCGAAGGAGTTCGACCTGCTCGCGATGCTCGCCTCGGAGGCCGGCCGGGCGCTCACGCGTGAACGGATCATGGCCGAGGTGTGGGACGAGCACTGGTTCGGTCCCACCAAGACGCTCGACATGCACGTGTCGTCGTTGCGGCGCAAGCTGGCCGAGGCCGACCCGGGGAGCGCGCCCGAGATCACGACCTTGCGCGGCATCGGCTACCGGCTCGAGTCGCCGTGAGACGGCGCATCCTCTTCGCCATCCTCGGCGCGACCGCCGTCGCAGTAATCGTGTTCGCGGTGCCGTTCGCGATCGCGGTCGCCCGGCTGTACCGGGAGCAGGAATTCGTGAGCCTCGAGCGGGAGGCGGCCGAGTCGGCGCAGCACGTGAGCGTCGACTTCCCGAACGGTTCCCTCGCCCTCTACGCGCACGCGGGTGATCCGCGGTTCGCGCTCTACACGCGGCAAGGGGCGCGCGTCCTCGGCTCGGGTCCGCGCCGGGCCGACCGGGTGGTGCAGCGAGCCTTCCACGGCGACGTCACCGACGGTAGCGACCACGGTGTGCTCGTCACCGCGGTGCCCCTCTACCGCAACGACCGCATCGTCGGCGCGCTGCGCGCGGCCCGGTCCGACTTTGTGGTCACCAACCGCACCCGGAACGCGGTGCTCCTGATGGTCGGCCTGGCGGCGGCCGCGATCGCGACCGCGGCCGTGATCGCGATCCTCGCCTCGCGCCGCCTCGCCCGCCCGGTGGCGCGGCTCGCGACCACCGCCAGCAGGTTGGGTGAGGGCGACTTCACGGTGCGCAACGCGCCGAGCCGAATCGAGGAGGTCGACCAGGTGGGGCGGGCGCTCGACGCCACCGCGGAGCGGCTCTCCACGATGCTCGAGCGGGAGCGCGCGTTCAGCGAGGACGCGTCGCACCAGCTCCGTACTCCGCTCACGGGCCTGCGTGTCGGGCTCGAGGCGGCGCGCCTCGATCCCGACATCGACCGCGACGACGCGCTCGACGAGGCGATCGGCGCGGTGGACCGTCTCGAGCAGACGATCGACGACCTGCTCACGCTGGCGCGGGTTCCCGCGACCGGTCACTCCGTCGGGGTCGGCGACGCGCTGCTCGCGTTCCGCGAGCGTTGGCAGGGCCGGCTCCGCGCCGAAGGGCGTCGACTCGAGGTTTCGACCGCGCCCGGTCTTCCCGCGGTGTCCATGTCGGCGGCCGCGCTGCGCCAGATCCTCGACGTGCTGGCCGACAACTCCGTCCGCCACGGGGCCGGGACGGTCACCGTGCGGGCGCGGGAGACCGCGAACGGCGTGGCGATCGAGGTGTCCGACGAAGGCCCCGGCATCGCCGGAGACGTCGAGCGGGTGTTCGAGCGCCGCAACACCGACGCCCAGGGTCACGGCATCGGTCTCGCGCTCGCCCGCTCGGTGGCCGACGCCGAGCAGGCGCGCCTGCGCGTGGCGCGGGCCGGCCCCGAGCCGGTCTTCGTCCTCCTGCTGGCGCCGGCGCTGGCGGACGCGGCGGCGCCCGGCTGACGCTGCCGCGTTCCTCGCCTAGGCTCCGCGCACACCGGCGAGCCGCGCTCGGCCTGACCGGAGACGAGGAGAAGGAGGGGTCCGGTGACCGACTTCGGTCCGCTCGAGGTGCTCATGGTCGAGTTCCCGGGCAACCAGTTCAACGGAGAGATCGCACCGGCGCTCGCGGAGCTCGTACGCGACCGGTTGATCCGCGTGATCGACCTCCTCTTCGTCACCAAGGACGCCGACGGCGACATCGCCGCGATCGAGCTCGCCGACGTCGACGACGACGTCGAGCAGGCGTTGCGGCCGCACGTCGACGACCTCAGCGGGTTGATCTCCGAGGAGGACATCGAGGATCTCGGCGAAGCCCTCGACCCCGACTCCTCGGCGGCGATCCTGCTGTTCGAGCACCTCTGGGCGATCAGGTTGCGCGACGCGCTCGCCGGCTCGGGTGCCGAGGTGATCGCATCGGTGCGCATTCCCCAGGACGCGGTCGACGAGGTGCTCGCCGTCCGCGAGGCCGGCTGACGACGATCAACGAGAGAGAGGACGTCACATGCCCCTGAGGCGTCGAGGCCCCGGCCTCGTCCGGACCGTAGGCCGCACCTCGCCTCCCAGCTGCAGGAGCTGGCCGGTCTGCACCAATCCGGCGTGCTGAGCGACGAGGAGTTCGAGGCCGCCAAGACGAAGCTGCTCGGAGGCTGAGCGGGCGACACCGTCCGGCTGTGCCGCGCGCAGGAACCGCGCCCGTGCCGATCGGCTGACCCTTGACCACGGTGGACTTCGACGATGACGGCGCCCTCGTCGACGCGCTCCGTCGCGGGGACGACGACGCGTTCGCGTGGATGCTCGACCGCTACTCGCGGTCGTTGCGCCGGGTCGCGCGGGCGCACGTCGCGACCGACGCCGCCGCCGACGAGGTCGTCCAGGAGACGTGGCTCGCGGTGGTCAGGGGCATCGGCGGCTTCGAACAGCGGTCGTCGCTGAAGACGTGGATCCACCGCATCGCGCTGAACATCTCGCGCACCCGCGGCGTGCGCGCCCGACGCAGCGTCCCGTTCTCGTCGCTCGCCGACGAAGCCGGGGTCTTCGAATCGGCGGTCGATCCGACGCGGTTCGTCCCCGTCGGGCAGCGGCTCGCGGGGTCCTGGGCGGCTCCGCCCGTCCCGTGGGACGAGCTTCCCGAGAGCCGCCTGTTCGCGGGCGTGACGCTCGCGATCGTGCAGCAGGCGATCGACTCGCTGCCTCCCGGCCAGCAGATGGTGGTCACCATGCGAGACATCGAGGGCTGGACCGCTCCCGAGGTCTGTAATGCGCTCGACATCTCCGAGACCAATCAACGTGTGCTGCTGCACCGGGCCCGGGCGAAGCTGCGGTCGGCGCTCGAGCACCACTTCGAGGAGTCGGACCGATGACCCTGCGATGGTTCCGGGTTCGCCGCCGCGACCTCGCGTGCGCCGAGCTCGTGGAGATGGTCACCGACTACATGGGGGGCGCGCTCCCGGACGCAGAGCGCCGTCGGCTCGAGTCACACCTGACGGCCTGCCCGCACTGCACGCATTACGTCG
>CAZDJK010000071.1:0-40646 GCA_964505725.1 uncultured Bifidobacteriaceae bacterium | reverse complement strand
AGCGCCGCGCCGTCGGCCCGCACGAGCGGGGCGCTCGTGTGCGCCGCGCCCAGCATCCCCGCCGAGAGGTCGAAGCCGACCGCCCGCAGCCCTTCGGCGCCGAGGTCGTCGCACAGGTCGCCGGTGCCGCAGGCCAGGTCGAGCACGGCCGCGCCCGCGGGCAGGTCGAGCGCGGCAACGGTGCGGCGGCGCCACCCGCGGTCGAGGCCGAGCGAGATCACGCGGTTCATCCGGTCGTACCGGGGCGCGACCCGGTCGAACATGTCCTCGACCGCGTGACGCTTCGTGTCGCCGCGGGGCAGTGCGCCGGCTCGCTCCCGCATCGGCGTGCCCCTCAAGGGTTCCAACCCGGTTCCGAGCGCGCGGCCGCGAGCTCCGCCGGGTTGCCCACCGCCTCGAGGTGCTCCTGCGCGACCTCGAGCAGCACGCTGCGGAAGTGGTGCGCGACCAACGTCGTGACGGTCGGGAGGAGGGTACGGAAGGCCTCGACGAGGCGGTCCGCCTTCTCGTCGTCGGTCAGCTCGGACTGTTGGAGCGGCCGGCGCACGTGCTCGTCGAACATCTCGACCGCGTCGTCGGCGATCGCACGCGTGGACTCGTGGTGCCGGCGTGCGAGCGCGAGAAGGTCGGCGAGCGGGAAACCCGCCTCGAGCAGCCGCAGCCCGGCGCGCAG
Organism: uncultured Bifidobacteriaceae bacterium; assembly: GCA_964505725.1. Lineage (GTDB taxonomy): Bacteria > Actinomycetota > Acidimicrobiia > IMCC26256 > DASPTH01 > CAVRJC01. Next base: position 39,973 of record CAZDJK010000071.1, on the reverse strand, counting down.
CACGTCGGCGTCGGCGGCGGTGTACCCGACGGTGGCGCCCCGGCGTTGGGCCACGATCAGGCCCTCGCGCGCGACCGCCTCGATCAGCGACGCGGGCACGCCGGTGCGGGTCGCGAGCTCGTCGATCGTGAGCAGCTCGGCGTCGCCCGCCTGTGCACCCGCGACCGCGGCGGCGAGCGGCACGTCGCTCGGCGCGAGCTCGCCGTCGAGCAGTCGCCGGATCATGGCCAGCGAGAAGCCGTCGTCGCGCAGCTCGCGGATGCGTGCGAGCCGCTCGAGGTGCGCGGGCCCGTACCACGCGATCCGGCCTGCGCGCCGGGGCGGGGGGAGCAGCCCGCGCTTCTGATAGAAGCGGATGGTGTCGACCGAGACCGCGGCCCGCCGGGCGACCTCCTCGACCCGGATCTCGCCGGTTGCGCCCTCGGCCACCGTGGTTCCCACGAGCGCGCATTCTAGGAGCATCTGCTCCCGTGGTCAGGAGGCGCCCGCGGGGGTTTCGGGGATAGCGTGGCCGGGCCGGATCGGGAGCAGAGACAAGGGTTGTGACGGAAATGGGTGAGATGAGGAAGATCGGGTCGCTCGAGGTGTCGGTTGCCGGGCTCGGGTGCAACAACTTCGGGATGCGCCTCGACGAGGCGGGAACGAAGGCGGTCATCGACGCCGCCATCGAGGCCGGTGTCAACCACCTCGACACCGCGGAGAGCTACGGCAACGGGCAGTCCGAGGAGTTCATCGGCAGCGCCCTCGGCGGCCGTCGGGACCAGGTGGTGATCACCACCAAGGTGGCGTCCGGGGACCCGGAGCGCATCGCGTCCGCGATCGACGGGAGTCTGCAGCGCCTGCGCACCGACCACGTCGACCTCTACCTGCTGCACCGTCCCGACGCCGAGTTCCCGATGGCCGACACCGTGGCGGCCTTCGCGAAGCTCGTCGAGGCGGGCAAGGCGCGCGAGATCGGCTGCTCGAACTTCTCGGCCGAGCAGCTCGACGAGGCGGCGGCGGCAGCCAAGGAGCTCGGCGTCACCGGGTTCGTCAACGTGCAGAACAACTACAGCTTGCTGGAGCGGTCGCCCGAGGCCGAGGTGATCCCCGAGATCGAACGGCTCGGCATCAGCCTCGTGCCGTACTTCCCGCTCGCGAGCGGGATGCTCACGGGCAAGTACAAGCGGGGCGAACCCGCGCCCGAGGGCACGCGCCTCGCCATGTGGGGCGATCGTGCGAGCCGGTTCCTGAGCGACTCGCGCTTCGACGTGGTCGAGCGGCTCGGCGAGTACGCCGCCGCGCACGGGCACGGCCTGGCCGAGCTCGCGCTGTCGTGGGTGGCAGGCGCGCCGACGGTCGCGAGCGTGATCGCGGGCGCCACCACGCCGGAGCAGGTTCGGGCCAACGCGGCGGCGACCGGGGCGTGGCAGCTCACCGCCGAGGAGCGGGCCGAGGTCGACGCGCTCGCGACCCGCTGACGTCGGATCCCGACCGCCCCACGGTCCGCGTCTGGCACCCTGGTGGGTGCATGGACCACGTCGCCGTCATCGAGCTCGAGCCGGGCCCCCTCGCCGACCCGCGCGCGCCCACGTGCGAGCATCTGGTCGCCTCGCTCGAGGCGCACGCCGACAGCCGGCCGCGGGCGCTCCTGCTCCTCGCGCCGCGGGGTGTCGGTGCCGCCGAGCCCCGCCCGTCCACGCCGCGCGGCGTACGCGACCCGGCCGCCCTGATCGCGGCGTTCCCCGCGCCCACGATCGCGGCCTGGGACGGTGCCGCGCTCGGCGCCGGCGCCGAAGTAGTGCTCGCAGCCGACCTGCGCGTCGCCGGGCTATCCGCCACCCTCGCGTTCCCCGAGGTGGGCCTGGGCGAGCTGCCGTGCTGGGGCGGCACCCAGCGGGTCACGCGCGTCGCGGGGCCGGCGTTCGCGTTGCGCCTGCTCGTGGTCGGGGACGAGGCCGATGCCGTCGCGCTCGCGCGCCACGGCGTTGCGACGTGCGCGGCGGACGCGATGGAGCACGCCCGGGCGCTCGCAGCCCGAATGGCTGCCGGCGCGCCTCGCGCCCAGCAGGCCGCGCGCGACGCGGTGCAGCGCGGTCTCGACCTCACGCTGGCCGACGGCCTCCGGCTCGAGTCGGATCTCAACCTGCTCCTGTCCACGACGCGGGACCGTGCGGAGGGCATCGCCGCCTTCTTCGACAAGCGCGACCCGGACTTCACCGGCGAATGAGCACCGCGCTCCGCCGGCCGGCCGTCGTCACCGCACAGCGCGTGACGCGCCAGCTGTGTGACCGTCTCGGCCTCGCCCATCTGCCCGTGTCCCGTCCCGGGGCCGAGCTCGTCGCGCGCGCCGCGCAGGGACGCCCCTGGCCGCACCCCGGCACGCTGCTGCGCGCGGCCGACGGCTGGGTGCACCCCGGGCCGTCCACGGTGTGGCCCACGTTCGTCGCGATGGCGGTATCGCTCGGTGCCCCGGTGCCGCCGGGGGCACCGTTGCCCGACCTGCGCGACCTCCCCGCCGAGGTCGTCGACGCCGAGGCGGGACACTGGCTCCTCCCCGCCGCCGCGGTGCGGGCAGGGGCGGCGCCCGCCGCCTCGCTCGCCTGGTCGTCGCGACCACTCGACGTCGACGGCGCGACCGTCGTGGTCCTCGGCTCGGCATGGGCGGCGCCGCTCGCCGGCATGGCGCTGGCCCGGCTCGGGGCGCGGGTCGTACGGGTCGAGAACCCGCGTCGGCCCGATCCGTTCCCGCTCCGCGACGCGCTCATGGCCGGATGTGAGGCGGTGTCCCTCGACCTGGACGCGCCCCGCGATCGCAGCACGTTCGCCGACCTGCTCACACGCGCCGACCTCCTCGTCGACGCGAACACTCCGCGCGTGCTCGCCAACCTCGCGCTCGACCACGGCGCCCTGCGCGAGCTGAATCCCGCGCTCCGCGTCCTCCGCATCAGCGCGCTGGCGCGCGAGGACCGCCCCGGCTACGGCTTCGTGGCCGAGAGCCGTGGCGGCTGGGCCGCGCGCCACGATCCGCCCCGCCTCGGGCGCACGTCGGTGGCCGACCCGGTTGCCGGGCTGCTCGCGGCCGGAGTGGGCGCGGCGCTCGTGACCGCCCACGGTCCGGGCTCGCGGGCGCGGGTTTCGCTGGAGGACGCGGTGGGGCTCCTCCTCGAGCAGGAGACGACGTGACCGAGGCCCGCCTCCGCGTCGGCGCGCGCGGTCATGTCACCGAGATCGCGTTCGACCACCCGCCGATCAACGTGTACGACGTCGCGACGCGCGACGAGCTGTGTGACGTCCTAGGGGCGATCATCGCCGATCCCGACGTGCGCGTCGTCGTGTTCCGATCGGCGGGCGAGCACTTCTCGGCCGGGGCGGACCTCAACGAGTTCGGCACCGCGCCGTCGTTGTGGGCGATGCGCGACGCGCGCTGGGGGCGGGACGTGTGGGGCCTGCTCCGTGCTGTTCCGGTGCCGATGATCGCATCGATGCACGGCTTCGCCGTCGGCTTCGGGTTCGAGCTCGCATTGCAATGCGACGTGCGCCTCGCGGCCGACGACTGCGTCGTGGCGCTGCCCGAGGCGCGGATCGGCATGATCCCAGCTGGGGGTGCGAGTCAGACGCTGCCTCGCGTCCGCGGCACCGGCGCCGCGCTCGACGCCATCCTCACCAGCGACCGGATCCCCGCCGGCGACGCTTGGGAGCGTGGCTTCCTCGACGAGGTCGTGCCGCGCGCCGAGCTAGCCGGCTACACCGACGCGCTCGCCGACCGCATCGCGCGGCGACCCGCGGCGGCGGTGCAGGCCGCCAAGGCCGCGGTCTGGAGCGCGCTCGACCTCCCGCTCGGGGAAGGGCTCGCGCGCGAAGGCGACCTCGCCCGCGCGCTCAGCGCATCACCGGGCGCGGTCAGAGCGTTGTGAGCGCGTGCGGACCCCGCCGGCCGGCGGCTCCTCGATAGCCTGCCGGCATGGCGGAGCCCGGCGGAACCGGTCCTATCGGCCCCTACCCTCCGCGCGCCGCGACCGACGACGAGCGCGTCGAGTACGACAAGCTCCGGCGCCGCGTGCTCTGGAAGATGCCGAGCGGGCTGTACGTCGTGGGTTCCCGCGCTGGGGAGCGGCGGAACGGCATGACCGCGAACTGGGTCACCCAGGTGTCGTTCGACCCGAAGCTGGTTGCGGTCGCGGTGGAGCGGGCCGCGTTCACCCACCAGCTCGTCGTCGACGGCGGCGTGTTCAGCGTGAACCTCGTCGCGACCGAGGACCGCGCGCTGGTGCGGAAGTTCACCAAGCCCGTCGATGTCGATCTCGCCGAGCACACCCTCAACGGAATCCCGTACCACGACGGGCTCACCGGGGCGCCGATCCTCGACCAGGCGGTCGCGTACGTCGACTGCGAGGTCCGCCAGCAGGTGGAGGTGGGTGGGCACACGCTGTTCGTCGGCGAGGTCGTCGACGCCGCCTTCGGCGCCGCAGAGGACACTCCCGTGCTCGCGATGCACGACACCCGCATGAACTACGGGGGATGACGCGGGCGGGAGCGACGCTCGTACGGGGGCGCGCCGGTCGCAGCTGACGCTGGTCCCCGCCATGGCCGTCGGATTCGGCGCGTGGCGGTTGTGGCAGGCGCTGACCGGCGCGCCGCGTGCGGCGCGTGGCGGCGAAACGCTCACGGAGCGTGCTTCGAGGAACGGACGGGGAGGTTACGCTCGGACCATGAGCTCGTCGGCACAAGGGGTGGGCTGAATGCTCTCGACGATGCAGGACTTCCCGCTGTCGGTCGGGATGCTCTTCCGTCACGGGCGGTTCGTGCACGGTCGCACCAGCGAGGTCGTCACCTACGACGGCGGTACCTTCCGGCGCGCCTCGTTCGCCGAGGTGGGCGATCGGGCGGAGCGGCTGGCGGGGGCGCTCCGGCGGCTCGGCATCGGGCGCGGCGACCGCGTCGCCACCTTCGCGTGGAACGTGCAGGAGCACTTCGAGGCGTACATGGCGGTGCCGTGCATGGGCGCGGTGCTGCACACCCTCAACGTCCGGCTGTTCCCCGAGCAGCTCGCGTACATCGTGAACCACGCCGAGGACCGCACGATCATCGTGTCCGGCGACCAGGTCTCGTCACTCGCTGCGGTCGCCCCGCAGTTCCAGACCGTCGAGCACTACATCGTGCTCGGCGACGCCGACCGGTCGCCGCTCGCCGACGCCGTGCCACGTGCGCAGGTGCTGGGCTACGAGGAGTTGCTCGCGGCCGAGTCGCTGGGCTACCCGTGGCCCGACGTCGACGAACGCGAGGCCGCCGCGATGTGCTACACGAGCGGCACGACGGGCAACCCGAAGGGGGTCGTGTACTCGCACCGTTCCACGTGGCTCCACGCGATGGCGGTCTGCAGCACCTCGGCGTTGCGCTTCACCCAGGACGACACCGTGCTCCCGGTGGTCCCGATGTTCCACGCGAACGCGTGGGGCTTCCCGTACGCCACGTGGGCGGTCGGGGGCCGGCTGGTCATGCCCGGGCGCTACCTGCAGGCGGAGCACGTGACGCGCATGATCGAGCACGAGCGCGTCACCCTCACCGGCGGCGTCCCCACGATCTGGAGCGACGTCCTCAACTACGCGGAGTCGCACGATGTCGACCTGTCGTCACTCGCCGGGGTGCTGAGCGGCGGGTCCGCGGTGCCCCGGTCTCTGATCCAGCGCTTCTCCGAGCGGTTCGGTGTCCCCATCGTGCAGGGGTGGGGCATGACGGAGATGAACCCCCTCGGCGCGGTCGCATGGCCGCCGCGGGGCGTCGAGCCGGGGACGGACGAGGACTTCGACTGGCGCGCCCTCTCGGGGCGGTTCCTGCCCGGGGTCGAGTTCCGCATCGTCGACGACGAGGGCAACGAGCTCCCCAACGACGGGGTTGCGGTGGGAGAGCTCGAGGTCCGCGGGCCGTGGGTCACCGACGGGTACTACAACGACCCGGCGCTCGACCGCATGCACGACGGCTGGTTCTGCACCGGCGACAGCGCCGCGATCACGCCCGACGGGTTCCTGCGGATCAGCGACCGCATGAAGGACGTGATCAAGTCGGGCGGCGAGTGGATCTCGTCGGTCGAGATCGAGGGCCATGTCATGGCGCACCCGGGGGTGATCGAGGCGGCGGTGATCGCGGTGCCCGACGACCGGTGGGGCGAACGACCGCTCGCCTGCGTGGTGCGTCGGGAGTCGTCGATGGTCACGGCCGACGAGCTGTGCCGGTTCCTCTCCGACCGCGTGGCGCGGTGGCAGCTGCCCGAGCAGTGGGCCTTCATCGACCAGGTACCCAAGACGAGCGTCGGGAAGTTCGACAAGAAGGTGCTGCGCGTCCGTCACGCCGGGGGTGAGATCGTCGTCGAGCGCCTCGGTTAGCCACCTCTCCACCCGAGGTTGCGTCGCTCGCGCCGACCATGTCGGCCCAGGTGACGCAACCTCGGTGAGGAGGCGTTCCCGCTAGCTTCTCGTGCTGGTGGCGATGGTCGCGGCATCCGTGTTCGACCGCCTGGGCGACGACCTCTGGCTCCTCGTCCCTGCGTTCCTGTTCGCGATGCTCGGCGGCGCGCTCGTCGGACGGGTGCTCGGCGTACGCCGGTCGTTCGCCGCGAGCGTGCTCTCGGGGCTGTTCGGCTTCGGCCTCGGGGTGCTCGTGTCGTTGCTGATCGCGGACCAGCGCAAGACCGCGTCCGACGGCTTCGGCCGCAACCTGTTCCTGTTCACCCTGTTCGGGGCGTTGGCGGCCGGCGTGTGGATCGAGTTCCTCGCCCGCCCCGGGGCGCTGGCGCGCGCCTCGAGCGGGTTCCGGTCGATCCCGCACCCCGTACGAGCGCTCCGCCGGCGCAGCAAGCAGGTGCGGCGCTACGCCGAGATCACACGCATCGCGGTGCGCAACGGCCTCGGCCCCTCGCTCGGCCTGGGCCCGCGCGACGAGACGGCCGAGGGTGGTAGACGACCGCCGACGGTGCGGCGGCTCCGCCTCGCGCTCGAGGAGTGCGGCGGGATGTTCGTGAAGCTGGGCCAGATCCTCTCGACCCGTTCCGATCTCCTCACTCCCGAGGCCACGCAGGAGCTCTCACGGCTCCAGGACCACGTGCGCCCGGCGCCCCGGGAGCCGGTCGCCGAGCTGCTCGAGGCCGAGCTCGACGCGCCGGTCGACGAGGCCTTCGCCGCCTTCGACTGGGAGCCGCTCGCGGCGGCGTCGATCGGCCAGGTGTACCGCGCCGAGCTGCCCGACGGCAGCCCGGTCGTGGTCAAGGTCCAGCGTCCCGGGATCGACGAGACGGTGGGCGTCGACCTCTCGGTGCTCGCGGAGCTCGGCAACGTCGTCGAGCACCGCACGTCGTGGGGCCCCGAGTACCACGTCAGCGAGCTCGTCGACGAGTTCAGCGCGCGCCTGCGTGAGGAGCTCGACTTCCGGGTGGAGGCGCGCAACGCGCGCACCATCGCCGCCGGGCTCGACGGCGACCAGCACGTGTACGTGCCCAAGGTGTACGACGACCTCACCACGTCGCGCGTGTTGGTGATGGAGTGGGTCGACGGCACGAGCGTGCGCGACGTCGTGTGGCGCGAGGGCCAGGCCGCGACGAGGAAGCGCCTCGCCGACTACCTGTTGCGGTCGTTCCTCGAGCAGATGCTCCAGGACGGCGTGTTCCACGCCGACCCCCACCCGGGCAACGTGATGCTGCTCGCCGACGGGCGCCTCGCGCTCATCGACTTCGGCGCGGCCGGGCGGCTCGACCCCGGCGAGCAGGCGTCACTCCGCGACATGATGGCGGGGGTGGCGCGCCGCGACGCCGACATGGTGGCGAACGCAGTGCTGCAGGTCGGCCGCCTGCGTCGCGGGGCCGACGTGATGGAGTTCGAACGGGCGCTGGCGCGCTTCATGGCGCAGCACCTCGCGCCCGGCACCCGCCCCGACGCCGCGATGTTCACCGCGATGTTCCAGCTCTTCTTCGACTTCGGGATCTCGCTACCACCGGAGCTGAGCACCTTCTTCCGCGCCCTCCTGGTGCTCGAAGGGACGCTCGTCACCATCGCTCCCGGTTATTCGGTCGTCGACTCCGCGCAGGACATCGCGCTGAAGTGGGCGCGGGGCCAGATCACGCCGGGGACGATCCAGCAGACCGTGCGCGACGAGGTGCTGCGGACGGTGCCGATGCTGCGGCGGCTGCCGCGTCACATCGACCGCGCGTTCACGTCCATCGAACGCGAGGGTCTGCGCGTGCGCGTGAGCCACTTCGCCGACGACCACGACGAGCAGGTCGTGACCAAGCTGGTGAACCGCTCGGTCCTCGCGTTCCTCGCCGGCACCATCGGACTGCTGTCGGTCGGCCTCATCGCCATCGAGGGCGGCCCCCCCTTCTCGGGCGACACGTCCCTGTTCCGTGTGCTGGGCTACTTCGGCCTGTTCTGCGCGACCGTCCTCGCGATGCGCGTGATCGTCGCGGTCCTGCGCGACGGCTTGAACTAGGCCGAACCTGCCGAGCCGGCCTCGGCCGGCTCGAGGATCATCGTCCTCGGCCGTCCGGCGAGCGCGGGTGCGTTCTCGGGGATCGCCCAGACCGTGGTGTTGAGGAAGTCGAGGAAGTGCTGCGCGGCGTCGATGGTATCGAAGTCGAGGTCGACGAGGAGGTAGTGCGGGTCGTCCACGGGGCGCTGGATCCGCTGCGCGCGCACGCCCGCCTGACGGCGCGCGTCGGCGAAGCCGGCAAACGCGCCGAGCCACGTCTCGAGGTCGGTGATCGCGTGCTCAATGTGCAGCGTCGGCATCGGTCCGCCCTCTACCCGGTTGGCGGGTCCGAATCCGGGTCCCGCGGCGCGCGAGGATACGGGATGCCGAGGCTGTCGTACATCCGTTCCATGCAATCGCGCGTGACTTTCCACTTGCCGTCGACGAGTACGACGCGCGCGACGTCGGAGGGCCGGACCTCGTATCCGTCGAGCGTCGCCGACCAGAGGAGGACCGCTTCGTGGTCGTTCAGGAACATCGTCGCCTCGACGACCTGCCGCGCTCGCGCAACCACGTCGCCGAAGCGCGCCTGCAGGATCCGGGCGGCACCGCCGAGGTTCTCGCCGCCGATCACGTTGACGAGTAACTCTCCGTCGGCGCTGAGCTCACCTCGCTCCAGGAACACGCCGACGACCTCGAGGTGCGCGGCTGCGATGTCATCGGGTGGCGGGCCAGTCCCCTCGAACGCCGCGAGCGACTCGTCGGCGTGTGCTCGAACCCGAGTGTCAGCGAGCGCGGAGACCGCGGGATGGGAGCCGCCGATTCTCGAGGCACACGGCTCGCAGATGAGCGCGCCTGCGAGGCCGGCGTAGAGGGTGCCGCACTCCGGCGATGCCATGCCGCAGAAGCCGCACTCAGCCGGACGGGGCCCCGGACGCGGCACGGCCTCGACGTGCCGAGTCGGAGACGCCGGGGGAGGCGGGTAGTCGGAGAGGATCCGGACGACTTGCTGACGGACGCGCGCCAGGTCGAGGCCGAGGCCCACGAGCACCTGGGCTGCGACGCCCTCGCCCTCGCGAACGACGCCGAGGAGCATGTGCTCCGTGCCGATGTAGTCGTGCCCGAGCTGTAGTGCCTCCCGTAGTGCGAGCTCGAGCACCTTCTTGGCTCGCGGCGTGAATGGGATGTGCCCCGACGGCTCCTCCAATCCGTGCCCGACGATCGCGTCGACCCGCGCCCTCACCTCACCGGGCGAGACGTCGAGCGAGGCGAGGGCGCGCGCGGCCACACCGTCCTCCTCGTGGATGAGCCCGAGGAGGATGTGCTCGGTGCCGATGTAGTTGTGGTGGAGGCTGCGCGCTTCCTCCTGCGCGAGCACGACCGCCCGGCGCGCGGGCTTGGTGAAGCGTTCGAACATCGATGTCGAGCGTACGACCGTGCCGGGCGCCCGCTCGGGGCATTCTCGCTAGTGTCGCCCCATGCTGCACGAAGAGGTGGTCGGCCACACGCTCGTCCTCACGCTCGACCGTCCCGAAGCCCGGAACGCGATCAACCGCGAGACCGCCCAGGCGCTCGACGCCGCGATGGGCCGCCTCGAGGGCGACGACGACCTCTGGCTCGCGGTGCTCCAACACGAGGGCCCGGTGTTCTGTGCCGGCGCCGACCTCAAGGAGATCTCCGCCGAAGGAGGAGTGAGCACGCTGCACACGCCGCTCGGCGGGTTCGGCGGCGTCGTGCGGTACCCGCGTACGAAACCGATGATCGCCGCCGTCGACGGTCCCGCTGTCGCCGGAGGGCTCGAGATCGTGCTCACGTGCGATCTCGTGGTGGCCTCGACCCGCGCCGCCTTCGGCTTCCCCGAGGTGAAGCGGGGCCTCATCGCCGGTGCCGGCGGCCCGTTCCGCCTCGCGCGCGTGGTCGGGAGGAACGTCGCGGCCGAGCTCGCGATGACGGGCGAGACCATGTCGGCCGACCGCGCCCACCAGCTCGGGCTGGTGAACCGCCTGGTCGAGCCGGGCACCGTCCGCGAGGCGGCGATGGAGCTGGCGGAGCAGATCGCGGCCAACGCGCCGGTGGCCGTGCGCCGGTCGCGCGAGCTCGTGAACGCGTCCTTCGACCTCGACGAGACGCAGCTCTGGGCGCTCAACAAGCAGCTCCAGGACATCGTCCACGCCACCGAGGACTTCAAGGAGGGCCCGAAGGCCTTCGTCGATAAGCGCCCTCCCCGCTGGCTCGGCCGCTGAGGCTTCGGCCCCTGAGGCTCGGCCGCTCACGCCGGCGGCCGGCGCGCGCGACTATGCGGTGCAGTGCCTCGGCGTCACGTCGGTCCGGTCCTGTAGCAGCCGACTTCGCGGAGGGCAAGGCGATACAGTTCCTGCCCGTGCGCCGGAGCATCCTGATCGTCTCCGCGTCGATGGGCGCGGGTCACGACGGCGCGGCCCGGGAGCTCCGCCGGCGGCTCGAACGTAAGGGCCACCGGGTCGAGGTCGTCGACTTCCTCGATGCGGTCGCGCTCCACATCGGACCGTTCCTGCGCTGGTACTACGAGATGCAGCTCAAGCTGTTCCCGTGGACCTACGAGGTCGCCTACCGCCTCTCGCCGCTGCTCCGGGCGCCCGCGGTCATGGTCGACACGCTGCTCACCCGCCACAAGCTGCGCCATGTCATCAAGGAGTTCCGCCCCGACACCATCGTGTCGGTGTATCCGCTCGCGTCTCTCGTGCTCGGGCGGATGCGTCGCAAGAAGCTGCTGCGGGTCCCGGTCGTCACCTACCTCACCGACTTCGCCGTCCACTCGCTCTGGGTGCACCGCGGCGTCGACCGCCACCTCGCGGTCAGCGACCTGTCGGCCCGCACCGCCGAATCGCGCGGTGGCCACGACGCGCGTGCCCGGGGTCCTCTCGTGGGCGAGCGGTTCCGCGCCCCCCGGGTCGACCGCGACGCGCTGCGAGCCGAGCTCGGGCTCTGTCCCGACGACCGCGCGGTGCTCGTCGTCGCCGGGTCATGGGGTGTCGGCGACATCATCGCCACGGTCGAGGCGATCGGGCGCTCCGGCGAATTCCACCCGATCACAGTGTGCGGAAAGGACGAGAAGCTCCGCGCCGAGCTCGAGTCGCACGGGCTGGGGACCGTCATCGGATGGACCGACGACATGCCCTCGCTGATGTCGGCGGCCGACGCTCTAGTGGAGAACGCCGGCGGGCTCACCTGTATGGAGGCCTTCGCGGTCGGGCTCCCCGTCGTCACGTACCTGCCCATCGCGGGGCACGGCAAGGACAACGCCGAGATGATGGCGCGCGCGGGCGTGAACCGCTACGCGCACAGCGCCGCCGAGCTCAACACCGTCCTGCGCTCGGTCACCCGCCCCGGTCCCGATCGCGACGCGATGGTCGCGGCGGGCTACGCGCTGTTCGTCGGCGACCCCGCCGACGAGGTCGACGAGCTCGCGCGGAGGAACGCGGCCGTCAACCGCAAGGGCCGGGTCGTCCCGCTGCGGCGGCCCGCAGGTCGCCGGACCGCGATCGTGGCGGCCGCGTGCCTGATGGTGCTGTACGCGGGCCTCACCGTGGGCGTCGAGGCGGTGTCGGCGATGGGCGTCGGCGTGGCGAAGGTGCCGAAGGACGCCCGGAGCACGGTGTTCGTCGGCGTTCGGCTCGATCGCTCCGAGCTGCAGGACCGCACCCTCCGCACCAAGCTCGACGCGCTCGACGCCAGCGTGGTGGTCGACGCCCAAGCCGCGAGGAATTGCTCGCACGCGCTGAAGGCGCTGGCGCGCCACGGTGTCGACGTCGCCAACGGGGGATGGGGGAAGGGCACCTTCCTGCGCTGGAACCGGGCCCGCAACGACGTCGATCGCGCCGGCAAGCTGATCCGACAGGAGGCCGGCACCCCTGCGCGCGAGTTCGTCCCCGGCCGGCGGGTCGACGCGTTCGACCAGTACTACTCGCGTCGGCTCCGCCAGAAGCTCGTCGTCGTCGATGCGGTGGTGAAGCCGGGTGAGGGCTTCAGCCGCATCGCGTCCCGCAAGGTCTACCTGATCGACGGGCGCGGCCTCACCGCGGCGCAGATGGAGCGGGCGGTCACCCAGTTCGAGACGAGGATGGAGCGCGCGGAGCTCGAGGTCGCGCCGCTCGGGGAGCTGCGCTGAAGGTCACCCCCGCGGGAGTGGCCGGCGCCGCCGGCATCGCTGGTGCGGCGGCGATGGTCGTGCACGCCGCTCCCGCGTTGGCCGGCGTCTCGCCCGTCGGCGTCCGGGTCACGCCCGGGCTCGTCGGCGTCGGGCGGCCCGGGCACGTGGCGCTGACCTTCGACGACGGTCCCGACCCCGAGTCGACCCCGGAGTTCCTGCGCGTGCTCGACACGCTCGGGTGGCGCGCCACCTTCTTCATGTTGGGCGAGATGGTTCGTCGCGCCCCCGGGCTCGCGAAGGAGGTCGCGGAAGCCGGCCACGAGGTGGCGGTGCACGGCGACGCCCACCGCAACATGCTGCGACGCACACCGCGGGCGGCGGCCGACGACGTCATGCGCGCGCGGGATGCAGTGGCCGACGCGAGCGGCGTCGACCCGGAGTGGTTCCGCCCGCCGTTCGGGATCCTGTCGTTCGGCGGCCTGCGCGCCGCCCGTCGGCTCGGCCTGACCACCGTGCTGTGGACGACCTGGGGGCGTGACTGGCGCCGCGAGGCCACGCCGGGCTCGGTGTTCGCCGACGTCACCCGTCGCTACCTCGACGGCGGTACCGTGCTCCTCCACGACTCCGACTGCACCTCGTATCCGGGTTCGTGGCGCGCGGCGGCCGGTGCGCTCCCGCTCCTGGCGGAGGAGCTCGCGCGCCGCGGGCTGGCCGTCGGGACCGTCGGCGAGCACGGCCTGCCGCGACGCGGCATCCCGTCGACCTGAGCCGCGATGGCAGTCGCGTTCGCGCTCCTCGCAGGGCTGTCGTACTCGGGTGCGGCAGTCCTGCAGCAACGGGTGGCGTCCGCGCAACCTCCCGAGCTCTCGCTCCACTTCCGCCTGATCCTCGCGGTCGCCCGGCGACCGTTGTGGCTGCTCGGCGTGGCCTTCGACGTGGGCGGTTACCTCTTCGAGGCGGCGGCGCTGCACGCGGGATCGGTCGCCCTCGTCGGGCCGTTGATGGTCACCGGCCTCCTCTGGGCGCTCCCGTTCTCGACCATCGGCACCGGGCGCCGGGTGACCCGCCGAGAGCTGGTCCCCGCCGCGGCCGTCGTCATCGGGCTCGGGCTGTTCGTGCAGGTCGGCTCCCCGTCGGGCAACCGGTCGGACGCGTCCGCCGCCGCGTGGGTGACCGTCGCCGCGCTCGTCGCGCTGCTCGCGGGAAGCCTGGTCGCCGCAGCGCGACGCGCGCTCGGGAGCCGGCGCGCCCTGTACCTCGGGGTTGCAACCGGCGTCGTGTACTCGTTCACCGCGGTGCTGACGAAGGCGACCGTCGGCCTGCTCGACGACGGGATCGGGAACCTGTTCTCCCACTGGCAGCTCTACGTGCTCTTGTCGGTGTCGCTCGTCGGCCTCGTCCTGAACCAGAGCGCCTTCCAGGCCGGCCACGTCGCGGCCTCGCTCCCTGCCATCTCGGTGGTCAACCCCGTCCTCGCGAGTGTGTTCGCCATCACGATGTTCGGCGAGCAGCTCGACGCCCACGGCGCGCTCGCGGTGTCGGTCACCGTGCTCGCGATCGCGGCGATGGTGGTGGGCACGATCAGCCTGGCGCGCTCGCCGCTCGTCACCCACGACGACGTAGTGGCCTGATTCCACAGGCGCCGTGCTCAGCGCTGGAGGTCGAGCACCGTCTCGGCGACCTCGTCGAGCTCGCCGTCCCACGACGCGGGCGGCTCGACCGGGACGAGCACGAACTTCGAGAATCCGACCTCGACGAACTCCTCGATGCGGACCCGCAACGCGTCGAGCCCCACCGGGATCACCGCGGAGATGTCGACGCCGGTGCGCTGCACGCGTGCACGCGCGTATCCGTCGGGGATCGCAGTCCGCGCGTACGAGACCAATGCCCCGAAATGCTCGGGATCGATCGTGCGGCCGGCGTCGGCGGCGGCCTTCTCCACGATCGCGCGCCCGTCCCTGACCTGAGCCGGGGTCGAGAAGCTCGGGAGCCAGCCGTCGGCGACCCGCCCGACGCGTCGCAGCTCGCCCGGTGAGCGCCCCCCGAGCCACACGTCGAGGAACCCGCGCTCCGGGCGCACGCCGATCGACATGCCCTGCAGCGAGTAGTGCGGACCGTCGTGGTCGACGACGTCCTCGGTCCAGAGTCGCCGCATGACGTCGAGCGCCTCGTCGAACAGCTGCGCCCGTTCTTCCCGCGCGACGCCGAACGCCTGCTGCTCCACCGGGTCGACGATGCCGAGCCCGAACGCCGGGAGCGCGCGTCCACCGGAGAGCCGGTCGAGGCTCGCCCACGCCTTCGCGAGCAGCACCGGGTTGCGGCCCGGAAGGACCTGCACCGAAGTGCCGAGCTTCAACCGCTCGGTCCGGCCCGCAGCGAACGAGAGCGCGACCATCGGATCGGGGAGCGCCGCCGTCGCGCGCTCGGACACCCACAGCGAGTCGAAGCGTCGCGCCTCCAACCCGTCGACGAGCGCGCCGAGGCTCGCGCCGCCGTCGGCGAAGCTCTGCGCGCCCGCGCCGAACCCGATGCGCACCTTCACGTCGGTGCCACCTTCACGCCGACACCATCTTCACGCCGACACCATCTTCACGCCGATACCGCCTTCGCCTCGTACACCGTCGCCTTCGGGCCCGAGCCGAGCGGAGGCGCCCCGGACGCTCGGCGCAGCATCTCCGCGTCCGCGGCCTCGCCCGAGGCGAACGGCGTGAGCGTGCAGCAGAACTCGACCGTGGTGCCGCCCGGGTCGTCGACGTAGATGGATCGACACCACCGGTGATCGAGCTCGAGCACGTCGTAGCCGTGCGCGAGCCACCGGTCGCGGTGTGCAGCGAGGTCGTCGAGGTCGGACGCCGCGAAGGCCACGTGGTTCACCCAGGGCGGGAGCCCGAGCCCCCTGCTCAACGCGGGATCGAACTCGCCGAGGCCGTCGAGGTGCAGATCCCAGACCGCGAGGCACTCGCCGTTGCCGGTGTCGTAGAAGAGGTGACGGGCCCAGCCCCGCTCCGACGGATCGGGTGCCGCCTCGCCGTGCACGAGCCGGAATCCCATCACCTCGGTGTAGAAGCGGTGGGTCGCGTCGAGGTCGGTGGTCGCGATCGCGAGGTGGTGGAACGGCACCGTCGCATCGTACCGGTGGGCATCTCCTCCCGGTCCGGTCGCCCGGCGTCGAACCTACGCTGACGCGGTGCCCGCTCCCGAACGCGAGCTGCGAGAGGACGACGTCGACCCTGATCCGTTCGTGCAGTTCGCGTCCTGGTACGCGGACGCGGCGGAGCAGGGCGTGTTGCAGCCCGACGCGATGATCGTGGCGACCGCGACGCCCGACGGACGGCCGTCGGCGCGCGCGGTGCTGTTGCGCGGCGTCGACGCGCGCGGCTTCTGCTTCTACACCAGCTTCGAGAGCCGCAAGGGCCGGGAGATCGACGCGAACCCGCGTGCGGCGCTGGTCTTCCAGTGGCCCGAGGCGCTCCGGCAGGTCCGGATCGTCGGCCGGGTCGAGCGGGTGTCGGAGTCGGAGAGCGATGCCTACTGGCGGGCCCGTCCGGTGCCGAGCCGGTTCAGCGCGTGGGCGTCGGAGCAGAGCGCGGTCGTCGCGTCACGAGCCGACCTCGAGGCGGCCCGGGACGCGATCGCCGCTCGGTTCGGCGGCGGCGATGTGCCTCTGCCGCCGTTCTGGGGCGGCTACCGCGTGGTCCCCGACGAGATCGAGCTGTGGCAGCACCGTGAGGACCGGCTCCACGACCGTCTCGTCTACGTACGCGACGGGGACGGCGACGGCACCTGGCGCTTCCATCGCCTCCAGCCCTGAGTCGTCTCGAGGATGGTCACGAACACCGCCAGCCGTCCGAACAGCCACAGCCAGACGATCAGCGCGAACACGACCCCGATCGTCCCGTAGAGCGCCGACGACCGCTCGACAAGGCGCGGCACCACGTACCCGCCGAGCACCTTCAGCACCTCGAGACCGACGGCGCCGAACACCGCGGCCGGGATCAGCGGGCGCATCGCCACCCGCCGGTTGGGCAGCACCCACGAGGTCCAGAGCCACAGCAGCGTGTTCACGAACAGCGACACCACCACTACGAGCGGCGCCAGCCATCCGGGAAAGGTCGAGAGCGCGCTGGTCACGAAGCCGCCCGCGGCGAGGAGGATCCCGGCGCCCGCGAGCCAGCCGAGCCCGACCAGCCTGCCCCGCACGAGCCGCTGCTCGACACCCCACGCGTTGTCGTACGCGTTCTCGACCGCGACCGCGAAGCTGCTGCCCACCCACACGAGGCCGACGAGCCCGACGATGGTCGCCGTCCTCCGGCTCTCCTGTGCCTTCGCCACCGCGTCGGTGACGGTCTTCGCCGCCGAGCCGTGCAGGCCGAGATAATTCACGATGCGCTCGGCGACGTCGTGGTCGCTGGCGGACACGAAGCCGATCACCGCGATCGCGAGCACGGCGATCGCGAACAGCGCGAGGAAGCCGTAGAGGGTGATCGCGGCCGCCTCCTCGCGACCGCGTACCGCCCGGTACTTCTCGACGAGCTCGTTGAACGCCTGCTTCGCGGGCAAGGGCTGCATGTATACCGTTTCGAGCGGCAAACGATCCCGAGCTTGGAGCATCGATGCGCCGATCAATCGCCGACGCGACCGACGACCATCCGACCGACGACGACGAACGCCCACCGGTGTCCTGGGCGGTGGCGTTGAGCGACGACTGCGACGCCTGCGGCAACGGCGAGCTCCGGGTCGTGCTCACGATCGAGGAGACGGGGCGGGCCGGCCTCGGGCTCGTCGCCCACCTCGCACCGGCCACCGCGCGCCGTCTGCGGGCCGCGATCGCGAGCGCGCTCCGCGAGGCGGGCGAAGACCCCGGACCCTGACCCGGCCGCGTCATGTCCGGCGCGCCTCCGGCGGTAGCGTGCGAAACGTGCCTCCCCCCCAGGCGCCCGCGCGCGGGCTCCAGCCGGGTCAGGGCTTCGCCCTTGCCGGCATCTTCTTCTCCGCGATGGCCGTGTTCGTCGGCCCGCTCGTGCTCGGGCCGATCGGCTTCGTGCTCGGGGGCGTCGGCTACTGGAAGGGCGAACGCCGGGCGCGCTGGATCATGGTCGCGGCGATCGTGTGCATCGGGCTGGGCCTGCTCCTCGACGCGCTCCCCGACAAGTTCGTGATGAACTGAGCGCCGCCGGCGGTGCTAGAAGTAGGAGTTGCGGCAGGTGGCTCGGGTCGCCACTGCGCTACCTGCCCAACGCGTGGTGGCCGCCACCTGCCGCAAACCCGCGCCCGAGTCTGCACCGCCGCCGGGGCTCGGGCAAGCGCGCGCCGAGGTGATACCCGCATGGGGTGACACCCCGCACGGGGTGATGCCGGTCAGAGCATCACCGGTCAGAGCATCAGCGGTCAGAGCATCAGCGGGATTCTGAGCTCCTCGGTGCCGGCGTCGTCGGTGAGGCGGTGCTCCACGATCTGCTCCACCGTGACCATCGCAACGAGGTGCTCGGCCGCGAACCGCTCGAGCCGCTCGAGGCGCGCCGGCGAGCCGTCGTCGTCGAGGACCTCGCAGATCACGGCCACCGGCGGCAAGCCGGCGAGGCGCGCCAGATCGACCGCCGCCTCGGTGTGGCCGCGACGCTCGAGCACGCCGCCGGGACGGGCGCGGAGGGGGAACACGTGGCCGGGGCGGGAGAAGTCGTCGGCACTGCTGCGCGGGTCGAGCACGCGGCGGATCGTGGTCGCGCGGTCCGCGGCGCCGATCCCGCTGCCGGCCGAGACGTGGTCGATCGAGACCGTGAACGCGGTGTCGTTGCGCGCGTGGGCGGGGGGCACCATCGGGTGCAGGTCGAGCGCGTCCAGCCGCTCGGGCGCGCACGGCATGCACACGAGGCCGCGGCCCCAACGGAGCATGAAGTTCACCGCGGCCGGCGTCACCCAGCTCGCGGCGAGTGTCAGGTCGCCCTCGTTCTCGCGGTCCTCGTCGTCGACCACGAGCACCATCTCGCCGCGGCGGATGCGCTTCAGCGCTTCTTCGACATTCGAAACCGGCATGGAGGCTCTTTTCTCGTCGGGTTACTGGCGGGGGAGGGTGACGACCATGCGGCAGCCGTGCGGCTCCCGCTGTTCGGGGTGGATCTCGCCGCCGTGCAGGTCGACGATCCACTGCGCGATCGCGAGGCCGAGGCCGGCCCCGCCGTCGCGCGAGGCGCGTGCCGAGTCGGCGCGGTAGAAGCGTTCGAAGATGCGCTCGCGGTCGGCGTCGGGGATGCCCGGACCCTCGTCGACGACCTCGATGGTCACGCCCGTGCCGGAACGCCGCGCGAGCACCTCGACGACGCCGCCGCGCGGCGTGTGGCGCACTGCGTTCTCGAGCAGGTTCGCCACGACCTGGTGCACCCGCTCGGGGTCACCGTCGGCCACGAGATCGGGCGACTCGACCGACACCGACACGGAGACCTGTGGCGCGTGGAGCTGCTGCTCCCGCACCGCGTCGTCGAGGAGGGGCTCGACCCGGAACTCCGTGCGCTCGAACGGCACCGCACCCGACTCGAGGCGCGAGAGGTCGAGGAGCTGCGTGACCAGGCGGCCGAGCCGCTCGACCTGGGCGAGCATCACCGCGAAGCGCTCCGGGTCGGGCGCGGTCACGCCGTCGACCAGGTTCTCGAGGTTCGCCTGCAGGGCCGCGATCGGGGTGCGGAGCTCGTGCGACACGTTCGCCACGAGGTCGCGGCGAACCCGGTCGGTCTCCGCCAGCTCGGCGGCCATCTTGTTGAAGGTCCGCGCCAGCTCGCCGACCTCGTCGCGCGACGTGGCGTGAACCCTGCGGTCGTAATTGCCCTTCGCCATCTCGGACGCGGCGTCGGCCATCTCGCGCAGCGGGGACGTCATCCCTCGGGCGAGGAAGCGCACGATGAGCATCGCGACACCGGCGGCGATGACGCCGCTCAGGGAGGGCCAGACGCCGACCTTGATCCCGACCCAGAACACGAACACGGTGACCGCGACCGCGATCGCGATCACGAAGCCGAGCTTGAGCTTGATCGAAGGGACGTCGTCGAGCGGATGGGCGATGCGATCGCGACGGCTCACGACGCGTCGCTCTCGTTGCCGCCGCTCGCGTACCCCACGCCGTGCACCGTGCGTACCGCGTCGTCGCCGAGCTTGCGCCGGAGTGCGCGCACGTGCGAGTCGACGGTGCGCCCGCCGGCGCCGTCGGCGTAGCCCCACACCTCCACGAGCAGCTGCTCGCGGGTGAACACCCGCTCGGGGTGCTCCGCGAGGTGAACGAGCAGGTCGAACTCGGTGGGAGTGAGGTGCACGAGCTCGTCGCGTGCCGTCACCCGCCGCCCCGCGCGGTCGACGGTCACCGCGCCGACCTGCAGCGGCCCCGCGGGTACCGCGGGACGCCGCTCGACCCGCCGGAGGAGCGCGTGGACACGGGCGACGAGCTCGCGGGAGCTGAACGGCTTCGTGAGGTAGTCGTCGGCGCCGACGCCGAGCCCGGTGACCAGGTCCGACTCCGAATCGCGCGCGGTGAGCATCAGCACGGGCACAGGCCGCGACTTCTGGATCTCGCGGCAGACGTCGAGCCCGTCGAGGCCGGGGAGCATGAGGTCGAGCACCACGAGGTCCGGGGCGAGCTGCGCACAGCGGGCAACCCCGCTCGGGCCGTCCAGGGCCAGCTCGACCTCGAAGCCCTCGCTGCGAAGTCGGGAGGCCACGGCCTCGGCGATCGGAGGCTCGTCCTCGACCACGAGGATCGTGCAGCCGGCGGCGGTCGCGGTCATCGTGCAGCCAGGATAAGGAGCGCCGGTCGCCGCGTCTCGCTCGAGGTGTGGAGATTCGGTGCAGATCGGGACTCCGGAGGCCGCCGTCAGCCCACCCGGAGCACCAGCTCGGAGTCGGCCTCCACGCCCACCGCCGAGCCCACCTCCGGCAGCGCGCCGTCGACCGCCACGGCCACCCTGAGCACCGTCTCGTCCTCCGTCTCGACCTCGACGACGTAGTGGTCGCGGTGGAAAGTGTGCCCGCGCACGACGCCGCCGAACGGTGCGGGCCACGGCACGAGGCGCAAACCCTCGGGACGCACCGCGACCCGGCCGTTGCCGAGGGCGTCGGTCACGTTCCAGCCGAGGAAGGAGGCCACGAACGCGTTCGCGGGTCGTCGCCACACCTCGTGCGGTTCGCCGACCTGCTCGATGCGCCCACGGTGCATCACCGCGATGCGATCGGCGATCGCGAACGCCTCGTCGTGGTCGTGGGTCACGAAGAGGACGGCCAGCTCGAGCTGCACGAACAGCGCGCGGAGCTCGACGACGAGGCGGTCGCGCAGGGCCCGGTCGAGGGCGCCGAGCGGCTCGTCGAGCATGAGCAGCCGCGGCTCGGGCGCGAGCGCCCGCGCGAGCGCCACCCGCTGCTGCTCGCCTCCCGAGATCTCCGAGACGCGCCGGTGCTCGAACCCCGCGAGGCCCACCAGCGCGAGCGCATCGCGCGCGCGGCGCTCGTAGTCGGCGCGCGACAGGCCTTGCATCCGGAGCCCGAAGGCCACATTGCCGATCACGTCGCGGTGCGGGAACAGCGCGTGATCCTGGAACATGAGGCCGAAGCCGCGTCGGTGCGGTGGCACACGCGAGAGGTCGACGCCGTCGTACCCCACCTCGCCGTCCATGTCGGGGACGAGACCGGCGATGGCGCGGAGCAGGCTGCTCTTGCCGCTGCCGCTGGGGCCGAGCACACAGACGATCTCGCCGTCGCCGACGTCGAGCTCGACGCCGTCCACGGCCGTGGTCCCGCCGTAGCGGACCGAGAGCTGCTCGACCCGGAGCATCAGAATTCGCCGACCGATCCCACCCGGAAGCGCTCGATGGCGAGGATCGCGATCGCGGTGAGGGCCATGAGGATCACGCTCGCCGCCATCGCCGCACCGAAGTTCAACGGGCCGGGGCGGCCCAGGAGCCGGAAGATGGTCACGGGGAGCGTCGGCGCCGCCGGGCGCACGATGAACACGGTGGCGCCGAACTCGCCGAGTGAGATCGCGAACGCGAAGCCCGCGGCCACCGCGGCTGCGCGGGCGACGATCGGGAGGTCGACCTCCCGCCACACCTGAGCCGGGCCTGCGCCGAGGATGGTGGCCGCCTCCCGCAGCTTCGGGTCGATGCTGCGCAGCACCGGCAGCATCGTGCGGACCACGAACGGGACGGCCACCAGCGCCTGCGCGATGGGCACGATGAGGAACGACGTGCGCAGGTCGAGGGGCGGTTGGTCGAGTGTGATCAGGAAGCCGAACCCCACGGTCACCGCCGAGACCCCGAGCGGAAGGGAAAGGGCGCGATCGAGCCCGTGCCCGCGCCGTTGGCTCACCGCGAACGCCGCGCAGCCGCCGACGACGAGCGCGATCGCGGTCGCGATCACGGCGTACTCGAGCGAGGTGGCGACCGAGTGCAGCGGCGAGACGAAGAGCGTGCTGCTGCTCCCGAGCTGGTTCAGGGCGCGGTAGAAGCCGAGGCCGAAGCCCCCGGGAGGGCGCAGCGATCGCTCGATCAGCACGACGATCGGACCGCCCAACAGCAGCGCCATGACCGCGAGGTTCGCGACCAGCATCCCGCGCTCGCCGCGGCTCCGCGGCGGGCGCACCGTCTCGGCGGCGGGCCGGAGGGACTGCGCCGAGCGGTTCCGGCCCTGGAGCCGGGCGTCGACGGCGAGCAACGCCACCACCGCCACGAGCTGCACGATCGTGAGCGCCGCCGCGACCGGCAGGTTCAGGAACTCGACCGTCTGGCGGTAGATCTCGGTCTCGAGCGTCGACTGGGTGGGACCGCCCAGGATGAGGATCACCCCGAAGGAGGTGAACGTGAACAGGAACACGATCCCGGTCGCGGCGGCGATCGCGGGACGCAGCGCCGGAAGCGTCACCTCGCGGAACGCGCGGAACCGATCGGCTCCGAGCACCCGTGCCGCGTCCTCCTGTTGCGGGTCGAGGTGCGCCCACAGGCCCCCGACGATGCGCACGACAACCGCGTAGTTGAAGAACACGTGCGCGATCACGATCGCGCCGAGGCTCTCGTCGAGGTCCAGGCCCCCGAGCGGGCCACCGGCCGCGAACAGGCTCGCGAATGCCGATCCCACGACGACGGTGGGCAGCACGAACGGCACGGTCACGAGCGCGCGCACGAGGGATCGTCCCCGGAAGTCGTAGCGCGAGAGCACGTACGCGCCCGGCAACGCGACGAGCACCGTCAGCACCGTGGACAGCGTCGCCTGCCACACCGTGAACCACGCGATGTGGCGTAGCACCGGGTCGGTGAACACGCGGCCGAGCGGGTCGAGGTTCACGTCGCCGTCGGGTGCCAGGCCGCGGCCGACGATCTTTGCCACGGGGTAGGCGAAGAACACGCCCAGGAACACGAGGGGTACCGCGCCGAGCACCACGCGAACGCCGCGCGACGACCCAGTGGCGTTCATCCCAACACGGTCTCGCGCCACTGCTGGATCCACTGGTCGCGGTTGCGCCCGATCTGGTCGGCCGGTAGCGACAAGGTGGACGGCGGGACGGCGGCGAACTTCGCGAAGACCGGCGGCAGCTTCGTGCCGTCGCGGACGGGATACACGTACATCTGCAGCGGCACGTCGGCCTGGAATGGAGGCGACAACATGAAGTCGACGAGCTTGCGCGCGGCGGCGACGTGCTGGGTCCCCTTCAGCACGCCGGCGAACTCGACCTGTTGGAAGCAGGAGTCGAGGAGCACGTCCACCGGCGACGAGGTGGGTTGGTGTTTCTCGGCCAGCACCGCCGCGGCGGGATCGGTCGCGTACGACACCACGAGGGGCTTCGTCCCGCTCGCGCCGCCCTGGGTGAAGTCGCCGTTGTAGGCGTTGTCCCAACCGTCGTCGACCTTCACGCCGTTGTCGCGCAGCTTCGCCCAGTAGTTGCGCCAGCCGGTCTCGCCGTACTTCGCGATGGTCGCCAGCGTGAACACGAGCCCCGGCGAAGAGAGCCCCGGATCCTCGGTGACCAGGAGGTCCTTGTACTCGGGCGCGGTGAGCTGCCCCATCGACGTCGGTACCGCGAGCTTGTGCGCGGCGAACCACTGCTTGTCGGCGACGACGCAGACGTCGCCATGGTCGACCGGCGTGAGGCGATGCGACGGGTCGAGCTGGTAGGCGGCCGGCACGGTCGAGAGCGCCTTCGCGGTGTACGGATCGAACACGTCGGCGCTCAGGGCGCGGGAGAGGAACGTGTTGTCGACGCCGAAGAACACGTCGCCGAGCGGATGGTCCTTGGTGAGGATCACCTGGTTGAGCGCGGCGCCGGCGTCGCCCTCCTGGAGGATCTGCACCTTGATCCCCGTCTGCTTGGTGAAGGCGGCGAGGACCGGCTTCGACACCGCGAACGAATCGTGGGTGACGAGGCGGATGGTCGTGCGAGGCGGCGCCGCCCCGGCCGCGCCGGCCGTCCCGACCGGTGCGGCGCCCACGACCGACGCGGCGAGCACGGCGAACGCGCACACGAGACGCCGGGCGCTCATCGCCCCGTCCTCCGCGCGTCGGGGAGCACTGCGACGAGCACGCCGTCACGGACCGAGACGGTGGCGCGCGGCGCGGTCAGCTCGTTGCTGACACCGCGGGTCGCGCCCGGTGCGAGGTCCTCGTCGTCGAGTCGGAAGCGCATCGCATCGGTTCGCACGCCCCGCGCCACGCCCCCCACCGGGAGCAGCGAGCAGAGGTCGCCGACCGCGCCGTCGAGCTCGGCCTCGTCGCGCACGACGACGACGTCGGCCTCGCCCATACGTGCCTCGACGCGCACGCCGGCGAGGGAGCCCGAGGTGAGCGCGAGCACGTTGGCGAGGAAGTGGTCGAGGCGCCCGCCAGCGCCGCCGAGCACGAAGATGCGATCGACGCCACGCGCCCGGGCGGCGCCGAGTGCCAGCTCGAAGTCGGTGGCGTCCTTCGCCGTCGGGTGCTGCTCGACCGTGGCGCCGCCGGCGCGGGCCTGCTCGAGTGTGTCGGGCTCGACCGAGTCCAGGTCGCCGACGACGAGGTCGACGGCACAGCCGAGCGCCAGCGCGTGCTCGACGCCCGAATCGGCCGCGATCACGACGTCGGCCCCACCGAGGCCGCGCAGAACGGCCGGGTCCGGCGGATCCCCACCGGGAAAGACGAACGCGGTTCCCATGCTTCCCTCCGCCGGCATTACCCGGTTCAGGTTCGAGGGGTCGGCGGCGCATTCACGGCCGCCCTCTCAGCCCGGCTGTCCCGAGCTCCCCGGGATTCACTTGTGCGACCGTGCAACGGTCGCGAATCATTCTACGTGTGCCGCGCCCGTACCGGCGATGAGACCCCGAGGTTGCGTCGCCGGCACCTATATAGGCCGCCGGAACGACGCAACCTCGCGGCGACGGCAGCCGCACGACGCACCTCGTAGGTGTCGTACCGATGGGGTGGACTCCGGGCATGAGGAAGCAGGAGACGATCGACGCCGAGGTCGCTGCAGTCGCACGTGAGCACCACGGGTTGTTCAACGTCGCCCAACTCGACGAGCTCGACGTGCTCAAGAACGCGCGCGAGCTTCGGATCGCCACGAACCGCTGGGAGCCGCTGTACGACCACGTCTACCGGATCGCCGGTGCGCCCACGACGTGGAAGGCCGAGATCCTCGCGGCCTGCTGAGCCGGCGGGCTGCGGGCAGTGGCCTCGCACCGATCGGCGGCCGCGCTCTGGGACCTCCCGAGCCAGTGCCGTGACGTGGCCGAGATCACGTGTCCACGATGGCGCCGCGCCCGCCACGACGGACTCGTGGTGCACGAGAGCCTCCTCCTGACCGAGTGCGACATCACCGAGGTCGAGCACGTGCCCTGCACGACGGTTGCCCGCACCATCTTCGACCAGGCCGCCCGCGCCACCCCGAGTGCCATCGATCTCGACATCGACAGTGCGCTCCGCCGGGACCTCGTCACGCTCGACGAGCTCATCGACGTGCGTGATCGTCTCGCCACGAAAGGCCGACGTGGCGCTGTGCGCTTCCGCGCCGTCCTCGCCGCGCGTGTCGGCACCCCGGGTGCTGTGCCCGAGAGTGCGCCCGAGCGCCTCCTCGCCCGCGCGCTCGTGCGGCACGGGCTCCCCGAGCCGGTCGCGCAGCACGTCGTTTGTGATCATGCCGGACGATTCGTGGCCCGTGTCGATCTCGCGTACCCCGATCACCGCATCGTGATCGAGTACGACAGCTACCGGCACCACGTGGGGAAGTCGGCACTGGTCCGCGACAGTGTCCGCCGCAACGCGCTCGTCGCGCTCGGGTACCGGCCTGTCACCGCCACGGCCGAGGACCTCCGCGACAAGGGAGCCCGGTTGGCCGGCGTGCTCCGGGAGCTCCTCCGCCGGGCGGGCTGACCAATCTCCCCGAGGTTGCGTCGCCCGCGCTGTCATGGGCGGCCCGAACGACGCAACCTCGCAACGGCCGCACCACCACCTCGAGGTTGCGTCGCTGAGGCCGATATGAGCCGCCTGAACGACGCAACGTGGTGGGTGTCGCCGCGCCGGCACCGGCGATGAGACCATGATGTCGCGATGGCCGGGCCGGAAGCCGTGCTGGTACGCCATGGCGACACGGAATGGGCGGCATCGGGGCGCCACACCTCGTTCACCGACGAGCCCCTGACCGCGCGCGGTCGCGAACAGGCGGACGCGCTCGCGACCCGGCTTGTCCGCTGGGACTTCGCCGAGGTCCTGTCGAGCCCACGGGGGCGTGCGCTCGAGACCTGTGCGCGTGCGGGTCTGCGCGACCGCGCCGAGATCGTCGACGATCTCGTGGAGTGGGACTACGGCGACTACGAGGGCCGGACGACCGACGAGATCCGGGCGTTGCGGTCGGGGTGGTCCATCTTCAGCGGCGACCCACCCGGCGGCGAGACCGCGGCGGAGGTCGGCGCACGTGCAGATCGCGTCATCGCGCGCGTGCTCGCAGCCGACGGGCCGGTCGCGCTGTTCTCGCACGGCCACTTCCTGCGCGTGCTCGGCGCGCGCTGGATCGGGCTCCCGGTCGCCGACGGTGCGCTCCTCGCGCTCGAGACCGCCAGCATCTCGGTGCTCGGGCACGAACGCGAGTGCCGCGTGCTGCGAACGTGGAACTCCCGGTGACCGCCGCCGCGTGGATCGCGGTCAGCGCATCAGTCCGGTGTGGCCGAGGGAGTACCGGCCGGGCTGGGGCCACACCGCGAGGCCGTGAGGCTCCGTACCGACCGGGATGCTCTGCATCGCACCCGTCGTGGTGTTGATCGCGTACACCACGTTGTCGTAGCGCCCGCTCAGCCACAGGGTCTTGCCGTCGGCGCTCACGTTGCCCATGTCCGGACTCCCGCCGCCCGGCACCGGCCAGTTCGCCACGACCTTGCCCGTGGCGAAGTCGATCACCGAGACGCTCCCGGGCCCGTGCGGGCGGACGCCCTGGAGCGAAGGGAAACCCCGGTTGGCGACGTAGAGCTGGGCACCGTCCCGGCTCGGGTAGAGCCCGTGCGCGCCCGTGCCGGTCGGGATGAAGCCCGTCTCCTTGAACGCGTACGGGTCGATCGTGTAGACGCCGCCGCGCATCATCTCCGCGACGTAGAACGTCTTGCCGTCGGGCGACACCCGGACGTCCTGGGGCATGCCGCCGCCGCTGAGCTTCAGGTACCCCATGACGGTCTTCGTCGTCATGTCGACCTTCACCAGGCTGCCGTTGAACTCACACGTGAAGATGGCGAACCGGCCGTCGATCGAGAAGTCGGCGTGGTTCACGCCCGAGCAGTCGGGCACCGACAACGACGACTGGAGCGCCATGGTGTGCGGATCGCGGAAGTCGAGGCGCTTGAGCGCCTCCGCGACCACGATGGCCGACTTGCCGTCGGGCGTGAAGTACATGTTGTAGGGGTCGTCCACCGCGATCGGAGTCCCCGGCTTGCCGGTCTTGGGATCGATCGGGGTGAGGCTGCCGTCGGTGCGTCCCTCCGCATTGTTGGTGACCCAGAGCGTCTGCAGGTCCCACGACGGCACGACGTGCTGCGGGTTGATACCCACGGGGAACGTGTCGACCACCCGCATGGTGGACGGGTCGATCACCGACACCGTGTTCGACGAACGGTTGGGCACGTAGATGCGGGGGAGCGCGCCCTGCACCGCGGGACTGAGGTCGTTCGCGCCGGCGTCGGAGTAGAGGTTCTGGGCGTCGGTGACCGGCGGCATCCCGGGGACGGTGTCGATGCCCGACTTGCCGTGTGTGGCCGTGGTCGGTGCCGCGGTGGTCGCGGGGGCCGACGTCGTCGTGGTCGACGACGTGTTGCTCGAGCCGCTGCTGCACGCGACCGCGCCGAGCATCAGCGCCGCGGCCGCGACGAACAGCGGTCGGCGTGCCAACATCAGCGCGGCAGGCTAGTGGTCACGCTCCAGGATCCAGGGGCGGTCGGCGTAGACCATCAGCCGGTTACGGGGACCCGGCCGGGTCGTGTCGCCATCTTCGTACGCGGCGTCGCCTTCCCAGACCGACGCGTGCCCGCCCTCGACCCGGTGGATCCGGGTGACGTAGACGCGTGGGGGCTCAGCGCGTTCGGTCGCGAGCGCGGTGGCGACGTCGGGGAACCGGCTCAGGTCGTGCAGCGTCACCCAGGTCGGCGCGATGAGCTCGATCTCGCCCGCGTCGCGCCGCCGCAGCGCCTCCGCGGGCCCGATCCAGACGTGGTCGTGGATCTCGCCGTCGTCGACGACGACGGCGCCCTTGGGCGCCGGCGCCAGGAAGAAGAACGTGGCGAAGCGCCGCGGCGGGCCGTTGACGCCGGGCGGCGTCCAGTGGGAGAACCACACGAGACTGCCGGCGTCCACGTCGAGGTCCGCTTCCTCCTTGGCTTCCCGGACCGCCGCGTTCGTCGCCGCGACCAGCAGCGCGTCGGCGCCGCGCGCCCCGACCTCCGGATGGTCGGCGCGGTCGATCCGCCCGCCGGGGAACACCCACATCCCTCCCGCGAACGCGAGCCGCGAATTCCGCCGCAGCAGGAGGGTCTCCAGGCCGTCGGTGCCGTCACGCACGAGCACCACGGTCGCGGCCGGGACCGCGGGACGGCCCGAGTCGTCGCGCGCGGCCACGTCGGCGAGGGCGTCGAGCAAGTGCATGCGGGCCGGGTCTGTCACGTTGCCTGACCCTACCGTCGGCGTTAGCCTCGCCCCGCCACCGATCGCGGAAGGACGGCCGACATGAGCGAAGACACGATCGAGCTGATCACCGCCGACGGCCCGATGGACGTCTACGAAGCGATCCCCGACGGCGAGGCCAAGGGCGCTGTGATCGTGATCCAGGAAGCGTTCGGCGTGAACGAGCACATCGAGGACGTCGCGCGTCGCCTCGCCGGCTCGGGCTACCGCGGCGTCGCGCCGGCGCTGTTCCACCGGGCCGGTGGCGGCGTCGCGCCGTACGACGACTTCAGCAAGGTCATGCCGCTCTACGAGGGTGTCACCGACGACGGCGTCCTGATGGACGTCGACGCCACCATCGAGCACCTGCACGAGGCCGGGTTCGCCGACGAGAGCATCGGCATCGTCGGCTTCTGCTGGGGCGGTCGGGTCACCTTCCTCGTGGCCGCACGGAGGGCGATCGGCGCCGGCGTCGGCTTCTACGGCGGCGGGATCACCGAGGCGAGCCCGGTCGCGCCCACTGCGCTGGGGGACGAGGCGCCGACCCTGCAGACCCCCTGGCTCGGGCTCTTCGGCGACCAGGACCCGATGATCAGCGTCGAGGGGGTCGAGAAGCTCCGCGCCGCGCTGCGGGAGGCGCAGGTGGACACCGAGATCGTTCGGTACCCCGATGCGGGCCACGGGTTCCACTGCGATGCCCGCGAGAGCTACCACGAGGCGTCGGCCCGGGACGGGTGGGAGCGCACCCTCGCCTGGTTCGACGCACACCTCGGCTGACCCGCGCAGGCCCGCACCGACGCCCCCGGCGCGCCGGTACGACTCAGGTCGTGCTGGCGCCCAGCCCGAACAGCGGGCCCAGACCCGTGATGTCGAACACCTTCCGGACCGCGTCTTGGGGCCCGACGACGGTCAGCGAGCCGCCCGTCGCCTCCCGCAGCCGCTTGTGCGCGCCCACGAGCACGCCGAGGCCCGAAGAGTCCACGAACGACACGTCCCGCAGGTCGAGCGTGATGCCCACCGCGCCGTCGTCGATCACCGCCAGGAGCCGGTCGCGCAGCGCGGGCGCGGTCGCAAGGTCGAGCTCCCCGCCCACGACGACCAGGGGCCGGTCGGGATCGCCGGCGACGTCGAGGCGCAGCGGACCCGGGCCATCGGCGCTCGGGTGCTCGTACATCGACGTCGCGCGCTCTCAGTCGATGGCGGCGGCGTGCGCCCCGAGCGTCCCGAGACTGCGCGTGAGCAACCTCGACACGTGCATCTGACTGATCCCGACGTGCGCGGCGATCTCCGACTGGGTGAGGCCTTCGAAGAACCGGAGGTACACGATCGTGCGCTCCCGTTCGGGCAGCGTGTAGAGCAGCTCGCGTACCGCGATGCGGTCGTCGGCGCCGTCGAGCTCGAGATCGGGCACGCCGAGCCGGGTGTCGGCCGCGCCCGTGTCGTCGTCGGGTCGCCCGGCGTCGAGCGACTGGAGCCGGTACAGGCTGTTCGCCTCCATCCCCTCGAGCACGTCCTCCTCGCTCGCGCCGGTGCGCTCCGCGATCTCCGCGATCGTGGGCGGGCGCGACAGCTCCTGCGTGAGCGTCCCGATGTTGCGTTCGAGCTCGAGGTGCAGCTCCTGCAGGCGACGGGGTACGCGCACCGCCCAGCCGCGGTCGCGGAAGTGCCGCTTCAGCTCGCCGACGATCGTCGGAGTGGCGAACGACGAGAACTGCAGGCCGCGCTCGGGCTCGAACCGCTCGACCGCCTTCAACAGCCCGACGAGCGCCACCTGCTTGAGGTCGTCGAGCACCTCGCCGCGGTGCTCGAAGCGCCGGGCGAGGAACTCGGCGAGGCGGACGTGATCCTCGACGAGCTCGTTGCGCAGGGCACGGTCGCGCGTGCGCCGGTAGCGAGCGAAGCGCTCGTCGAGCTCGGCGTGGGCCGTCATCGGCGACCGATCGGCGCGTGCGCGGCCCGCTTCACCACGAGGAACGAGACCATGCCGTCAACCGCGTCGATCTCGACGTGGTCACAGACCGACAACACGATGCTGGCGGAGAGATCGGTGAGTCGGGGAGGCGAGCTCGCCGTCCGTCCCGGCGCGGTGCCGCGTGCCGTCACACCGTCCGGGAGCGTGGCGAAGTCGAGCACGAGGTGGTGGTCGGTGGCGGCCATGATCGAGTGGCACAGCTCGTCCACCGCGATTCTGAAGTCCTCGACCTCTTCGCAGTCGAGCCCGGCGCGCGCCGCGGCGTCGGCTGCCACGAGCCGGGCGACCCGCAGGTACTCCGACGCCGCCGGCATCACGACGCGGACCTCGTCCATGGCGCCCGGTTCTCCGATGGCCGGCGCACGGTTCGGCCGGTTCAGCTCCAATGCGGTGCCCTCCGTCCCCATCGCCGTCCCGATCGGCTCCCCTCCTCGGCTCACGACGTTAGGCATTCCCTCCCGGAGCCCGCCCGAAACCGCGGACGCGAGAAGACCCGCCCTACAGGCTGTGGGGCTGGGACGCACACAGCCTGCGGGCGGGCCACTGCCGGGAGGGGCCGGCAGCGGATGGTCTACCCGCTCCGGCAAGGCGGTCAAACGTCCCGGACGGGCCGGGAACCCCCACCGCTACAGTCGGTGCGCCATGTTGTTGCGGCGACGGCTCCTGCTCCTGTTCGCGGCGATCGTGGCGGCGGTGCTGGTGGCTGGGGTCGCGGGGGCGGTCGTGATCCGCAACCGCGACGAGTCCCGCGACTCGGAGCGGCGCTTGAGCGTCGCCCAGGAGGAAGCGGCCCAGTTGACGGCCGCCTACGCCGACGAGGAGACCGCCGTCCGGGGCTACGTGCTCGCCGGCGACGCCCGCTTCCTGGCGCCCTACACGACGGGCGGGGCGCGGGCGACCGGGCTGCTCCGGTCGCTCGACGCGATCCGTACCCAGGAGCACGCGCTGGCCGATCCTCTCGCCCGGGTCGTCGAGCGGTCGACGCGTTGGCGCTCCCAGGCGGCGGAGCGCGCGATCACGCTGCGCGCGTCCGGGGACGTCGCCGGCGCGACCGCGGCGGCGACCGCCACCGGCAAACAGCTGTTCGACCAACTGCGGCAGTCGCTGACGGCCCTCACACGCGTCGTCAACGCCGAGGCGGACACGGCCGACCACCGGGCCGCGACCGCGCGCACGCAGCTCACGGTGATCTTCGCGGTCATCCTGGGTGTCGCGCTCCTGGGGACGCTCGCGGCGGCCTATGCGATCCGACGGTGGGTGACGCGGCCGATCAACGACCTCGGCCGCCAGGTCCGAAGGATCAGGGTCGGCGCGTCGGGCCAGGTGATCCAACAGGTCGGCCCACCCGAGATTGCCGCGCTCGCGTCGCACGTCGACGCCATGCGCGCGCGGATCGAGTCGCAGCGGATCCAGGCGGAACGGTCGCGGGAGGCCGTCGAGCAGAGCGCGGCGGTCGTGCTCACGCTGCGGGCCCAGCTCGAGCCCGACCTCGGGGAGCTTCCGCGGGGCTGGACCATCGCCGCGCAGCTCCGCGCCGCCGAGGGAGTCGTGGCAGGGGACTGCTACGGGCTGGTGTCGCTCGACGACGAGCACGTCGGCCTCGTCGTCGTCGACATCGCCGGACACGGCGCGGTCGAAGGCATTCTCGCGTTGCGGTGCAAGGAGCTGCTCCGTGCCTCGCTCGCGGCCGACTACGAGCCCGGGGAGGCGATGCGGAACGCGGCTGAACAGCTCGGCGACCTGGGCGAAGAGGTGTTCCTCACGGCGTTCGTCGCGGTGATCGACACCGCGGATGGCCGGGTGCGCTACGCGAACGCCGGGCACCCGCCCGCGTTCATCGCGTCCGAACTCCAGGTGCTGGAGCTCGGGCCGACCGGCCCGCTCGTCGGCCTGCTCGACGACCACTGGCACACCGCCGTCGCCCGCATCGATTCCGGCGACGCGCTCTGTGCATACACCGACGGGCTGATCGAGGTGCGCGCGGCCGACGGTGCGTTCTACGGTCCCGAGCGCCTGATGCACCTCGTCCAGGGCGCGCGGTGCGACCAGGCGCCCGCCGTGGTGAAGCGCTGCCTCGACGAGGTGGAGGCCTTCGCCGGCGGTCACCTGCGCGACGACGCGACGGTCGTCGTATTGTGTCGCCCGTAGATCGACGGACCCGTAGATCGACTGGAAGGGGAGGCGGACGTTGCCCGATCTCGAGCTCGACTCCGATCGCGAAGGCGACGCTGCGCGCGTCGTGGTGCGGGGTGAGATCGACGTGGCCACCGCACCGAAGTTGCGGGAGACCCTCCACGAGCTGATCCAGAGCGGTTGCCGCCGGATCGTCCTCGACTGCCGCGAGCTCGCGTTCCTCGACTCTTCGGGCATCGGGTTGCTGGTGGCGGCACGCAAGCGCCTCGGTACCGAGGGCGAGCTCGTGATGGAGTCACCCGCCGACCACATCCGCAAGGTGTTGGAGCTCACCGGCGTCGCGGGCGAGCTCTCGGTCCGACCGTGACCGATCGTGAGCGCGTGACGCTCTCGTTCCCGGTCGACGCGGAGTACCTCCGCCTCGTCCGTCTCGCGTGCTCCGACATCGGCACCCGCGCGGACTTCGACTACGAGGACCTCGATGACCTCAAGATCGCGGCGAGTGAGCTCTGCAGTCTCGTGCTCGGCGCCCCCGGCACGATGACCCTCGCGCTCGAGTTCGCACCCGGTGTCGTGATCCTCGAAGGAGAGGCTGCATTGCCGTCCGTCCCGGCTCCGAACCAGCTCTCGGCAGCGATCATCCGCGCGCTCCTGGACGAGCACGAGATCTGCGAGGACGAGGGGACGGTCCGGTTCCGCGCCGTCAAACGGGCGCGCGACGCGCTCGTGGCGGAGGACGCTACGTGAAGATGCTCACGCCACCCGGCCCGACGAGGAGGCCGATGACGACGAGCGCGGCGCCCGCGACGAATGCGCCCCGGACGACTGACACGATCCCCGCGATGACGAGGATCACCGCGATCAACCACAAGATGAATTCCATGTCACACCGATACCCGGTGACGAGCGCGCGGAAACCCGTTTACTCGAGTTGACCCGTCCACGCGCGCGGTGGTTCTCCCGCGACCTGACGCACGCACTCACCGAGGAACCACTCGCGAAAGGCGCGGCATTCGGGTGAGAGCGCCACGGTGATGAGCTCTCCCTCGCGCGCGAAGTCGTCGGCCTCCCCGAGGAGCGCCTGGAGCTCGGCGAGGGCAGCACTCGCGGAACGCCGGATCTTGAGCTCCATCGTCACCTGCTGCGCGCCTGCCGCGACCGCCGCGCGGATCTCGCCCTGGTCGGGGATCTCCGACGACGCCATCTCGTTGCGGGTGCGCTCTACCACCTGCTGCAGCCGGACGGGGAGCGATTCCCTGGTCTCGTCGTCGGAGTAGTGGATGAGGGCGAACTCGCGCTGCATCGCCTCGTAGTTCTTCCGGGTGCGGTCGGCGAGCGCGACCGGGATGTTGATCAGCGTGACCGTCACCATCTCCTCGTTGGGTTCGTCGGTCATGTCCCCTCCGATGGATCCGACGCGAGGGCGATCTCGCACCAGACCGCCTTGCCGCCGGCGACCCGGTCGACGCCCCAGGAGGTGGCGAGCATCTCCACGAGCGCGAGCCCACGTCCGGTGGCATCGTCGGTCTCGTAGTGACGGACGGTTGGTGCCCCCACCGAACGGTCCTCGACCCGGAGGCGCACCCGGTCGTGCTCGATCTCGATCTCGAGCCGCAGGTCGGTGCGGGCGTGAAGAACCGCGTTGCTCACCAGCTCGGTGACCAGCAGCGCAACCGTCTCGACGACCTCGACCGGGCACGCTGCGACCTGCTCGCGTGCGATCCGGCGCGCCCGCGTGGCGCTCGATGGATGCGGTGGCAGGTCGACGGTGACCACGCCTCGCCGATGATAGTGACGCCGAGCGCGCGACTCAGTCCTGCTGGGCGCGCGCGAGCAGCCCGCGCGCGATGACCAGCCGCTGGATCTCGTTCGTGCCCTCGCCGATGACGAGCAGCGGCGCGTCCCGGAAGTAGCGCTCGATCGGGAGGTCGGCGGTGTAGCCGACACCGCCGTGGATGCGCATCGACTCCATCGCGACCTCGAGCGCGGTCTCGCTCGCGAAGAGCTTCGCCATGCCTGCTTCGACGTCGGCGCGCCTGCCTGCCTGCATCCGGGTCGCCGCGAACTCCGTGAGCAGGCGCGCGGCCTCCACCTTGGTCGCCATGTCCGCGAGCTTCATCTGGATGGCCTGGTGCTCGGCGATCGGCTTGCCCATGGTCACCCGCTGTCGCGCGTACGCGAGCGCGGCGTCGAGCGCGGCGCGGCTCACGCCGACGGCGCGCGCGGCGATGTTCACCCGTCCGAGCTCGAGCGCGGAGAGGATGTAGGAGAGGCCGCGACCGGGCTCCCCGATCAGCGCCGACGCGGGGATCCGGTGGTCGGAGTACGACATCTCGACCGTCTCGACGCCCTTGTAGCCGAGCTTCGCGATGTTGTCGCCGACCGTGATGCCACCCGATGTCGCGCCGGGCTCCTTCTCGACGATGAAGCACGAGACGCCCTCGGGCGTGCGGGCGGCCAGCGCCACCAGGGATGCGTACCGTCCGTTCGTCACCCACATCTTGGTGCCGTCGATCACGAATTCGTCGCCGTCGCGGGTCGCTCGGCACGCGATGTTGCGGGTGTCGCTCCCGGCGTCGGCCTCCGACAACGACAGGCAGCCGCGCTGCTCGCCCGAGGCGAGACGGGGGAGCCAGCGCTCTCGCTGCTCCTCGGTGCCATGCAGGGCGACAATGGTCGCGGCGATGGTGTGCGTGTTGAGGATGCCGGTCACGCTCATCCAGCCGTAGGCGATGGCGTCGACGACCCCGACGTAGGTGAGGAGGTCGAGCCCGAGACCGCCGTATTCCTCGGGGATGGTGACGCCGAAGAGGCCCATCGCCCGCATCTGCTCGACGAGCGCGTCGGGGTACTCGTCGGTGTGCTCGAGCTCCGACGCGATCGGCACGACCTCGCGTTCGACGAACCGGCGCACCGACGCGAGCAGCTCGTCGCGGATCTCGGGGTCGGTCGGGGGGTACAGGGCCGCGGTCAACCTCACGCCTCCGTGCGCACGCCGCGGAGACCGAACCAGGCGAGCTCGGCGACCCAGCACGCGAGGTGGTCGGGATCATGCGGCCCGTCGGGATCGGTCAACGCGTGGCGGCTGATGCCCTCGGCCATGCCCACGAGCGCGTGCGCCAGCACGAGGCGGTGCTCGGGCGACCCCGGGATCTCGATGAGCGTGCTGACCGCGGCCGCCGCGTCGGTGAGCACCTGGTCGACGACGTCGGCGAACTCGGCATCGTTGCGCGCGGACGCGCCGAACAGGATGCGGAACGCCTCGCGATCGCTTTCGACGAACTCGAAGTAGGCACGGAAGCCCGCTTCCACGCGCGCCCGACCGGTCTCGGCGCCCGCGGTCGCCTTGGTGAGCACCTCGAGCAGGCGGCTCCCGACGTCTTCGAGCACTGCGACGAACAGCGCTCGCTTCGAAGGGAAGTGCTGGTAGAAGACCGGCTTGGTCACGCCGGCCGCCAGCGCGAGGTCGTCCATGGCGGTGGCGTAGAAGCCCCGTTCGGCGAACTCGACGCAGGCGACGCGCAGGAGCTGCCGTCGCCGCTCTTCCGGAGGGAGGCGCGGCGCGGCGCGCCTCACGGTGTCGGTCACCCCGTGGTGCTCGACTTCAGCGGCATCTCGTAGCGGTTGGTGACCCCGAAGTTGTCGTCCCAGAGCTCGTCCAGCTTCGCCTTCTCGTCGGCCGCGAGCGGAAGGTCGGACGCGGCCGCGTACTCGGCGACGTCCTCGACGGACAGACAGGTGGGCAGCACGGTCGTGAACGACGGGTCGGCGAGGATGCCAGCGATCGCGGCCTGTCCCATGGTGCGCCTGGTCCCCTCCCACAGGAACGAGAGCGTCTCGGCCTTGTCGAAGTTGTCGAGCATGTTGTCGCGGTTTCGGTGCCCACGATGGTCGCCGGGCGCGAACTCGGTGTCGCGCGTGATCTTCCCCGAAAGCGTGTCGGACGCGTGGGGGACGCGCGAGATCAGCCCCACCCGGCCGTCGACCATGGCGGGCTCGGCGGCGAACGTGCGCCCGGGCTCCTGCTCGAGCACGTTGAACACGGTCTGGAGCGAGACGATGGGCCGCTCGCGCAGCGCGGCGAGCCCCTCGTCGACCCAGCCGATCGCGGGGCCCAGCGCGACACCGA
Organism: uncultured Bifidobacteriaceae bacterium; assembly: GCA_964505725.1. Lineage (GTDB taxonomy): Bacteria > Actinomycetota > Acidimicrobiia > IMCC26256 > DASPTH01 > CAVRJC01. Next base: position 3,040 of record CAZDJK010000071.1, on the reverse strand, counting down.
GCTCCCGCACCTTCCCCTCCACCCGGAACCGCTCCAGCTCCTCCCACAACGCGTCGTCGAGAATCGGGTCGATGCGCGCGTTGTGCAGTTGGTAGAGGTCGATGTGGTCGGTCTGCAGTCGACGGAGCGAGTCCTCGAGCTGGCTGCGTACCGACGCCGGCTGCCAGTCCTGCGGTCGTTCCGACTGGCCCGGGTACATGCGCGGCGCGTTTTTGTCGTAACCGCACTTCGTGGTGTGCACGGTGTCGTCGCGCTGCGCCGCGAGCACGTCGGCGAGTAGCTCCTCGCCGACGCCGCCCTCGCCGTACACGGGAGCGGTGTCGATGAAGTTGATGCCCGCGTCGAGGGCCGCGTGCAGCAGCCGTTGGCCGTCGTCGACGCGCCCCCACCAGTCACTGGCGAGAGTCCACACGCCGAACCCGACCTCCGACACCTCGAGGTCGCTCTGGCCGAACCGGCGGTAGCGCACGGCGACTCCTTCCCCGTCGTCGAGGCGAAATCTACTGCCGAGGACTCCCCGGGTCCTCACCCGCGCCCCACTCTCTCGGCTCGCGCGCCCTCTCCGCCCGCGCCTGCGCTTCCCGCTCCTCGCGCTCGGCGGCCCGGACGCCGTAGCCGAGGACGATCGGCACCGGGAGCACGAAGCAGGCGGCGACGAGTGCGGCGACGGTGACCGCGACCAGTGCCGAGGGGAAGTCGGTCAGCGCCGCGGCGACGAAGGCGACGACAGCGACGAGGAGCAGGCCGTAGCCGACGCGCGTGGCAGTGCGCACGGCGCGGGCGATGCGCGCCCGGCGCGCCGAGACCGGGTCGCGCGGGTCGCTCACCGGCTCACCACCGCGTCCAACCGCGGTCCGCGAACGCGCGCTCGAGGCGCGCGGGGAGATCTGCGAGTGAGCACTCCCCGCGCAGGCGGTCGACGTTGTGCTCGAGGATGTCGGGCCGCGGCGTCCGCAGCCGGTCGAGCACGAGCTCGGGCTCGTCGATCGACAGGAGCTCGACCCCGAACCCGGTCAGCTCGTCCAGCACGGGGTAGTGACCGACGACGATCGGTCGTCGGTGGGCGATCGACTCCACGACCGGGTTGCCGAACCCCTCCCAGGTCGAGGGGAACAGCACCAGGTCGGCGGCCGCGTAACCGTCGGCCGCGGTGGGCGCGCGCCCGACCGTCACCGGGAGCTCCGCAGCCGCGAGCGCGCGCGTGAAGCCGTCCTCGTATCCGTCTTCTGCCGGCCCCGTCACCCAGTAGCGATACCGACCATCGCGGTCGAGGTGCACGAGACGGTTGGCGAACGCGACCGCGCCCGGGACGTTCTTGCGCGGGATCGCGCGCGTGGGTTGGAACAGGACGACGTCATCGGGCGCGAACCCGTGCAGCCGGCGGGTTCCTTCGCGGTCGCCGGGGGCGGGATCGAGCTCGAATGCGTTCCGGATCGTCACCGCCTCGATGCCCCGCTGCTCGAGCTCGACGCGCGAGTGGTCGTTGATGGTGACGTGCAGCGAGTCGGCCCGCCGCGGAGGGATCCCGTCGGGCGCCGGCAGTACGGGGCGTTGCCAGGGCAGGTCGTGGTGACGGAACACGACCGGGCCGTCGTGGCCCGTGAGCGCCTGGGCCGCTGCCACCGAAGCGTCCGAGTTCAGCGGCAACGAGCACAGGTTCTCGACCACCACGAGCTCGGCGCCGTCGACGGCCTCCGCGACGGCACGCGGATCGGCCGCCCCGGTGCCCGGGCGCGGCTCGATCGCCAGGAACGGGAGCGTCACGTCGTCGGGCCGCGGCTCGTCGTCGATGTCGCCCGCGACCCTGCGCACGGCGAAGCCCAGCTCGCGTAGCGCCCATTCCCACTTGCCGGCTTCGATGGCGACTCCGTCGGTGCCGCCGAGCCGGAAGGAGAGCTGGACCGCGACCGGTGCCACGGTCACGAGGTTCGCGCGGCGCCGGGGCGCGCGTGGATCAGAGCGTGATGACGCGCCCGAGACGCCGGTTGGTGGCGTCGAGGACGGCGCGCGCGACCGCGTCGTCGCGGTCCTGGCGCACCACCGCGGAACCCGACACGAGCAGCTCCACCGGTGGCTCGACATAGACGACGGTGACGACCGCGACGCGCGTCGAGCCGACGCGCGCGACGTCGGCGGTGACCACGTGCACGTTCTCCGCTGCGGGGTTGCCCTGGCGGATCGCGTCGAGAGTGGCGGTCGCCACGAGCTGCGGCCGCGCGATGGCGGCGATCGTCCCTTCCGCGTAGCCGGTGTGCTCGACGTCCGAGGTCGTCAACGAGACCCGCACGTGCGCCCGGACGCCGTCGGCTTCGAAGTTGACGCTTCCGACCCGCGCACGCGGTGTTGGCCGCGCGGGGGACTCGGTCGGCTGCTCGGCCGCGTCGAGCTGGGCCACCGAGACGATGCGGTGGTCGAGCTCGAGGCCGAAGACGGTCTGCGCGACCGCGCGCACGTCGCGGACGGTCTGCTTCGCCGGCTTCGACTGGTCGGCGAGCACGTGCACCTCGATGGGGCGACCGGCGCGGTCCCCGACCACCCTCACGGCCAGCACGCCGCCGAGACGGCAGAGCTCGTCCTCGAGCTCCCGGAGGTGATCGTCGACACCGGTGCCCTCGCTGCCGGAGGCCGACTGGCCGTTTGCCCACTCGCTCGCCATGTCACTGCCTCCCGAGGTCCCAGCAGCCTCATGCCTCGGGCACTCTGGCCCGAGCGGCGCACAGCATACGACGAACTGCCACCCTGCGTGGCTCGCCCACCACTGGCGGGGACAGGAAGAATTATCTGTAGTGCAGTGCGGTCCCCGCGAGGACGAGGGCAGCAAGGGCGAGCGTCAAGAAGATCGCCGACGAGAGTCGCTTTCTCATGACCAGTGCTCCGATGTGTGAGGCGCCGGGGTAGGCGCTCCGGGTTAGAACCAACCCAAGTAACGACTCCGCGGACCGCCTGTCACGTCCGAGCGATTCATTGCCGTGTACGCGCTCATAGGGAGCGCGAATCCGACAATGAACGGGGAACGAGGGACAGCAGGCCTCGGGGCCGG
>CAZDJK010000070.1:0-18087 GCA_964505725.1 uncultured Bifidobacteriaceae bacterium | reverse complement strand
CCGTGCTCTCGGCGATGTACGTGCTCAGGGTCGTCGACGCCGCGCTCGTCGGCCTGCTGGCAGCGCTGACCGCGGGTCTCGCGGCGCAATGGGCACCACCGGGGCGAGAGACGCTCGCGGCGTGGTTCGGGGGTGGCGCGGTGGCGGTGGTCCCCGCAGTCGCCGAAGCGGGCGCACGCGTGAACAACGACATGCTCGTTGCCGTCCTCGTGACGGCAGTCCTCGTCGCGTGCACGGCGCTGTTGCGTCGACCATCGACGCGCATGGGGTGGTCGGTCGGTGCGCTCGCCGCCGCTGCCGTCCTCACGAAGGCGAGCGGAATCGTGGCGATCGCCGTGGTGGTCGCGACCCTCGTCCTCCTGGCCCGCGACCGCCGGTTCAGGCTTCCGCTCGCGGCCACGGCGCTCGTGCCGTCGCTCGCAGCGGTGGTTGCGTGGGCGGTGGTGGTGCACGAGCGGTACGGCGTGTGGCGCGGCGACAGCGCCTTCCTCGCCCTTGCCCGACCGTTCGTGCCGTTGCCCTTTGGACAGATCCTCTCGCGCACGCTGCGACAGGGTCTGTTCCCGTACGGCCAGTGGGGCGTGCCGTTGATCGTGCCGATCGTCGTCGTGGTCGTCGTCGCGGTCGGCGTCGGCCTCGCGACAAGACAACCGCGCGGCTGCGTGCTCGCGGTCGGGGCCTTGCTCGTGCTCGGGGTGGTCGCGGCCGGCTATCTGGAGGAGATCCATCGCGGTCTCGTCACGGTCTCCGCTCGGCTTCTCGTTCCGAGCTATCCCGGCCTGCTCGCGGCGGTTGCGTGTGGCTACGCGTCGCTGCGGCGACGCGAGATTCCGATGGCGATCATCGCCCTGGGGGGTGCGCTCGCGGCGGCGTTCTTCGTGCTCGCGTTCCTGCCGCGCTTTCCGTTCCGCGTCGGCTGACCGATCAGTCGGCGGGGGCAGAACGGCGGCGGGACACCCGCACGGGTCGGTCGGCGCGGGCCCAGAGCATGCGGTCGCCGGAGCTGTCGCCGTAGGCCCACACGTACGCGGGCTCGCCGTCGAGCCACTCGTCGAGCCGGCGCGCCTTCTCGGCGCCGCGCACGTTGGCGCCCGCGAGCCGGCCGGTGCACCGGCCGTCGGCCCCGACCTCGAGCTCGCTGCACAGGACGGTGTCGAAGCGGAGCCGTTGCGCGATGGGGCGCAGGTAGGTGCCGAGCGACGCCGACACGATAACGAGGGCATGGCCCTGCGTGCGGTGCCAGTCGACCTGCTCGACCGCGTCGCGGCGCAGGTGGTTGCGCACTACCTCGTCGGCGAACTCGCGCCCGAGCTGGTCGAGCTCGGTTGCCGCCCACCCCGCGAACAGCCGACGGAGCAGCTCTGCCTTCAGCTCGTCGCGTGTCCATGACCGCCTGCCCGCGGAACCCAGGCGCACCGCTCCCGCCCCGAGCGCGTTGGCCACCGCGGCCGAGCCGAAGACCCGTCGCAGGAACGGCACGAAGTTGTCGCGCGTGGACAGGGTGCCGTCGAAGTCGAACGCCGCCACGACCGGCGTGCGGAGCGGATCGGTGCTGGTCACGCTGACGCGAGGGTAGCGACCCGCCGGGTCAGATCGGGAGCTTTCGGAACACGGGCCGGGGGACGTGGCGCAGCGCGGACATCACGTAGCGCAGCGTCGACGGCACCCACACCGTCTCGCTGCCGCGCGCGAGCCCGCGCACGATCGCGTCCGCGACCGCCTCGGCGGAGGTCGACAGCGGCGCGGGATCCATGCCGTCGGTCATCTTCGTGCGCACGAAGCCCGGGCGGACGACCATCACCTTCACCGCAGTGCCGGCGAGACTGTCGCCCAGGCCCTGGAGGAACGTGTCCATCCCGGCTTTCGAAGAGCCGTACACGAAGTTCGACCGCCGGGCCCGCTCGCCGGCGACCGAGGAGAGCGCGACGATCGTCCCGTGACCCTGCGCGCGCATGCGCTGCGCCATGGGGACCGCCACCGACACGGTGCCGACGTAGTTGACCAGCGCGATGTCGATCGCCGTTGCCGCGTCGCGCTCGGCGAGCTCCTGGTCGCCGAGCACGCCGAAGGACAGGAGCGCGAGGTCGATGTCGCCGAACCGGTCGAACACGTCGTCGACGAATGCGGGATGCGCGGCCGTGTCGTGCGCGTCGAACGCCACCGCGGCGACCGTGCCTGCTCCGAGCCCGCGGAGCTCGGCGACGAACGGCTCCACCGACGCGGGGTCGCGCGCGGCGAGCACGATGGTCCGCGCGCGGCGCGCGACGAGCGCCCGCAGCGTCGCCTGCGCGATGTCGGAGGTGCCTCCGAGCACGAGGACCGACTGCACGGCCCCGAGCGCGTCCTGCATCGATGTCGCCTTTCCGTGGCGGTGTCAGGGCAGCCCGAGCCGGCGCTGCAGATCAGACTGCAACACGTGCATCGGGTCGACGCGCGAGCGCAGCTCGGCGAAGCGGTCGAGCTCGGGGTACATCACCGGTACGACCTCGGGCCGCAGACGCGAGTCCTTCGCGAGGTACACGCGCCCTCCCGCCTCGGCGACGAGCTCGTCGAGGCGGTCGAGCAGCGCCGCCAGCCCCGGCACCGCGGCGGGGATGTCGAGGGCGAGGGTCCAGCCCGGCGCCGGGAAGGAGAGCGGTCCCGGGTTCCCGGGGCCGAAGGGCTTGAGCACGGCGAGGAACGACGCCGCCCGTGCGCCGCTCAGCAGCTCGATCGATTGGCGCACCGCCCCCGTCGCGTCGTCCGGCACCACGTACTGGTACTGCACGAATCCCCGGCTGCCGTAGAGGCGGTTCCAGTCGCGTACGCCGTCGAGCGGGTGGAAGAACGCGGAGATGGTCTCGAGATGGCCGTGCAGCCGCGGGGTCACCCGGTACCAGAGCTCGTTGAAGGCGGCGACGGTCACCCGGTTCAGCAGTCCGTTGGGTGCCCACGGGGGCGCGGTGACCAGCGCATCCGCCTCGAACTGCAACGGTCGTGCCCGGAGCCTCACCGGGAGGTCGTCGAGGCGCGCGTGGTCGCCGAACGAGAGCACCGAGCGCCCGAGATGCCTGCCGCGCGCCAGGCAGTCGATCCACGCGACCGAATACCGGTGGTCGCGGTCGTGCTCGAGCATCGACGCCATCACAGTGTCGAGGTCGGCGCACCGCGTGGTCGTGGTCCGGAGGAGCGACGTCTCGACCGGGAGCAGGCGCAGCGCGACCGAGGTGACGATGCCGGTGAGGCCGAGCCCGCCCGCGGTGCCCCAGAAGAGCTCGGGGTCGGACTCCCGCGTGACCTCGACGACCTGCTTCGGGGTGTGGAGCGTGAACGACTCGACGTGGTTCGCGATGCTGCCCTCGGCATGGTGGTTCTTGCCGTGCACGTCGGCGGCGAGCGCACCTCCGAGCGTGACCTGCCGGGTCCCGGGCGTCACGGGCACGAAGTACCCGAGGGGCAGCACCGCGCGGATCAGGGCGTCGATGCTGACGCCGGCGTCGGCATGGACGACGTTCCGCTCGGTGTCGACCCGGTGGATGGTCGCGAGCGGACGGCAGTCGGCGACCGCGCCTCCCGCGTTCTGGGCCGCGTCGCCGTAGCTCCGTCCGAGCCCACGTGCGAGGGCGCCGCGTCGGCCGGCGCGCGCGAGCACGGTATCGGCGTCGTCGCCGCTCGTGATCTCGCTGACGGTGGCCGCGGTGGGCGCGGTACGGCCCCAACCGGCGAGGACCTCGGTGTGCTCGTCGAGCGCGCGCCCGTCCGTGAGGTCATCCATGGACGCCGAGCAGGAACGTGATGGCCCAGACCACGCCGAGCACCTGGAGCACACGATCCGCGAGCACGACCTCCTCGGGCGCGCCTCCACCGCCCTGCTCGACGACGAGCGCGTAGCGGAACACGGCGAGCACGAACGGCACGATGGAGAGCCGGAACCACAGGGTGTCGCCCGTCTTGTTGGCGTTCTCGAATGCCCACAGGCAGTAGGCGGTGATCATCACGCCCGACGACACGGCGCGGACGTAACCGAGGAACGCAGTCGGGTACTCGCCCAGCGTGCTCCGGTGGGTCCGGGAGTCCGAGCCCAGCTCGACCTGCTCGGCGTGGCGCTTCCCGGTGACGACGAAGATCGAGCCGGCGCCCGCCACGATCAGGAACCAGTCGGACAGCGGCACCCCCGTCGCCACGCCGCCCGCGATCGCGCGCAACACGAACCCGGCCGCGACGGCCGCGATGTCGAGGACCGGCTCGTGCTTCAGCCAGAAGGTGTAGCTGAACGTGATCACGACGTAGGCGGCGATGACCGCGGTGAGCTTCCCCGAGTTGACCGGCGCGGTGACTGCGAGGCCGAGCACGATGAGCACGCCACCGATGACGCGTGCCGAGCCGGGCTCGAGATGGCCGGCCGCGATCGGGCGGTGCCGCTTGGTGGGATGGAGGCGATCGGCGGCGGCGTCGTTGGCGTCGTTCAGGAAGTAGGTGCCGCTGGCCGCGAAGCAGAACCCGACGAAGGCGACGAGCGTGTTCCGCAACGCCGAGCCCTGGTCGAGCACGCCCGCGGCGGCTGGTGCCGCGAACACGAGCACGTTCTTGAGCCACTGTTTCGGGCGCGCGGTCCGGACGAGACTCCGCGCGAGCGAAGGCGTCGCGGCGCTCGTGGCATCGACGGACGGGTCGTCGGGTGCCGGTTCCGGGACCGCTGCCACCAGCAAAGGGTACCGAACGGACATGCGGACAACGGTCGTAAGCTGCCGTCGCCATGACTTCGCGTCGCGTCTACACGCGCACCGGTGACAACGGGACCACGGGCCTCCTCTACGGCGGCCGGGTGGCGAAGGACGCGCTCGGTCCCGATGCGTACGGCTCCGTCGACGAGGCGGTGTCGCTGCTCGGGCTCGCCCGCGCCGAGGCCCAGCGCGGCGGCGAGCTCGACGGCATCCTCGTCCGGCTCCAGCGCGAGCTCTTCGTCGTCGGGGCCGAGCTCGCCACCGCACCCGAGAACCGCGCCAAGCTCGAGGACGGCGTCTCGCGTGTGACACCCGAGATGGTGGCGGCGCTCGAGCCGCTGATCGACGAGATCACCGAGCGGTTCGAGCCCCCGCAGGAGTTCGTGCTGCCGGGCGAGAACCGCGTGGCGGCGGCGCTCGACGTGGCGCGCACGGTGGTGCGGCGCGCCGAGCGGCAGGCGGTGGCGGCCGCGAACGCCGGCTGGCTTCCCGGCAGCCAGGCCGTGCCCTACCTCAACCGCCTCGCCGACCTCGTGTACACCCTGGCGCGCTGGCAAGAAGGCACCGCACGACCCGTGCGCCTCCCAACCTGATCAGGAGACTTTGTGTCGCTCAGTTTCTCGACGTCAACCACCGCGCCCGATCGCGTCGCCGCCGACCTGCTCGCGGTCGCAGTGACCAAGGGCGGGGGGCTCGGCCCGGGCGCCGACGCGGTCGATGCCGCCCTCGGCGGCGGGCTCGCGGCGTTCCTCTCGGAGACCGGCTTCGAGGGCAACCTCGGCGAGACCCTCGCCGTTCCCACCGCCGGGCGGCTGCGGGCCAAGGCGGCGATCCTGGTGGGGATCGGCGATCCCGCCGAGCTCACGCTCGACAGCCTGCGGCGCGCGGGTGCGGCCGTCGCCCGTCGGTCGGCCAAGGTGTCGTCGCTCGCGACCGCGCTCGCCGACGCCGGTCCCGCGCTCGACCGTGCCGAGGCTGCACAGGCCCTCGTCGAGGGCATCGTGCTTGGCGCCTACCAGTTCCTCGAGTACAAGCGCGACGCCAAGGCTTCCAAGCTTGCACGCGTCGTGATCCTCGGTGGCTCGGGCGGTGGCGTGAACGCCGCGATCGAGCGCGGCCAGGCGATCGCGGACGCGGTCACGTGGGCGCGCGACATGGTGAACCAGCCGTCGGGCGACAAGCCGCCCGCCGTGTTCGCGGCGGAGGCGCGCAAGCTGCTCCGCGGGCACGGCGTCACGGTGAGCGTGCTCGACGTCCCGCAGCTACGTGAGCTGAAGCTCGGCGGCGTGCTCGGCGTCGGTCAGGGCTCGCACCAGACACCGAGGTTCCTCAAGCTCACGTACGCGCCGGCGGGCGCCAAGGGCAAACCGCTCGCGTTCGTGGGCAAGGGCGTCGTGTTCGACTCCGGCGGTCTCTCGCTGAAGACCGCATCCGGCATGGAGACCATGAAGACCGACATGTCGGGCGCGGCGGCGGTCGTCGCCGCGATGTCGGCGCTCCAGGCGCTCGGGGTGAAGCAGAAGGTCAACGGCTACGTCCCGCTCGTCGAGAACATGCCGAGCGGCACCGCGATCCGGCCCGGTGACGTGCTGCGCATCCGCAACGGCAAGACCGTCGAGGTGCTCAACACCGACGCCGAAGGCAGGCTGATCCTGGCCGACGCGCTCTCGCTCGCGTCGGAGGACAAGCCCGCGGCGGTGATCGACCTCGCCACGCTCACCGGGGCCTGCATGGTGGCGCTCGGCGACAAGATCGCCGGGGTGATGGGCAACGACGACGGGTGGATCGACCAGGTGCGCGGCGCGGCCGACCGTACCGGGGAGTCGGTGTGGCCGCTGCCACTGCCGCAGGAGTACCGCAAGCTACTCGAGTCGGAGGTCGCCGACCTGCGGAACATCGGCACGCAGGGCAACGGCGGCGCGCTCACCGCCGGGCTCTTCCTCCAGGAGTTCGTCGACGGTGCACCGTGGGCCCACCTCGACATCGCGGGTCCCGCGCGGGCGGGCGGCGACGACGGCTACACGGTGAAGGGCGGCACCGGCTTCGGCGTGCGCACGCTGATCGAGCTCGCGCGGGCGTTCGAGGTGCCGGCCGGCGGCAAGCCGGCGCGCTGAGCGCTCAGTTCTGACCGAACAGGTCCGGGGGCATCTCGATGCCGACGTCCTGGAGCCGGGTCGCGAAGTGCGGTCGGATGCCGGTGGAGCGGATCGCGCCGATCTCCCCGCCGTTGGCCTCGGGCTGGTGCGCGTAGTTGAACTCGAACAGGTCGCACAACGTGATGACCTCGTGCTCCATGCCCTGGACCTCGGCGACCCGCACGATGCGGCGCGAGCCGTCCCGCATGCGGGCGACGTGGACGAGCAGATCGATGGCGGACGCGACCTGCTCGCGGATCGCGCGCAACGGGTAGTCGATGCCGCTCATCAGCACCATGGTCTCCACGCGGGAGAGCGCATCGCGCGGAGAGTTCGCGTGCAGCGTCGAGAGCGATCCGTCGTGCCCGGTGTTCATCGCCTGGAGCATGTCGAGGGCTTCCGCGCCCCGCACCTCGCCGACGATGATCCGGTCCGGCCGCATGCGGAGCGCGTTGCGCACGAGGTCGCGCGCCGAGATCTGGCCCCGGCCCTCGACGTTCGCCGGGCGGCCCTCGAGGCGGATCACGTGCCGTTGCTCGAGCCGCAGCTCGGCGGCATCCTCGACGGTCACGATGCGCTCGGTCTCGGGGATCATCGCCGAGAGCACGTTGAGCATGGTCGTCTTGCCGGTTCCCGTACCGCCGCTCACCAGGATGTTCATTCGGCCCTCGACACACGCGGCGAGGAAGTCGCAGAGCTCGTGGCTCATCGTGCCGAGCTCCACGAGGTCGTCGAGCGTGAACGCCCGGGTCGAGAACTTGCGGATCGTGAGGACCGGTCCGTCGATCGCGAGCGGGGGGATGATCGCGTTGACGCGCGAGCCGTCGGCGAGCCGCGCGTCGACCATCGGCGACAGCTCGTCGACCCGTCGGCCCACCTGGCCCACGATGCGGTCGATCACCCGCATGACGTGCTCGTCGGAGAGGAACCGGGAGTCGGTCTCGTGCAGGAGGCCGTCGCGCTCGACGAAGATCCCGTCGAGACCGTTCACCATGATCTCGGTGACGGTGTCGTCGTCGAGGTACTCCTCGATCGGCCCGTAGCCGAGCACCTCGTCGGTGATCGCCGACACCAGGTGCTGCTGCTCGTCGAGCGTGAGCGGGATGCCCTGCTCCTTGATCAGCGTCGCGAGCTCCTGGACGACGAGGGTCTCGAGCTGGTGCTGGGTGAGCGCGGCGTCGAAGAGCGTCGGTCCGACGCGCTCGAGGAGTGACTCCTGCGCTCGCCGCTTGAGCCGCAGGAGCGGATCGTCGACCGTCGCCACGTCGCGCGCACCCCGGTTGCGCGCGGTGCTCTGGAACGGCGCCGGCCCCTTCTCCCGGGCCTCCGCCTTCGACTGTTCGATCCGGTCACTGAGCTTCACTGGAGTTCCGCTTCCTCTGCTTGCCGTTGAGACGGATACGGGGGCGATCGGATGCCGGAGGCGCCGGCGGCTCGCCCGCGATGCGCCGGACGAGCTGGCTGATCGCGAGCGAGATGGTGGAGCGGGGGTCGCTCTCCATCAGGGGCGTTCCCTTGTTGAGCGACAGCGGCACCGCGCGCGAGCTCGGGATGGCGACGTCGACACCCACGCCGACGACGGTCTCGATGGCGCGAATGGTGAGGCCGGTCTTGGCGTTGGCGCGGTTGAGCACGAAGTGCCACCGCTGCTCGGGCTTGACCATGAGGCGCAGTGCCTCCACCTCCTTGCGGGTGCTCCGGATCGACGGCACGTCGGTGGCGGAGAGCACGACGAGGTCGGTCGAGCGTTCGATCGCGCTCAGCGCGTGCTCGTCGAGGCCCGACGCGGTGTCGACTACGACGTACCGAAACGACTCGTGCAGCAGCTCGAGCGTGCGTTCGACCTGCTCGCTCGTGATCCGGTCGGCGTCGGTCGGCGCGGTCGGCGCGCACAGGACGAACAGCCCGCTCGAGTGGGGCGTCAGGTACGTCTTCAGTGTCGTGGTGTCGAGCGACTCGATGGTGCGGGTGGCGTCGGTGAACGTGTGCTCGGGCGTGAGGCCGAGCGCGCTGGCGGAGTCGCCGAACTGGAGGTCGAGATCGACCAGCACGACCTCGCCCGGTGCGAGCTGGGCGAGGCCGACCGCGAGGTTGCTCGACAGCGTCGTCTTGCCCGCGCCGCCCTTCGGACAGAGCACGGTCATCACCCGCGAGATGTCGACCGATTCGTCGGCGGGCGCGTCGCGAGCGACGCGACGCTCCTGCGACGATTCGAAGGCGAACTCGAGCGCGTTGCGCAGCGTCTGCGCGTCGGCCTCCGGCGCGATCACGTCGCGTGCGCCGGCGCGCAGCGCCTTGCGCAAGAGCTCGGGCGACGGGTCGGCCACGATGAGCACGCTGATGTCGGGGCGGTCGTGGTCGAACGCCCTCGTGATCGCGAGCGCAGACTCCGTCGGCAGGTCGGGGCCGAGCGCCACGACCTCGGCGTCCTCGATCCCGATCTGGCGGACGGTCAGCTTCGGGTCGTCGCCGGCCATGCCCTCGGTCCAGTAGCGGAGGTGGCCGTCGAGGTCCTTGCCCAACGCCTTCCGCACCCGGTCCTCGAAGGTGGCGTCGGCCGTCGCGAGGACGAGTCTGCCCACGTATGCCCTTTCTTTCGCGCCCCGGTGGAACGTCGGGAGCGCCCGCGATGCGCTCCCGCGGCACCCTTCGGCACGCGTGCGGCGCGGCCTTGAGGTGCTTCGCCCGAGGTTGCGTCACTCAGGCCGACTATTCCGGCCCCGACGACGCAACCTCGGATGGGGCGCGACGCGTCAGTGGGCGGTGACGGTGCCGTCGGCGAGGACCGCGTGCGGGAGGCAGAGGTCGTCGTACTCGGCGATGACGATGGGGCCGGCGTCGGGCCCACACGCCGGGCACTCGGGGTCGGGGCGCACCTTGAAGTTGCGGAACGTCTCCTCGAGTGCGTCGTAGGCGAGCAGACGCCCGACGAGGGGTTCCCCGAGGTCGAGGAGCAGCTTGATCGCCTCGAGCGCCTGGATCGACCCGATGATGCCCGGGAGCACGCCCAGCACCCCGGCCTCCGCGCAGCTCGGTGCCAGCTCTGCGGGCGGCGGCTCGGGCAGGAAGCAGCGGTAGCAGGGCCCCTCGTAGGGCTTGAACACCGACACCTGGCCCTCGAACCGGAAGATCGACCCGTGCACCACCGGCACCCGCGTGAGCAGGGACGCGTCGTTGAGCAGGTACCGCGTGGGGAAGTTATCGGTGCCGTCCACTACCACGTCGTAGCCGCTGATGATCTCGACGACGTTGTCGGCCCCGAGCCGTACGTCGTAGGTGACGACGTCGACGTCGGGGTTGAGGGCGGTGAGGGTCTTCTTCGCCGAGTCGACCTTGCGCTCGCCGATCCGGTCCATGTTGTGCAGGATCTGCCGCTGCAGGTTCGACGAGTCGACGACGTCCATGTCGACGATGCCGAGGGTGCCGACGCCCGCCGCGGCGAGGTAGAGCGCGGCCGGGGAGCCCAGCCCACCCGCGCCGAGCAGGAGCACTTTGCTCTCGAGCAGCTTCTGCTGGCCGGACTCGCCGACCTCGGGCAACAGGATGTGACGTCCGTACCGGGTGCGCTGCTCGGCGTCGAGCGTGGCCGGGGTGATCCACGGCCGCCCCTCGTTCTTCCAGCGCCCGAACCCACCGGTCATGGAGACCACGTCGTTGTAGCCGAGCTGCCCGAGGGTCTCGGCCGCGAACGCGGAGCGGTTCCCGCCGGCGCAGAACACGACGACGGGCCGGTCCTTGGCGCCGAGCTTGGTCTCGGCCTGCGCCTCGAGGTGGCCGCGCGGCACGAAGACCGACCCGGGGATCGTCCCCTGGTCGTACTCGTCCTGCTCGCGGACGTCGAGGAAGGTGGCGTCGCCGAGACGCGTCTCGGCCGCTTCCGGCGTGATCTCGTTGATGCGCTGCTTCGCCTCGGACAGCAGCTCGCGGTAGCTCGCCATGGTCGGAACCTCGGATATCGCGTGTACCTCGGTGAAATGCTACTTCACCGGTCGGGTATTCCCAGGTGCCGCTCGCGCCGCGCGCTGTTCAGCCGGCGACTCGCGCGACGACCGAGCGGAGGACGTCGGCCGCCGAGTCGGCGATCTGCGGCTGCGCGCGTGCCAGATGCTCCGCCAGCGTCGGCACGAGGTGGGGGGCGAAGGCGAGGCGGGGCCGCTGCGCGGTGATGCGCTCGAGCCGCTCGGCGACGAACACGGGGTCGGCGTACCAGCGGGGGTCGAGCCGCTCGCCGACCGCGATGAGGTGGGCGCGCCAGCGTGCCGACGCCTCGGGGGGCGCGGCCGCGATGACCCCGGCGGCCGGCCGGCGGATGTCGGCGAACACGCGGGCGACGGCGCCTGCCGTGCCCCGATCCCGCACGAGCTCACCGTCGAGGAGCAGCTCGACGCCGACGTGCGCACACGCGAGGGCGGCGCCGCGCGGCAGCCCGGCGCGGGTGAGGTCGTCGCGCATGCCGCGGGAGGTGTCGACGAACCAGTCCTGCTGGTGGAACACCGCGTCGGCCGCGTGGTGCAGGCCGACGCCGTGTCCGAGCGGGCCGTCCACGGCGCCGAGATGCAGGCGCGCCATCGACGCGAGGTCGGGGAGCGCGGCGCCCACGAGCACCGCGGTCTCGCTCCCGCCGCGCACGATCCGTCCGACCGCGATGTGCCCGATGAAGTTCACGAAGCGGTGCGCGCCACCGCGCTGACCAGGGCCGGGAGCACCATGCCGAGCTGCTCGCGCACGACCGCGTCGGCGGCGGTGTCGTACGGGGTCGGCTCGGCGTTCAGGATCACCAGACGCGCGCCGTTGCGCAGCGCGAGCTCGGGCAACGCCGCGGCCGGGTACACGCCGAGTGACGTGCCCACTGCGAGGAACAGGTCGGCACCGGACGCCGCGTCCTGCGCCCGGGCCAGATCCGCGGCGACGAGGTTCTCCCCGAACGAGATGGCGGCGGACTTGAGGATCCCGCCGCACCCGAGGCAGCGGGGATCGTCGTCGCCCGCTCGGACCCGCTCCAGGGTCTCCTGCATCGGACCGCGCCACCCGCAGTCGAGGCACTTCGCCTCGTGCACGTTGCCGTGGATCTCGATGATGATCCCGGGCGACGATCCGGCCCGTTGGTGCAGCCCGTCGACGTTCTGGGTGACGAGCGTGTGCAGCGCCGCACGCGACTCGAGTGCGGCCAACGCCCGGTGTCCTGCGTTCGGGTCGGCCTGGAACATCCCGCTGTCGATGCGGCCCCGCCACGACGCCCGGCGCGCGTCGGCGCTGGCCACGTAGTGCTGGAGCGTCGCCCGCCGTTCGGCCGACGGGTCCTTGGTCCACACGCCGTTGGGGCCACGAAAGTCGGGGATCCCGGATTCGGTGGAGATCCCGGCGCCGGTCAGCACGACCACCCGGCGGGCGTCCCTGATCCATCCGGCGATGACGTCGATGTCCGGCACGCCCGCAAGGCTACGGCGCGTCGCGTCGGGCGCTCCCGTGTCGCACGGCGCCACCCGCGACGAATCGACGGGCGGCGCGCTCCCGGGGGGATGGAGCGCGCCGCCCGCCCGCGGCCGAACCCGGTTCGGCCGGTCGCGGACGCTGCCGCGCCTCGCGGGCGCCGCCGCGCCTCGCGGGCGCGGCCTCAGGTTGCGAGCTCGCCGACGTGCTGGAGCGCGTCGCGATGACGTTCGTACGCCCAGCGTGTGCTCTCGTGGCACAGCGCGGGATGGAAGCCCATGGTGCCGAGCACGCGTTCGACGTGGTCGGGATCGTCGCCCTGCTCGAACAGCGTGAAGGCCACCCGGCGGCTGTGGCGACGGGCCTGGTCGAGCGGCGGCTCCGACAGCTGGCGCTCGACCCAGTCCGCGTGTGCGCGCTGCAGCTCCGAAGGCAGCCGGCGAACGTGCCGCGCGTTCACGGGCGGGAGGTTGCGCCTCACCGCGACGGTGTCGGAGTGCGGGTCCTCGCACGCGAGGTCGAACTGCGACAACCGCCGGAGTGTGCGCATGATCGGCGAGCTCTGCCCGTCGCGCTGGCCGACGCCCAGCGCGTGCGCAGTGTCGGCGACGGTGAGCTGTACGCCCGCGGGGTCGCGGTCGAAGCGGTCCGCGAGGTGGCGCAGCAGGAGCACCGCGGTGGGCCCGAGGGTCGGGAGCCAGAACGTCTCGACGTAGCGGGAGCGGGGATCCCAACCGAGGGTGTCGATGACGGGATCGGGCCAGGGGCGGATCGTGAGCGTCGCGGCCATCGCTCTCCTCTTCCTCGTGTTCCACGTACTCGTGGCGCCCGGGATCGGGCGTCGAACGGGCGGGGAAGTGGACGCTCGGTGGCGCCCCGGGAGGATGCCAGAAATCGGAAGAAATGTCAAGAAACGTACAAAACCACCGGCTCGCCGCCGAAGCGGCCCCACGGCGGCACCGTGGCGGCCGGGTCGCCGCCGAACGACTCGGCGGGCCGGGCCGCGCCGAACAGGTAGCCCTGGCCCAGCTCGCACCCGAGCGCCTGCAGGCCGCCGAGCTGGTCCGCGGTCTCGATCCCTTCGGCGACCGTGCGCAGCCGGAGGGCGCGGGCGAGGCTGACGATGGCAGTGGCGATCGCGCCGCGGTCCTCGCGCTGGCCGATGCCCTCCACGAACGCGCGATCGATCTTCAGCGCCTCGACCGGCAGCCGCTCGAGGTACGCCAGCGACGAGTACCCCGAGCCGAAGTCGTCGACCGCGAGGTGGAGGCCGAGCACGCGCAGCGCATCCAACACGTCGACTGCTGACGCGGGATCCCGCATCAGCGTGGTCTCGGTGATCTCGAGCCATACGGAGTCGGCCCGTACCGCAGTCTCGTGCAGGACGCTCGCGAACTCGCCCGGGAGCCCCGGCTCGGCGAGCTGGCGGGGCGACAGGTTGACGCTCATCGTCAGGTGCTCTCCGCCCCGGGCCGTGTCGTGCCAGCGCGCGAGCTGCGTGCACGCCTCGCGCAGCACCCACGTGCCGAGCGGCACGATCAACCCCGTCTCCTCCGCGACCGGGATGAACTCCGCCGGCGGCACGAGACCGCGCCGCGGGTGCTCCCAGCGCACGAGCGCCTCGAAGCCGTGGAGACCGCCGTCGGAGAGGCGCACGACCGGCTGGTAGTAGACGCGCATCTCGCCCCGCTCGATCGCGCCGTGCAGCGCGTTGCCGGTACGCAGGCTGTCGACCGCGTGGTGGCGCGTGCGTGCGTCGAAGAGCTCGCAGCGCCGTCGGCCGAGCTCCTTGGCGCGGTACATCGCGGCATCGGCGTTGCGGAGGAGCATCTCCGAGGTGTCGTTGTCGCCGCTCGAGAGCGCGATGCCGACGCTCGCGGTCACGAACACCTCGCCCTCGACCAGCGCCACCGGCGTGGACAACGTCGCGATCAGGCGCTCGCCGACCAGCTCGGCCATCTCCTCGCTCCGCACGTTGGTGCAGATCACCGTGAACTCGTCGCCGCCGAACCGGGCCACGATGTCGTCGGGGCGGACCGACGCGTTGAGCCGGTCGGCGACCGCGACGAGCAGACGGTCGCCGGCGGAGTGGCCGAGGCTGTCGTTCACGACCTTGAAGTGGTCGAGGTCGAGGAACAGCACCGCGATCCGCTCGTGGTTGACCGCCGCGCGCGCCAGCTCGCGTTCGAGCCGTTCCACGAACTGGAGCCGGTTGGGAAGCCCGGTGAGCGGGTCGTGGATCGCCTGGTGCGCGAGCGCCTCGCCGCTCGCCCGCCGTTCGGTGACGTCCTCCATCTGGCAGACGAAGTACAGCGCGCTGCCCTGGAGGTCGCGCACGAGTGACACGCTCACCGCGATCCACACCGGGTGTCCGTCGTGGTGCACGTAGCGCTGCTCGAGCTGCGCGCTCGCCACTTCGTTCGCGAGCAGGCTCCGGATCGACGCGCGGAGCCGAGGGAGGTCGTCGGGGTGGATGAGGTCGACGACCCGCGCGCCGACGAGCTCCGGTCCCGGGCGACCGAGGATCTCGACGAGCGCGCGGTTGACCCGTACGAAGCGGCCGTCGACCGCCATCAGCGCCATGCCGATGGGCGCGTGCTCGAACGCGCTGCGGAACCGCTCCTGCGCCTCGCGCAGCTCCGCCTCCGCGCGGCGGCGATCGGTGAGGTCGCGTGCGCTGATGACGAGCCCGCTCACCGACGGGTCGTCGAGCAGGTTCGTCGCCATCGCTTCCATCACCCGCCACCCGCCGTCGGCGTGACGCAGGCGGAACTCGACCCGGTCGCTCCGGCGGCCGGTCCGGGTGGCGTCGAACGCGCCCGCGGCGCGGACGCGGTCGTCGGGGTGGACGAGGTCGAAGATGCTGGTGCCGACGAGTGCCTCGGTGTCGAGGCCGAGGATGTGCTCGGTCGCCGGGCTCGCGTACACGAGCTCGCCGCCGGCGCCGACGATGGCCATGATGTCGCTCGAGTCGCGGACCATCGCCTGGAAGCGCGCCTCGTTGCGGTCGAGCAGGTCGCGCACGCGCTCGACGGTGGCGGACGCCCGCCGACCCACGACGCGCATCGCTGCGAGCGCGAACGTGACCACGGCCGCGAGCACCGCGGCCAGGCCGAGCATCTCCGCGTGGCTCACGAGGCAATTTGTCGGATTGGATCCAGCGGAGCCTGAGCGCGGGTTGGGTCAGCTCCCGCCCGCGCCGGGCCCCAGGAACGCCTGCAGCAGCTCGCGGGCGGCCGCCGACGGGGTCACGGTCCCGGACGCGACGTCGGCTTCGAGCCGGCGGGCCCGGCGGGCGATCGTGGCATCGGCTCGGAGGGCGTCGAGCAGCGACTCGGTGACCTCCGACCAGAGCCACTCCTGCGCCTGGCGGGCCCGGCGCTCGGCGATCTCGTCGCCGAGCTGCGCCGCGTACCCGGAGATGGCCCCCCAGACCTCGCCGATGCCGGTCCCCTCGAGCGCCGAGCACAGCAGCACCGGGGGCGACCAGCCCGGGGTCCGCGGTCGGAGCAGGTGGAGCGCGGCGGCGTAGTCGGCGGCGGTCGTCTTGGCGGGCGCGGCGAGGTCGCCGTCGGCCTTGTTCACCACCACGATGTCGGCCAGCTCCATGATCCCGCGCTTGAGCCCCTGCAGCTCGTCGCCCGCTCCGGGTGCGATCAGCACCAGGAAGCAGTCGACCATCGCCGCCACCTGGACCTCCGACTGCCCGACGCCGACCGTCTCGACCAACACGACGTCGAAGCCCGCGGCCTCGCAGAGCAGGATGGCCTCCCGGGTGCGGCGAGCGACACCGCCGAGCGTCCCGCGCGTCGGTGAGGGGCGCACGAACGCGTCGGGCGACCGAGTGAGGCGTTCCATGCGGGTCTTGTCGCCGAGGATGGAGCCGCCGCTGCGGCTGCTCGACGGGTCGACCGCCAGCACCGCCACCCGGTGGTCCTGCTCGACCACGTGGATGCCGAACGCCTCGATGAACGTCGATTTCCCGGCGCCCGGTGCGCCCGAGATCCCGACCCGGATCGATCGCCCGGTCTCCGGGAGGATCTCGGCGAGCAG
This sequence comes from uncultured Bifidobacteriaceae bacterium, assembly GCA_964505725.1. Lineage (GTDB taxonomy): Bacteria > Actinomycetota > Acidimicrobiia > IMCC26256 > DASPTH01 > CAVRJC01. Next base: position 1,766 of record CAZDJK010000070.1, on the reverse strand, counting down.
TGCCTCCGCGTCGTCGCGGTGGTCGGGCCTGGTCGACTCGACGAGCGTGATCGCGCGGGCCAAGGCCCGGCGGTCGCCGTCGACGAGCTGGCGGGCGAGCTCCCTCACCGGCGCGCTCAGCGGCGCGCGAGCAGGTCGACGATCTGCGCCGCGGCCTGGGGGATGTTGGTGCCCGGGCCGAACACCGCGGCCACGCCTGCGTCGCGCAGCTCGTCGTAGTCCTGCGCGGGGATGACGCCGCCCACCACGACGAGGATGTCGTCGGCGCCCTGCTTGCGGAGCTGGGCGATGAGCTCCGGGACGAGGGTCTTGTGCCCCGCGGCCTGACTCGACACGCCGACGACGTGCACGTCGTTCTCGATCGCGTCGCGCGCGGCCTCCTCGGGGGTCTGGAAGAGCGGGCCGACGTCGACGTCGAAGCCGAGATCGGCGAAGGCGGTCGCGATCACCTTGGCGCCGCGGTCGTGCCCGTCCTGGCCCAGCTTGACCACGAGCAGGCGGGGACGTCGACCCTCGTGTTCCGCGAGCTCGTTCACCGCGCTGCGGACCCGCTCGAATTCCTCGTCTCCCTCGTAGGCGGCGCCGTACACGCCGGCGATGCTACGGATGGTCGCGCGGTGGCGCGAGAACACGCTCTCCATCGCATCGGAGATCTCACCCACCGTGGCCCGGGCGCGGCTCGCCTCGATCGAAAGTGCGAGGAGGTTGGCGTTCCCGGCTGCGCCCTCTCGCAGGGCGGCGAGCGCGGCCTGGCAGCGGGCCTCGTCGCGGGTGGCGTGGAGGGTGGCGAGGCGCGCGAGCTGCTGCTCCCGCACGCTCGTGTTGTCGACCTCGCGCACGTCGATCGCCGGCTCCTCGTCCAACCGGTAGCGGTTGACGCCCACGATCACTTCCTCGCCGCGGTCGACGCGCGCCTGGTGGCGCGCCGCGGCCTCCTCGATCCGCAGCTTCGGCATCCCGGACTCGACCGCCCGGGTCATCCCGCCGAGCGACTCGACCTCCTCCACCAGCTCCCACGCGGCGTCGGCGAGCGCGGCCGTGAGCGACTCGACGTAGTAGCTGCCGCCGAGCGGGTCGACCACGTGGGTCACCCCCGACTCCTCGGCCAGCACGAGCTGCGTGTTGCGCGCCACGCGTGCCGCGAACTCGCTCGGCAGCGCGATCGCCTCGTCGAAGGAGTTGGTGTGGAGGCTCTGCGTGCCGCCGAGCACCGCGGCCAGCGCCTCGATCGTGGTGCGGACGATGTTGTTGTAGGGGTCGTGCTCGGTCAGCGACACGCCCGACGTCTGGCAGTGCGTGCGAAGCATGAGCGACGAAGGCTTGGTCGCGCCCAATTGCCTCATGGCCCGCGACCACAAGAGCCGCGCGGCACGAAGCTTGGCCACCTCCATGAACAGATTCATGCCGATGCCGAAGAAGAACGAGAACCGAGGAGCGAACTCGTCGATGGCGAGCCCTCGATCCGCCGCAGCGCGCACGTACTCGATTCCGTCGGCCAACGTGAAGCCGAGCTCCTGCACCGCCGTCGCGCCCGCCTCCTGCATGTGGTAGCCGGAGATCGAGATCGAGTTGAACCGCGGCATGTGCCGCGTCGTGTACTCGACGATGTCGGTCACGATCCGCAGGCTCGGCTCGGGCGGGTAGATATAGGTGTTGCGGACCATGAACTCCTTGAGGATGTCGTTCTGGATCGTCCCGCCGAGCTGGTCCTGGGAGACGCCCTGCTCCTCGGCCGCGACGACGTAGCCGGCGAGCACGGGCAGCAC
>CAZDJK010000069.1:0-24869 GCA_964505725.1 uncultured Bifidobacteriaceae bacterium | reverse complement strand
CGTCGAGCAGGCCCATGAGCTGGAGGTCACGCTCGAGGGCCAGCGTCGGGTTCTCGTCACGGGAGTGGAAGGGAGCCATGAACACGCCGTGGCGTAGAGGGACGGTCATGGCCCGAAATCTACGGTGTCTGCCCGATGAGGGCCAGAGGCGCCGGGGGCAGGCGGCGGCGGGCGGGCCCGGGAGCCGGGGCCCGGCCCGGGGCGCCCCGGGCCCGGGAAGGCAGGTGTGGAGCCGGTTTCGGGGCGCCCCGGCGGGGAAACCTTCCAGTCCCGGGCGGGCGCCGGCCCATGATGTGACTCGGCGGGTCGAAAAGGTGCACAATGGAGGACTCCGTTCCGCGATACTGCGAGGGCATTTCGCCGGTTTCCCCGCCGGAGAAGTCCCCGGGAGCAAGGACTCAGGAACAAGGACGGACCCCCCGTCGTTCTCTTCAGGTGACCGCCCATTCCGGGGCGGCGCCCTCGACCCCTCGGGAAGGCACTGTGGCTCGAGTTCGTAACCGCACCGAGCGCGACAACGAAGATCTCGTTCGGCTCTACCTCGAAGACATCGGCCGGCACCAGCTGCTGACCAAGGACGACGAAGCGCGCCTCGCGCAGGACATCGAGGCCGGGAAGGCGGCGACGGAGACCCTCCAGTCGGTCGACAAGGGCCTCACCCGCGCCGAGAAGCGCGACCTGCTGCGGCTGCAGCGCAAGGGCGAGGAAGCTCAGCGCCAGTTCGTGCAGTCGAACCTCCGCCTGGTGGTGTCGATCGCGAAGCGCTACCAGGCGTCCGGCATGCCGCTGCTCGATCTCGTCCAGGAGGGCAACCTCGGCCTGATCCACGCGGTCGAGAAGTTCGACTGGCGCAAGGGCTTCAAGTTCTCCACGTACGCCACGTGGTGGATCCGCCAGGCGATCCAGCGCGGCATCGCGAACGCCGGCCGCACCATCCGGCTGCCGGTGCACGCGGCCGACAACCTTGCGCGCCTCCAGAAGGAGCGGGCGGGGCTCGAGGCCCGTCTCGGGCGCCCGGCCACCCTCGACGAGCTCGCGGAGGAGCTGGATCTCGCGCCCGAGCGCGTGAAGGAGCTGATCCCGCATCTCGCGGAGCCGGTGTCCCTGGAGACCCCGGTCGGCGAGGACGGCGAGACCGAGCTCGGCGACCTGGTGGAGGACCGCGGCGCCGAGTCGCCGTTCGAGTCCGCGGCCCGAGCGATGCTCCCGGCGGAGATCGAGAAGCTGCTCGCAGTCCTCGACGAGCGCGAGCGGTACATCCTCACGCTGCGCTTCGGCCTCGACCGCGGCGAGCCCCGCACCCCCGACGAGGTCGGCCAGCTCGTCAACCTCAGCCGGGAGCGGGTCCGCCAGATCGAGGCCCGCGCCCTCGCCCGCCTCCGCCACCCGTCGGTGGAGATGGGCGCCCGCGCCCTCCTCGCCGGCTGACAACGCGTCTTCCATCCCAACCAGCCCGACCAGACTTGCGTCGCTTGAACGCGTTGTTTCCGTTCGAGTGACGCAAGTTTGCGTTTGGGGGCGGGTCCGTCCTCACGTTGCGAGGCGGTGTTGGCGGACGACCTCGCGGAGGGCCTGCACGGCGCGGTACACGCGTTGGCGTGCCGCGTGCTCGGTCACCGCGAGGTGTTCCGCCAGCGACGGGTAGTCGAGCTCCTCGACGAATCGCAGCCGCAGGATCTCGCGGTGGACCGGCGGGAGCTCCTCCATGGCGGCGCGGGGGAGGGCGCGCTCCTCGTCGCGCACCACCACCTCGTCCGGAGTCAGCGCCGACGCCGCGCCTTCGGGCACGTCCGCCCACGGCTCCACGGTGACGCGCGCCCGTGCCCGAGTCTGGTCGAACGCCAGGTTGCGCACGATGCGCAAGACGTAGCGCTTGCCCATCTCGAGATCCTCCACGGTCGCTGCGGTCTGCAGCGCCCGGACCACCGCGGTCTGCGCGAGATCCTCCGCGTCGGCGTCACTGTGCGTGAAGCGACGGGCGACCCGGAAGATGTCGGCGCGGTAGGCGACGACGACCTCGCGGAAGTCGACGGCGCCGTTGCCCGCGCCACGATCGATTGCGCGCCCCACGCTGATGGCCCTCCCGCCACCGGGATCCGGAGATCCCCGCCCCACGCTCGCTGCCCGGGTGCCCGGCACGGCCGGCCGGCCCGAAGGCGGCGACACCGTACCGGCTGCCCCCTCCCAACTGCAATGGGTGGCCGACCCCGATACGGTGCGCCGCCGTGGCGCCCGTGCTCGTGACCCGACGCCTCCCGGCGCCCTGGCTCGCGCTCCTCGTCCGGGCCGGTCACGACCTCGTGCAGCCGGCGGGCGACCGGTTCGGCCACGACGACCTCGTCGCCCGAGCGGGCGACGTCGAGGCGATCCTGTGCCTGCTCTTCGACCGGATCGACGCCGACGTGTTGGGCGCTGGTGCCGCCGGCGCGCTTCGCGTGGTGGGGACGGTCGCCGTCGGGTACGACAACATCGATGTCGCTACCGCGCACCGGCTCGGTATCGCGGTGTGCAACACGCCCGGCGTGCTCGACGACGCCACCGCGGACGTCGCGTTCCTCCTCGTCCTCGCCGCAGCGCGGCGCGCCTCGGAGGCGGAAGCCGACCTGCGCGCGGGGCGGTGGGAGGGCGGCCGCTTCGACACGTACTTCGGAGTCGACGTCCACAGTGCGGTGCTCGGCATCGTGGGGTACGGCCGTATCGGGCGCGCCGTGGCACGGCGCGCAGAGGGCTTCGGCATGGACGTGATCCACCACACGCGGCGCGACACCGGGGTCGCGGGCTGGGTCGCGGATCTCGACGTGCTGCTCGCGCGCTCGGACATCGTGTCACTCCACGTGCCGCTCACCGATGCCACGCAAAACCTGATCGATGCCCGGCGCCTGTCGCTCATGAAACCGACCGCAGTGTTGGTGAACACGGCACGGGGCCCCGTGGTCGACGAGGTGGCACTGGCGGCAGCGCTGGAGAACGGCAAGCTCTTCGCGGCGGGTCTCGACGTGTTCACGCACGAGCCCGCGGTGAACCCTCGTCTTCTCGCGGCGCCCCACACGACGTTGCTGCCGCACATCGGCAGCGCCACCGACGCCACCCGCCGCCAGATGGCGGAGCTGGCGTGCGACGGCATCGTCGCGGTGCTCGCGGGCGAGGTGCCCCCCAACCTGGTCACCGGATGAGCGTGGGGTCCCTGGGCTACTCGCCCATGCCGAGCGGTGTGCCCCGGGCCGGCGGCTCAGCTCCGCGACGGGCCGGCGCGCACGCGGTCACGCATCGCCGGGGCCGCGCCGCCGAAGGGGTGCAGGTTCTCCAGCCACCAGGTCGCGCCGGCATCCTGCCACCGTGTTGGGGTCGCGGTGTCCGACGCCGACGCCGTCGACCCGCTCACGACGTAGTCGAAGCCGTCGCTGCGTCCGATGATCTTGCGGATCGCGCCGAGATCCTCGACCGTGAGCACCTCGCCGCGCTCCTGGCCCACTCGCCCGGGGACGACGCCGTCGAAGCGTGCCGCCCGCAGGAACGGGCCGCGGTTGGGCCAGAACCCGCCGATCCAGATGGGCACGGTTCCGTTCACCGGCCGGGGCAGGCAGGGCGGCGAGTGCACCGTGTAGTGCGCACCCTCGAAGTCGACGGGCTCGCCGCTCAGCAGGCCGGTGAGAACGGTCAGTGCCTCGTCCAGGTGCGCGCCGCGGGCCCCGAGCGGCTCGCCGTACGCCTGGTAGTCGATGTCGGCGCCGAGGCCCACGCCGAGGACGGCGCGTCCACCCGACAGGTGGTCGAGAGTCACCAGCTCGCGCGCGACCTGCTGCGGGCGGCGGCGGACGAGGGGCGTCACCATGGGCCCGAGCGCCACCCGAGTCGTCGTGGTGGCGGCTGCGGCGAGCGAGATCCAGGGATCGGCCATCGGAGGCGTCCCGCCCCACGCGGGGTCCCAGGTGACGTGGTCCCAGACGAAGAAGCCGTCCCAGCCGGCGGCGTCGGCGTCGGCGGCGATCGCCATGACCGTACGCGGGTCGGACCACTCGTAGAACGGCGGCAGGGTGACCCCGTAGCGCATGGCCGCGACCATACAGAGACGGTGCTCGCGACGTGCGGCTGCCGCCGCGGCCGCGGGTCGCGCTGCCCTGGCGGGCGAGCCGACGTCTGGCGGAGGGAGAGGGATTTGAACCCTCGAGGAGGCTCAACACCCCCTACTCGCTTAGCAGGCGAGCACTTTCGGCCGCTCAGTCATCCCTCCTGGTAGCGCACGAGTGTACGCGGCCTGCGCCCGGGTACCGTCAGGGGATGGCACCCGAGCCGGAGCCGACCGTCGTGATCGAGCCCGTCGACGCCCTCGACCGGATCGCCACGCTGCTCGAGCGGAAGCGCGCGGGCCGGTACAAGGAGGAGGCGTTCCGGCGCGCCGCCGACGCCATCCGCGGGAAGTCGGTCGACGAGCTGCGCGGGCTCTCCGCGCGCGGTCAGCTCGAGTCGATCCGCGGCGTCGGCTCGAGCACGGGACAGGTGATCGCGCAGGCGCTCGCGGGCGGGACGCCCGAGTACCTGGCGCGCCTCGAGGCGGAGGCCGCGCCCGACGCGGGCCCGGGGGCCGAGATCCACGCCGCCCTCGCGGGCGACCTGCACACGCACTCGGACTGGTCCGACGGCGGCGCCGCGATCGAGCAGATGGCGCGGAAGGCTGCGGAGCTCGGCCACCGGTACCTTGCGCTCACTGATCACTCGCCGTCCTTGTCGGTCGCGCACGGTCTCGACCGGGCGCGGCTGCACGAGCAGCTCGACGTGGTGGCGCGGCTGAACCAGGAGCTCGCGCCGTTCCGGATCCTCACCGGCGTCGAGGTCGACATTCTCGAGGACGGCTCGCTCGACCACGACGACGACGTGCTCGCACAGCTCGACGTCGTGGTCGCGAGCGTCCACTCCAAGCTCCGCATGGCCGAGGGACCGATGACCGACCGGATGGTCGCGGCGGTCGCCAACCCCCACGCCGACGTGCTCGGTCACTGCACCGGGCGCATGGTCCTCGGTCGTGGCCGTCCCGAGTCGACCTTCGACGCCGACCTCGTCTTCGGCGCGTGCGCGCACTTCGACACCGCGGTCGAGATCAACTGTCGCCCCGAGCGCCTCGACCCGCCGATGCGGATGCTCGAGCAGGTCGTCGCGCTCGGGTGCAAGGTCGCCATCGACAGCGACGCCCACGCCGTCGGCCAGCTCGAGTGGCAGCCGTACGGCTGCGAGCGGGCGGCGCAGGCAGGTGTGCCGCTTGCGGCGATCGTCAACACCTGGCCGGCCGAACAGCTCCTGGCGTGGACCGCGTCGCACGCGGCGTGAGTCGTCAGCGACCCTGCCAGCGAGGCTCGCGGCCCTCGTTGCGGGCACGCGCGAGCTCACCTGCGTCCTCGGTGGCCGAAGCGACCTTCCGCATCGTCTCGCCGAAGCGGATCGCCTCGAGCATGGGCAGGTGCTGCGAGCGCACCGCGACCTCCTTGATCGCGCGTTGCGCGAGTGGTGCGGCATGCACGAGCCGGTCCGCGAGCGCGCGTGCTTCGGTCATCAGCTCTTCGTGCGGGACGACCCATCCCACGAGCCCGATCTCGTGCGCACGCTGCGCGTCGATGCGTTCACCGGTGAGCAGGAGCTCCATCGCGTACTGCCAGTTGATGCGCTGGGGGAGCCGGATGGCACCCACGATCGTCGGAACGCCGAGCGTGACCTCGGGGAAGCCGAACTCGGCCCGGTTGCTCGCGATCACGAAGTCGCACCATGTCACCAAGGTCAGGCCGTAGCCGAGGCAGTAGCCGTTGACCGCGGCGATCACCGGCTTGAAGATCTCCCAGCCGCTCTCGAACGAGTTCGCCGTGGGCTTCTCCCAGAACGTCCCGGGGAACACGCCGATCGACCCGGCGCCGTCCTTCAGGTCGCCACCCACCGAGAACGCCCGGCCGGCGCCGGTGACGATGGCGACCCACGCATCCTCCGCGTCGCGGAAGCGGGAGAAGGCCTCGTTGAGGTCGGTCCGCAGCTCGCCGTTGACGGCGTTCAGCGCCTCCGGCCGGTTGTAGGTGATCGTCGCCACGTGGCCGTCGAGCTCGTAGAGCACCGCGTCGCCCATGGCGCAGACGCTACGTCAATCCTCGGCCGGGATCGCCCGGAGAACCTGCGCGGGCCGTAGTCGCCGGCCGGTGGGCGCCGGTGTCGGCGCCGGGGAAGAAAGCTGGCACACTGTGGCGGAATGGACGAAGCCGGACCGGACCTCGAGCAGAACGGCTGGGAGCGTCGACGCGAGCGCATCTCGCGCGAGATCGAGCAGGCCGCGCTCGAGCTCTTCGCCGAATTCGGCACCGACGACGTGACCATCGAGCAGATCGCGGCGGCCTCAGGGGTTTCGAAGCGGACGTTCTTCCGCTACTTCGCGACCCGCGACGACGTGCTGACCGCGCTCCCGACGCGCGCGCTCGCGCAGATGTCTGCGCTCGTGAGCGCGCGCCCGCGCGGCGAGAGCGTGATCGAGGCGTTCACCGCCGCCGGGTTGGATGCCGACTCCAACTTCAGCGACCGCGATCTTCGCCTGTTGTGGGGCAAGGTCGTGCAGCGCTCGCCGGAAGCTGCGGCGCGCGCGATGAGCCACTCCGCCGTCTCGCTCGAGCACGTGTTCCGCACGCTGGTAGCCGACCGCCTCGGGATTCCCGACGACGATCCCCGCGCCGCGGCCGTCGGCGCGGCCGTCGCGGGTGTCACCGGCTTCACCTACCGGCGCTGGGTCGAGGACGAGGGGCAGGAGCCCCTCGGCAAGCGGCTCGCCGCGGCGTTCGAGGCGCTGAGCGCGCTCGACACCAATCCCTCGCGTTCGGTCGGGCGCGCGGGAGGGCGTTGACCGACCCGCGTCCGGTTGCCCGCGCTCAGCCGCGCGTGCCCTCGAACGTCGCGTCGCCGAAGGTGCCGAGCTTCGCCTTCCCGGAGATCTTGTCGCCGTCGACCACGGCCTCGAACTCGATGTTCATCGGCATGGGCTGGGTCATCGCCACCGTCCACGCGAGGTTGTCGCCGTCGGCAGTGCCACCCTCGAAGTCGGCGCCGCCCATCGGGCTCTTCATCGACCCGGAGAGCGCGTCGCCCTGGGTGGCGAGGTCGAGGGTGATCGCCTGCGCACCCATGGGGGTGTTGAGGTTCACGTTCCAGGTTCCGTCAGCGGCCACTGCGTCCTCCTCCCGCAACCGCGTCGCCGGGTGCGCGCGGTGGGGCGAGTATGCACGTGCCCGCCGCCGCCTTCAAGCCCCCGCCCCCCGAACTTGCGTCACTTGAACGGGATTAGTCCGGGCGTCTTCAAGTGACGCAAGTTGGGTGGGAGGAGTGCACGGGGATTGTCGACGCGCCCGCGCCGAGGCCCCCGTTAGGCTCGGCCGATGCCGGGGCCGGTGTTGTTCGTGCTCGACGGCGACACGAAGTCGCTCGACGTGTTGGTGGACGACCTCTCGCGCCGGTTCGGGAACGACTTCACCGTCCGTGGTGACTCGTCGCCCGAAACCGCGCTCGGCACGCTGGAGAAGCTCGCACAGGCGGGCGAGCCGGTCGCGCTGATGCTCGTCGCCGGCGACTCGGCGGAGTTCCTGGCGAGGGCACACGAGCTGCACCCGGGTGCCAAGCGCGTGCTGCTCGTCGATCGCGACTATTCCTCGTCGAGCCCCACGGTGCAGACGATCGCGCTCGGCCACGCCGATTACCACATCGTTCGGCCGTGGGCCGACGGGGAGATGCTCTACGGCACCATGAGCGAGTACCTCGCGTCGTGGACACGCGAGCGCGAGCCGAACTTCGAGATGTTCCGGATCGTCGCCGACGAGGACGACGCCCGCGTGGCGCAGCTCCGCGACGTGATGACCCGCTTCAGCATGCCCTTCTGCTTCTACGGCGCCCGCACCGACGCCGGTCGTGCCCTGCTCGACGAGGCCGGCGTCGACGGCACCCGCCTACCCGTGCTGATCCGGTACGACGGGCAGGTCACCGTCGACCCGAGCCTGCCCGACCTGGCACGCGCGATCGGCGTGAGCGTGCAGAACAGCGTGACGACGTGCGACGTCGCCATCGTCGGCGCCGGCCCGGCGGGTCTCACCACCGCGGTGTACGCGGCGTCCGAGGGTCTCGACACCGTGCTGCTCGAGCAGGCCATCTCGGGCGGTCAGGCGGGGACGAGCCCGCTGATCCGGAATTACCCGGGGTTCCCCCACGGGGTGAGCGGCGGCGTCCTCATGGAGAAGACGTGCGAGCAGGCGTGGCTGATGGGCGCGCACATCGTGTTCGCGCAGCAGGCGGTCTCGCTCGAAGCAAGCGGTGAGCACCGCGTGGTGCACCTGCTCGACGGGTCCGCGGTGCAGGGCCGCACCGTCGTGGTCGCGACCGGCATCGAGTGGAGACGGCTCGGGGTGCCGAGCCTCGAGGTGCTCGTCGGGTCGGGGGTGTTCTACGGCGCCGCGGTGGGCGAGAGCCGGGCGATGGCGGGGCTCGACGTGTTCATCGTCGGTGCGGGGAACTCCGCCGGGCAGGCGTCGCTGCACCTGTCGAAGCACGCGCGCACGATCAGCCTGGTGGTCCGCGGCGACAGCCTCACGAAGTCGATGTCCAGGTACCTCGTGCGCGAGGTCGAGAGTACGCCGAACATCGAGGTTCGCTACCGCACCGAAGTGGTCGACGGCAGTGGCGACGGCCACCTGGAACGGCTCACGCTCGCCGACCGCACCCACGACACGCTCGAGGAGGTGCCGGCCGCCGCCCTCTTCGTGATGATCGGCGGGGAGCCGCACACGCAGTGGCTCCCGGCGTCGATCGCGCGCGACGAGCACGGGTACGTGCTCACCGGTCGCGACGTGCTCGAACGGGGCGACGTGCCCTGGGAGCACGAACGCCAACCGCTGCCGTTGGAGACGAGCCTCCCCGGCGTGTTCGCCGCCGGCGACGTTCGTCAGGGCTCGATCAAGCGGGTTGCATCCGCGGTCGGCGAAGGCGCCACCGTCGTGCGACTGGTGCACGAGCACCTGCGCGACGAGCCCCATTAGCGAAGAAACCCGCGCACCAGTCGTCCGCTTCGTGCGAGAGCACGAGTCGCCACGAGGACTGGCGAATCTCCCGCGGCCGCAGCGCGACCGCGACGAACAGGAGCCCGGTGAGCGCGGCCGCCGCGCCACCGACGGTCACGAAGAAGTCGCTCCAGCGCGCAGGCATGCGGAAATCTTGTGAGCAGCCCCACTCGTAGGATCACACGAATGGTCGCCATCGGTGACGGTAACGAAGAGCGCTTCAGCGGCTTTGCCGACGTATACGACGCGAACCGCCCGGCACCGCCGCGGGCGCTCGGTCCGCTGCTGGTGAGCTACGCCCGCGTCGAGGCGCCTCGCGTCGTCGACCTCGGCAGCGGGACCGGGTTGTCGTCCCGGTGGGCCGCGTCGTGGGCGGGATCGGTCGTCGGAGTGGAGCCCAACGACGACATGAGAGCGGTGGCGGAGTCCCGCACGTCGTCGGTCGTCACGTTCCGAGCCGCGACTTCCGATGACACCGGTCTCGACGAGAACGTCGCCGACGTCGTGCTCGCGGTGCAGGCGATGCACTGGATGGAGCCGAACGCGACCCTGGCTGAGGTCGCGCGCATCCTGCGTCCCGGGGGCGTCTTCGCTGTCGCGGATGCCGACTGGCCTCCGGTATCGGGAGTCGCCGCGGCGGAGGCGGCATGGATCGCGCTGGCGCGACGCATCCGCGTGTTCGAGGCGCGTGCCGCGCGCGGGAAGTCGGGCGCCGAGCTCCGCCGCCCGGTTCGCGACGACGACCCCGCGCTGGCCGACGAGGACCTGCGCGACCCCCACCGCAACCGCGCGATGCCGCGAGGCGTGCGCTCGTGGCCCAAGGGCGAGCACCTCGACCGGATGGAGGCGAGCGGCTGCTTCGCCTTCGTGCGGGAGCTGCTCTTCGACGAGCCCGTCGGAGGCGACGCCGACCGCTTCGTCGCGCTCATGCGAAGTCAGGGCAGCTACCAGGGACTGCGTCGGCTCGGGCTCACCGACCAAGAGCTCGGCGTCGTCGACTTCGAACGCGCGGTGCGCGACTCGTTCTCGAGCTCGACGGTTCCGCCGCGCCTCTCGTTCTCGTGGCGCGTCCGGATCGGCGTCACGCCTGCTCGCTGAGCGGCGTCCAGCGCGGGTCGCGGCCGATCAATCCGAGGAGGCGGTCCTGGAGCGGGGCGTCGGCCGGCACCGGCACCTCGGGCCCGTACACGACGATGCCAGGACCGAACTTTCCGGGCGTGCGCATGAACCGCCACCATGCGGGCGGCTGGCCGGACAACGCTGCCCACATCGCCTCGAGGTCCTCGAGCGCGATGGTCGCGTCCTGGCCGGTGGCAATCGCGAGGTCCCACCGGTGCTGGGGCAGGTCGAAGCTCACCGCGAGATCGAGCTGCTCGACCAGTGCGCGCTCGGTGGCAGGGTCGTCGAGCACGCGCTCGACCTCGTCCTGGCTCGCCCGGAACGCTTCGAGCGGCTCGAACCCGTCGGCGGCGGGACGCGTCGGCTCCGGATCCCCGCCGTGGAGGACCTGCGCTGTGTATTGCACGACGTGGGCGACGACGTCGCACGCACGCCACTCGTCGCACGGCGACCGGCTCTGCCAGCGATCGGCCGGCGTCGCCGCGATTGTCGCCTCGAAATCGTCCGCCCGGCGGCGGTAGCGGTCGGCGACCTCGCTCATGACGGCATTCTCGGGCCGACGCCGCGCGCGGTTGGGTCAGCTCGCGTCGGCCTGGTCGGCGGTAAATACGCGCTTGGCGAAGCGCCAGCCGTCGGGCGTGCGCACCACCTCGTCCTCGTACGCGCCGAGGATCGCGATCGACCCACCTGCGTACACCACGAGGTACGCGCGTACGTGTGCCGAATCGCCCGCCACGTCGACCAGCGGGTTGGACACGACGTGGCGCATGCCGTGCACGCTCGACGCGAAGCCGAGGAGCGCGTCGCGGCCGGTGAGCACCTGACCCATCGCGTCGAACACGCCGTCCTCGGTGAACGTGTCGGCCCAGCCCTCGGGGTCGCCGCCGTCGATCGCGTGGTTGTACCGGTACAGCAGTTGGAGGATCTCGTCGCGGTCTTCCGCAGTCGTCGGCATGCGATGACAGTACCGAACGTGCTCGGCTCGTGCCCGGTGCTGACCTTCGGACCCACTGCGCGCTCGACATGAGTAGGGTCGCGCTCGGAGCGCCGGCGGACGGAGGGGTCCCAGAGCGCAGGGCATCTGGACGAGGGGAAGTCATGACGTCAGTTCCGGTTCCGCAGGGCCTCCTGGCCGGGAAGGTGGCCATCATCACCGGGGCGAGCATGGGGATCGGCGAGGCATCGGCGGAGTACTTCAGCGCCGCCGGTGCAACGGTCGTCCTCGCCGCACGCAGCGTCGACCGCATCGCCGCCCTCGCGGAGCGCATCGAGAGAGCAGGCGGGACGGCGATGCCGGTGGCGACCGACGTCACCGACGACGCCGCCGTGGAACGGCTCGTCGCCCAGACGGTCGAGCGATTCGGCCGCCTCGACGTCGCCCTCAACAACGCGGGCATGAACCCGTCCGGTCCGATGAAGATCGAGGACTACCCCATCGCGGAGTTCCGCCAGATCGTCGACGTGAAGGTCATGGGCGTGGCCTCCTGTCTCAAGCACGAGATCAACGCCATGAAGCAGTCCGGCGGGGGCGCGATCGTGAATCAGTCCTCGGTGGTGGCGTTCCAGGGCGCGGGCGGTGTCTACCCGGCTGCGTCCGCGTCACAAGCCGCGGTCGTCGCGCTGACCAAGTCGGCGGCGATCGGGTGCGGCCCGCATCACATCCGCGTGAACACCCTGGCGATCGGCGGTGTCGACACCGGCTGGATGGTGTCGCTCGACGACGCGGCCAAGGCGGCGATGGGCGCTAACGTCCCGATCGGCCGCGTCGGCGAAGGCGTCGACATCGCGGCACAAGCGGCGTGGCTGTTGTCCGACCACAGCTCGTGGGTGACCGGTGCCGTGCTCGCAGTCGACGGCGGCTCGCTCGCCTGACGGACGGGGCTCGGGATACTCGGTCAGACGGAGCTGTACGACGCGCGGTCGGCCGCGGCCGCGACGGCTCGGAACGCGTCAAGGTTCTCGACCACGTGGTCGTGGTTGAGCTGGGGTCCGTAGCGGAAGATCACACCCGTCAGGCCGCAGTCGAGCCACGGCTCGACCCGGCTGCGGATGCGGTCCACCGGACCGACGAGCCAGCCCTCGTCGACGTACTCGTCCGGCACGGCGTCGAGCGTCCGCTGCCAGTACGGCTCGTCGAGCATCGGGAGATGCCGAAGGTCGTCTGACTGCTCCGAAACGCCGGGCTGAGGGCCCTGCAGAAGCAGCGTCCCCGCGCCACGTGCGAACATCGGATCATGTCGCCCCGTAGACCCCGAGACGGCTACGGAACGGTCACTCCCCGCATCGTGGTCGACGACGTGAGTGCGCAGACCGCCTTCCTTCGGAGTGTGTTAGGCGCGACGGGTGACGTCGAACCAGGACGTCCTACCGACCGCCGAGGCCCACGTCCACCATGGCCGCGTCGAAACAAGCGATAGCGCGACGATCCATCTCCAGGTGCGGCCCATTGCCGCTGTGGGGGCGCACGACGGAGGTCTCGTCTCCGTAGGTCTCCGAATACCGCGTCGGACCACCGAGCGCTTCCGCCCAGTAGGCCGCGAGCCGCTCGGTGTGCTGCGGATGGAACCCGTGGCTGAACGCGTGAGCGACCACCTCGTCGGCCATGACCCGCGCATGCCAAGCGTCGGCCAGACGCAGCAGTCCGTCGGCCCCTCCCGCGGCCTCGTACACCGTCACCACCGCCGCAGGATGGCAGTTCTCGGCCCGTCACTCATGACGGGAGCCCGGCGCGTACGCTGCGGGGCCTTGCCGGCGTGGAACGCGATCGAGCAGGGCGAGCCAGAGTTCGCCGGGCGCGTGAGACGGCTGTTCGACGCCGGTCGTCACAAGACGATCGCAACGTTGCGTGCCGATGGCTCGCCACGCATCTCGGGCATCGAGTGCGAGTTCACGGACGGCGAGCTGCGCTTCGGTTCGATGGCCGGCGCGCGCAAGCTGGCGGACCTCGAACGGGATCCGCGCTTCGCCTTGCACGGCCCGACCTTCCACCCTGAGGACGGCAAAGAGAGCGACTGGCCGGGAGAGGCGAAGATCGCTGGCAGAGCCATCCCGGTCAGCCCGGTACTCACTGACGCGAGCGACCCACCTGACGGAGAGATGTTCGTCGCCGACATCGCCGAGGTGGTCATTACTGGGCTCGACTCCAGTGCCACCAAGCTCGTCGTCGAGTCATGGACGCCCGAACGCGGACTCCGTCGGATCGAGCGGGACTAGCAAAAGGTCCCCCTCCAGACCGCGTCGTTCGGGCGGCAGTACGTTTCGAGGCGTGGGGGACGAGTCGGCTCGGGTGCTCGGCGAAGCGGTGGAGCAGCTCGCGGCGCACTGGACCAACCAGCTCCGGCCCAAACTCGATCAGCTGAGCGACGAGGAGTATTTTTGGGAGCCGGCCGACGGTTGCTGGAGCATCCGCAGGCGCGGTGAGTCCGATGCCCCGGTGCAGGGCGGCAGCGGCGCGTTCATCGTCGAGTTCGCCTTCCCCGAGCCCTTCCCGCCCCCCGTCACGACCGTCGCTTGGCGTCTCGCACATCTGATCGTCGGCGTGTTCGGAACCCGAGCCGCGAACCACTTCGGCGCGCCCGCTATTGACTACCTCACCCACGATTTCGCGGGCTCTGCCGCCGGTGCCTTGACTCAGTTGGACACCGCGTACGACGCCTGGATGTCCGGCGTGCGGGCCATGCCGCCCGGACGGCTCTGGGAACCGGTCGGGCCAACTGAAGGTCCGTACGCGGACGTGCCGTACCTCGGGCTCATCCTGCACATCAACCGTGAGGCAATTCACCACGGGGCCGAGATTCTGGTCCTCCGAGATCTGTACCGCGCCAGTCGCGCCCCGAGAAGCCGAGGCATCAGCTAACTCCGGCTCGGCGCGGTGGCTCGTGCGCGACGATTGCCTGCGATGAGCGACTTCGCTGCGCTCGTCCACGAGGCCGAGGTGGCGCCGATCGAAGGCTGGGACTTCGGTTGGCTCGACGGTCGCGCGATCGAGGAGCGTCCGAGCTGGCACTACTCCGACCGGGTCGCTGAGCGCGCCGCGATTGTGGGCACGCTGCTCGAGATCCAAGCAGGCGTCGGTCGGATGTCGGCAAGCTTCCGTCGCTTCCGTCACTGACCGTTGCGACGGAAGGCTTTCCGGCGAGCGTGGCCCTCGCAGCCCCGCGACTGCAGGCGCGCGGCGTGCACCTCGTCGCGACGTCCCAGACCCGCCCAGGGCTGCCCTTCGCTGACGACACATTCGAGCTCGTCATCAGCCGACATCCGATCGAACCCTGGTGGGACGAGATCGCGCGCGTCCTACAGCCCGGGGGCTCGTACCTCTCTCAACATGTCGGTCCCCACAGCCTCCGCTCCCTGAGCGAGTTCCTCATGGGCGCGCTTCCCCAAGAGTCACGCCGGCATCCAGACGTCGAGCGGCGCGCTGCAGAGGATGCTGGCCTCGTCGTGAAGATGATGGAGATCGAACGTCCACGCACGGTCTTCTTCGACATCGGCGCGGTGGTGTATTTCCTACGGCTGGTGCCCTGGATCGTCCCTGGATTCAGCGTGGCGAAGTACCGCGACGCGCTCCGGGATCTTCACGATGTGATCCAACTCGACGGCTGCTTCGAGACCCCGGCCAGCCGAGTGCTCGTCGACGCAGCGAAGCCACTGGGCGCTGCCAGCTAGCGCCAGACCGGTACGCGGGACACGTGCCGCCCCCCCCGACCTGCGACCGAGCGGCACTTTCGGGCGAACGGGAGCCGACGCATGATGTGACCATGCCGGTCCCTCAGCGGATCACCGTCGTCACCTTGGGCGCTCGGAGTGTTCCATCGCTCCGAGCCTTCTATGGGGCGATGGGCTGGGAGGAGAACGACGGCTCCGACGAGACCTACACGTCGTTCACGATGGGCAGCCTCCGACTCGCGCTGTATCCAATCGACCTGCTCGGCCATGAGGCTGCCCCCCGAGATGACGTGGTCGCGTCCGACGATTGGAACGGCGTGACGTTGGGGGTCAACGTCGCGACGCGTGAGGAGGTCGATGACGCCTTCGCGGCCGCGGTGGCGGCCGGGGCGAAAGCCATCGAGTCCCCCGTCGAGCGTTCGTGGGGCGGTTACTCCGGTTACTTCGCTGACCCGGAGGGCCATCGCTGGGAGCTCGCGTGGGCTCCCTGGCTGACGACCTTCGACTAGCCCAATAGCCAGAGCCGGACAGGTCGTCGCCGGCACGAGACACCTTCAAGCGTCCGGCGCGCGGTTTTCTTTCCCAACCCGCCTCGTTTCCAAAGGTTGTATGGCGTGGCACCGGGTCCTGATGGCATCAGCGGACCTGGACTCCGCTCACAAGGGAGCGTGGCGGGACCGCCTCGGGCTACCGTCCGGATGCTGCGACTGCCGTCTCATTGGGCTGGCCCACTGTCGAGCTTCTCGGCGCGCATCTCGACCTGGTGAACCACCCCGACGCGGTCGCTCAAGCACTCACGCGGCTTGCACCGAGCGAGCGAGTGCCCAAGCGCTCCTGACAGCGCGCCGACGGTTCGCAGTTGACTCCCCAATCGCCGGGCTAGGTAGCCGCCTCGTTCGGTTGCACGCCGAGGGACGCGAGCTTGTGCCACGACCGCTCGACGATCAGCGGATAGGTGTCGAGGTAGTACGGCAGTGCGGCGCACGCCTGGTTGATCGCAGCGCCCCGACTCCGGCGGATGGTGGCGTCGTCGACGTCGAGCGAGTCGAGGAACACGCGACGCGATTCGTCGTTGAACAGAGGTGACCACACGACTTGAATGTCGACGGCGGGATCTCCGACGCACGCGGAGCCCCAGTCGACGATGCCGCTGAGCTGCCCGTCGGTGACGAGGCAGTTGCCTTCCAGGTCTCCGTGGACCCAGACCGCTGGGCCGTCGTCCGGCGACGCGGCGAGCGCGTCCTCCCAGACCGCGGTTGCGGCATCGGCGTCGATCAGGTGGCTCGCGCGGTCGATGGCCGATCGAGTCGCGGCGTCGCAATCGGCCAGAGGTCGAGCGCGACCGATGGCCGGCGGTGCACCTTCGATCGGGGCCGCGTGCAGTGCGCGCACGACACCGGCGAGGTCGAGCGCGAAGGAAAGGGGATCGCCGAACCGGTCGATCGCGGCACCATCGCCGAGGAGCCAGCGGTGGACCGCCCACCGGTACGGGTACGTGTCGTTGGGCTCACCGACGGCGATGGGCTCGGGGATCGGGACCGGGAGGTGGGGGGCGAGTCGGGGCAGACAGGTCGCGTCGCGGTCGGCTTGTCCCGCCGCCCAGTGGACGCGGGGCAAACGTATGACGAGGTCACAGCCCAGACGCCAGATCGCGTTGTCCGTTCCCCACGGCTCGACCTTGGTCAGCTGATCGCCGGCGAGCGTCGGCATCTGGGCCTCCAGGAGCTCGCGGACGAGATGCTCGTCGACATCGATCTCATCGTCGTGCATCCGAGGTGACACCCGTCGAGTCTCATCCGAAGCGACGAGGCGCGTCGACGCAATTCCGCCCACGGCGATCAGCCACGAACTTCAAGGTCGCCGGGAGGTACGGCAACCGAGAGTGATCCGAGGCCATTGCGGCAGCGAACAGGTCGTCGGGAGCCCGGTCACGAGCTGGAAGTGATCGCACGAGGTGGA
The DNA here is from genome assembly GCA_964505725.1 of uncultured Bifidobacteriaceae bacterium. Classification (GTDB taxonomy): domain Bacteria; phylum Actinomycetota; class Acidimicrobiia; order IMCC26256; family DASPTH01; genus CAVRJC01. The sequence continues at coordinate 8,064 of CAZDJK010000069.1, read as the reverse complement.
CACGATGGCGGCGGATCGAGCATCGATTCAAGCGTTTCTTGATCAGGCGGGTCAGGTCTGGAAGACGAACGACGGTGAAGCGTTCGCCGACCTGTTCACCGAGGATGCGTCGTTGATCAGCCCGTTCGGCGAGCGTGTGGACGGACCCGGGGCCGTCGGTGCCATGTACTCGGAGTATTTCAAGGGCATGCTGTCCGGCACCTCGACAACCACGACGGTCCAGTCGGTGCGTCCGGCCGGAGACGATCATGCGTTCGCCGATTGTGACCAGACGATCACCGGTGCCGACGGTCAGGTGGTGCTCGCCGTGCATCTCGCGGCATTGCTCCGCCATGACGGCGACACTTGGCGCTTTGTCGACGCAGGGCCGTACGCGTTCCCCGAGGTTCCGCAGTAACGCTGAGGGGCGCCCTGAACAAAGCGCCCCGGGGTGTCTCCGCCGGCGTCGACGCGTACACGCTCACGACCACCTCGCACAGACCCGCCGCGATCGCGGCCGCCGCGTGCTCGGCATGCACCTCGAGACTCGAACCACCCGTCAGCGTCGTGTCCGTGAACACCGGATGCACCCCGAGAATTCGGCCAGCGCCATCGACCCGAACCCAGCGATCCCAGCCCAGCAGACCCCGTCGACAGCATCGATCGTCAGTCCGCTCTCGGCGAGTGCTTCCGAGATCATCGTGGCCTCGAGCTCGCGGCCCCGCATGTCCAACTCGCCCGTCGGCGAGACCGCATCGGCCACACCGACGATCGCCGCCTTGCCGCGCAAGGCTGCTGTCATCTGCGTCGTCTCCTTCGTTCGGATAGTGCGGCATAGGCACCGGAGAGCGCTCCTCGATGACGTGCTCGATCATCGCCACCGCCCGGCTGTCGACCGAGAAGTTAGCCTCAGCGCCGATCGGTCGATTCCCTGCGAGGAGGGGCCATGTCGAACCCCGTGATGACGACCTTCGGGCCCGTCGCCGGCTCCGAGGCTGGGGGTGTGACCAGCTTCCGCGGTATCCCGTACGGCGCGACGACAGCAGGTCACGGACGGTTCCGGCCGCCGGCCCCTCCGGAGCCCTGGACCGAGGCGAGGGACGCGACCGCCTTCGGGCCAGCGTGCCCTCAGCCGAGCATGGCGCTGGCCGGTGTCGCGGGCGGGGAGCCCGAGCCGCAGAGCGAGGACTGCCTCGTCCTCAACGTGTTCAGCCCTGCGGCCGACGAGGCGGCGCGTCCGGTGATGGTGTGGTTCCACGGCGGCGCCTGGACCGTGGGCTCGGGCGCGGGTCCTATGTACGACGGTTCCCGGTTGGCTGTCCGCGGCGACGTTGTCGTCGTGACGGTCAACCATCGCCTCGGGTACCTCGGCTTCCTCTACCTCGCCGAGCTCGGCGGCGGCGAGTACGCCGACTCGGGCAACGTCGGCGCGCTCGACATGCGCGCCGCGCTGGAATGGGTCCGCGACAACGTCGCCGTCTTTGGCGGCGACCCGGGCAATGTGACGATCTTCGGCGAGTCCGGCGGCGGTTGGAAGATCTGCACGCTGCTCGGGATGCCATCGGCGTCGGGCCTCTTCCACCGCGCCGTCGTCCAGAGCGGTCCACTGCTCCGCGCGGTGGAGCCGGGAGCGGCGACGGCCGTAGCCAAGGAGATGATGACCAAGGTCGGTGCCGCGTCGGTCGAGGAGCTGGTCCGAGCTCCGGTCGACGAGATCATCGCCGCGCAGGACGAGATTCTCGGCAACGCCCTCGGTGAGGGCGCGCCGCTCGGGCCGGTGCTCGACGGTCGCACGATGCCTCACCACTTCTTCGATCCGGAGCCAGCGCCGTCCACCCTCGACGTGCCCTTGCTCATCGGCTCATGTCGCGACGAGATGACGCTGTTCTCGATCGGACTCGATCCCGAGCGGTTCTCCGAGCGAGCGCTGGGACGGGCCGCGAGGGAGCGATTCGGCGACGCATGGGAGGAAGCCCTCGCCGTCTACCGCAATGAGCGCCCCGACGCTTCACCGTTCGACTTGTACATCGCAATGGCGAGCGACCGGTTCCGTGTCGGGTCGATCAGGATCGCGGAGCGGCGGGCGGCCACCGGCCCCGCTCCCGTCTACATGTATCGATTCGACTACGAGAGCACCGCGTTCGGAGGGCGGCTCGGCGCCGCGCATGGCATCGACATCGGCTTCGTGTTCGACAACCTCGCAGCTGGGGGGTTGGGCATCGTCGAACACACCCCGGATGCGCAAGAGCTCGCCGACCGCACCAGCGAAGCGTGGCTCGCCTTCGCTCGCGGCGGCGACCCCAACCACCCAGGGCTCCCCACCTGGCCGCGCTATGACGCCCTCCGCCGATCGACGATGATCTTCGACGACGAGTGCCATGTCGTCGACGACCCGAACGCAGCGGAACGGCGGGCGTGGGACGACATCTCGGCGCCCATGTAGCGGCGGAGCTTGTGGGACGTCTTTCGAACCCGCCATCCGAGTCGCTCGCGATGAGCGAGGGTTGCTTCTGTCTTGACTCGCGTGTGTCCTTGCTTGTTCGCGGTCTGAGAATGAGGATGAGGTATGGATCAGTCTGCTCCGAGCGGCGATGACGTCCTCGCCGATGCTCGTGCGGCGTTCCAGCGGTGCGATTGGGTCACCGCCTTCGAGGCGTACCGGCTCGCCGACTCGGAGGCGTCGCTCGATCTCGATGACCTCGAGCATGCCGCAATGGCAGCCTTTTGGGTCGGCGAGGCGGACGCCAGCATCGAGTTCCGCCAGCGCGCGTTCGCTGCCTGCATCACCAAAGACCAAGAACGCCGCGCCGCGGGCTTGGCCATCGATCTGGTCTTCGACCATGGCACGCGCAACCGAGTCGCGGTGGCATTGGGTTGGTTCGCCCGCGCCGAGCGGCTGCTCGAAGGGTGCGAACCCTGCTCGGAGCTGGGACGGCTCATCGAGATGCGGGCGGTAGCGGCCCTCGACATGGCGCACGACGCGACCGCCGCAGTCGAGCTCTACGACGAAGCGCTACGGATCGGTCGGCTTACCCGAGACGCGGACCTGGTCGCGGGGGCGTTGGCAGGTAAGGGCACGGCATTGGTGCGCCTCGGCCGCGTCAGCGACGGCCTTCGTTTGGTCGACGAGTCGATGATCGACGCCGTGTCCGGGCTGCTCGGTCCGTTCGCCACCGCGAAGACCTATTGCGTCACGATCGACCTGTGCCAAGCGCTCGGCGACATCCGCCGCGCCGGCGAATGGACCGAACAGGCGGTCGCCTGCTCGAGCCGGCCGGGGATGGGCGACTTCCCCGGCGATTGCCAGATGCACCGCGCGGAGATCACACGGCTGCGTGGCGACTGGGTGGCCGCAGAGTCCGAACTACGCCACTCGATGGAGTTGCTGGAACGCCTGGATCCGGGGCACGTCGGTGAGGCGTGGTACGAGATCGGCGAGATCGAGCTACGGCGCGGCGACCTCGTCGCCGCTGGGGCTGCGTTCGAGCGGGCGGCCGGCTATGGCAAAGACCCACAGCCTGGCCTTGCCATGCTGCGCCTCGCGCAGGGAGATGCCGCGCTCGCCGCCGCGTTGCTGCGCGTCGCGGTCGACAACGCGGGCGACGGCGACCCGCTCCTCCTCGCGCAGCTGTTACCGGCGGTCGTCGAGACCCAGCTCGCTTCCGGTGACTTAGCGGGCGCACGCCTCGCGGCAGCACGCCTGTCAGAGATCGCCACGGTGTTCGAGACCGTCGTCTTGCAGGCGCGCGCGGCGACGAGCCTGGCACAGGTCGCGCTTGCGGACGGTGCCGACACGGAAGCGTTTGCTGCAGCACGCGCGGCCGTCAACCTTTGGCGCGACGCTGGCGCGCCCTACGAGACCGCGCAATCGCAATGCCTCGTCGCCGAGGCAGCTGCCCGGGTCGATGATCGACACGTCGCGATCGTCGAGGTCGACGCCGCGATCACCGCGTTCGAGAACCTCGGCGCCACTCTTGACCTCGACGCCGCCCAGCGCCTTCGCCACCGGCTCGGCACCACGACGATCGGACGGCCCGTTCGGCGCACCTTCATGTTCACCGACATCGTCGACTCCACGCGACTCGTTGCGGAGCGAGGCGATGAAGCATGGTCGAGGATCATCCATGATCACGATCTGACCATCCGCGAACTCCTCGCCAAGCATGAGGGGATGGAGGTGAGACAGCGTGGCGGGGGCGATGGGTTCTTCGCGGTCTTTGCGAATCCTGCCGACGCCGTCGACTGTGCCATCGCGATCCAACGGCGTCTCGCCGAGAAGCGCGACGTCGCCGACCTTGTGCCGGAGATTCGGATCGGCGTCCACGAGGCCGACGCGCTCATGAGCGGGAACGACTTCGCCGGCCTTGGCGTCCACGAAGCCGCGCGCATCGGGGCGTATGCCGACGCCGGGAGCATCTTCGCCAGCGCATCGACGGCCACCGCGGCTGGGGCACCCACCGGCGCGCCAGCACGCGAGGTCTCGTTCAAGGGCCTCAGCGATCGGCTCCGAGTCCAAGAGGTCCAATGGCGCGCCGCACCGAACGGCCCGTACGCGCTCGCTCCCGACGACGCGGCTCGGTGACCGATCGGACACGCGACGTAGCGCTTGTCCAGCGCAAACGTTGTGATTCTGGCAACGGGCGGAACTTGTGGGACGTCTTTCGAACTCGCCATCCGAGTTGCGTGCCGTCCTGAACGAGCTGCCATTTCCGCCGTGATCATCTGGGCAAGAATGCGCTTCGGGGTTCCGCAGGGAGCCGGCCCGACGCTCCCACGGGTTGGCAGCATTTCCGGTCTGGCGTTGGTGGAGCTACCGTTCAGCCTTCGGTTGCTTCGTAAGGACGGTGAAATGCCTTCGATCACCGGTGGTCATCACCTTTCCTTGACGGTGACGGATGCTGATCGCAGTGCCGAGTGGTACGGCGGGCTGTTGGGAATGTCAGTGCTGATGGCCGGTGATGACGAGACGGTCAAGTACCGGGTGCTCGCCGATCCGGAGTCGGGATGGGTTCTCGGCTTGCTTCAGTATCACGGCCGCGAGGGTGGCGGCTTCGACGAGTTCCGGACTGGCATGGACCATTTCGCGTTCTGTGTGGAGGATCGCGCGGCGCTCGAGGAGTGGGAGCGCGACCTTTCGGCGCGAGGAATCGGGTATTCGCCGATCGCGGAGACGCCGATCGGGTCGGTGATTGTGTTTCGAGATCCGGACAACATCCAGCTCGAGTTCTGGCTGCCGTCCGTCTGAACGGTTCGCTCTTCACCGTGGCCGATCGTGCGCTGCCCGCGGGGACGGTCACCTTCTTATTCACCGATGTCGAGGGTTCCACACGTCTGTGGGAGGACCATCCCGATGTGATGCATGACGTGTTGGCCCGGCATGACGAGATCTTGCGCGGGGCGATCGAGTCGCACGCCGGGTATGTGGTGAAAACGACGGGCGACGGGTTCCACGCCGCGTTTGGGACTGCTCGTGACGCGTTGGAAGCGGCGTTGGCGGCGCAGCAGACGCTGGCGGGGGAGCCGGCGGTGCAGGGCGTGGTGGTGAAGGTGCGGATGGGTGTGCATACGGGCGAAGCGCGTATGCGTGATGGCGATTACTACGGCTCCGAGTTGAATAGGGCAGCCCGGTTGATGGCGGTCGGTCACGGCGGTCAAGTGCTCGTCAGTGAGGTGACGCACCGACTCGGGCCCGACGTCGCGGCAGTCGATCTCGGCAGTCACCATCTGAAGGACGTCGGGGAGGTCGGTATCTGGCAGCTCACGCACCCATCGCTCCCGCGCGACTTCCCCCCCTTGCGCACGCTCAAGGCGGCGAACAACCTGCCCGCGCCGGTCGATTCGTTCGTCGGGCGTCGAGCCGAGCTCGGCGAGGTGCTAGACGCGCTCGGGGAGAGCCGGCTCGTCACTCTGACGGGACCGGGAGGTAGCGGCAAGACACGACTCGCGTTGGAAGCGGCCGCCGCCGCGTTGGCTTTGTTCCGAGACGGTGTGTGGTTCGTGAGTCTCGCGGTGGCGGGGGACGGCGAACGGGTGGTCCCGTTGGTGGCGGCGGCGTTGGGGGTGCCGGAATCGACGGCTGAGCCGGTGGCCGACACACTCGAAGACTGGCTGCGAGACCGTGAGTTGTTGTTGGTGCTCGACAATTGTGAGCCGATCGTGGGGGCGGTTGCGTCGTTCGCCGAGCGTTACCTGGCGCGCTGCGCCGGCGTGCGCATTCTGGCTACGAGCCGCGAGTTTCTCGGGGTGCGCGGCGAGCGGGCAGTGCGCACACCGTCACTCAACGTCGGGGACGATCTGGCGCGTGCGGGTGAGTCTGATGCGGTTGAGCTCTTCATGGTGCGGGCGTCCGCGGCTGCTCCAAGCTTCGACGCCGACGTGGCTGACGTCGCCACCATTGCCCAGATCTGCCGCCGCCTTGATGGTCTTCCCCTAGCCATCGAACTCGCCGCTGCTCGCCTGCGAGCGCTCTCACTCGAACAGATCGCAGCACGCCTCGACGACCGGTTCCGGCTCTTGCGAACAGGCGAGCGCACGCTCGAAGCGGTGGTGGCGTGGAGTTACGACCTTCTCACCGATGCCGAGCGGGACGTGTTCGTGCGGCTGGCGGTGTTCCCCGCCGACTTCAGCCTCGACGCCGCAGAACTGGTCGTGTCCGACGCCGTCATCGAAGCGGTCGACATCCTCGATCTGCTCACGCGCCTCGTCGAGAAGTCGCTCGTCACCACGGTGATCACCGACGACACATACCGGTACCGGCTGCTCGAGACGCTCCGCGAGTATGCGCTCGCCCGACTCGACGAGCTCGGCGAGACCGACCGGTGGCGCGACCGGCTGCTCGAGTGGGCCATGACGCGCGTCGATCACGTGGAGGCGACGCTCCGCCGACCAGCCCAAGACGCGGTGCTGCAGTCCGTCATCGCCGACGCCGCCACCTTGCGGGCGGCGATGATCTGGGCGGACACCAGAGGCGACCAGCTCGCCGCATTGAGGATCGCCTCGGCCGTACCGGTCGGCCTCATCGGCGAGCGACGACAGATCATCGCCTCACTGCTCGAGCGACTCGGATCCGGAGTCGAACCGTGGTTCGCGGGCCACGCCTACTCCGCACTCGGGAACATCGCGATGGAGCAGGGCGATTGGGCGGCATCATCCGAATCCCACGCGGTATCTCGCGAGCATTTCTTGCTCGCAGGATCGGCACGGAACGCGGCATGGGCCACGTACTTCGGCGTCACTCCTGCTTGGGGCGTCGGCGACTTGACCAGGGCGGACGCTCTCGTCCGGCAGGCAGTCGACGGTTTCCGCAGTGGCGGTGACGCGATGGGGCTCGGCTATGCGCTGCGCGACGCCTCGCTGCTTACGACGGATCTCGACGAGGCCCAGCGACTGGCCGCAGAAGCCGATCAGCTCCTCCGAGCGAGCGGCGCGCCGATCGGGATCGCCCACACCGTGGAGACTCGCGGGATCATCGCCTACGACCGGGATGAGCTCGCTGACGCGGCCGCATTCGTGGCCGAAGCCGTCGAGATCTACCGCAGTTACGGCAACCTCGGATGCTGCGCGCACGCCCTGGAGGCGGCGGCGGTGATCGTCGGTCAGGCCGGCCAGCCCGAGACCGCGACCGAACTGCTGGGGGCCGCCGAGGAGCTGCGGCACCGCAGCGGCCAAGGCCACAAGCCAGGCGAGATCCGTTCGCGCGACAGCGACCTCGAGGATCGCATCGCGCCCCTCTCTCCTGCCGTGCACGAGGCCGCGCTGACCGCGGGACGGCAGCACACCCTTGAGTCTGCCGCCGGCGCCGCGCTCGACGCCCTCTCGATAGTGGCGCGGGAATGACAACCTTCCGCTTGCAAGGGCTCTTCCCCGCCGTCGTCGACGCAAACACAGACGCCAACCAGAGCTCGGTGACCGATCGGACACGCGACTCGGCCCTTGACCACAACGTTGTGATTGTGGCAACGGGCGTGCGGAACTAGTGCACCGTCTTTCGAACCTTGAGCCGGCACTCTGGGATCTTCTCTTCGAAGTGGGCGAGGTCAGGAACTGACCTCCGCGCTCCCCGACCATCGATAGGCGACCGCGGGC
>CAZDJK010000068.1:0-13571 GCA_964505725.1 uncultured Bifidobacteriaceae bacterium | reverse complement strand
ACCAAGTCGACCCCGTTCGGATCGGTCGACCAGCCCTTCAACCCGATCTCGGTCGCGCTCGGTGCCGAGGCGACGTTCGTCGCCCGCACCCACGACATGGACCGCAAGCACATGTTGGAGATGTTCCGGCGCGCCCACGAGCACGAGGGCAGCTCGTTCATCGAGATCTACCAGAACTGCAACGTGTTCAACGACGGCGCGTTCGAGGGCATCACGGCCAAGGAAGCGCGCGCCGACATGCTGATCGAGCTCGTCGACGGGCAGCCGATCCGCTTCGGCGCCGACGGCGAGCACGGCGTCATGTTGAACGCGTTCGGCGAGTGCCAGATCGTCGACGTGGCGGAGGTCGGCGAGGAGAAGCTGCTCGTGCACGACGAGTCGCGGAACGATCCCGCGCTCGCGTTCGCCCTCTCGCGGCTCGCGTCGCAGCCGACGATGCCGACGCCGATCGGCGTGTTCCGCGACGTGCGCCGCTCGACGTACGAGGACGACGTGCAGCGTCAGATCGTGACTGCGGTCGACCGCCAGGGCCCGGGCAACCTGGCCGCGCTCCTCGCCTCGGGCTCGACCTGGGACGTCGCCTGACCCAGGCGTCGCCGGCGCGTCGTCCCGTCGTCTCCAGCGTCTCCGGCGTCTCAGCGGTCGAGGCTGCGGAACACCATCCCCGTGCGCGGCTTGGGCGCGAAGAAGGTGGTCTTCTGCGGGAAGCGCAACCCCGCCTCGGCGGCGGCGCGGATCCGGTCGACCCCGACCGGCCGGAGGAGCACCGCGGCGTCGGCCGCGCCGTCGGCCACTGCCCCCGCGACCGCGGCGGCGTCGTGCCGGTAGCCGACCTCGGTATCCGTCAGGAGCGGCACCACACCCAGCTCGAAACGCGACGCATCCACGTCGCGTACCGCGGGCGGCAGCGATCGCAGCGCCGACTCGAGCTCCGGGCGCGGACGGAGCAGGGCGAGGCCGGCGGTGTCGATGAGGCCGAGCGCACCGTGCTCGGCCATCGCACGCTCGAGCGCGGCGACCCCCGCGGGCGAGATCGGCCCCGTCGGCGTGACGTCGAAGCGATCGTCGAGCGAGTCGCGGAGGGCGGTCGCGGCGGGGCCCCGCAGCAGCCGATGGATCGCGCGCACGTCGAGCTGCTCCGGTGCCAGCTCGACCACGAACGCCATCACGAAGTCCGCGCCGGGGTCGTCGGCGCCGGCGTCCGCCCGCTCGCGGCGGTAGGCGCGTGCGGTCTCGAGGCGGTGGTGGCCGTCGGCCAGCACGAGCGGCCGCGGGCCGACCGCGTCGGCGATGGCCGCGAGCAGCGCGGGATCCCGGGCGCGGAAGAGCTCGTGGCGGGTGCCGTCGTCGTCGCGGCACACCGCGTCGGGCCGCGCCTCGGTGCGGAGGAGCCGGGAGAGCCCGGGGGCGAGTGAGAGGCCCCAGATCGGGTCGAGGTTCGCACGCGTCGCCCGTAGCAGCTCGAGCCGGTCCTGCTTCGCCCGGGCGAGCGTCTCCTCGTGGGGGAGGATCTCGCCCGCCGCGCCGTCGACGGCCAACGCCCCGATGACACCCGTGGTGGCGCGCTCGGACCCGTCGTGGTCCGCGTAGGTCATGCGGTAGAGCGAGTAGGAGGGTCCGTCATCGGCGACGAGCACGCCCTCGGTCTGCCAGCTGCGGAACGCGCCGGCGGCCTGCACGTAGGTGTCGGGGAGGATGAGCCTCACCGAGTTGTGCTCGTCGCGCCGGAGCAGCGCGTCGCGTTCGGCCGGATCGATCACGTCGTAGGGTGGGGCGCACACCGCCGACAGGTCGTGGTCCTGCGCGTATCGAATTCCGGGGAAGGGAAGAAAGTCGGGCACCGGCGCGCTTCGGAGTGGCAGTCGTCTGGGTCGCACGCATCGTAGAGAGGCGATGCCATGAAGTCCGCATACGAGTCGTTCCAGGAGGGCTCCCGCCTCCTCGCGGAGGAGAACCCACACGCGGCTGTGGTGCTGCTCGAGCGCGCCCGCGACCTCGAGCCCGACCAGGGCTCGGTCCGGGAGACCCTCGCCCGCGCCTACTTCCGGACGGGTCGGTTCCCCGCGGCCCGGGACGAGTTCGCCCGCGCGGTCGAGATCGACCCCGTGAATGACTATGCGCATTTCGGGCTCGGCCTCTGCCTGGCCCGCCAGGGCGACCGTCTCGGCGCGCGCCGGCACCTCAAGCTCGCCGTGGCCATGCGCCCGGCGAACGATGACTACCGCCGTGCCCTCGCCCGGATCGTCGACGAGAACGGATGACGGCGGCGGTCCCCGGCGCGACGCCGGTCGTGTGCTGCGACCTCGACGGAGTCCTGTGGCGGGGCGACGATCCGATCCCCGCCGCGACCGCGGCGGTGGGCCGTCTCCGCGACGCGGGGCTGCGGGTCGCCTTCCTCTCCAACAACTCGAGCCTGCCGGTGGGCGACGTGGTCGCCAAGCTGGAGCGCGCGGGCGTGCCCGCCGCGGGCGACGAGGTGATCACGAGCGCGCTGGCGGCCGCGGCACTCCTGGAGGGATCGCTGCCACGGGGGGCGCGCGTGTTCGCCGCCGCGGGACCCGGTGTCCTCGAGGCGCTGGCGGCGGTGGGTCTGGTCGGCGTGCGTGAACCACCCGCCGACGCGGTGGTTGTCGGGTTCCACCGCGACTTCGACTTCGCGATCCTCGACCACGCGTCGGCGCTCGTCCGCGCCGGTGCCCGCTTCGTCGCGACGAACGCGGATGCAACCTATCCCGTGACCGGCGGGTTGCTCCCGGGTGCGGGCAGCATCGTCGCCGCCGTCGCGACCGCCGCCGGCCGAACGCCTGAGATCGCGGGCAAGCCCGAGGCGCCGATGGCCGCCCTCGTGCACGCGCGTTTCGGCGCGACCGGGGTGATGGTGGGCGACCGTCCGTCGACCGACGGGGCGATGGCCGACACGCTGGGATGGCCGTTCGCGCTCGTCCTCTCGGGCGTGACGGCTGCGGTCGCGCCACCTGGAGGCGAGGCGATCCCGGATCCGCCGCCGCCCTTCGTGGGCACCGACCTCGGCGACCTCGCCCCCAGGCTCATCGCCGCCTTCGGCTGAGACGCGCGGTCACTCGCTCGCCACCGCTTCGCTCGTGATCATGGGTCGCTCGGCTGCGGTGCCGGGATACCCGGCCCCGCCACCGCTTCGCTCATATCCTCAGTGGATGAAGGTCCGTCGGCGGCTGGATGCCGAGCTGGTGCGTCGTGGACTGCTCGCGAGCCGGTCGCAGGCGGTCGAGGCGATCGTCGCCGGGCGGGTGCTGGTCTCCGGGAGCCCCGCCAACGCTCCTGCGCGCCTCGTCGAGCCCGGCGACGCCATCCGGGTGGCCCGGGCGCCCTCGCGCTACGTGTCGCGGGGCGGTGACAAGCTGGCCGCGGCCCTCGGGCGGTTCGCGCTGCCCGTCGTCGGTCGCCGGGCCCTCGACGTCGGCGCCTCGACCGGCGGGTTCACCGATTGCCTGCTGCAGGCGGGCGCCGCGCACGTGGTCGCGGTCGACGTCGGGCACGGTCAGCTCGCGTGGTCGCTCCGCACTGACGATCGGGTGACACTGCTCGAACGGACGAACGCGCGTCACCTCGACGCGTCCGGCGTCGGCGGCGCGGTCGATCTCGTAGTCGCGGACGTGTCGTTCATCTCACTCGTCACCGTCGCGCCGGCGCTCGTCTCGTGCGCGCTCCCCGGGGCCGACTTCGTCCTGCTCGTCAAGCCGCAGTTCGAGGCCGGGCGCGCCCGCGTCGGCAAGGGCGGTGTCGTGCGCGACGCCGAGGTACACCACGCGGTGCTCGCCGAAGTGGTGGAGGGCCTCGCCGACCGCGGCGTCTCGGTGTCGGAGGTGATGCCGTCGCCCTTGCGCGGGGCCGACGGCAACGTCGAATTCCTCGTTCGTGGCGCGCGCTCGGGCCCGCGGGCACCCGACTCCGCGCTGGTGGCCGCGGTGCGCGAAGCGCACCGATGACGACGCCTCCGTCATGAGCGCGCGCACGATCGGCATCGTGACCCACCCCGATCGGCTCGAGGCCGCCGACCTGGCGGCCGCGGTCGCGGCACAGCTCACGGGGAGGGGCGTCGACGTGCGTGTAGCCGACGCCGGGGTGGACGAGAGCTTCGCGGCGGCGGTCGACGTCGTGATCTCGCTCGGCGGCGACGGCACGATGCTGCGCACGGTCGACCTCGCCTACGATGCCGGCGTCCCCGTGCTCGGCGTGAACGTCGGCCAGCTCGGCTACCTCACCGACGTCGAGCCCGAGGAGCTGCCCGCGCTGCTGGACCGGGTGGTGCAGGGTGACTTCGAGGTGGTCGAGCGCATGGTGCTGGAGATCACCGTGGAGTCGAGCGGCCCCGCCGGAGGTCGTTGGCACGCGCTGAACGAGGCGGTCGTCGAGAAGGTCCACACCGGCCGCCTGGCGCGCCTCGGCGTGGAGATCAACGGCAGCTTCTTCACGACGTACGCCGCAGACGGCGTGATCGTGGCCACACCGACCGGCTCGACCGCCTACTCCTTCTCCGCCCGGGGCCCGATCGTGTCGCCCCGCCTCCGTTGCCTGCTGCTCACTCCGGTGTCGCCGCACATGCTGTTCGACCGCGCGCTCGTGCTCGACGCCGATGAGTCGGTGCGGTTCCAGGTGTTGGACGAGCGCAGCGTCGTGCTCACCGCCGACGGCCGCGAGCTGGGCGAGCTCGCCGCCGGCGACGCGGTCACGTGCACGGGAGGCAGCCACCCCGCGCGCATCGTCACGTTCGGCGCGCGCGACTTCCACCAGATCCTGAAGGCCAAGTTCGGCCTCTCCGACCGCTGAGCGGGTGGGGACGCGGTCCGTGCTGGCCGAGCTGCACGTCGCCGATCTCGGGATCGTGGCCGATCTCGACCTCCTCCTCGGCGATGGGTTCACCGTGATCACGGGGGAGACCGGCGCGGGCAAGACCCTGCTCGTCGAGGCCATCGAGCTGCTCGTGGGCGGGCGGGCCGACGGCGCGCTCGTGCGTGAAGGTGCCCGCGACGCACGCGTCGAAGGACGCTTCGTCGGTGACGAGCCCGACGACGAGACCGTGCTCGGGCGGGTGGTGCCGGGCGACGGCCGCAGCCGCGCCTACATCGACGGCCGGCTGGCCACGGCCACCGAGCTGAGCGAGCGCGGGCGGCACTTCGTCGATCTGCACGGTCAGCACGCGCACCAGTCGCTCCTCGACCCCGCCGTGCAACGCGCCGCGCTCGACCGGTGGGCCGGCTCCACTGCCGCCGGCGCGCTCGCCCGCTACCGGGCCGCGCGCGCCGACGGCCACGAGGCGGAGGTGCTCCTCGAGGACCTCGGCGGTGACGCGCACGCACGAGCGCGCGAGGTCGACCTGCTGCGGTTCCAGCTCGACGAGATCGCGCGCGCGGGCATCGACGACCCGGGTGAGGACGTGGCGCTCGAAGCCGAGGAGGCGTTGCTCGCCGACGCGGTGGCGGTGCGCGAGGCGCTCGGGATCGCACGCGACGCCCTCGCCGAGCACGCCATGGATGCGTTGGGTGACGCGGTGGCCGCGCTCGCGACGAGACGGCCGCTCGCGGATGTCACCGAGCGCATCCGGGCCCTCCAGGCGGACGTCGATGACGTGGCACGCGACGTCCGGCGCGCCGCCGAGGCCGTCAGCGAGGACCCGGATCGCCTGGCCGGTGTACAGGCTCGCCGGCGCGAGCTGCGCGAGCTCGAACGCAAGTACGGCGACACGCTCGCAGCCGTGGTCGCGTACGGCGAGGACGTGCGCCGCCGGCTCGGCGAGCTCGAGGGTTACGAGGCACGGGCGGCGGCGCTCGAGGCCCGCGTCGCCGGGGCCCGCCGGCTCGAGGACGCCGCGGCCGCCGAGCTCAGCGCGGCGCGGATCGAGGCCGCACCCGGCCTCGCGGCGGCGGTCGAGGACCATCTCCGCAGCCTGGCGATGACGGACGCCTCCCTCAGGGTCGCGGTCGAGCCGGGGGAGCGCACCGACGACGGCGCCGACCGGGTGACGTTCCTCCTCGCGGCGAATCCCGGCGAGCCGTTCCGACCTCTGGCCCGGGCCGCGTCCGGCGGCGAGCTCTCACGTGCGATGCTGGCGGTCCGCGTGGTGTTGACCGCCGCGCCGCCCACGCTCGTGTTCGACGAGGTCGACGCCGGGATCGGTGGGGAAGCGGGAGGAGCTGTCGGGCACCTCCTGGCGACGCTGGCGCGGCGGCACCAGGTGCTGTGCGTCACGCACCTGGCGCAGGTGGCTGCGTATGCCGACACGCACGTCGTGGTGGAAAAGGCTGTGGTGGAAGAGGCGGGAGTGCCGGACGGGGTGGACGGACTGCGGACCGTGGCCCGCGCGCGCGTGCTGACGGCCGACGAGCGCGTCGCCGAGCTCTCGCGCATGCTGGCCGGCGTCGGCGAGTCGGCACACGCGCGCCGTCACGCGTCCGAGCTCCTGGCCGCCGCGCATGACACCGCGGAGAGGGCGGCCCGGTGAGCTGGTTGCACCCCCGCCGAAAGACGCGCGACGTCCCGGTGCTCGTCGGCACCGCCCGGGTCGACCGCCGGACGAAGGATCTGGTGAAGCGCATCGAGCCGGGTGAGATCGCGGTGATCCGCCACGCGGATCTCGACCGCGTCGCGGCCGACGGGCTCGTGGAGGCCGGCGTGCTCGCAGTCGTGAACGCGGCGCCCTCGATCAGCGGCCGCTATCCGAACGGTGGCCCGATCCGCGTGGTGCACGCCGGGATCCCGTTGCTCGACGTCGACCGTCCCGACCTCCTCGACGTCGTCCGTGACGGCGTCACGCTCGAGGTCGACGGCGACTGCGTGTGGTGCGACGGCGAGCTCCTCGCCAAGGGCCACCTGGTCACCGAGCCGGAGATCCTGGAGGAGATGGACACGGCGCGCTCCGCGATCGGCACCGAGCTCGAGCGCTTCGCGGAGAACACGCTCGAATACATCCGCCACGAGGCGCGCCTCACCTTCGAGCCGCTCACGCTCCCGCTGTTGCGGACGACGTTCCGAGGCAGGCACGCGCTGGTCGTCGTGCGCGGGCACGACTACCGCAGCGACCTCGCGGCGCTGCGACCGTACATACGCGAGTACCGGCCGGTGCTCGTCGGCGTCGACGGGGGCGCCGACGCCCTGCTCGAGAACGGCCTCAGGCCCGACGTGATCATCGGCGACTTCGACTCGGTGTCGGAGAAGGCGCTGCAGTCCGGTGCGGAGCTCGTGCACCACGTGCACCCCGACGGACGCGCGCCGGGTCGCGAGAACCTCGTCGCGTGGGGCGTGCCGTACGAGGAGTTCGTGGCCGAGGGCACGAGCGAGGACGTGGCGATGCTCCTCGCCTACGAGTCGGGTGCCGAGCTCATCGTCGCCGTCGGCACCCACGCCACGATGGTCGAGTTCCTCGACAAGGGCCGCCGGGGCATGGCCTCGACCTTCCTCACCCGTCTCCGCCTGGGTCCGGTGCTCGTCGACGCCAAGGGCGTGAACCGTCTCTATCAGGGACGGGTGCGACGACTCGACATCGTCCTGCTCGTCGGAGCCGCCATCATCGCGATGATCGTCGTCGGGATCGTCGCGGAGCCGATCCACGTGTTCGCGCGCGGGCTCTGGGTGAGCTTGAAGGACTTCTTCTCCGGACCATGATCAATTTCCGCTTCCATGTCGTCTCGTTGATCGCGATCTTCCTCGCGCTCGCGCTCGGTGTCGTGGTCGGCGCCGGCGTCATCGACCGCGGCGTCGTGAACACGCTGAACAGCCGGCTCGACCAGGTCGAGAGCAAGTCGGACCGGATCCAGAGCGAGAACAGCGCGCTTCGGGATCAGCTGGGCACCGCCAACGACGGGATCGTGGCCATGCAGCCGCACGCGGTCGCGGGTGCACTGACCGGCCAGAGAGTGGCGGTGGTGGCGGTGCGCGGGATCGACCAGGACCGCGTGCAGGCGACCGTCGACGCGTCGAAGCAGGCGGGCGCCGACGTCACCGGGGTCCTGTGGATCGAGGGCAAGTGGTCGCTCGGCAACGACGCCGACACCCGCGCCCTCGGCACTGCGGTCGCCGACGCCTCCCGCAAGGGATCCGCGCTCCGCAACGAGGCGTGGAAGAAGATGGCGCAGCGGCTCGACGAGCCGCCGGCAGTGGTTGCCGACCAATCGTCGCCCGACCTCCTGGCGGCACTCTCGGATGCGGGATTCGTGAGCTACGACGCGGGAACGAGCGGAATGCCGATCGGAGCCTTCCCGGGGCGTGACGCATCCTTCGTGCTGCTCGTGGGCGAGAACGGCAACGTGAAGCCCGACGACGTGGTCACGCCGGCCGCGAGCGCGTTCTCCGCCCAGGGCATGACGCTCGTGGTGGGCGACGTGTACGCGGATCTCCAGACGGGCGGCGTGGACCGCGGCGTCGTCTTCGACCAGCTGCGCGCCTCCGACCTCGCGCGCACGGTCTCGACCGTGAACGACGTCGACCTGCAGCAGGGCCCGACGACCGTCGTGCTCACGGTCGCCGACCTCCTCTGCGTTCCGCCGATCGTCGGGCACTACGGGTACGACTCGCCGGACACCAAGAACTTGCCCGACCCGGTGGGCGCGGGCGACGGCGGGTGCGCGGCGGCACAGGCACGGTGAGCCGCGCCGCGGCGGCGCGGATCCTCGCCTGCGCGCTCGTCCTCCTCGTCGTTCTGGGGGCCGCGGCGGCCTCGGCGCACGCCGCGGCACGGGCACGGATCAACCGCGTGCTCATCATCTCGCTGCCCGACACCGAGTGGTCCGACATCCAGCGCGTCCGACCTCCCCACCTCATGAACCTGTTCGCGCACTCCGCCGTGGGCGGGCTCATCACCAACGGCGTGAACCGGCCGGCGGCCATCGGCGACGTCTACGTGACGCTCGGCGCCGGGACGCGGGCCGTGAGCGACCCGAAGACCGGAGGCCAGGGCTTCGGCGTCGACGAGCCCTTCGGCCGGGACCGCGCCGGCACCGTGTTCACGACGCGGACCGGGACCCCCGCTGCCCGAGGGCTGGTCCTCATCCCGATCGCGGACGTCACCGAGGCGAACGACGCCGAGCTGTTCGACGCACACGTGGGGGAGCTCGGGGCCGAGCTGGCGCACGCGGGCGTGCACCGGGCCGTCATCGCCAACGGCGACGGCAGCGACCCGAGCACGCCGAGCCGCACCTACCCGCCGTACCGGCGCGAGGCGGTCTCGGCGCTCATGGGCCCGGACGGGAAGGTCCCGCGCGGTCGGGTGGACACGGGGCTCCTCCTCGCCGACCCCACCGCGACGTTCGGCGTGCGCCTCGACCCGGCCGCGGTGCTGGGCGCGTTCGACGCCGCGTTCACGGACCGCTCGGTGGTGCTCGTCGAGGGGTCCGACCTCGTCCGCGCCGATCTCGCGGGGCAGTTCGCGTCGGACTCGGCGCGACAGCAGATGCGCGACCGCGCCCTGCGCGCCACTGACCGCCTGGTTGGGCAGCTCCTGACCCGGATCGACCCCGCGCGTGACGCGGTGATCGTGGTGGGGCCCGAGCCCCCGGCGTTCGGCGACTCGCTCACGCCGGTGGCGGTGCAGGCGCCGGGCTTCCGCAGCGGCCTGCTCGAATCGCCCACGACCCATCGGGCCGGGTTCGTCAACGTGGTCGACGTCGCACCCACGGTGCTCGGCCTGTACGGCATCGCCCGGCCAGACAACATGGAGGGGCGACCGATGTACGCGGTGCCGTCAGACGCCGCCGTCGGCTCGCGCGTGGGCTCCCTCGTGAACGCCAACCAGGACGGGCTCTTCCGCGATCGCCAGGTCGGCACGTCGATGGCGGTCGTCGTCGGCTTCGGATCCGCCCTCCTCGTCGCCACCGCTGCGTTCGTGGACCGCTGGCCCCGCGTCCGTCCGCTCCTCCGCTTCGGCGCTCTCTGGCTCCTCGGGTACCTGCTCGCGACCTCGTTCGCGGGGCCGATCCGGTTCGCCCGCCACGGCGGCGCCGGCCCGTACTGGGTGTTCGTGGTCGGCGGCGGGGTGCTCCTCGCGTGCCTGTTCCTCGCGATCGGGTCGATCGGTTCGCGCCGACGACCCGTGGACGCGCTCCTGGTCGCGCTCGGCGCGACGGCCGGCCTGCACCTCGTCGACCTCGTGACCGGCGCGCACCTCGAGCTCGACACGGTCTTCGGGTACACGCCGACCGTCGGCATCCGCTTCGTCGGGGAGGGCAATCTGACGTTCGCCGTGCTCTCGGCCGCGGTCGTGTTGTTCGCGGGGCTGGTCGCGTGGCGCCTCCCCGGGCGAGCCGGCACCGGCGTGGCCATCGCGCTCATGGCGGTGACCGTCGTCGTGATCGGTGCGCCGTGGTGGGGCAACGACTTCGGGGGCGTCATCGCGACCGCGCCGGCGTTCGCACTCCTCGCGTGGCTGCTGCTGGGCCACCGCGTGCGGTGGCGAACCGTGCTCCTGCTCTTCGGGGTGCTCGCGGTCACGGGCGTCGCGGTCGGGTTCCTCGACCTGCTCCGCCCCGCCGACCAGCGCACCCACGTCGGGCGGTTCTTCCACCAGCTGCTGAACGATCCGAGCGGCGCGCTGCTCGTCGTGCGCCGCAAGGCCTCGGAGAACTGGTCGGTGCTCGGGCACTCGGTGCTCCTCGGCATGGTGATTGTCGTGGTGCTCCTGATCGCGTACCTGTGGCTCGTGCCGCCGCGATCGTTGCGCGCGCTGGTCGCGGAGATCCCGACCGCTCGGGCAACGATGCTCGCGTTCGTGGTGGTGGCCGCCCTCGGCTTCGCGCTCAACGACTCGGGGATCACCATCACCGGCATGATGGCCGCCGTGTTGGAGAGCACGATCGTGTTCCTGGTGGCGCGCCGGACGTGACCGTCGTCGTCGGCATCCTCGTCGGCATCGTGACCGTGCGCTTCCTCTACCTCGCCAGCGGGGAGATCATGCGCGCCCCGGCGCTCGCGCGGGAGAACTACCGCGGCCGCATCGTCCCCACCGCGGCGGGCATCTTCATCGTGGTCGCGTTGCTCCTGGTCGAGGGGGGTCGCGCGGTGCTCGGTGCTCTCGGCGTCGGCGGCGAGTCGGGCCTCAGCCTGGCGCGCAGCGAGGTCCTCTTCGCGGTGTTCGGGTTCGGTTTCCTGGGCCTCGTCGACGACCTCGTCGCCGTGGGGAGCGACCGCGGGTTCCGCGGCCACCTGCGGGCGCTCGGCGAAGGGCGCGTCACCACGGGATGGTTGAAGCTCGTCGGGGGACTCTGCATCGCGGTGGTGCTCGTGGCCACGCCGGGCTTCAAGAGCGGACGGACGCTCCTCGTCGACGGAGTGCTCATCGCGCTCGCGGCCAACCTGGGCAACCTGCTCGACCGCGCCCCCGGTCGCACGATCAAGGCGTCGCTCGTGATGTACGTGCCGCTCGCCTTCGTGCTCGGCCAGAGCGCGATCGGCGTTGCGATCGCGCCGGTGATGGGCGCCGCCTTCGGGTTGTTGGGCGACGACCTCCGCGAGCGGGTGATGCTCGGCGACACCGGGGCCAACGTCATCGGGGCGGTGCTGGGGCTCGCAGTGGTCCTCGGCACCGAGGAGACGACGCGGCTCGTCGTGATGCTGGTGCTCGTCGCGCTCAACGTCGCCGCCGAGTTGGTCTCGTTCACCTCGGTGATCGACCGGGTGGCGCCGCTGCGGGCGATCGACCGGGCGGGCCGGCGCCCGGTTCAGCCGCCCGGCGCGCAGCCGGGCCGCACGTAGAGGGTGATGTCGCCGACGGGCTCGCGCTCGTAGCCCTCCGCGGCGAGCCGGTCGCCCAGACCGGTGAAGCGCAGGAAGTGGTGCTTGCTCGACGCGACGACCGCGCACACACGCGACGACGTGGCGGCACGTGCGAGCGACTGCTCGGTGATGTCGCCGGCGTCGATGCGCAGGAACGAGGTGTCCGCGAAATCCGCCGGCGAGCTCCGGCCGGCCCGCCACACCCAGCCCGGGTTGTCGCTGATGACGAGCGCACCTCCCGGGAGCCGCCGCAGATGTGACACGACTGCGGCCTCATCGCGCCCGTAGCCCGCGGGGTGGAGGATGGACGCATTCCACGCGTACCAGAACGGCGTGACGGCAACGGCGGCGACCGCGAACACCGGCCACGGCGGTGGTCGGAGCGTCGCGAGGAGCACGAGTGGCGCGACGAGGTGCGCGACGTGCGCTCGCCACATCGCCGGCTCCGCCACCAGGACCCCGAAGAGCAGGACGATCCAGATCACGAGCAGGACGACCGCGGCCCGCGCGGTGGGGTCGGGGAGCGCCGGTCGTCCCCCGGTCAGACGGACGACGACGAACCAGACGCCGGCGAGGAACAGCGCCACGAGCACGGCCAGGTCGCGGTGCCACATCGTCGTGAGGACCTTCCACGCGGCGTCGCCGTACGAGAGCTCGCGGCCCTTGCCCGTGTGGTACGCGACCGACTGGTCCCAGACCGCGGTGAGGCCCCACGGGACGGCCGCGAGCAGCAGGGCCGCGATGCCGACCCCGGCGGCGATGGCGGCGTCGCGGACGCGGCGGTGGGAGCCGAGCACGACGAGTCCTGCGATCAGGACCGCGGGTGCCGCGAGGAGCTTGACCGCGATCGCGGCGCCGGCGGCGAGCCCGACCAGCGCCGCGGTGCCCCGCCGCGGCTGCTCGCGGTAACGGAGCGCGAGCGCAACCGCCACGAGGGAAAGGGCGAGCGCGGGGCCGTCGCTGTTCGCCGGGCCCGTGACCCACAGCACACCTCCCGAGGTCGTGAACAGCCCCGCGGCGAGCAGGGACGCGCCGCGCGAGGTCACGTGCCGGGCGATCGTGTAGATCGCGATCGTCCCCACCACGCCGGAGGCGAGCGAGAGCACACGCGGCGCGTCGAGCGTCCTCAACCCCACGAGGTCGCCGACCCACAGCAGCGGGAGGAACAGCGGCCCCTGGCTCGAGTACACGTCGCGGAACGGCGCATTCCCGGCGCGCATCGCGAGCGCCGACAGCGCGTACACACCGTCGTCGAAGACGAGCGACCGCGACGCGAGGAAGGCGGGAAGGCGGATCACGACCGCGACCACGCCGAGCACCGAGGCGTCGAGCCGCCAACCGGGGAAGGGGGTGCGCGACCCGGGTGCGGGGTGCTCCGTCGCGGTCGGAACCGTCGTGGTCACGACTCCGAAGCATGGCACGCGGTCCGCCGGAATCGGGGACGCGGGTAGTACCCTCCGGATGTCCACGGCACCGACGCGCGGAGGCCGCGCGGAGGACGCGCGAAGGCCGCGCGGGTGCTCGCGCGGGAGGAAGGCAAGCTTGGCGAAGCACATCTTCGTGACCGGAGGGGTCGCGTCGAGCCTGGGCAAGGGCCTGACTGCTTCGTCGCTCGGGAGACTCCTGAAGTCACGGGGCCTGCGGGTCACGATGCAGAAGCTCGACCCCTACATCAACGTCGACCCCGGCACGATGAACCCGTTCCAGCACGGCGAGGTCTTCGTCACCGACGACGGCGGCGAGACCGACCTCGACCTCGGCCACTACGAGCGCTTCGTCGACGTGCCGCTCACGCAGAAGTCGAACGCGACGACGGGCTCGATCTACCAGGA
>CAZDJK010000067.1:0-76010 GCA_964505725.1 uncultured Bifidobacteriaceae bacterium | reverse complement strand
GGACACGAGCCCCGGCGGTGACCAGCCGACGCTGTGCTTCGTCGTACCCAACATCGACGAGTTCGAGCGCGCGTGGTCGCTCCCGCGCGACGATCTCCGCTTCTATGTGGCGTTGCACGAGGTCGTCCACGCCGCCGTGCGGTCGGTGCCGTGGGTGCGGGGCCGCCTCGTCCGTCTGTCGGTCGACTACGTCTCGAGCTACGAGATCAACCCCGACGCGTTCGAAGCCGTCTTCGGCGACATCGACCCGCAGGATCCCGAGTCGCTGCAACGCATGGCGGAGAACCCCGAGCGCGTGCTCGGTGCGATGCAGTCGCCACGCCAGGAGGCGCCGCGGGAGGAGCTGCAGCGACTCACGTCGGTGATCGACGGCTACGCCGACCACGTGCTCGAGACGATCGGTCGGCGGCTGATCCCTTCGTTCGACCGGATCCACGAGGCGATGAAGCGCCACCGGGTGGAGCGGGGCGAAGCGGAGCGGTTCATCGAGGGACTGCTCGGGCTCAAGCTCGAGCGCGCGCACTACGAGCGCGGCGAGGCGTTCTGCCGCGGCGTGGTGGAGCGAGCGGGCCTCGACGGCCTGAACCGGATGTGGGAGCGAGAGTCCATGCTCCCGACCCCGGCGGAGCTCGACGCGCCCGGCCTCTGGCTCGCCCGCATCGAGTACGAATGAGGGATCGGCGTACGCGCGCGCAAATGCCCGTCTCGGGTGCTCGGGCGCGTGGTGGACTGAGGGCGTGCTCGCCTCCACGCCGGAGCCGCCGTACACCGCGGTGATCTTCACGTCGCTGCGCACCGACGCCGACGACGAGGGCTACCGCGACGCCGCGCGTCGGATGGAGGAGCTCGCCGCCGACCAGCCCGGGTACCTCGGGATCGAGTCGGTGCGCGACGCCGAGCACGGGCTCGGCATCACGGTCTCGTACTGGGCGTCCGAGTCGGCCGCCCGGGCGTGGAAGCAGGTCGCCGAGCACCGCGACGCGCAGCTCCTCGGCCGATCGACCTGGTACCGTGCCTACGCTGTCCGCATCGCCACCGTGGAGCGTGTGTACGGCGATCGCTGACCCAGGGCGCCGCCTACTCCTGGGGTGCCGGGGGCGACGCCTTGTTCGGGGCGGGCTTGCGACGAAAACGCGACTTCACCTCACCCATCGCGCGTGTGCGGGAGCGCGTGATCGCGCGGTCGACCGCCTCGGGGAGGAGCTTCGTGCGCACCACCCGGCTGCGCGCAGCGCGCAGCGCGGCCACGTAGGAGATCGCGGCGAAGGCCAGGGTGGCGGCGAGCAGGAAGAGGCCGACCTGCTTCGCGAGCGGGATGACGCCGATCGCGCCGCCGATCACCCAGACGAGCTGGAAGCGCGTCTCGAAGCGGGCGAACGCCCGGCCCCGGACCGCGTCGGGCCCGTCGCGCTGCAGGAGGCTGTCGAATCCGAGCCGTCCGCCGGCGGCACCGATCGCGAGACCCATCGCGGTGAGCGCGAAGCCCACGTCGCCGCCCATGAACGCACCGAGAAGCGCGAACGTCGCCGGGATCACGAGCGAGGACGCGACGATTACCTCCTCCCGGAAGGACTTGCGCAGGATCGGCGACGCGATCGTGCCGATGAAGCCGCCGAGCCCGCTGACCACGAGCACGACCCCGAGCGCGAACAGGTCGTGCTTCAGCGAGAACGCGGCGAAGAAGGAGAGGAACCCCACGCTGCCCCGCAGCACCGCCATCGCGCTGCCGGCGAGGAGGATGCTCGGCTCGTGGAGCTCGGCGCGCTCGAGCTCCTCCTGGCGTCGGTCGGGCTCGGGGCGCGGCGCGACCTTCGGGATCTTGGCGGCGAGGATCGCCGCGCCCACGAACACCAGCGCCGCCGCCCGCAGCGACCAGTCGGCGCCGAACAGGGCCTGGATCCCGGCGGCGGGCAGACCGCCGACGGTGGCGCCGATGAGCGCGACGAGCGCCAGACGCGAGTTGGCGTTGACGAGCGCCTCGTCGCTCGTCACCAGCGACGGCACCAGCGCGCTCTTGGCGATCTGGTGGCCCTTGGCCAGGATCAGCACCCCGAACGCCAGCGGGTACACGAGCAGGCCCTCGGGCGCGGGCTTGCTGATGTACATCGCCATGAAGAAGCACAGGAGCGCTCGCCCGGCCGACGCCCCGACCACGAGCAGCCGGCGGCCGCCCTTGACCCGGTCGAGCGCGGGGCCGAGCACCGGGGCGACCACCGCGAACGGCGCCATCGTGATGAGCAGGTACAGGAGGACCTTTCCGCGCGCCGCCGTGGTGGGGCTCTGGAAGAAGAGGGAGCCCGCGAGCGACACCGTGAGCATCGCGTCCCCGCACACGCTGACGGCGTGGGTGGAGAGCAGCCGCGCGAACGGCGTGGGCTTCGCGAAGCGCGGATCGGTGCTCATCGCCAACGGTCACAGTACCCGTGGCCTGGTGGAGCCCCGTCCGTTCCCGGCCGTTTCCCGACGGTTCCGGCTCCGTTTCCCCGGACGGAATCGGGCGTTTCCCCGGACGGAACCGGCGTGCACCCTGAGATTCGGATGTGCGACCGGAGTACGATCGACGGATGCCTCGGCTGGGCACCGTCGACTCCGGGCCGTTCCCGACCCGGGGCATCGCCGACGAGCGCGCACGCTTCCTCAACCGCGAGCTGTCGTGGCTGGAGTTCAACGCGCGCGTGCTCGCGATGGCGGAGGACCCTGCGAGCCCACTGCTCGAGCGCACGCGGTTCCTCGCCATCTTCAGCGACAACCTCGACGAGTTCTTCGAGGTGCGCGTGTCGGGCCTCATGGAGCAGCTCGCGGCCGGCCTGCGCACCACCACGCCCGACGGCCTCGACCTCGTCGACCAGATCCGCGCGATCCGCACCCGGGCCGACGAGCTGGTGGCCCGCGAGGCGGCGATCTTCTCCAAGGAGGTCGCCCCCGAGCTCGAGGATGCGGGTATCCGCTTCGTCTACTGGCAGGACCTCGCCGGCGGCGACCGCGCCTACCTCGACGCGATGTTCGCGGAGCGGATCTTCCCCGTGCTCACGCCGCTCGCGGTCGACCCCGCGCACCCCTTCCCCTACATCTCGAACCTCTCCCTCAATCTGGCGGTCAACGTCCGGGACCCCACGACCCGTGAGGAGCGCTTCGCGCGGGTGAAGGTCCCCCCGCTGCTCCCCCGGTTCATCCCGCTCCCCGACGGTGAGCGCTTCGTCCCGCTCGAGCAGGTGATCGCGGCCAAGCTCGACGCGCTCTTCCCTGGGATGGAGATCCTGGCGCACCACGTGTTCCGCGTCACCCGCGACGCCGACTTCGAGCTCGAGGACGAAGCCGAGGATCTGCTCGAGGCCATCGAGTCGGTACTACGGCGCCGCTCGAAGTTCGGCCGGGTGGTGCGGCTCGAGGTCGACACCACGATGAGCCCCGAGGTGCTGGAGCTCCTGTGCCGCGAGCTCGACTTCCCCGAGCCGGCGGTGACCGTCGTCGACGGGCCACTCGACCTCGCCGGGCTGTGGGCGCTCGATGCGATCGACCGGCCCGACCTCAAGGACGAGGTGTGGGTGCCCCAGACCCAGGCGGTGCTCGGCGGGCCCGAGGGCCCGGCCGACATCTTCCGGGTGCTCGCGGCAGGCGACGTGCTCGTGCACCATCCCTACGACTCGTTCGCCACCTCGGTCGAGCAGTTCGTCGAGCAGGCAGCCAACGACCCCAACGTGCTCGCGATCAAGCAGACGATCTACCGCACGGCCGGCACCGAGAGCGCGCTGGTGCGCTCGTTGATCAAAGCCGCCGAACAGGGCAAGCAGGTGGTCGCGCTCGTCGAGCTGAAGGCGCGCTTCGACGAGGAGGCGAACATCGAGCGTGCCCGCGTGCTCGAAGAGGCCGGGGTGCACGTGGTCTACGGTCTCGTCGGATTGAAGACGCACGCGAAGATCCTGCTCGTCGTGCGCCAGGAGGCCGACGGCATCCGGCGCTACTGCCACGTGGGGACCGGCAACTACAACCCGAAGACCGCCAACCTCTACGAGGACATCGGCCTGCTCTCCGCCGACGCCGACCTCGGCGCCGACCTCACCGACCTCTTCAACCATCTCACCGGGTACAGCCGTCAAGGTGACTACCGGGAGCTCGTGGTCGCTCCCACCCACCTGCGCGACGCGATCGGCGAGCGCATCGCCGCGGAGGCCGCGAAGGGGAATGCCGGGCGCATCGTCCTGAAGATGAACAGCCTGGTGGATCCCGCGATGATCGACGCGCTGTATGCCGCGTCGGCAGCGGGGGCACGGGTCGACCTGATCGTGCGGGGCATCTGCTGTCTGCGGCCCCAGGTGCCCGGTCTCTCCGACACCATCCGCGTCCGCTCCATCGTCGGGCGCTTCCTCGAGCACTCGCGCGTGTACCGCTTCGGTGCCGATCCGAGGACCGCCGAGTACCTCATCGGCTCCGCCGACCTCATGCCGCGGAACCTCGATCACCGCGTCGAAGCGCTGGCCCCGGTCACCGACCCGCGCCTCAAGGCCCGCCTGGAGGAGATCCTCGCCATCAACCTCGCCGACGACGTGCTGGCGTGGGAGCTGAACGGCGACGGCACCTGGAGCAAGCTTGCCGCGCTCGAAGGCATCTCCGCCCACCGCCGGCTCCAGGAGGCCGCGGTGGCGCGCGGTCACGGCTGACCCGTATGCGCGAACGCGAGTTCAAGTTCACGCCGGGGCCGTCGTTCGTCCTTCCCCCGCTCGCCGATGCGGAACGCGGCATCCGCATCGAGGTGTCGCCGCCGAAACGGCTCACCGCGACCTATTTCGACACCCCCGACCTCCGGCTCTCGCGGGCGGGGGCGAGCCTGCGCTACCGCGAGCCCGAGGGCTGGACGGTGAAGCTGCCGGTCGGGAACGGCGCGCTGCTCGAGCGCGACGAGCTCCACTGCGAGGGCGGTCCCGGAGAGCCACCCGAGACCACCGTCGACCTCGTGCGCGCGATCGCCCGCGGCGCACCGCTCGATGTCGTGGCCCGGCTCGTCACCCGGCGGGACCGGGTGGTCGTGCGCGACCTCGACGGCGAGACTCTGGCCGAAGTCGCCGACGACGAGGTCTCGGTGCTCGACGGCCCGCGCCTCGTCGCCCGCTTCCGCGAATTAGAGGTGGAGATCGGGCCGGAGGCCGCAGGCGACGCGGTGGAGGCGCTCCTCGCTCGGTTGCGCGTCGCCGGCTCGGGCCCGCCGCATCCGGTCCCCAAGGTGGTGCGCGCGCTCGGTCCCCGCGCGCAGGAGCCGCCCGACCTGGTGCCTCCCGCCGACCTGTCCGACGACGCCGAGGTCCCCGAGATCCTCCAGGCCGCGTTCGCGTCGTCGGTCGCGCGCATCGTGGCCTACGACCCGGCGGTGCGACTCGGTGACGACCCCGAGGACATCCACAAGATGCGGGTCGCCACCCGACGGCTCCGCTCCGACCTCCGCACCTTCCGCAACGCGCTCGACCCCGCGTGGAGCGAGCCCGTGCGTGACGAGCTGAAGTGGCTCGGCGGGCGGCTCGGCGCGGTGCGCGACACCGAGGTGCTCCTCGACCGGCTCGAGGCGCGCCTCGATCACGTGCCCGATGACGACCGCGAGGCGGGCAAACATCTCGTGGCGAGCCTGCGCCGGAAGCGCGTCGACGCGCGTGACGAGCTGCTCGAGGCCCTGCGCTCGGACCGCTACGGCGCCCTGCTCGACGCCCTGGTTCCCGCCACCGGCCACGTGCCCGTCGGTCCCGACGCCGACGACGTCGACGCGGAGGACCTCGTCGCCAAGCCGTGGCGCAAGCTGAGCCGCGCGGTGGAGGCGCTCGACAACGCGCCCCGCGACGAGGAGTTGCACGAGGTGAGGAAGCTCGCCAAGCGGTGCCGCTACGCCGCCGAGGCGATCACGCCCGCGATCGGCAAGCCGGCGGAGCGGTTCGCGTCGCGTGCGACCGCGCTCCAGGACGTGCTCGGCGAACACCAGGACGCGGTCGTCGCGGGCCGCTGGCTCCGTGAGCACGCGCTCTCAGCACCGGCGGACGGCACGCGCACGAGCGCGCCGTCCGACCAGGCGTTCGTGGCCGGCGAGCTCGCGGCCGCGGAACGCCAGGCGGCACGGGACGCGCGCGAGGCGTGGCCCGGGATCTGGCGCCGGCTGCGCCGGGCGCGGCCCTCGCGATGGTGAAGCCGGACGGCGAGATCGAGGCCGCGGGCGGTGTGGTTTGGCGCGCGTCCCCTCCCGAGCGCCTCGAGGTCCTGCTCGTGCACCGGCCGCGGTACGACGACTGGAGCTTTCCCAAGGGAAAGGCCGACCCCGGGGAGACCCCGGAAGCGACCGCGGCGCGGGAGGTCGAGGAGGAGACCGGCCTCCGGTGCGAGCTGCGGGAGCCGCTCGGCGAGACCCGATACCGCGACGGGCGGGGCCGGCCCAAGGTCGTCCGGTACTGGCTCATGAAGCCGTCGGCCGTCGAGCACGAGTTCGCGCCGAACGCTGAGGTGGACGAGGTGCGCTGGTGCAGGGTCGCGGAGGCGCGGGCCATCCTCACCTACGCCTACGATTGCGACCTGCTCGACCGGGCGAGCGCCCGGCTCGACCCGCCCGACCCCGATCCCCGAGGCACCCCATCGACGTGACCGTCTTCCTCGTGCGCCACGCCCGGGCGGGCGACCGCAGTCGGTGGAAGGGACCCGACAGCAAACGCCCGCTCTCGAAGGTCGGCCGCCAGCAGGCGGACGCCCTCGTCGACCTCGTCCTCCGGGAGCTCGGCGACGCCCGTCTCGGCCACCTGGTGTCGAGCCCGTTCGTCCGCTGCCGCCAGACCTTGGAGCCCCTCGCGCACCGGCTCGAGCTCGCGGTCGACCTCTCCAGCGAGCTCGTCGAGGGTGCGCCCCTGAACGGCGCACTGCGGCTGGTGGAGAAGCTCGCCCACGAGCCGTCGATTCTCAGCACCCACGGCGACGTGCTCGGTGCCCTGCTCGAGCACTACGCCGGCATGGGGATCGAGATCCCGAGCAACCGCCGCGAGAAGGGCTCGCTGTGGGCGATCGACCTCGTCGACGGCCAGGTCGAGGCCATCCGCTACTTCCCGGCGCCCCGCTGACCCGGGGACCGCGGCCGGTGCGCATCCTGGTCACCAACGACGACGGCATCGACGCGCCCGGGATCCATGCGCTCGCGACCGCGCTGCACGCGGCCGGTCACGACGTCGTCGTCGCCGCGCCGACCGACGACCGGAGCGGCTCCGGCGCCGCCATCGGCAAGCTGTGGATGGACCGGCCCTATCCCGTCGTTCCCCACGCATGGGAGGGGCTGCCGGACGTGAGCGTGTTCTCGATCGACGCACCGCCGGCGACCGCGGTGCTCGCCGCCTGCCTCGGGGCGTTCGGCGAGACGCCCGACCTCGTCGCGGCCGGTGTGAACCCCGGCGCGAACACCGGTCACCTCGTGATCCACTCCGGCACGGTGGGCGCGGCGCTCGCGGCGGCGGGCTTCGACGTCCCCGGGCTCGCGGTGAGCGTGCGGTGGAGCACGGAGAACGCCTACCACTGGGACACCGCGGCAACGTTCGCGGTCGCCGCGGTCGACTGGGTCGTCGACCCCGTCGGCGGGCCGCGCGTCCTCAACATCAACGTCCCCAACGTCCCGCTCGGCGAGGTCAAGGGCGTCCAGGAGACCGAGCTCGCGCCGCACGGCGAGGTGTGGGTGGCGTCGGCCGACGCGTCGTCGGGCAACCTCGAGCTCGAGGTGAAGGGACGCGAGGACGCCCGGCCGGGCACCGACGTGGCCGCGGTCGCCGCGGGCTACGTGTCGGTCACGCCGCTCCGCAGTGTGGTGCGGGCCGACCTCACCGGTGCCGCCGCCGCCGCGGCCGCCGCGCTCGCGTCCTGACCGCGGAACCGGAGGGCGTCGAGGCGGCGAGAACATCATCGAGAGCGACGCCCACACCGAGCTGTGCATCCCGCGGATGAACGTGGGGCAACGCCGCGACGACGATCGGCCGAAGCCTTGGCGGAAGCCCTCGACTGTCGGCCCGGGGCCGCCGATACTCACGGGCAGAGCCATGACGTGACCGTTTTCCGGGCGGCCGGCGGTAGAACCCCCCGACACCGCTCCGCCGGATTGGGGCCGGACACGTCATGGCCCAGGTCACCTCGGCTGCGGAGCGAAGTCGCGAGCGACGCGTCCCGCTCCGCACATCCGTCCTTCACCCGTTGTTCGTCCCCGCGTCACCGATCCGCCGTCCGCATCCCTCTAGGGTGAGCTCATGGAGACGACGAGCTCTCGCTTCGTCGAGCTGCGCGGCGCCTACAACTTCCGCGACCTCGGCGACTTGCCGACGGCCGACCGCGGCCGGACGCGTCGCGGGGTGATGTTCCGCAGCGACGCCCTACACCACCTCGAGGCCGAGGACGTCGAGCAGCTGCTCGCGCTCGGCATCGCCACCGTCATCGACCTCCGCTCGACGGCCGAGGTCGAGCACACCGGACGCGGTCCCCTCGGCGACGAGTCGATCGGTTGGGTGCACGCGCCGCTGAGCAACCTCGGGGGCAACGGCTACACACCCCCACCCTCGCTCGCATCGGGCGACCTCGGAGCCTTCTACGTGGAGACGCTCGCGGAGCGCACGCCGCAGCTCGTACAGGTGATCGAGCTGCTCGCGTCCACCGAGCACCTCCCCGCGGTCTTCCACTGCACGGCGGGCAAGGACCGCACGGGCACCGTCGCCGCGCTCGTCCTGTCGATCGTCGGCGTGGATCGCGAGGCCATCATCGAGGACTACGCGCTCACCGACGAGCGGATGCCGCGCATCATCGAGCGGCTGCGGGCACCCGAGAACCGCCTCCCCTCGGTCGATCCGGCCGAGGCCGAGCGCAGGGCCCAGGCCCTCGCGGCGGGAGTCGCACGCGCCGAGGCCGCGTCGATGCGAACGTTCCTCGACGCGCTCGACCGCGAGCATGGCGGCGCCGCGCACTGGGCGAGCGACACCGGAATCACCGACGACACGGTCATGCGGTTGCGAGAGCTGCTCGTCGAGCGCTGATCCGCGCGCACGAGCTCGATCACCCACCTTTCGTCCACTTGTCGTTCCTCGTTCACGACGCCGACACGACTCCGACAACCTGGTGGCGTACCGTCCGAAGACGTGGCCATCGGCGGATCGGCCGAGCAGCACTGGGCGCTCGAGGGCTGCTGCAACTTCCGCGACCTCGGTGGTTACGCGACGCCGACGGGGGCGCGGCTCCGGGCGCGTCAGCTGTTCCGCGCCGATTCCCTCACCACCGCCACCGAGTCCGACCGCTGCGTGCTCGCCGGGCTCGGCCTCGCGACCGTGCTCGATCTGCGCTCGGAGGCCGAGGTGGAGCTGGCGGGGCGGTACGAGGGCGCCGGTTCGGACCACTACCACGTGCCGCTCGGGAATCCGATGCACGGGATGGCACCCGGCGACTGGGACGTGCCCGATCGAGTCGCCGCTCGCTACATGGAGCTGCTCCTCGCCGGGAGCGAGAGCGTCGCCGAGGTGCTCGCGATCCTGACCGACCCGGGGTCGTACCCCGCGGTCGTCCACTGCAGCATCGGCAAGGACCGCACCGGCGTCATGATCGCCGTCGTCCTCGCCGTCCTCGGCGTGGGGGACGACGAAATCGTCGCCGACTACGCGTTGAGCGGCATGGGCGCTGCGCGTATGGCGCTGCGCCTGCGCGAGCAGTTCGCGGAGCAGCCGACCGATCTGGAGCCGTTCCTCCCCGCGCTGCTCTCGGCTCACCCCGAGACCATGCGCGCCTTCCTGGAGCTGATGCGCACGAAGTTCGGGACGGTCGAGGGGTACATCGAGGAGATCGGCCTCGGCAGCGCCGTAGGCTACCTACGCGACGCGCTGTTGGAGCGTTGAGGCGCGGGCGCCCGCGCGGCTCCCGCGACACCCAACGTCGCGTCACTTGAACGGGCTATTTCCGTTCAAGTGACGCAAGTTGGCCGAGGCTCACGGGAAGTTGCTACTTCTCGTAGCGGTAGCCGACGCCGCGGACAGTCACGATGCGGGAGGGGTGCGCAGGATCCTCTTCGATCTTCGCCCGCAGGCGCTTCACGTGCACGTCGAGGGTCTTCGTGTCGCCGTAGTAGTTCGGTCCCCAGACCCGGTCGATCAGGGTGTCGCGCGTCAGCACACGACCGGCGTTCGCGAGCAACAGCTCGAGCAGCTCGAACTCCTTCAGCGGCAGCGCCACCCGGTCGCCGCGCACGAGCACCTCGTGGCGAGCGGCATCCAGGCGGACGTCACCGATCTCGAGCACCTCGCCGTGGTCGGTCGCGGCGCCGTCCTCGCTGCGGCCACGGCGGAGCGCGGCGCGCACCCGCGCGACGAGCTCGCGCAACCGGAACGGCTTCGTCACGTAGTCGTCCGCCCCGACCTCGAGCCCGACGACCGCGTCGATCTCCGCGTTGCGCGCCGTGACCATGATGATCGGAACCTGCGAGCGCGTCCTCAGCTCCCGGCACACGTCGATACCCGAGATGCGCGGGAGCATCACGTCGAGGAGCACCAGCGCGGGCTTGGTCGCGTCGAAGCGCTCGATCGCCTCCGGGCCGTCCGCCGCGACCTCCACGCGGTAACCCTCGCGTTCCAACGCGACCCGTAGCGCGTCGCGGTACGACTGCTCGTCGTCCACCACCAGCACGAGCTGCGACTCTGCCATCAGCGTGCTCGCTCCTCACGTTGCCCGTTCCGGTTGACCGTTTCCTCGTCGACCACGTCGACGTGATCGAGCGGCAGCCGCAGGCGGAGGGTCGAGCCCTCACCCTCGACGGACTCCACGGTCACTTCGCCCCCATGAGCCTGCACGACGTGACGCACGATCGCGAGCCCGAGCCCGGTACCGCCGGTCGCGCGGCTCCGCGCGTGGTCGACGCGGTAGAAGCGCTCGAAGATGCGCTCGAGGTCCCGGCGCGGGATGCCGATCCCGCGGTCGCGCACGACGATCACGAGATCCGATCCTTCCACCGCAGTCTCCACGTCCACGGGTCGCCCCGCCTCCGAGTACTTGATCGCGTTGTCGACGAGGTTCACGATCGCGCTGACGACCTGGCGGCGGTCGCACGCCACGATCGCACCCGCGGCACGCTCCTCCACGCGGAGCTCGATCCCGGCCGACACCGCGGCCGAGCGGACGCGTTCCATCGCCTCGGCCACGAGGACGCCGGCGGGCACCGGTCCCCGCGTCGGCGCTTCCTGGGTCTCGATCAGGCTCAGGTCGAGGAGGTCGTCGACGATGCGCCCGAGCCGCTCGGTCTCCTTCACCATGCGTTCCGCGAGCGGGCGGGTGATCGCGACATCCTCCTCCGAGGCGAGGGTCTCCGCGAGGAGCTCCAGCGCACCGATGGGCGTCTTCAGCTCGTGGCTGACGTTGGCGACGAAGTCGCGCCGCACGCTCTCGACGCGGTGGATCTCGGAGACGTCGTAGACGAACACCGACGCACCCAACGTGACCTCGCCGTCGACGAGGGGGATCCCGTGCAGCCGGAGTGCCGCGGGCGGGGGACCGAACACCTGGATCTCCCGCTCCGACTCGGTTCCGGCGCGCGCCGCGGCCAGCACGGTGCCGAGGACCGCGGCCACGACCGCGTCGCCGTGGCGCGCTTCCCGGTACCGCTCGGCGGCGGCGTTGCGGTATACCTCCGTGCCGGTGGCGTCGACGACGACCACACCGTCGCGGCACGCGTCGAAGGCCCTCGCCAGCCGATCGCGCTCGAGCGCCAGCCGATCGCGGTCGAGCTGCGCGTTGACTGCTCGGTCGGCCAGCTTCCGCAGGTTCTTGGCACCCGCGGCCGAAGTCTGGTCGCGGCGGTTCGGGCTCATCGGCCTATCCGAACCGTCCCGTGATGTAGCCCTCCGTCCGCGCGTCCGTCGGGGCGGTGAAGAGCTTCTCGGTCACGTCGTACTCGACCAGCCGACCGACTCGCAGCCCGGCGTCGTCGACCTCCGCGGTGAAGAACGCGGTGCGGTCGGAGACGCGTGCGGCCTGTTGCATGTTGTGCGTCACGATTACGATCGTGAACTCGTTCTTCAACTCCTCCATGAGGTCCTCGATGTGCGCGGTCGCGATCGGGTCGAGCGCGGAGCACGGCTCGTCCATGAGCACCACGTCGGGCTCGACCGCGATGGCACGCGCGATGCAGAGGCGCTGCTGCTGGCCGCCCGACAGTCCGAGGCCGCTCTTCTTCAGCTTGTCCTTGACCTCGTCCCACAGCGCCGCACGGGTGAGCGCGTGCTCGACGATGTCGTTCAGCTCGGAGCGCTTGCGGCCGTTGATCCGCAGCCCGTACGCGACGTTCTCGAAGATCGTCTTCGGGAAGGGATTCGGCTTCTGGAACACCATCCCGATCCGTCGGCGCACCTCGGCCGCGTCGACGCGGTTTCCGTAGAGATTGGTGCCGCGAAACTTCACCTGTCCGAACACCTGCGCGCCGGGTGTGATGTCGTGCATACGGTTGAGGCACCGCAACACCGTCGTCTTGCCACATCCCGACGGCCCGATGAACGCCGTGATCTCGTTGCCCGCGATGTCGAGGTCGACCTCACGGATGGCGGTGTGACCGCTGTAGCGGACCTCGAGATCGCGCAGCTCGAACACCAGCTCGCGCGCGCGCTCGGGTTCCTGGGGCGGCGGTGCGGCTTCCGGCTCGTCGGTCCCGGGGGTTGGCCCGTCGCCGACCACGGGCGGGGGGATACGCAGGTCGGTCACGGGCGAGACGTTAGCGGTGAGGTCCGCGGTAGTCGACATGGCGGGTTCCTGCTCCATCGGTCGGGTCACGCGGCTTGGCGCCGCGAGAAGAAGGCGGTCGCGACCCGCGCGAGGATCGTGAACACGAACACGATTGTGATGAGCGTGAGCGCGGCGCCCCATGCGCGGTCCTGCTGCGCAGGAAACGCGGAGGCGGCATTCTTGAAGATCTGAACCGACAAGGCGGTGGTGGGGCCGTTGCGGAGACTCCAGTTGACGTGGTTCGTGAAACCGATGGTGAAGAGCAGCGGTGCGGTCTCGCCTGCAGCCCGGGCGACGGCCAGCAGGGCGCCGCTGACGATCCCCGCAGCGGCGTTCGGCAAGACCACCGTACGGATCGTCCGCGACTTGCGGGATCCGAGTGCATAGCTCCCCTCGCGCAGCTCGCGCGGGACGAGCGAGAGCATCTGGTCGGTGGTGCGGATCACGATGGGCAGCATGAGGCAGGCCAACGCGAGCGCGCCGGCGAGTCCGTTCTGCTCCTTCGTGTGCAACACCACGAACGTGTAGATGAACAGGCCCATCACGATCGACGGCACCCCGGTCATCACCTCGGAGAGGAAGCGGGTGAGGCGGGCCAGTGGGTTGCGGCCGCCGTACTCGTTGAGCCATATGCCTCCCAGGATGCCGAGGGGGATGGCCATCAGGGACGCGGCGCCCGTGATCAGGAGCGTGCCGACCACGGCTGGGCCCATGCCCCCACCGGGGAACGACTGGACGAAGGGAATGTCCTTGGTCCAGAACTCCCAGCTGATCACGTCAATGCCCCTCTGCATGACGTAGATGATCACAAACACAAGGGGGATCAACGCGATCAGGAACGCGAGAACGATGAGGCCCGTGGCGACGAGGTTCTTGATCCGCCGACGCCGCGAGCGCGGTGCAACGCCGAAGGGGTTCGCGCCCCGCCCGGGGTCGAGCACGGCAGTGGTGGTCACACCGATGCTCCGGAGCGCCGATCGGCGCGGCTGACGATGCCGCGTGCCAACGCACCCACGACGACGGTGAGGACGAACAACACCAGGCCCATGCCGATGAGCGCGGATTGGTACACGCCGGTCGCCTCGCCGAACTGGTTCGCCACGAGGCTGGCGAGCGTGTCCCCGGGCCCGAAGATGTGGGCG
Source organism: uncultured Bifidobacteriaceae bacterium (assembly GCA_964505725.1). Lineage (GTDB taxonomy): Bacteria > Actinomycetota > Acidimicrobiia > IMCC26256 > DASPTH01 > CAVRJC01. The sequence continues at coordinate 62,130 of CAZDJK010000067.1, read as the reverse complement.
CTGATCTGCTGGGAGCTCCCCACCAGGAGCGCGACCGCGATGGTCTCGCCGATGGCGCGGCCGAGGCCGATCATCACCGCCGAGACCACACCGCCACGGCTGTGCGGGAACACCGAGCCGCGGATCATCTCCCACCGCGTGGCGCCGACCGCGTACGAAGCCTCCTTGAGCGAGGGCGGGGTGGTCGCGAACACCTCGCGCGTGATGGAGGTCACGATCGGGGTGATCATGATCGCGACGATGATCCCTGCGGTCATGTAACTGAGCCCCGTGACACTCGGACTCGCGAAGAGCGTCTTGAGGATCGGGATATGCGACGTGGCCGAGCTGATGCTCGAGTAGATGTCGGCAAGCGGCTGGCGAAGCACCGCATACGCCCAGAGACCGAACACCACTGAGGGCACCGCGGCGAGCAGGTCGAGCGTGTACACGATCGGTCGCCGCGCCCGCAGCGGCGCCACTTCGGTGACGAACAGCGCGATGCCGACGCTCACCGGCACCGACAGCACCAGCGCGATCAGCCCGACGAGGAAGGTGCCGTAGACCATGGCGCCGGCGCCGAAGTGGCCCTTCGCCGGGTTCCAGTCGTCCGAGAAGACCGCGCCCAGCCCCTCGTACTTGAACCACGGCCACGCCTTCTGCGTCGTGGAGTAGAGGATGAGGGCGAGGATGACGAGCACGAGCATCCCGCTCGCGAAGGCGATCCAGCGAAAGATGGTGTCGGGAACGACGCCGGGCGGCCGCTCGCGCCCGCCGAACCCCGAGGGCTCCGGTGCGGGTGGTGGGCTCGGGCGGGGTGGCGCGCTCACTGCCATGTCGGGTCCACTGTGTCACGAGCGCGACGCAGGGTGCAGCGCGATGAGCGCTGCACCCTGCTCACGCGTGTCCGGGTGACGAGTCAGGCGGCCGGGACTTGAATCTTCGCGACTTGGGCCTTCGCCAACTTCAGCAGACTGCTCGGCAGCGCCGCGTAGTACACGGTCCCTGCAAGCTGTTGGCCCTGCCCGTTGCCGGTGCCGTAGATGAAGTTGAGGAAACCCTTGATCGCGGCGCCCTTCTTGGCGTCGGTCTGGGCCTGGTACGCCATGATCCACGTCGGGGAAGTGATCGGGTAGGCCGACTTGCCCGGCGCGTTGATCGGGTCGAACGTGAGATCCTGGTTGACCGTGAGACCGGCAAGGGCCGCCGCAGCCGATGTCAGCGTCGGCGCGACGTACTTGCCCGTCGAGTTCTTGATCGACGCGAAGTTGAGCTTGAGCTCGGTTGCGTCAGCGAAGTCGACGTAACCGACAGCGCCGTTGGTGTCCGCGATGAGGCTGCCCACGCCGCCGTTCTGCGCGGCACCCTGGGTGCTCGAGGGCCACTGCACCGTGGACCCGCTCCCGAGCTTCCACGTGGACGCCGCTGCCACCTGGAGGAAGTGGGTGAAATTCTGCGTCGTACCCGAACCGTCGGTGCGGTGCACGACGGTGATCGTGGTGCTCGGCAGCTTGGCCGTCGGGTTGAGGGCCTTGATCGCCGGATCGTTCCAGGTGGTGATCTGGGCCTGGAAGATCTTCGCAAGGGTGTCGGCGTCGAGCCTCAGGCCCTTCAACCCCGAGAGGTTGTACGAGACCGTGATCGGCGCCACCACGGTCGGGAAGTAGAAGAACGGCGTCGCCGGGGCGGTACCGGTCGCGTAGGTCGCGTCGGTACCGGCGAAGTCCACCACCTTGTTGGCGAAGTCGGTGCGGCCCTGGCCGGAACCCGTGGCGGAGTAGTTGAGCGTGACGGCGGGCTGCTGCTGCTTGAACGCGCCGATCACCACCTGGTTGAACGGGTACTGGAACGAAGAGCCGTCGCCGTTGAGTGTCGCCGAAGCAAGCTTGGTGCTGCTGCTCGACTTCGCGGCGACCGCGGTACCGGCAGCCGTGAGCGGCAGCGCGAGCGCAGCCAGGAAGAGCCCGCAGCCGCGGACCAACGAGCGTCGCATCAGTTGTTCCCTCCTGAGAGTCGAGCAGTGAGTGCCGTCGCGGGGGAGCGTACGGAGAACACCCTGCCGGGCAGTGGCGCCGCAGTAACGCGGAGGTGAACAGCCGGGAAACACTCAGGAGCATCACTCTCCGCGGTGTCGCGACCCGTCATGATCGAAAGCGTCATGATCAGCCTCGATGACCTGCGCGTCGGTGTGGTCCGGCTCGGAGCGCTCACTGCAGGCGCGATCAACGCGGGGACCGACGCGCTCGTGCGCGCCGATACCGACGCCGCCGAGGTGGTGATCGCCGACGACGACGCGATCGACGCGTTGCGCCACAGCCTCGAGGACGACTGCCTCGCGCTCCTTGCGGCGCGGCCGCTGGCGCCGGCGGGCGTCCGCTTCGTGGCCTCGACCACCAGGGTCACCTACGAGCTCGAGCGGAGCGGCGACCTCATGGTCAACGTGGCGAAGGCAACGATCCGCCTGGCGCCCTACGCGCCCGACGCCACCTCGTGCGCCATCGTGGAGGAGCTCGGACGCCGGGTCGTCGTGCAGCTGCGGGTGGCGGTGAACGCCTTCGTCGACCTCGACGCGTCGGGCGCGGCGGCGGTCGAGGACATGGACAATTCGGTCGACGACCTGCACCGCAGCCTGCTGCGGCACCTGGTCGAGGGCGGCGAGCCCGACGCCGATCCCGACGCCCACTTCGCGCGTGCGGTCCAGCTCACGCTGGTCGGGCACCACTACGAGCGCATCGGGGACCACGCGGTGAACATCGCCGAGCTCGTCTACCTGGCCGAGGGCCGGAGACGGTCGCGCCCACCGCGGCGACGCGCCCGGGAGCTCGCCCCGGGCTGACCACTCCGGTCGGGAACGGAGGTGCGGGGACCGGGAGGGGGGATTGCCCGGCCCCACACACTCCGTCGTACCGAGCCCCCGCCGGCCACGCACTCACAACCGGCGAGCGCCCTACATCGAACCTCCGTGGGGTGGACGGCCAGCTCGACGGATTCGCAGCGTAGGGGCCGACCGTTTCCTGGTCGTTGCCCGATCATGGCGCGCGGGTGAACGAGGGGTGAAGAGTCGGTCTCCCGGCGTGCGCACGGAGTGTCACATCCCGGACGGCCGCGCCATGATGGAGCCGCCGCACCCTAGGGAGGCACCGTGAGCACGACACCGGTCCCCGACAGCTCGCAGGACGAGGCCCGCAAGCTGTTCCACGAGCAGATCGACGAGCTGCGCGTCGACTTGATCCGACTCGCCGCCTACACGACCGAGGCGATCGCGGGCGGCACCCAGGCGCTGCTCGACAGCGACCTCGCGGCGGCGGAGCGTGTCATCGAAGCCGACGACACCATCGACGAGCTCACGCACTCGATCGAGGACCGCGTCTTCCTGCTGCTCGCGCGCCAGCAGCCGATCGCCAACGACCTCCGCTTCCTCGTGACCGTGATGCGGGTCGCCCACGAGCTCGAGCGCAGCGCGGACCTCATGGTCAACGTGGCCAAGACCACGCGCCGCCTCTACCCGCACCAGCTCGACCCGAAGCTGCGTGGGATCATCGGCCAGATGGGCGTACAGGCCAACAACCAGACACGCGTCGCCATCGACGCGTTCGCCGACGCCGATCCGCACTGGGCGGCCGCGCTGGCCGACATGGACGACGCGATGGACGAGCTCACCAAGAGCCTCTTCCGGCACATCCTCGCCGGCGGCGGGCGCGACGAGCCGACGGTCCTGCTCGCGGTGCAGATGGCGCTCGTCGGGCGGCACTACGAACGCATCGCCGACCACGCGGTGACGATCGCGGAGCGCGTCAACTTCATGGTGACCGGCGAGCACCCGTCGCCGGAGGGCCTCAGCCCCGCCGACGCCTGATCCAGCGGGCTACGCCTCTTCCTCGTAGCCGAGGTCCCACTCCAGGATGAGGTGCTCCCGCTCCGCGTCGCGGGCGACCCGCTCACGGTTCCGGCGGAACTGGGGATCGTGGGGAGGGAGGAGCTGGAGCCGGGCCAGAGCCCGCTGGCGGAACTCGTCGATGGTGCGACCGTCGCCGAAGACCCCCTGGACCTCCCAGTGTGGTGCGACGGGTCCCAGGTACACGACCTTCACGTGTCCCTGCGGCGGAATTTCCTCGAGTTCCTCGGGCTCCATGGACATGCTGCGAGCGTAGCGGTCGTCCTCGCGTGCGCCGCTCCGGGGCCCACCGGCCCAACCGGGACGGCGGGGATGCCCGCCCGGCGGGTTGTTCCCTCCGACCCCGGACTGGCGTACCATCGGGCGACCCCAGGCGGGCCTGACCTGAGGAGAACCGAGCGGTAACCGTAGGGAACCGGGGCGAGTCTCTTACCGTTGTACCGGTGTTGGCTCACCATCTGCCCGAGCACCGAGGTGCCCGATGGACGACATGATCCCGCCCGACCACCAGGAACAGGACTGGATGCTCCGTGCCCGGTGCCGTTCGCTGTCGCCGGGAGAATTCTTTCCTTCCGACGGGGTCGGGGTCGACAAGGCGCGCCGGATCTGCGCGCAGTGCCCGGTGCAGTCGGACTGCCTCGAGTATGCGCTGAAGTACCACATCGACCACGGCGTGTGGGGCGGGGCCTCCGAGCGCGAGCGTCGCCGTATCCTCCGTCGCCGCCGCATCGAGCAGACCACCCTCACCCGCTGACCCCTCGACCGCGCTTCACGGGTCGCCCCGGCGAGCGGTGACCTATCCCCAGCCGAAGGGCCCCAGCACGTAGTCGACGACCTGGTCGACGGTGCTGCGGGACGACGGCGAGAGCCCGGCCACCATCGTCGACACCGCGTCGGCCGGCGCGTCGGTCACGCAGGTGTAGGCGACGTCGTCGCCCTGCCACACGAACACGGCGCCGCCCGGCTCCGCGTAGGTCCGGGCGTCGTGCCCTCCGATCTCGACGTCGTGTCCCCGCGCGGGCAGCGCGTCCCACGCGACGTCGCCGCGCTGTTCGGTGACAGTGGCGGTGAACAGGCCGTCGCTGTAGGTGAGCTCGATCCCGCCGCCGGGCTTCTTCGCGCGCGCGACGAGCGCGTAGCCCGCCCCTGCCTCGCGAGGCGCACGGTACGTCGCGGGCACGGTCGCGAGCGCCGGCGCGGTGCGCGGCGAGACCCCACGTGGCTCGTCGACGGGAGCGGTCGAGGGGCCGACCGTGATGTCGGTGAACGTGATCGAGCGCACGACCCGCCCGTCGCCGTCGAGCACCTGGCGTTCGAGCAGCAGGCCGGTTGCGGTGTCGGACAGCACCTTCAGTGCGGGCGTACCGCCCCGGCGCGTGGCTTCCACCAACGTCGTGGGCCGGCCCGCAACCGGGGGGCCCGGACGCGTCGAGAGCGCCCACGTGCTGTCGGGCGCGGGCAGGTCCTCGGGCGCCGGCATGGCGAGCACGCTGCTCCACCCGCCGTTGCCGAACACGTAGACGTCGCCCTCGTCGTCGACGACCCGCCGAGAGCCGCTCTCCACTTCGATCGAGCCGCCCGAGCTCCGCACGACCGCGTCGGCGTGACGGAGGGATCCGTCGTCACGCCAGGCCATCGCGACGGTGCCGGAGAAGTCGTACCGGAACGGCGCCTGCCGCATCGCTTCGATCACCCGCGCCGCGTCGCGCGACCGCGCGTCCGCCGCGATCGCGCGCAACCCGAGCATGCCGATGATCGCCGCGACGATCGCCACCAACCCCAGCGCGAGCGGCACCCGCCGGCTCGTGCTCACCGGAAGCCTGCCAACGGGCCGGTGGGGGCGAGCGCGCTGATCGGCTCGCCGGCGCCGGCGGCGGACGCGGCATGCTGCGTGGTGATGGCGGCGACGTTCGGTCGCACTGTGTGGCGCCCGGGCAGCACCGCGACGGTGACGGCGACGGCCGCGACCGCCGCGGCCGCGGCGACGACGATGCGACCGATCCGCCTGCGGCGCGTCCCGCGCGCGGCGGTGATGGGCGTGACGTCGGCCGTCGGGCGCGGCGCGTCCTCCGAGTCATCCGTGGAGGCGGCCTCCACCACTTCGTGCACGCGCGCCCAGAAGCCGTCCGGCGCGTCGCGCCGGCTGACCACGCGCACCGCGGCGCGCGCGGCCCGCACCTCCTCCAGCTCGGCGCGCCACTCCGCCGACTCCGCGAGCCGAGCCTCGACCTCGGCACGCGCTTCGGCATCGAGCTCGTCGTCGAGGTACCCCGAGAGCGCGTCGGTCTCGAGCCGGCGATCGGGCGTGTCGCTCATGGCCGCCTCACCCCGTGACCCCGCCGGCCATGAGGGTCGCCCGCAGCATGCGCCGGCCCCGGTGGAGCCGCGAGCGCACCGTGCCGATCGGCACGCCGGTGGCCTGGGCGATCTGCTCGTACGACAGGTCGCCGACGTCGCACAGCACCACTGGCACCCGGAACTCGTCGGGCAGGTCGTCCAACGCGCGCTGGATCTCCTCGGGGAGCTCGGTGCTCGCCTCGTCGGCCGCCGGTGACGGGGGAAGCACCGGGGCCGGATCGTCGGGCAGCGGATCGGTCGGGCGCCGTTTCCGCCGCCGCATCTCGTCGTAGAACACGTTCGTCACGATGCGGGCCAACCAGCCTTCGAGGGAACCGGGCTCGTAGCGCTCGAGGCCCCGCTTCACCCGGATGAGCGCCTCTTGCACCAGATCCTGTGCGTCGTCGTCGTTGCCCGCCAGGCGGTAGGCCACGCGGTAGAGAAACTGCCCGTGGTCGCGGGCAACCTCCTCCCACGTGGGGACGCCGTCAGGCATCGAGAACAACGACCGCGGGGACCCTCCGGGTTCCCGGCCGCACGCCGGCGGTGCCGGATCTCAGCTCGAGCTGGAGTCGCCCTCGGAGGGCTCGTCGTCGACGCCCTTCTTGAACTCCCGCCCGGCCTGGCCCAGGGACCGGGCCAGCTTGGGGAGCCGGGTGCTGCCGAAGAGCAGGAGCACCACGATCAGGATGATCAACAGCTCGGGTGCACCCAGACCAAACACTCGACCTCGCCCTCCCGGGGATGACCACCAGGCTACCGCCACCCGTGCTCACGGCCGCTTTCCGGCGCTCCCGACCGCGGCCGCCAGCAGCTCGACGTCGTCGGGGGAGGTCACCGCGAACGGGACCGCGCCCACGCCGACGATCAGGAGCTCGACGCCGAGCCCGTCCCAGACGGCCACCTGCTCCCGGACCTGGTCGACGGTGCCGACGAGGCGTCCCGCGCGCCACTCGCCGAGTGAGGCGTCGCCGACCACGCCCGCCGGGCTCAGCTCCCGCAGGCGCCGGTAGCGGCGCTCGAGGTCGGCTTCGCTCTCGCCGCACAGCCCGTAGAGGCCGAGGGTGCGGGTCACGGTGGCCGGGTCGCGTCCGGCCTTGTCGCACGCGCGGTCGAGCGCGTCGAGACGGTCGCGGTAGGCGTCGGGAGTCCACACCCAGCATGTGTTCCAGCCGTCGGCGAGCTCGGCGACGACCTCGAGCAGGCGGTCGCCCTTTCCGCCCACCACGATCGGCGGGCGCGGCCGTTGGCGCGCCCGCGGCTCGTTCACCGCGCCGTTCGCACGGTGGAACTCGCCGTCCACCGAGCAGGGCCCGCCGCCGAGGAGCCCGCGGAGCACGAACAGCGCCTCCCGGAGGCGCGCGAGGCGCACACGGGGTGGCGGCAGCGCCATGCCGATGGCTTCGTACTCCGGCTCGTACCAGCCCGCGCCGAGCCCGATGTCGATGCGGCCGTCGGCGAGCACGTCGAGCGTGGCGAGGCTCTTCGCGAGCACTGACGCCGGCCGCAACGCCTCGCACAGCACGAGCGTGCCGAGCCGGACGCGGTCGACCACTCGCGAGAGGGCCGCGAGCGAGACGAGGGGCTCGAACGCGCCACTCCGGTCGGGCGGGCCTCCGTACCGGGTGAGATCGAGGAAGAGGTGATCCGACATCCACACCGAGTCGTAGCCCGCGCGCTGGGCGACGCGGGCGTATTCGACGACCGTCGACCACGCCAGCCGCGGCTCGCCCGCCACCGAGTAGTCGTACTGCGGCAGCGCGAGCCCGATCCGCATGCGGCGGAGCCTACTTTTCGTCCCGATGCTGGAGTGCGTGCCGAACGTGGCCGAGGGACGGGATACCCGGGTGATCGACGAGCTCACGCGTGCGTGCGGCACGGCGCTCCTCGACGTGCACGTCGACCCCGACCACCACCGTACGGTGCTCACCCTCGCGGGACCGGACACCGAGGACGCGGCGCGCGCGCTGGCGCTCGCGGTCGCCGCGCGCCTCGACGTCTCGCAGCACGCGGGCGTGCATCCCCGCATCGGCGCGCTCGACGTGGTGCCCTTCGTCGCGCTCGGCGGGAGCAGCCGCGCGGCGGCCGCCGACGCGGCGATCGCGTTCGGCGCCTGGATCGGTGACGAGCTGGCGGTTCCGGTGTACCTCTACGGGGACGCCGATCCCGCGCGCCGGCCACTGCCCGAGGCCCGCCGCGCCGCGCGTGCGGGGCGGGCACCGGAGTACGGCCCCCGGGCACCACACCCCCGGCTGGGAGCGGTCGCCGTCGGAGCCAGGCCGGTGCTGGTGGCGGTGAACTGCGAGCTGGCCTCTGACGACCTCGAGCTCGCGCGGGCGATCGCGCGGGAGGTGCGGGAGCGCGACGGCGGGCTCCCGGGCGTGCGTGCGCTCGGCCTGCGCCTGGCGTCGCGCGGCTCGGTGCAGGTCTCGATGAACCTGGTCGACCTCGAGCGGACGGGCCTGCAGGCCGCGTGCCGAACCGTGCACGCCGCGGCCCGCGCGCACGGCGCCGAGGTGACGCACGTCGAGCTGGTGGGGCTGCTCCCAGCCGCGGAGCTGGCGCGCTGCGACGCGGCGTTCCTCGCCGCCACCGGGATCGACGACGGTCGGACGATCGAGGCGCGCCTGCGTCGGGCGCGATGAACGGTCAGGCGCCGATGGCGTTGCGCCGCTCGAGGGCGCGCTGGCGGCGGACCCGGCGCCGCTCCCGCTCGGAGAGCCCGCCCCAGATACCGAACTTCTCGCCGTGCGCGAGCGCGTACTCGAGGCACTCGCCCCGCACCTCGCAGCTCCGGCACACCGCCTTGGCCTCCCGGGTGGACGCGCCCCGCTCCGGGAAGAAGAGGTCGGGGTCGACGCCGAGGCAGTTCGCCTCCTCCTGCCACCGCCGCCCGTCGCTCGATGCGAAGCGGTGGGCGGCGACGAGTGCGGCCAGGCTCGACGTGACGGGGCTCAAGGGCTCGGGCATGCGCGGACTCCCTCGACTGGGGGCTGGGAGCGGACCGGAGGCCGCTGAAATCACCCAGCTGGAATTACAATGGTGTTACTATGCTCGGTTGTGGACCCGAGCGCAAGGGGTTTCTTCCACGCGCAGGATTTCGATGCGCAGGAAGGTGTCCCGGCTCCCGGTTCCGCCGATCCCGTCGCGCCCCGAGCCAAACCGGGGGTCCGCGCGCTCGGTCCCCGCACCCCCACCCTCACCTCGGCCCGGGTCCGCCGCGTGACTCCCCGGCTCGAGACCTCGCTCGCCGACATCACGGCCGAGCACGTCGACGCGATCGTGAACGCGGCGAACACGTCGCTCCTCGGCGGCGGCGGCGTCGACGGGGCCATCCACCGAGTCGCTGGGCCCGAGCTGCTCGAGGCGTGCCGGGGCCTCGGCGGGTGCGCGTTCGGCGACGCCAAGGCCACCCCGGCCTTTCGCCTGCTCGCGACCTGGGTGATCCACACCGTCGGACCCGTCTGGCAGGGCGGGCGCGCCGGGGAGGCCCGCCTGCTCGCGAGCTGCTACCGCCGGTCGCTCGAGGTCGCCGACGAGATCGGCGCCGAATCGGTGGCGTTCCCGGCCATCAGCACCGGCGCCTACCGCTACCCGGTGCGGGAGGCGACGCGGATCGCGGTCGACACCGTCCGCTCGACCCTCACGTCGGTGCAGCTGGTCCGCTTCGTCTGCTTCGACGCCGCGGTGCACGAGCACTACCAACGCGCCCTCGGCTAGGGCTGGGATCCTCCCGGTTCAGCTCGCGCGGCGGTTCACGCGTCGTTGCTCGAGGAAGTCGACGAGCACGTAGCTGCCGAGGGTGTCGGCGCTGGTGAAGAACGCCCGGCCGCCGTTGAGCTTCATCATGCGCTCGACGAAGCCCCGCAGGTAGTAGCTCTCGTCGAGCATGAAGGTGTTGATGCGGATGCCGTCGCGCGTGCAGCGCATCACTTCCTTGAGCGTCTCCTCGATGGTCACCGGTGAGGGCGGGTACTGGAAGTAGGCCTCCCCGCCTTCGATGTGCGCGGTGGGCTCGCCGTCGGTGACCATGATGATCTGCTTCGTGCCCGTCTGGCGGTTGAGCGCGCGTCGCGCGAGCAGGAGGGCGTGGTGCATGTTGGTGCCCCACTCGAAGTCCCAGCTCATCTCCGGGAGCAGCTCGGGCTTCACCTCGCGGGCGACGCGCCCGAAGCTGACCAACCCGAAGTAGTCGCGGGGGAACTGCGTCGTGATGAGCGCGTGCAGCGCCATCGCGACCTTCTTCGCGGGCAGGAAGTTGTCGCGCATCGGCATCGAGAGCGACACGTCGAGCAGCAGCATGGTGGCCGAGCGGGTCAGCATCTCCGTGCGCTCGACCTCGAAGTCCTCGGGCGAGAGGCGCACCGGCGTACCCGTCCCACTCCGCCAGATCGCGTTCTTGACCGTCTCCTGCACGTTGAGGTGGAACGGGTCGCCGAACTCGTAGGGCTTGTGGTCGTGAGCGTGCTCGGTGCCTCCGCCGATCGGCTCGATCTCGTGACGACCCGCGCGGTCCTTCAGGAGCTTGCGGTACAGGTCGCCCAGGGCCTGGTTGCCGATGGCCCGGATCGCGCGCGGCGTGAGCTCGAGCCGGCCCTCGCGCTGCTCGATCAACCCTGCGTCCTCGAGCATCTTCGTGAGCTCCCGGAGTCGGTCGAGCGACCGGGCCGCGTCGTCGCCGAGCAACTCGCGGGCGCGGTCGATGTCGACCTCCGCGAGCTCACCCGGCTGGGTCGCCGAGCGCAACAGGTTCTCGAGGTCGTCGAGGTCGCCGAGCGTGTCGAGCAGGCTCGGCATCTGGCCCATCGAGAGCGGGTCGTCGCCGGTGAAACGCTGCGACCGCTGCCACGGGAGGTTCGGGAAGGCGTTCTGGAGGTTGCGTGAGAGCTGATCCACCTGCCAGCGCAGGTCCATGTCCTCGAGGAGCGCGTCCGAGAGCGCCATGAGCTGAGCGCGCTGCTCGGGCGTCATCGAGTTCAGAAGCTGCTGCATCTGCGCCATCGACTGCGCCATCTGCTCGAGCAGCTCGTCGAGGCTCTGCGGGTTGCCCGGGAAGAAGTCGCCGTGGCGCTGCATGAAGCCCTCGAAGTCGGGTTCCTCGCCGCGCTCACGCTGCTCGAGCATCTGGTTGAGCTCCGAGAGCATGTCCTTCATCTGCTGCATGCGCTCGGGCGTCATGTTCTGCATGCCCTCGGAGAGCTGGTTGAAGTAGCTCTGCATGAGCTGCTCGCGCAGCTGGTTGAGCAGCTCCTCGAAGCGCTCCCGCGCCGCGTCGTCCATGAACTCGTACTGCTGGAGCGCCTGCACCTTGCCCGCGAGGTCGGGTGGGAGCTCGTCGAGCTCACGCTTCTTCTGGTCGGCCGAGCCCTCCACGATCTCCTGGCGGCGCTGGTCGCCCGAGCGGGTGGCCTCCTCGACGCGGCGGTCGATCCCCTCGCGCTCCATGTCGACGACCTCGTTCAGCTGCTGGGCGATGTCGTCGTACACGCCGCCGAGGTCGCGGCTCTCGAGCTCCTCCCGCCGCCGCTCGCGAAGCTTCTGCATCATCTCGCGCAGCCCCATCAGGCGCTCGTCGTTGCGGTCGCGGAACCCCTGTTGCATCAGACGGCGCAGCGCGGCGTTGAGATCGCCGTGGTAGAGGAGGTCGTCGCTCATCTCCGCGAGGAGCTGGTCGGCATCGAGGTCGAAGCCGGTCTGGGTCCCGTCCCAGCGTGAGTACCGGAACCCCCCAGGCTTGCGCGAGCGCTTCAGGATGGCCACGCACCCACGCTATCGGCTCGACGGGGACGGGTGAATTCCCCGCTGCGCGCCGAACGTGCGGCACGTGCGACGATCATCTCGCCCCGAGTGACACCAGGGTGGGGCTGAGGTCCACAATGCGGGGATGGCGCGTTCCCGACCGCTCGCCGGCATCGCCGCCGTCGTGACCGCGGTGGTCGTGCTCGCGTCCTGCTCGGGCGAGAGCGGGTCGAGCCTGCCCAAGCCGAGCGACGCGTTCTGCACCGCGGCCCGTCGCTACGACGACCAGCTCGGCAAGCTCACGGCCACCGGGACCGAGCGGTTCACGAAGCAGATCGCGTGGGTGGAGCCCCTGGCCGCGCACGCGCCGAAGGACGTCAAGCATGATGCCGAGGTGTTCCTCGACGCCCTGCGCCGCCGGGCCGACGGTGACGCGAGCGTGGCGAAGGACCCCGATGTCGAGGCCGCGATCAAGCACCTGAACCGGCGCGCGGCGCAGGGTTGCGACTTCTACGTCGACAACTCCGGCAGCGGCATCTGACCGGCCCCGAAGCGGGCCGCGACGTCGCGGCGCCCGTCGCCGCGGGGAGCCGTCAGCCGCGGCCGCGGTAGGCGGCCCGGCCGCCGACGCTGTCCTTGTTGAGCCGCTTGGACAGGTGCAGCCCCTCGAGCACGAACTCGGTCGCCGACGCCACGCCCGCGGGAGTCTCGCCCACACCGAGGTCGGCGAGCGTGCCGCGCAGCGCCGGGAGGTCGTTGAGCAGCTTGGCGTACTCCGACGACGCGATGTCCTCGCCGGTGTGCACCACGAGCCCGCTCTCGAACCCCTGCACCACGCCCGCGAGCTTCTCGGGTCGCGTGTTGGCACGGAAGGTCTCGAGCACGGAGGCCTTGATGATCCGCTCGAGCACCTGCTCCTCCCGGCCGTCGTCGACCGTCTCGAACTCGACCTTGCCCGCGGTGCTCGCCGCGAGCGCGTCGAGGTCGCTCACCCGCGGCACCACCTCGGTCTCGCCGTGACGGAGGGCGCGTCGCGTCGCGTTGGCCACCAGGGTCTCGTAGTTGGCGATCGACAGGCGGACCGACACGCCGGAGCGCTGGTTGATGTGCGGCGACCGACGGGCCTGTTGGGTCATCTCGGCCACGATCTCGGCCATGAACGCCGGCACCTGCACGTTGAGGCCGTCGGCCTGGAGCGGATGCGCCTCCTGCTCCACCACCGCCGCCTCGAGCTCCGCGTCGAGCGGGTAGTGCGTGCGGATCTGCGCGCCGAAGCGGTCCTTGAGGGGCGTGATGATGCGTCCCCGGTTCGTGTAGTCCTCCGGGTTCGCCGACGCGACGAGCATGAGGTCGAGCGGGAGCCGGATCTTGTAGCCACGGATCTGCACGTCGCGCTCCTCGAGCACGTTGAGCAGGCCCACCTGGATCCGCTCGGCGAGGTCGGGCAGCTCGTTGATGGAGAAGATGCCGCGGTTCGTGCGCGGCACGAGGCCGTAGTGGATGGTGAGCTCGTCGGACAGGTAGCGGCCCTCGGCGACCTTGATCGGGTCGACCTCGCCGATCAGGTCGGCGATCGAGGTGTCGGGGGTGGCCAGCTTCTCGCCGAAGCGGCGATCCCGGTGCACCCACTCGATCGGCGCCTCGTCGCCACGCTCGGCGACGAGCAGCCTCGCGTGCTGCGAGACCGGGTGGTACGGGTCGTCGTTGATCTCGCTCCCGGCGATGATCGGCATCCACTCGTCGAGGAGCATGGTGAGCGAGCGGATGATGCGGGTCTTCGCCTGTCCGCGTTCGCCGAGGAAGATCACGTCGTGCCCGGCGACGAGGGCGTTCTCCAGCTGGGGCAGGACGGTGTCCTCGTAACCGATGACCCCGTCGACGAGCGGCTGGCCTTCGCCGATGCGCGCGATCGCGTTGGCACGCACCTCTTCCTTGACGGGCCGCGACACCCATCCGCTGGCCTTGAGCTCGCCGAGGGTTCCAGCACGGGTCATGAGGCAGTCTCCCGGTGGTCGTAGGGCTGGATGTGCGCCACGGTATCAATCCCGCCCCGACCGCCGTCTGGCCGCCCTGCTTGTGCAAATGTGCACAATCCCCCGTCTCGACGGCGCCGGCAGTATTTTTCCGCCGTGGCCAGGGTTGACGAAGAGCTGTCCACCGCGACCGAGCGCCCCGACGCCGACGCCGCCGACCGGCTGGCCCGTTACACGGGCCCGCCCGTGCCCTACCCCAAGCCGCACGGCCACTTCCTCGTGCGCTTCTGGAAGTCGGCGGTGGGCAAGAAGTGGGTCATGGCGGTGAGCGGGATCATCCTGCTCGGCTACGTGCTGGCGCACATGGTCGGGAACCTCAAGGTGTTCCTGGGCATGGAGCAGATCAACCGCTACGCCGAGTGGCTCCGCGACCTGGGCGAGCCGGCCCTCCCCCGCACCGTCGTGCTTTGGGCGATGCGGGTCGTGCTCATCGCCGCGTTCGTCCTGCACATCGTGGCCGCCTACCAGCTCACCCGCATGAACCGGAAGGCGCGGCCGGTGAAGTACCAGTCGCCGCGCGACTACGCCGCCGCGAATTTCGCGTCCCGCACCATGCGCTGGACCGGCGTGATCATCCTGCTCTTCCTCGCCTTCCACCTCGCCGACCTCACCTGGGGTGCGGCCAACTCGCACTTCGTGCGGGGCGACCCGTACGACAACATGTTCAACAGCTTCGAGAGCGTGCCGGTCGCCGTCATCTACATCGTCGCCAACCTCGCGCTCGCCGTCCACATCTTCCACGGCGCGTGGAGCATGTTCCAGAGCCTCGGGTGGAACAACCCGCGCTGGAACATCTGGCGCCGGTACTTCGCGGTCGCGTTCGCGGTCGTGATCGGGGTGGGCAACGTGAGCATGCCCTTCCTCATCACGACCGGGATCGTGACCCGCTGACATGGTGGTGAACCGATGATCGGTGAGCTCGACGCCCGGATCCCGCCCGGACCCATCGCGGACAAGTGGAACAACCACCGCTTCGATGTGAAGCTGGTGAACCCGGCCAACAAGCGCCGCTACGAGGTGATCGTGGTCGGCAGCGGCCTCGCCGGGGCCTCGGCCGCCGCCACCCTCGCGGAGCTCGGCTACCGCGTGAAGCTGTTCACCATCCACGACTCGCCGCGGCGCGCACACAGCATCGCGGCGCAGGGCGGCATCAACGCGGCGAAGAACTACCAGAACGACGGCGACAGCGTGTACCGGCTCTTCTACGACACGGTGAAGGGCGGCGACTACCGCGCCCGGGAGGCGAACGTGCACCGCCTCGCCGAGCTGAGCGTGAACATCATCGACCAGTGCGCTGCGCAGGGCGTCCCGTTCGCACGGGAGTACGGCGGCCTGCTCGACAACCGGTCGTTCGGCGGCGCGCAGGTCTCGCGCACTTTCTACGCGCGCGGCCAGACCGGCCAGCAGCTCCTGCTCGGTGCCTACCAGGCGCTGGCACGGGAGGTGCACCTGGGCAACGTCGAGCTGCACGAGCGCACCGAGATGCTCGACCTGGTGCTGAAGGACGGGCGCACCGCGGGCATCGTCACCCGGAACCTGGTGTCCGGCGAGGTGCGCTCGTGGTCGGCCCACGCGGTGGTGCTGGCGACCGGTGGCTATGGCAACGTCTTCTACCTCTCCACCAACGCCAAGGCGAGCAACGTGACCGCGATCTGGCGCGCCCACAAGAAGGGCGCCCTGTTCGCCAACCCCTGCTACACGCAGATCCACCCGACGTGCATCCCGCGCAGCGACGACTTCCAGTCGAAGCTCACATTGATGTCCGAGTCGCTCCGCAACGACGGACGGGTCTGGGTGCCGGCGCGCATGGACGACGAGCGCTCCCCCGACCAGATCCCCGAGACCGAGCGCGACTACTTCCTCGAGCGCCGTTACCCGGCGTTCGGCAACCTGGTGCCGCGCGACGTCGCGTCACGCGCCGCCAAGCACGAGGTCGACGCGGGGCGCGGCGTGGGGCCCCAGAAGAACGGCGTGTACCTGGACTTCGCCGACGCGCTGCAACGGCTCGGGCACGACGCGATCGAGGAGCGGTACGGAAACCTCTTCGAGATGTACGAGCGCATCACCGACGAGGACCCGTACCAGGTGCCCATGCGCATCTACCCGGCGGTCCACTACACGATGGGCGGCCTCTGGGTCGACTACGACCTGATGAGCAACGTGCCGGGTCTCTACGTGCTCGGCGAGGCCAACTTCTCCGACCACGGCGCCAACCGCCTCGGCGCGAGCGCCCTCATGCAGGGCCTCGCCGACGGCTACTTCGTGCTCCCGGCCACCATCTCCGACTACCTCGCGCCGCTCCTCGGGACGCCGACGGTCCCCACCGACGACCCGGTGTTCCGCGAGGCCGAGGCGACGGTCGCCGACTCGGTCGGCAAGCTGCTCGCGATCAAGGGCAGCCGGTCGGTCGACCACTTCCACCGCCAGCTCGGCGACCTCCTGTGGGAGAACTGCGGGATGGCGCGCAGTCGGGAGAGCCTCGAGAAGGCGCTCTCCGACATCCCCGCGCTGCGCGAGGAGTTCTACGCCGACGTGCGCGTGCTCGGGGAGCACGAGACGCTCAACCAGGCGCTCGAGAAGGCCGGTCGCGTCGCCGACTTCCTCGAGTTCGGGGAGCTGCTCTGCAAGGACGCGCTCCGCCGCGAGGAGTCGTGCGGCGGTCATTTCCGCGTCGATCACCAGACCGAGGACGGCGAAGCTTTGCGCTACGACGAGCACTTCTCCTACGTCGGGGCGTGGGAGTTCAACGGTGTCGACGCGGAACCCACGCTGCACAAGGAGCCCCTGGACTTCGAGTACGTGCACCTGGCCCAACGGAGCTACAAGTAGTGGATCTCAAGCTGAACGTGTGGCGGCAGTCCGGCCCGCGCGACCCCGGCGCGTTCGAGCACATCGACGCCACCGGCATCAGCGCCGACATGTCGTTCCTGGAGATGTTCGACGTGGTCAACGATCGCCTCGTGGCGGCGGGCAGGGAGCCGATCGCTTTCGACCACGACTGCCGCGAGGGGATCTGCGGCTCGTGCTCGATGATGATCAACGGGCGCGCCCACGGGCCCGAGGAGGGGACCGCCACCTGCCAGCTGCACATGCGCAAGTTCCGCGACGGCGACGAGATCACCGTCGAGCCCTGGCGCGCGCGTGCGTTCCCGGTGATCCGCGACCTCGTCGTCGATCGCAGCGCGCTCGACCGCATCATCGAAGCCGGCGGCTACATCACCGCCCGTACCGGCAGCGCCCCGGACGCCAACCTCATCCTGGTGCCCAAGGAGGCGGCCGACGCGGCCATGGACGCGGCCGCGTGCATCGGGTGCGGTGCATGCGTGGCCGCGTGCCCCAACGGCGCCGCGCAGCTGTTCACCGCCGCGAAGGTCGCACATCTCGGGCTCCTGCCGCAGGGTCAGCCCGAGCGGTACGAGCGCGTGGTGAACATGGTCGAGACGATGGAGTCGTACTTCGGCTCCTGCACGAACCACGGCGAGTGCGAGAAGGCGTGCCCGAAGGAGATCAGCATCGACTTCATCGCGCTCTTGAATCGCGACTACGTGAAGGCGCTGTTCAGGCAGCGCCGACTCGCGGGCCAGCGCGCCTGACCGCCGCCCGCTGCAGCTCAGCCGCCCGGGTTCCGCGTCAGGTCTCGTCGAGAGGGTCCGCATCGGCGATGCCGAGCTGCTCGAGGTCGGCGACGATGCCCTCGACGTCGGACTGCGCCCGGGTGATGCGCTCCCGGCACAGGGCGATCAGCTCTCCGGCGCGTCGGACGCGCGCGGCGAGCACGTCGACGTCGAGGTCGTCCCGCTCGAGCTCCGCGAGGATGGCGTCGAGCTCGGCCACCGCCTCCGAGTAGCCGACCTCGGCGCTCATGCGGGCGGCTCCCGGTCGCGCGAGGACTCGACCCGGCTTACCAGGGCGCCCGACGCCAGCTCGGTGACCAGCTCGGCGCCGACCGGCGCGTCGCCGGCGCGGCGCACGACGCGGCCATCCGCGGTGCGGGTGATCGTGTAGCCCCGCTCGAGCACCCGCGCCGGGTCGAGCGCGTGCACCCTTCCTTCGACCGCGTCGAGCCGCAGCCCCGCCCGCGCGAGCTGGTGGCGCGCCAGTGTCGTGACGGTGCGCTCGTGCGAGCCGAGGGCCCGGGACGCGTCGGCGGCGCGCCGCCGCCCCACGGCGATCGCCCGCACGCGGCCTTGCTCCAGCCGCGCCCGCTCCCGCGAGAGCGCCGCGGGGACGGCGCGTACACGCCGCGCCACGTCGTCGAGCTCACGCACGGCCAGCGCGCCGCGCGCACGGGCACGACCGACGATCCGGATGCCGACCGTGTCGAGGTGCGACGCGAACGCCCGGACCCGTTGCACCAGCAGCTGCGCGCACGCGGTGGGTGTCTTGCAGGAGCTGTGCGCGACCGCGTCGGCGACGCTGCGGTCGGTCTCGTGGCCGACGCCGACGAGCACCGGGACCGGCATCGCCGCGATCGCACGCGCCACGAGCTCGCTGTCGAAGGGGACGAGATCGGCCCGCGCCCCCCCGCCGCGCGCGAGCACGACGACGTCGATGCTGCTGCGGGCGAGCTCGCGCAGGACGTAGGCGATGCGCCGGGACGCGGCGGCGCCCTGCACCCGCACGTCGAACACGGACAGCTCCCAGGCGTAGCCGCTCGCCGCCAGCTCGTGCACGAAGTCGTGGTAGGCGGCACTCCCCCGCGAGGTGACGAGCCCGACGCGCAGGGGGACGAGCGGGAGCGGGAAGCGCGCATTGGCGTCGAGCAGCCCGTCGGCGGCGAGGGCGCGGAGCGCACGTTCACGGTTGGCCGCAATCCCCCCGACGGTGAACACGGGGTCGATCGTGCTCATGACGAGCTGGAGCCGCCCCTGTGCGGGGTATACCGCGACCCGGCCCCGGATGCGCACCTCGACGTCGTCGCCGAGCTCGGCGCCCGGGACGGCGGCCAGCGTGCGCTCGACGGCTCGCCGGTCGTCGGCGAAGAGCACGCAGTCGATGCGGGCCTGCACCCGGTCGCCGCGACCGGCCTTCTCGACCAGCGCGAAGTACATGTGGCCGTTGCGCGAGCGCGACAGGTTCTGCACCTCGCCGCGGACCCAGATCTGGGCCGGGAACGCGTCGCGCACGCTCGCGCTCACGCGCGCGGTGAGCTGACCCACCGACAGGGTGGGCTCGGCGGCATCACCGGTGAGCTCGAGCGCGGTCTGCTCCATCGGCTCGTACGGTACCCCGGTCCTCTGACACCAACGGGGCCGTGGGCATACTGATGCGGTGCTCGCAGTGGTGACGCACGTGAGCGACGGCCAGGCGATCCTCCGGATCGCGATCGCAGGCGACGCCTCCGCCCTGATTCGGGTCGCTCACTGCGCGGCCGGGATACCCGGCCGCGCCACCGTTCGCTCCGTGTCGCCGGGGACGCCGTCGACGTAGACGACCCGCCGCGTGCGGAGCGCAGGCACGACGTCGCCGGGCACGATCGTCCCCGCAAGGTTCACCGGGTCACAGGCATTCACGACGACTCGCTCCCCGCCGAGCGGGAGCTTGCGCACGTACGCGAGCTGCTCGACCGCGCCCGGGAGCGCGTACTGCTCGCCCGAGAAGCCGGAGACGAACCGGCCGCCGCGCACCAACCCGCGATCCTCGAGCCGGCGCAGCGCGCGCTGGACGTCCCGCCACGGAACCCGGATCGACTCGCGCAGCGCGAGATCGCGGAAGAGCACCCCCCACCGCTCCAGCAGGAGCGCGGCCACCGCCTCGGCGAGCTCGTCGGGGTCGGCGTCGGAGCCGTCCGACGGCACGAGCGCCCAGCGGCCGGCGGCTGCACCGCCCGCGCGCGCACCGCGCATCAGGCGCGAGAGACGCGCGGTCTCGGGGCCGCCCCGCCCGCGGCTCCCTACCCGGGTGCGGATGGCACCGAAGCCGTCTGACGTGAGCAGCCCGCGTGCGACGCCGTCCCACAGGCCGCGCTCCACGTCCTCCGGGAGCCGGCCGGTGGCCGCGCCCAGCTCGGCCGCGAAGCAGGCTCCGCGGTCGCGCAGCACCTCGACGATCTCGGCGGTGGCCCCGCGTTCGGGCACGGCCGGCTCGCCGCCGGCGCGCGCCGCTTCGAGGAGCCACGGCAGGTCCTCGCGGAACACGACCGAGATGGGCGTCGACTTGCTGGGGGCCCCGGCCGGCGCGTCCGCGTCGCGAGCGGGCGCGGCGAGGCGGAGCCAACCGATCTCGCCGTCGTGGCAAAGGCGGTCGAGCGCCGCGGGCTCGTAGTGGCGCATCCGCCGTGCCAGCAGCTCCGGCTCCCACGCAGCCGCGGCGGCTTCCCACCCCTGGAGCTGCTCCACCGCCCGGCGCAGCCCGTCGTCTCCCGCCAGCTGGGTCCCGGGGGCGAGATGCTGCCACCGCAGCGCGAAGCGCACGAAGTCGCGCGCGGTGACGGGCTCCACCGACGCGCGGCGCGACCGGCGCGAGTACGAGTGCATCCGCGCCAGCAGCCGGCGCGCCACCCACTGGGTGCCCGCGGCGTCCTCGGTGTAGCGGCCCTGGAGCACGAACCCCTCGTGCTCGAGCGCGGCGAGGCCGGCCTCGACCCGCGGCTTCGCGAGCGCGGTCGCCGTGGCCAGCGCGTGCGCGGTGGTGATGCCCGCGAGCTCCACGTGGCCGCGCACGGTTGCGGTGACCGCCTCGTCGTCGCCGGCCAGCGCGCCGCCCGCGAGCGGCGCGCACTCGGTCGCGCACCAGAGCTCGGCCTCCTGCCCCGGGATCACCTGGGCGCGGCCGCGCGCCGCGAGCTCGGCGAAGCGGTCGCGCCACTCGTCGCGTGCCGGGAGCACGACGAGCGAGCACAGGAGGTCGTGCAGCTCGTCGGCACCGGCGGGGTCGGGCAGGATCTCCTCGTGCACGCGCGCAGTCGCCTCGGGCTCGAGCGCGCCGATCGACGTGAGGTCGACCGCGAGCCCGCGTCGGAGGTGCACCGCGTTGACCCGGCGGTTCTGGAACTCCTCGTCGTCGAGGAACGCGTAGGGGCGGGCGGTGAGGATCTCGTGCGCGAGCACCGACGGCTCGGTCGTGTCGCGCGTGTGGACGGCGACGTCGCCGACCTCGATCGCCTCGAGCAGCGCCCGCAGCCCGGGCGCGTCGAGCGCCTCGTGCAGCGTGTCGTCGACGGTCTGGCGCACGATGATGTGGTCGGGGATCTCGATCGGCCCCACCTGGTTGTCCTGGCAGGCGGCGGCCGCCGGGAACACCGCCGCCATCAGGTCGTCCGACTCCATGCGCTGGATCGGCGGCGGGTTGCGGCGGCCGCCCCGGTAGCGCAGCACGAGCAGCGCGCGGTTGAGGTTCCACCGCCACCGCGAGACGAACATCGGCGAGTCGAGGATCGCGTGCTCGAGCGTGTCCTCGACCGTGTCGCTCCGCAGGTAGCGGACGACCTCCTCGAGCGGGAACGAGTGATGGGGCCCGAGCGACAGCACGATCGCATTGTCGGTGGCGGCCGCCTGCAGCTCGAAGTTAAACGTGCGGCAGAACTTCTTGCGCAACGCGATCCCGTAGGCGCGGTTGATCCGCGAGCCGTACGGCGAGTGGATGACGAGCTGCATCCCGCCGGTCTCGTCGAAGAAGCGCTCGATCACGAGATCGCGCTGGGTCGGGACGATCCCGAGCGCGGCGCGCCCGACCGCGAGGTAGTCGACGATCATCGCCGCCGCGTCGGCGTCGACACCGGTGGTCGACACCAGCCACGCCCGCGCCGCGTCGGGCTCGCCCGCGGCCAGGAGCGAGCCGACGTTCTCGCGCAGCGTCGACACCCCCTCGGAGAGCTCGTCGGTGCGCGCCGGCGCCTCGCCGAGCCAGAACGGCACCGTCGGCGGCGCGCCCCCGGCATCCCGCACGCGCACGACGCCCGCCTCGACCCGGCGGATCTGCCACGAGTGGGTACCGAGCAGGAAGATGTCGCCCGCCATCGACTCGACGGCCCAGTCCTCGTTGACGGTGCCGATGAAGATGTCGTCGGGCTCCGCCACCACGCGGTAGTCGCCCGTCTCGGGGATCGCACCCCCCGACGTGAGCGCCGCGATGCGCGCGCCCTTGCGGCCCCGTACCTCGCCGTTCACCGCGTCGTGGTGGACGTAGCGCCCACGCGGGCCCCGGCCCGTCTCCACGCCCCGCGACACGAGGTCGAGGATCTGGTCGAACTGCTCGCGCGTGAGCTCGCGGTAGGGCTCGGCGCGGCGCACCAGGTCGTAGAGCGCGTCGGTGTGCCAGTCCTCGGCCGCGACCTCGGCGATCACCTGCTGCGCCGCGACGTCAAGCGGCATCGGCGCCAGGTGGATGGCGTCGAGGCGGCCGGCCCGCACCGCGGCGAGGAGCGCGGCGCACTCGATCAGCTCGTCGCGCGTGAGGGGGTAGAGCACGCCCCTCGGCACTCCGGAGCGGGTGTGGTTGGAGCGCCCGACGCGCTGCAGGAACGTCGCGATCGAACGCGGCGTGCCGATCTGGCACACGAGCTCCACCGGCCCGATGTCGATGCCCAGCTCGAGCGACGCGGTCGCCACGAGCGCGCGCAGGTCGCCGGCGCGCAGACGAGACTCGACGCGGGCGCGCCGGTCCTTCGACAGCGAGCCGTGGTGCGCGGCGACGACGTCGTCGCCGAGCCGCTCGCCCAGTTGGTGCGCGAAACGCTCGGCGAGGCGGCGCGTGTTCACGAACACGAGGGTCGTGCGGTGCTCGAGCACGTGGGCCGCGATGCGGTCGAGCACGTCCGCGAGCTGCTCCGCGCTGGCGACCGCCTCCAGCTCGCCCTCGGGGAGCTCGACCGACAGCTCCAGCTCGCGCTGGTGACCGGAGTCGGCGATCACGGGAAGCGGGCGGTCGCCGACGAGCAGCCGGGCGACGGTCTCGACCGGGCGCTGGGTGGCCGACAGGCCGATGCGCACGGGCCGCGTGTCGCACAGCGCCTCGAGGCGCTCGAGCGTGAGCGCCAGGTGCGACCCGCGCTTGTCGCGCGCGACGGCGTGGATCTCGTCCACGATGACCGTGTCGACCGTGCGCAGCGCCGCTCGACCGCTCGCGCTGGTGACGAGGAGATACAGCGACTCGGGCGTGGTGACCACGAAGCTCGGAGGATGGCGCGTCATCGACGCGCGCTGCGACGGCGGCGTGTCGCCGGTGCGCACCGCGACGCGGATGTCGGGAGGGTCGCAGCCGAGCCCGCACGCGATCTCGGCGATCTCCGAGAGCGGCCGCTGGAGGTTCTCCGCGATGTCGACCGCGAGCGCCTTGAGCGGCGACACGTACACCACGCGCGCGACGCCGTCGACCGGCTCGCCCGCCTCGTGGGCGCGGTAGAGGCGGTCGATGCACACGAGGAACCCGGCCAGGGTCTTGCCGGAGCCGGTGGGCGCGGCGATCAGCGTGTCGCGCCGAGCGGCGATCGACGGCCAACCGTCGCGCTGGGGAGGCGTCGGCCCTTCGGGGAAGCGACGGCGGAACCACTCGGCGACCGCGGGGTGAAAGCCGTCGAGGGTGCCGCCCGAAACGGCCCGCGACGGCGGGACCCGCCCTTCGACCGCTCCGACCCCTCCGACCGCTCCGACCCCTCCGGCCTCGGGAGCCACGACCGTCATGCCCACCACGTTAGCGAACACGTGTTCGGAGCCGCAAGGGGCAGCGGACGCGGGGTCAGAGGAAGTAGATGGTCATCGCGATCCCGAAGACGAGGCAGTAGATCGCGAAGGGCGTGAGCGTGCGGGTCTCGAAGTACCGGGTGAGGAAGCGCACCGCGAAGTACGCGCTGATCCCGGCGGCGAGGCTCCCGACGAGCACCTGACCACGCACCTGCGCGCCGTTGCTGCCCAGGAGGTCGGGGAGCTTGTACACGCCGGCGGCGAGGATCACGGGCGTCGCGAGGAGGAACGAGAAGCGTGCTGCGTCCTCGTGATCGAGGCCGCGGAGCAGACCCGCGACCATCGTCACGCCCGAGCGGCTGATGCCGGCGAAGAGGGCGAGAATCTGCGCCGAGCCGACGAAGAGCCCTTCCTTCATGTCGAGGGTGTCGAGGTCGCGGCCGACGTCGTTCCCGGGATCGGGATGGTGCTCGTGGGTGGCGACGAGCTCGCGCGTCGAGGCGCGCCGACGGAGCCGTTCGCCGAGCAGGAGGATCACGCCGTTGATGGTCAGGAACACCGCCGCCGCCAGCGGCTTGGCGAACAGGGTACGGAGGCTGTGCTCGAACACGAGGCCGACGATGCCGACGGGGATCGTGCCCACGACGAGGAGCCACGCCATGCGCTCGGCCGACGTCTCGATGCGGCGCTTGCGCAATGACGTGAAGAAGCCGCCGATCACCCGCACCCACTCGCGCCAGAAGAACACGAGCAGGGCGAGCGCGGTGGCCACGTGGAGCCCGACGAGGAACGCCAGGTAGAAGGACTCGTTCGCCGACTCCGCGCTCACGAGCTTGTCCCATCCGAAGAGCTCGGGGAGCAGCACCGAGTGCCCGAGGCTCGAGATCGGGAACAGCTCGGTGACACCCTGCAGCACGCCGATCACGATGGCGCGCAGGTACGTCAGTTGTGAGGCGGCCGCCAGCATGGATCAGCCGCCGCTCCAGCAACCGAGCACGGTGCTGGCCACGCTGGCGGACACGTCGGCCGGGACGAGCGCGAGCTTCCCGAACTGCGCCGGCAGCCACGACGCGTCGACCTCGAGCACCTTGTAGTCCTTGCGCACCACGGCCGACCCGTCGGTCGTGAGGAACGCCCCCTGCCCGAGTGGCAGCGCCTCCGGGCGGCGCCCGAGGGTAGCGGCGAGTCCCTTGAAGTACGCCGTGGTGGCCGGCCGGCCCGAGAGCTCCTTCACCGAGAGGGTGAACGACCCGCTCGGGTACACGTAGCTGCAGGAGTACACGTGGTCGGCCCACGTCGGGGTGGTCACCTGGGTGGGCTTCACCCCGAGGACGCCCGCGATGTCCTGCTGCGCCTCGTGCTCGCACACCATCTTCGACGCCTTCGACGCCCGCGGGCCGGCGGGTGCGGGCTTCCCGGCGGCGGACGCCGCCGACGCGTACCCGCCGACGAGCACGGCCGCCGCGAGCGCAACCGTGACCCATCGCGCCGCCGCTCGCCGTGCTCGCACCGCTCGCACGGTAGCCGTCGTGACCGGCCGATCGGCCGTCGGGCCGCGGAGGGGAGGGACGCGGTGGCGCAGGCTACGGGTGGACGTCGTGCAGGTCGGGACGTGACGACGGAGGCTCGACCGCGAACGTGAGCCCGATGGCCGAGAGCTCGGTCTCCAGCGCGTCGCGCACGCGCGACCGGTAGCGCGAGACGTACTCGTCGAGCGCCGCGGCGTCGGCGCGCAGCTCGTCACACCGCCGGGTGAGCTGATCGAGCTCCTCGGCGCGACGGCGGCGCTCCGTTTCCACCAGCCGGCGCGCGTTCATCTCCGCCTCACCGACGAGCGCCTGGGCGTGCTGCTCGGCGTCGCGCATGATCCCTTCGGCTCGGGCGTTCGCCTCCGTCACCGTCTCGTCCGCGGCGCGTTGCGCCATGACGAGCGCCCGTGAGAGCAGGTCCGCCTCGGTGACGCGCGGCGTGAGCGGTGGCGGCGACTCACCGTCGACGACGATTCCACGTAGCTGTCGGTCGAGGTGCTCGATCGTCGCGGCCGCGCTCTCGAGCACGCTGTCGACGTCGTCGCGGTGATAGCCGCGGAACGACTCCTTGAGGTCGGGATGGCGCAGCTCGTCGGGTGTCACTTCCATGATCGGACTCCACTTCGATCAGCTCCGGTCAACGGACCTGCCAATCACGCTCGCCCCGATCGCCTCCACCCCGAGCATCGGCACCCCGACAGGCGGACCTGTCGGGCCTTGTCAGAACATTTACCCCCCATTGTGCCCGCGCTGGGCTGACGGCCGTCGCACCCGCGCGCACCCGCAAACTTGCGTCACTTGAACGGGCTTTCCGTTGGAGTGACGCAAGCTTGAAGTTGGGGTCAGGACGCGGCGGACCCGCGCTCGGCGAGCTGGCGCTCCTCGATGCTGCGGTTCGTCGCCCGCATGTGGTCCAGGACGTTGGTGGGGCGCACGTCCGGGTTCGCGGCGCGCATCGACGCCATGATGCCGTGGGCGAGCTCGTGGATGTCGAAGCTGTGGTCGAGCGAGGCGGTGAACCCCATCGTGTCGAGCGTGGCGTTGATACCGCGCTTGATCAGCCGCGTCATGATCGGGTCGAGGGTGGCGATGTCACGCGCCCAGGCCATCGCCTCCGCCCGCAGGTCCTCGAGCGGCACCACCTTGTTGACCATCCCGAGCGTCAGCGCCTCCTCGGCGGTGATGGCGGTGCTCCGGAACAGCAGCTCTTTCGCCTTGCGGGCCCCGAACTCCCACGTGTGCGCCATGTACTCGACGCCGGCGAGACCGAGGCGCGCGGTGGGGTCGGAGAACTCGGCGTTGTCGGCGGCGATGATGAGGTCACACGGCCAGCACAGCATCAGCCCGGCCGCGACACACTTGCCCTGCACCGCCGCGATCGACGGCTTCGGGATGTTGCGCCAGGCCATGGAGTAGCCGAGGAAGTACTCGGCCTCGCTCCGGTAGGTGTCGTCCATGGTGTAGGGCCGGCGCGGCGCCGCGGTGTCGCCGTTCTCGGTGGTCTGCGGGCGCGAGCCGCCCAGGTCGTGACCGGCCGAGAAGTGCCGGCCGTTCGCCTGGAGCACGACGACGTTGACGTCGTCGTCGGCGACCGCGCGCTCGAAGCTCTCGTTCAGCTCGACGAGGAGCGGCCGGTGCTGCGCGTTCGCCTTCTCGGGACGGTCGAGGGTGATCACCGCGACCTGGTCGACGACCTCGTACTGGATGAATTCCACGCTGTTCTCCCTCGTCGCGCCGACGCGCCGTCGGTTCTCGGGCAGACGGTACCGCGCGGTCAGGGTGCCTGCGGCCCGAGGAGCATCACGGGCACGAGCATCGCGGCGAACCCGCAGCACACGGTGAAGACGACGGTGGAGCCGGTCCATCGGTGTTCGAGCCGGGCAACCTCGGCTCTCGGGACATGCAACCGCTTCGCGAGCCGCGACACCGCCCACGGCCGGGCGAGCAGCCACACGACGACCGCGAGCTGACCGAGCGGCAGCAACGGCCACGTGCCGAACGGGACGGTGAGCGCGACCGCCGCCGCGAGCACGAGGATCGGGGCGACGAGCTGGGCGAGGAGGAGCAGCGCGCGTTGCGAGCGGGTCGCGGGCGTGGCCTCCTCGCCGGAGAACTCGACCGGCGCCTCGAGCGACTCCGCCGCGACCTCGAGGGACAACGGGCGGCGCGCGCAACGCCCGCACGCGGGCACGACCGCGCCGAAGAGGCGGCGGTGGAGCATCTCCGCCTCCCGGCCGCAACGGGCGCACCGACGCGGCACCCGCACCCGACGGACGCGCTGGTTGCTCGCGCGGTAGCCGTGCTCGTGCTCGATCAGCCGGCCCGAGAGCTCGACGTCGAGCACCACGAGCTCCGGGTCGCCGCCGCCGAGCCGCCACAGGTCCTCGTCGTTGTCGACCGCGTAGAACCCGCACGTGCAGCGGGCGTCCGGCGCGGAGTGCGGCTCGCCCAGCTCGCACGCGGCGACCGAGATCGCGCCGTACACGCCGCTGTTCGCCTGGAAGAACGCGGGCAGGAACGCCACCCGCTCTCCTCGTACCACCAGGCGGGCGAACTTGCGGCCCTGGATGGGCGTCGCGAAGACGTCCCACGGGAGGGGTCCACCGGCGACTGGGGTCTCGTCGACGGGAGGTTCCTCCTCGATCATCAGCGGCTCCGTCGCGGCGCAG
The DNA here is from genome assembly GCA_964505725.1 of uncultured Bifidobacteriaceae bacterium. Classification (GTDB taxonomy): domain Bacteria; phylum Actinomycetota; class Acidimicrobiia; order IMCC26256; family DASPTH01; genus CAVRJC01. The sequence continues at coordinate 34,329 of CAZDJK010000067.1, read as the reverse complement.
CGCCCACCGGCTCGAGCGGGGCGGGCTCGAGCGGGGCGGGCTCCATCGGCACGGGCTCGCGCACGGGCTCGGGCACCGTCACCGGCGGCGCGGGGTCGGGCACGGGGATGAAGATCTCCCGCTTCGGCTTCCCGATGGCGCCCAATGGCATCACCTCCGCGGCGTGCGTCCTCCCGCGATGGTGGCCCCTCGCGCACCCCGACTGCAAGCCGCCCCGGTCGCCCGCCGACGGGCTCGCTCAGGCAGAGGCCGACCGCAGCGCCTCGAGCGCACGATCCGCGTGCACGCTGAACCTCAGCTCGCTTCGGATCACGTCCACGACGGTGCCGTCCGGCGCGATCACGAAAGTCTGGCGCTTGGCGCGGCCGCCCTTGCGGCGGACGCCGAACTGCTCCGCGACCCCCCCGTCGGGGTCGGCGAGCAGCGGGTAGTCGAAGGAGTACTTGTCGCTGAACTGCTTCTGCTTCTCGACCGGATCGGTGCTGATGCCGACGCGCTGCGCGCCGGCACCGGCGAACTCCGACGAGAGGTCGCGGAAGTGGCAGCTCTCCTTGGTGCAGCCGGGAGTGAGCGCACCCGGGTAGAAGAACAGCACCACGGGCCCGTTGGCGAGGAACTCGCTGAGCTTGCGCGGCGTGCCGGTCTCGTCGGACAGCTCGAAGTCCTCGACGTGATCGCCCTTCTCCATCATTCCTCCTGTACGGCCGGCAGAACCGCCGGGATTGATTCGGCCGGGATCGGACCGGCCGGGATCGGATCGTGCCGGATCGGAATCGGCCGGGATCGGATCGGTTGGGATCGGAGCGGTCAGCCGAGCGCCGCCCACGTCGACGCCCCCACGACGCCGTCGGCGGGGAGGTTCTTCGCCTGCTGGAACTTGATCACGGCAGCCTGGGTCGCAGCGCCGAAGTTGCCGTCGGCGGTGCCGGCGAGGTACCCGGCCGCGATCAGCTTCTGCTGGAGCGTCATGACGTCGGGGCCGCTCGAGCCCTGCTTGAGCACCGGCCGCTGAGCGGGCGGCACCGTCGTGGTGGTGGTCGACCCGGCGGAACCCTTCCGGGTGGTGGCGGTGGGGCTCGTCGTGCCGGTGGAAGGAGAGGTGGTGCCGGTCGCCGAGGAGCTCTGCCCGATCGAGCTCACGCCGATCGGGAGGGCGTCGTTCCCCGGGTCGATCGCCAGGAGGACGATGCCGGTGACCACCATCGCGGCGATCACCAGCGCCCCGCGCCAGTTCGTGCTCAGCTGGTTCACGCGGCTCCAGCCTAGAGACGATTCCCCGGGCCTGTCGCCACACCCGGACCGTGGGCAGGCGAGAGACGCGGCGGGAGGCCTGGCAGTCGGCGGCGGGGTGGGCGATCATGGGATCGTGAAGGGAGACCGAGTCGAGGTCGTCGTCGACGTGGGCGACGGCGCCACGCGCACCTACGAGATACTGGCCTCCCGCGCCGGCCGCCGGGTCGAGACCACGACCGGGCGCGGGATCGTCGAGGTCGCCGAGGTGACCCGCACCGGCCAGGTCGTGCGCACCGCCCGGTTCATGCAGACCCGCGTGATCGCGGTCGTGGAGCACCCCGTCGACGACGGGATCGCCGACGGCGACACGTCCCCACGGGCTCGCCCTCCCGATCCGGGCCTTCCCCTCGACCTCGACGCGGGCTGACCGGTCGTACGCCGGCGAGGCGCGGCCGGCCCCGGGGTCACGCAGGCGCCGAGCTCGGTGACGACTGCCCGCTCACCGCGACCCGGCGGAGGATCCCGAGCCGCATCCCGGCCACCGTGGTGCCGAGCACCAGCGCGACGAGCGCGGAGGCGGAGAGCGCGGTGCGCAGCGGCACGGGGATGGTCCCGACGACGGCGGCGATGGTCGCCAGGTTCAGCACCGCGTGGACCACCGACGCGGGGAGCAACGCCCCGGTGCGCAGCACCGCGTACCCGAGGACGACGCCGAGGCACGCGAACGGGAGCGCGTGCAGGGTGTCGCTCATCTGCGCGACGTGCCCGGGGAGGAACGTGAACACGAGCCCGGCGGCGGCCAGCGCGACGAGCCCTGGCCCGACGCCCCAGTCCTCCGCGTTGCGCCAGTTGCGCCCGAGCAGCGCGGCACACACCGCACCCACGAGCACGAGCACCGCCAGCCGGTAGACGAGCTCCTCGCCCAGCGCGCCGAGCACGAGGCCCAGCGCCTCCTGGCCGCCGTGGACGTGCTCGGCGTACTGCCAGGTCCCGAAGACGAGCACGAACCCGCTCACGAGGAGGAACTCACGCCACGCCCGGACGTTGGCGCGGTCGAGGCCGATGCGACCCAGCCCGACCATGCACGCGAGCAGGACGCCGATGGGCAGCGCGGGCGAGATCGGGACCCGGCCGAGATGGCCGAGGGGCACGTTCAGCCATGCGGTGACCACGTCGACCACCACCGTGACCCCGGCGACGAGGAGGATCGGGACGGTCAGCGGGAGCCGCGTCCAGCGCAGCCACTTCCACGCGAAGCGGGCGCGCGGGGTTGCGTAGCGAGCCTCGAGCCGGCCCTCGGGATCGCTCGGATGCGGCACGTTCCCCCTCGTTCCGGTGCTGTCGGCCCGGAGCCGCCGTGGTGCCCGGCAGAGCCCCTTCGGGCATCGGCCGCGCGTGGCGAGGGCCTGAGGTCCACGCTCTGCGCCACGCTAGGCCCTTCACTACCACGAAACGGTTCGCGAAGCGCAAGCGTTTCGCGAACCGTTCCGTCGCGAGTGGGGCAGTCGAGCCGTTTGGTCAGGACCTGAGCACGGCCTCGGCCTCGATCTCGATCGCGACCTGCTTGCCCACGAGCAAGCCGCCACCCTCGAGCGCCCGGTTCCAGCGGAGGCCGAAGGCCTCGCGGTCGATCTCGGCGGAGGCCGTGAACCCGATCCGGACGTTCCCGGCCGGGTCGGTGGCGCCGCCCTCGAACACCACGTCGAGCACGACCGGGTGGGTCACGCCGCTCACGGTGAGGTCGCCTTCGACTGCCCAGTGACCAGATTCGGCCGGACGGACCGACGTGCTGCGGTAAGTGATGGTCGGGTGCTGCTCCACGTCGAAGAAGTCGGCGCTCCGCAGGTGGGCGTCGCGCGTCTCGTCGCCGGTGTCGACGCTGGCGGTGTCGATCTCGACCTCCACCGAGCTGGCGAGGTGGTCCTCCCCGATGACCACGGCGCCCCGCAGCGAGCCGAACCGGCCGCGCGTCTTCGCGACCATGAGGTGCCGAGCGACGAAGCCGGCCGTGGTGTGCGAGGCGTCGAGCTCGTACGTGCCCGGGGGCGGGACCTGCGTGCCGTCGACGGTGCGGGTGGGGGCGATGGTGGTGGTCAAAGGGGGGCCTCCGTGGGGGGCAACCGCCGAAGGGCAGTTGCGGAATCAATGTTTGCTCGTGCACGTACCCTACCCAGCAATGATTGCGAGTGCAAGCAATTTCGGGATATCCTGCTGAGATGGCACGCGATCTCGACGACGAGCGGCTCACCACCGCAGGACTGCTGTTCGAGGCCTCCGCGGGTCTCTCCGACGTACTCACCCGCGACCTCGCGGCGCGCTGCGACCTGCCGGCGCAGTGGTTCGAGGTGCTCCTGCGCCTCGCCCGCTCCCCGGGCGGCCGGCTCCGGATGAGCGATCTCGCGGCCCAGGTGTCGCGCTCGCCGAGTGGGCTCACCCGGGCGGTCGACCGCCTCGAAGCCGCCGGCCTGGTCGGGCGCGCGTCGTGCCCCGGCGACCGGCGCGGCGCCTATGCCGTGCTCACCGACGCCGGGCGCGCCAAGGTGGAGGCGGCGATGCCCGGCCACCTCGAGCGCCTCGACGAGAGCTTCTTCGGCCTGTTCGACCCCGAGGAGCTCGCGCAGCTGTCGGCGGCCTTGCGCAAGCTGCGCGACCACGTGCACCCTGGTGGTGCGCAGCTCACGTGCCCGTCGGATCCGCCCGTCTGAGGCTCGTCGGAGGCTCCCGTCCGGGATGGATCGCCGCGATCGCGGTGTTGCGCGAGGCGCAGGATCGAGCGACGCGAAGGAGACCGGGATGGCCTGGTTCGGACGGGACAAGCTGGCGATGCCGACCGCGGAGGACGCGCTGCCCGGGCGCGACGACGAGATGCCGGTGCCGGAGACGCACTTCGTGAACGGCCACCCGCTGCCGCCGCCGTTCCCCGCGGGGCTCGAGGTCGCCACCTTCGGCATGGGCTGCTTCTGGGGTGCCGAGCGCGTGTTCTGGCAGGCGGACGGCGTCTACAGCACCGCGGTGGGCTACGCGGGCGGGTTCACGCCCAATCCCACCTACCAGGAGGTGTGCAGCGGTCACACCGGTCACACCGAGGCGGTCCAGGTCGTGTTCGACCCCGCGGTGGTGTCGTACGACGCGCTGCTCAAGCTGTTCTGGGAGAACCACGACCCGACACAGGGCATGCGCCAGGGCAACGACGTCGGCACGCAGTACCGCTCCGCGATCTACTGGCACTCCGACGCGCAGCGTGCAGCCGCGGAGGCGTCGCGCGACGCGTACCAGGAGGTGCTGCACGCCGCGGGCTACGGCGACATCACCACCGAGATCCGCGAAGCACCCACCTTCTATTACGCCGAGGACTACCACCAGCAGTACCTGGCGAAGAACCCCGGTGGGTACTGCGGTCTCGGCGGCACCGGCCTCGCGTGCCCGGTGGGGCTCGCCGAGGCCGGCTGACCACCGGGTCGCGGCCCGCTCAGGCCGCGACCTCGACCTCGGGCTCGCCCTCCACGACCACGGCCGCGCCCGCGCTGCTCGCGCGCGCCGGCAGGAAGCGCCACGCCACGAAGGCACCGCTAAGCGCGATGAGCGCCATGAGCCACGATGCGCGCTGCATGCCGTACACGAACGCGTCCCGTGCCGCGTCGGCGAGCGCACCGCCGGCGGCCCCGGCGTGGCGGCCGACCTCGAGCGCGGCACCGACCGATTCCCCCGCGGCCGCGCGCGCCGCGTGCGGCAACGACGCGGGCGCGATGTCGGCGAGCCTCGAGCCGTAGAGCGACGAGAGCAGGCTCCCGACGACGGCGACGCCGATCGCGCCGCCGACCTCACGGGTCGTGTCGTTCACCGCCGACCCCACGCCCGCCTTGTCCGGCGGCAGCGAGCCCATGATGGAGTCGGTCGCGGGTGCGATGGCCAGGCCCATCCCGGCACCGAGGAGGAGCATCGCGCCGCCGATGCGCCCGTAGCCGCTGGCGGCGGTCGACGTCGACGCGACCATGAGCCCGGCCGCGAAGGCGAGGATCCCCGTCACCACGATCCGCTTGGTACCGAAGCGCTCGACGAGCTTCGACGACAGCGGCGCGAACAGCATCATCATCGCCGCGAACGGGAGCGTCCGGATACCCGCCTGCAGCGGCGTGTACCCGAGCACGAACTGCAGGTACTGCGTCGACAGAAAGATGAAGCCGAACAGCGCGAGGAACATCAGCGTCACCGACAGGCTGGCGGCGGTGAAGCGCGGGTTGGCGAAGAAGCGGACGTCGAGCATCGGGTGATCGGTGTGGCGCTCCCACAGCACGAACACCAGGACCGCGACGCCGGCGAGCGCGAAGCCGCCGAGGATCGCGGGGCTGGTCCAGCCACGGCTCGGCGCTTCGATGATCGACCACACGAGCGCGACCAGCCCGACGATCGACACCGCGGCACCCACGAAGTCGATCCGCGTGGGCACCGCGCTGCGGGAACGCGGCACCAGGAAGTGCACCGCCACGAGCGTGAGGATCACGACCGGCACGTTCACGAGGAAGACCGAGCCCCACCAGAAGTGATCGAGGAGGAAGCCGCCGGTCACCGGACCGAGCGCGACCGCCGCGCCCGCGATGCCGGCCCAGATCCCGATGGCCGCGGCCCGCTCCCGCGCGTCGGTGAACACGTTGGTCAGGATCGACAGCGTGGTCGGCATGATGAACGCGGCACCGAGCCCCATGACCGCCCGCGCCGCCACGAGGGCACCCACGCTGTCGGCCATCGCGGCCGCGAACGACGCGGTCCCGAACACGGCCAGGCCCACGGTCAGCGCGCCCTTGCGCCCGAAGCGGTCGCCGAGGCTTCCCGCGGTGAGGAGCAGCCCGGCGAAGACGAGCGTGTACGCGTCGACCACCCATTGGAGATCGCTCACGCTCGTCCCGAGCTCGCGGACGAGCGTCGGCAGGGCGACGTTGACGATCGTGTTGTCGAGCACGATCACGAGGAGGCTCACGCACAGCACGCCCAGGGTGAACCACCGGCGGTCGTGGACCTGGTCCTGGGTCTGGCTCGGCCGGCGCAGGACGCGCCGGCCCGGTGCGGAGGGGCCGGATGCGGAGGGAGCAGTGGGGCGGGTCATCATCGTTCGGACCTCCGGAGGAGGGGCGTCCGCTCAGGGCGAAGTTGAAACGGTGTTATGACGGCGTTATAATAACGACGTTATTACAACGTGTCAAGCGCCGGTGCGACAGATGGGGGAGACTGACGGTGATGGCGTCGCAGGACGAGCAGACCCGGGCGATCCTCGAGGCGGCCGGGCGTCTTCTCACGAGCGAGGGCGCCGGCGCGCTGACCGTCCGGCGGATCGCGGCCGAAGCGGGCTGCTCGACGATGGGGCTGTACAGCCGCTTCGGCGGCAAGGACGGGGTCGTCGAGCGCCTCTACGTCGAGGGTTTCGAGCAGCTCTGCGGCTCGATGTCCGAGCTGCCCGAGACCGACGACCCGCTCGCAGACCTGCGCGCGGCGGCAACCGTCTACCGTGTCGGCGCGCTCGCGCACGCGACCCACTACCTGATCATGTTCGGACGCGCGGTGCCCGACTTCCGCTCGAGCGACGAGGGCCACGCGGTCGCGCACGAGGCGTTCGGGCGCCTGGTCGCGCGCATCCAGCGGTGCATCGACGCCGGGGTCTTCGAGGGCAAGCCCGAGCACCTGGCCGAGATCGTGTGGGCCACCATGCACGGGCTGGTGATGCTCGAGCTCGTGGGCCTGAACCCGGCGGGGAGCGATCCCGCCGAGCGGTACGAACGTGCACTGGATGCGCTGTGCGACGGGCTCGTCGCCGAGTCGAGGGGGGGCACATGACGTTGCGGGTCGTCGGGGCCGGGCTGGGACGCACGGGGACGCTGTCCTTGAAGAGCGCGCTCGAGCTGCTCCTCGACGGGCCCTGCTACCACATGGTCGAGACCTTCGAGCATCCCGAGCACGGCGAGGTCTGGGCCCGCGCCGCCGCCGGCGATCCGCCCGACTGGGACAAGTTCCTGGCGCACTACGTAGCGACCGTCGACTGGCCCGCGTGCACTTACTGGCGCGAGCTCGCCGATGCGAACCCGGACGCGCTCGTGCTCCTGTCGGTGCGCGACAGCGCCGACGCCTGGTGGAAGAGCGCGGACGCGACCATCTTCGACGGCATGCGCCGCGGCATCGTCGCCGGCGATCCCGAGGACTGGCGCAGCGAATTCATCCGCGACACCTTCACCCCCGACTTCCTCGACGAGCCCGCGGCCAAGGCGGCCTACGAGCAGCACAACCGGACCGTGCGGGAGAGCCTGCCCGCCGACCGGCTGCTCGAGTACCGGCCCGGCGACGGCTGGGAACCCATCTGCAACCGGCTCGGTGTGGCGGTGCCCGACGAGCCGTTCCCCCACGTGAACACCACCGACGACTTCCGGCGCATGTTCCATGCGGGGCCGCCTCAGTGACACTCGAGCCGGTGCCGCGCGGGGAGCAGTTCCGCTCCCGCCGGCTGCGCGACCAGGTGCGCGCGCTCGTCGACTCGGCGCTCGACCGCGTCTTCGACGAGCCGCTCAAGATCCGCAGCAACGACGAGTTCGCGCGAGCGATGTTGGAGCACCCCAGCGGGGCGCGCGCCGGGGCGGCGGCGGGTGCGCTCGCGGGGTTCGTCGCGCTCGCCCGTCCGGCCGCGGAACGCGGCCTCCGGATCCTGCGCACCAGCGGCAAGGCCCCGGTTCCGGCGGCGAAGGCGGCCAAGTACGCGGCCATCGCCCTCCCGGTCACGATCACGCTGGCGTCGACCGCACGGCGCGGCGTGCGCGAGCTGCAGGTGATCGCGTCCTACGTCATCCACAAGCTGCGGGACGAGGGCGTCGACCCCGGTCGTGACACCGTGCGCGCGCTGGCGCTGTCGCTCTACCTCGACCCGGAGCGGCCCCCCGACCGCACGCTCACACCCGGCCGCGCCGCGGGCAGGCTGACGCGCGCGTGGGCGCTGCGCTCGCTCGGTGCCGACAGCGACGTCGCGGTGCACCGCCGCACCCGCGCGCTCCTCGACGCGTTCGACCGGCTCGACTGCGGCACGCCGGGCCTACCATGAGACCGACGGGACGAGCCGGACGAGAGGACACGCCATGAGCAGCGAACTTCCCGATGCACCCCGGTGGCGCGGCATCAACCACCTCGCGCTCGTGACGCCCGACATGGACGCGACCGTCCGTTTCTACGCGGGCGTGCTCGGCATGCGGCTCGTCGCCACCACCATGGCCGGTCCGATGCGCCACTACTTCTTCGAGATGGACGACGGCAACACCATCGCGTTCTTCGAGGTGCCGGGTATGGAGACCTTCGCCAAGCCGGCCGGCGGACCGTCGGACCGTGCCATCCAGCTCGACCACATCTCCTTCGACGTGCCCGACGAGCACGCGCTGGAGATGCTCCGCAAGCGGCTCCTCGAGGCGGGTTCCGAGGTCACCGGCGTGGTCGACCACGGCTTCATCCGCTCGATCTACTTCACCGATCCCAACGGGATCGCGCTGGAGGCGAGCTGGTGGGTGGTCGACGCCACCGGGCGCCCGTCCGACTACAGCGACGGGACGCTGTTCTCCGATCCCGACCCGGTCGCCGCGGTGAGCGAGCTCGCGGCCGATGGGATCGAGTCGGTGCCGACGACGCGGCTCGTCTGAGCCGCGGGCGCGAGCCCGTCGACCGGCAGGGACCCGAGCGCGGGGGGCTCGGCGTCGAGGGTCGCCACGGTGCGGCGGCGGAGCAGCCCCCCGACGAACACTGCAGTCGCGGCGAGCGTGCCGATGCCGCCGACCGCGAGGCCGACCCGGGGGCTGGTGACGCTGCTGATCCAGCCGATCAGCGGCCCGCCGATGGGGGTGCTGCCGAGGATCGCAACCGACCACACCGCCATCACGCGTCCGCGCATCTGCGGGTCGGAGTTGAGCTGGAGCATCGAGTTCGCGGTGGCGATGAACGCCATCTGCACGAGGCCGACTATGGCGGCGAGCGCCACGAACAGCGCGAGCGAGGGCGCGAACGACGCCGCGGTGATGCCGGCGCCGAAGAGCATCCCGGCGCCGAACAGGAACCGGATCGTCGCCTCGCTCCGGTGGGCGACGAAGAGCGCGCCGAACAGCGCGCCGACCCCCATGGCGGCGACCATGAGCCCGTAGGTGCCCGCGCCGCCGTGGAACGTGATCTTGGCGATGAGCGGGAGCACGACCGGGAAGTTGATGGCGAGCGTGCCCACCACCACCATGAGCAGCAGCAACGCCCGGAGCAGCGGCGTGTCCCAGATGTAGCGGAGCCCCTCGCGGACCTGGCCCTTGCCGCTCGCCACGGGCGCGGTGCGGTAGAGCTCGGTCGGCCGCATCCGCGCCAGGGCGACGAGGAGCGCCACGAACGACAGCGCGTTCAGGACGAAGCACCAGCCGGTGCCGCTGATGGCGATGATCACACCCGCGATCGCGGGACCGATCACGCGTGAAGCCTGGAAGAGCGCACTGTTCAGGCCGATCGCGTTCGGAAGATCCTCGGGCGGCACCATCTCGGCCGCGAACGCCTGCCGGGCAGGGTTGTCGAACGCCTGGGCGAGGCCCGCGAGCGCGGCGAACCCGTAGACGAGGAGCAGCGTGGCGGCGCCCGCGAGCACGACCGCGCCGAGCGCGGCCGCGATGACGAGCTGCGCGGTGGCGTACACGAAGAGCAGCCGCCGCTTGTCGAACCGGTCGGCGACGACACCGCCCCAGAACCCGAGCAGGAGCGTCGGCAAGAATTGGATCGCCACCACGAGGCCGACGGCGACGCCGCTGTTGTGGGACAGCTCGAGCACGAGCCAGCCCTGGGCCACCGTCTGCATCCAGGTACCCCAGAGCGAGACGCCCTGGCCGTAGAAGAACAGGCGGTAGTTGCGGGTCCGGAGCGACCGGAAGGTGTCCGACGCGACGGTGCGGGGTGAGAAGCTCAGTCTTCTTCCTCCAACAACTGCTCGAGGAGCGGAAGCGCTCGCGCGAGCCGGTCGCGCTCTTCCTCGGTGAGGCGCGCCACGCGTTGGGCGAGGAACGCGTCACGGCGCGTGCGGCTCCGGTCGAGCACCCGCTTGCCCTCCTCGGTGACCTGCACCTTCACGCTGCGGCGGTCCCGGGCGTCGACCTCGCGCGTCGTGAGTCCGGTCTCCTCGAGGCGGGCCACGATGCGCGTCATGCTCGGGGGCCGCACCTGCTCGAGCGCGGCGAGGTCGCCCAGCGTGATCGGGCCGTACCGCTCGATGGTGGCGAGCGCGGCGATGCGCGACGCGGTGAGGTCCTCCCCCGCCCCGAGCGCCTCCTGGCGGGCCCGCCGCGCGAGGCGGGCGATGATCAGCCGGAGGCTCGACGCCAGCCGGGCTGGTGAGGTCGTGGAGGCGGCACCCGCGGGCATGCCGTCAGGGTAGCCGGAATGATTAGCGAGGGCAACTAACTGTCGTGGCCGGAGCGCGCCGTGCGCTGCCCGAGCGTGATGGTCACGGTCGAGCCCTCGGCGGCGGTGCCGCCGTTGGGGCTCTGGGCCACGACCCGCCCGTCCTGTGCCGACGACGTGACCGGCGCGACCTGGATCGCCACCAGGAAACCGTCGTGCTCGAGCTGCTCGACCGCGGCGTCGCGGCTCCACGTGACCACGGATGCCACCGTGAGCTGGCGGGGCCCGCTCGACACCTCGAGCGTGACCGTCGAGCCACGCCGGATCGACTGGCCCGGCCGCGGGTTCACCGACATCACGGTGCCCGCCGGCACCGTCCGGCTGCTGCGGACGCTCCGCGCGGGGACGAGCCCGAGCCCCTGGAGCGCGGCGTCCGCCGACGCCTCGCTCGTGCTCACGACCGGCGGGACGTCGACGTACGGATCGCGCGCGACGAGGAGCGTGAGCGGGGCGCGCTTGTCGGCGCGGATGCCCGGCGCCGGCGTGGAGCCGAGGACGGTACCGGGGTCCTCGTCCTCGGTGTCCTGGTAGGACACGTCGACGGTGGCGAAGCCGCGCGCGGCGAGCTCGGTGCGGGCCGCGTCGAGCGCCCGGCCGCCGACGTCGGGCACCACGGCGCGGGTGCGGCTCACGGTGAGGACGACGGTGCTGCCCTCGTCGACCCGCCGGCCGCTCACCGGGCGCTGCGCGAGCACCGTCCCGCCGACGTTGGGGTCGTCGACGTAGCGCACGTCGACCGCGAGCTTGGCCTGCCGCAGCGACGCGCTCGCGGCCGTCGCGTCGGTGTTCACGACCTCGGGCACCACGACCTGGGGCGGCGCGGAGGTGAGGACCACGTACGCGGCCGCGCCGCCGCCGAGGACCAGGAGCAGCGGCAGCGCAACCAGCACCACGTGGCGCAACTTCCACACCCGCGAGCGTCGCGGCCGGCGCGGGCGCGGCTTCGCGAGGCGCGTCGGTGGGACGGGCGCCGCGGGTCGGTCCGGCGCGCGCGGCGGCGGGAGCGGCACGAGCCGCGCGGTCCTGACGTGCTCGCCCGCGGCGACGGCCGCCAACGCGGTGCGCATGTCCTGGGCACTCTGGTAGCGCGCGTCCGGTTCGGGCGCGGTCGCGCGCGCGATCACCGGCGCGAGCGCGCCGCGCGCGCCTCCCGTCAGCGTCGAGAGCAGCATGCCGAGCGCGTACACGTCGCTGCGGCCGTCGACCGGCACGCGGCGCAGCTGCTCGGGCGAGACGTATCCCGCGGTGCCCACCACCGCGCCGGGCTCCGTGAGCGTGTCGGTCCCCGCGGTGCGCGCGATCCCGAAATCGGTGACCTTCACCGTGCCGTCGCCCGTCAGGAGCACGTTGGCGGGCTTGATGTCGCGGTGCACCACGCCGCGTGCATGCGCGTGCGCGAGCGCGTCCGCGACCTGCACTCCGATCGCCGCCGCCTCGGCCACCGGCAGCTTCCGCCGGGCGTGCAGCAGCTGGTGCAGGTCGCTGCCCTCGACGTACTCCATGACGATGAACGCGGTGCCGTCGGCCTCGTCCCAGTCGTACACGCGGACGATGTTCGGATGGTCGAGGCGCGCCGCCGACGTCGCCTCGCGCCGGAACCGCTCGCGTGCGGCCGGGGAGTCGTGGAGCGCCGGGAGCTTGACCGCCACGTCGCGCCCGAGGACCTGGTCGCGGGCGCGGTACACCTCGCCCATGCCGCCCGATCCGACGCGCTCGGCGAGCTCGTAGCGGCCGGTCGACAGTGCCGTCTGGGTCGCCACCATGCCCGACGCTAAACCGGTCGCGGCAGAATGTCACCGCGCGGTCGGCGGTCAGCCGGAGAGCGCCTGCTCCAGGTCGGCGAGGAGGTCGGCGGTGGACTCGATCCCGACCGAGATCCGCACGAGCGCTGGGTCCACCGCGAGCGGGGACTCCGCAGCCGAGGCGTGGGTCATGCGGGCAGGATGCTCGATCAGAGACTCCACCCCGCCGAGCGACTCGGCGAGGGTGAACAGCCGCGTCTTCTCCAGCATCGCGAGCGCGCCGTCCTCGCCGCCGGCGGAGAGGAAGCTCACCATGCCGCCGAAGTCGCGCATCTGGCGGGTGGCGACCGCGTAGCCGCGGTGGTTCGGGAGCCCGGGGTAGAGCACCTGGGAGACGGCCGGGTGCTCGGCGAGCATCGCGGCGACGGCGCGGGCGTTCTCACAGTGGCGTTCCATCCGCAGCGCGAGCGTCTTGACCCCCCGCAGCACGAGGAAGCAGTCGAACGGGCTCGGGACCGCGCCGACCGCGTTCTGGAGGAAGCCGACGTGCGCCGCGAGCTCGCGGTCGTCCACCGCGACGAAGCCGCCCACGACGTCGGAGTGACCGCCGAGGTACTTGGTGGCCGAGTGCACCACCGCGTCCGCGCCGAGCCCGAGCGGGCGCTGGAGGTAGGGAGTGGCGAAGGTGTTGTCGACGACGACACGCGCCCCGCGCTCGTGGGCGACCCGGCTCAGCGCGCCGATGTCGACGACGGTGAGCGCGGGGTTGCTCGGCGTCTCCAGCCAGACCATCTTTGTGTCGGAGGGCCACTCGCGTTCCAGCGCACCGGGATCGGTGAAGTCGACCGCGGTCCACTCGACGCCGAGCGGCGCGAAGACCTGCGAGACGATCCGGTACGTGCCCCCGTACGCGTCGTCCGGGATCAGCACCCGGTCGCCCGGCGCCAGCAGCCGCAGCAGGGCGTCCTCCGCCGCCATGCCGCTCGCGAACGCGAAGCCGTACGCGGCACCTTCCAGCGACGCCACGCACACCTCGTACGCCCGTCGCGTCGGGTTACCCGAGCGCGAGTACTCGTATCCCGAGTGCCGACCCACGCCGCGGTGCGCATAGGTCGACGACACGCTGATCGGAGGCACCACCGCGCCCGACGCCGGGTCGGGTTCCTGCCCCGCGTGGACGGCGCGGGTCTCGAAGCCGTCAGACACGGGCCGAGCGCGCGGTGAGGAACGTCAGCACGTCCTGTCGGGTGAGGATGCCCACCGGGTGGCCGCCGTCGAGCACCAGCACCGCGCTGCAGCGCTCGAGGCGGTCGACCACGTCGGTGACGGTCTCACCGACGCCGACCATCGGCGGCGCGGGCTCCATGAGCTCGCCCACCGGGCGGTCCAGGAGCGACGGGTCCCGGAACGCCTTGTCCATGAGCGGCAGCTCGCTCACGGTCCCCATGATCTCCTTCGCCGCGAGCGGCTGCTCCGTGGTCGTCGCGACGACGAGCTGGCTCACGCCGAGCTCGCGCATGCGCCCGAACGCGTCCCGCGCCGCGCCGTCGGGGGTCACGACCACGAGGTCCGCGATCGAGCCGTCCTTGGTTGCGAGCACGTCGCCCGCGGTGGGGCCCTCGGCGCGCAGGAACCCGAAGCGGGTCATCCAGTCGTCGTCGAAGACTTTCGAGAGGTAGTTCCGCCCGGAGTCCGGGAGCAGCACGACCACCATCGCGTCGGGACCGAGATCCGCGGCGACCACGAGCGCCGCGTGCACCGCGGTACCGCACGACCCTCCGACGAGCAGCCCCTCCTCGCGGGTGACGCGCCGTGCCGCCGCGAACGACTCCGCGTCGGTCACCATGATCGTCCGGTCGACGACCGTCGGGTCGTACGTGGTGGGCCAGAAGTCCTCGCCCACTCCCTCGACGAGGTACGGGCGTCCGGAGCCGCCCGAGAACACCGACCCCTCGGGATCGGCGGCGATCACCTGCACTCGGGGGTTCTGTCGTTTCAGTGAGCGCCCGACGCCGGTGATGGTCCCGCCGGTGCCGACACCGGCGACGAAGTGGGTGACGCGCCCGTCGGTCTGGCGCCAGATCTCGGGGCCGGTGGAGCGTTCGTGCTCCGCCGGGTTCGCCGGGTTCGAGTACTGGTCGGGCCGGAACGCGCCGGGCGTCTCCCGCGTGAGGCGGTCGGCGACGGAGTAGTAGGAGTCGGGGTGCTCCGGGGGAACCGCGGTCGGGCACACGACGACCTCGGCGCCGTAGGCGCGGAGCAGCGCCACCTTCTCCTCGCTCATCTTGTCGCTCATCACGAAGATGCACCGGTAGCCGCGCTGGGCGGCGACGATCGCGAGCCCGACCCCGGTGTTCCCCGACGTGGGCTCGACGATGGTGCCGCCCGGCACCAGCAGGCCCGCGCGCTCGGCCGCGTCGACCATCGCGATCGCGGGCCTGTCCTTCACGCTCCCGCCGGGGTTGAACTGCTCGACCTTGGCGACGAGCTCGCAGCGGAGATCCCGTCCGACCCGCCCCAATCGCACGAGCGGCGTGTTCCCGACCAGGTCCAGGAGGGAGTCGGCGACCTCCACGGACCCACGGTACTGCGCCGCGCGTGAAGGCCCCCCGAGCCTCGCGCACGGCTCGGCGCGCGGCACAATGGTGCGATGCGGGGGGTCAGGGCGCACGCGGTGGGTCTCGTCGCGCTCGCGTTCGGGATGGGTCTCCTCCCGGCGACGGTCGGCGCGCGGCCCGCCGTCGCCGCATCCACGCTCGTCGTCGGCGCGAAGAACTTCAGCGGCGCGCAGGCGCTGTCGCAGGCCTACGGGCAGGGGCTCGAGGCGAAGGGCTTCGTCATCACGTTCCAGGCCGATCTCGGCCCCACCGAGGTCACGTTCCCGGAGCTCTCGAAGGGCACCATCGACGCCTACGCCGACTACCAGGGCACGCTGCTGGCGTACCTGGGCGGCACGCCGAGCGCGAGCAGCGACGCCAACTTCCGGGCGCTACAGGCGAAGCTCGCCGGAACCGGCATCGTCGCCGGCCGGCCGGCGCCCGCGCTCGACCAGAACGGCTTCTACGTCACCAGGAAGACCGCGAAGAAGTACAACCTGCGCACCGTCTCCGACCTCGCACGAGTCGCGCCCGCGCTCGTGCTCGGCGGTCCCCCCGAATGCGAGGAACGACCGCTCTGCCTCGGTTCGGAGTCGCAGCGCCTGTACCACCTGGTGTTCAAGGAGGTCCGCAAGATCGATCCCGGCGGCCCGACGACGGCGCGTGCGCTGTCGCGGGGCAACATCGACGTCGCGGTGCTGTTCACGGGGAGCAGCGTGATTCCCTCCGACGCCGTGCTCCTGCGCGACAACCGCGGCCTCCAGCCGGCCGACAACCCGGTCCTCCTCATCCGCAGGAGCAAGGCCACACCGTCCACCTTGCGCGCGGTGAACGCCATCTCGGCCAAGCTGACCACGCGCGCGTACAACCGCATGTCGGTCGACCTCGCAAAAGGTGTCGATCCCTCCGACGTCGCGGCCGCGTTCCTGGAACGCAACCGCCTCGGTTAGCGGGCTCAGCAGGCGCACGAAACGTTCCCCCGCCCAGGCCGCCGGTAGGCGTCGCAGCTCCGCCGTACGATCCGGGCAATGCCGATCGAGGTCGTGTCCGTGCCCTACGGCGCTCCCGCCGCCAGTGCGCTGCGCGACGCGGTGGGGGATGCCAAGCGCGGCGACCCGCTCGCACCGGTGACGGTCGTCGTGCCGACGAACTACGTGGGGGTCGCGGCGCGGCGCGGGCTCGCGGGCGGTGCGCTCACCCCGCACGGCCACGGGATCGCGGGCGCGAGCTTCCTCACCCTCTACCGCATGGCGGAGCTGCTGGGCGCGCCGCGTCTGGCCGCCGCCGGACGCCGGCCGGTGTCCGCGCCCGTGCTCGCGGCAGCGGTGCGCAACGTGCTGCGCCGCGCCCCCGGTCGCTACGGAGTAGTCGCCGAGCACCCCGCCACCGAGGAGGCGCTGGTCGAGGCCTCCCGCGAGCTGTCCTACGCGGATCCTGTCGCCCTCGACGCGGTGGCGGGTGCGAGCGCACGGGCCGCCGAGGTCGTCCGGGTGTACCGCGCCGCCCGCGCGACCCTTGCGCGCGACTGGTACGACGAAGCCGACCTCATGGCCGCCGCTGCGGCGGCCATCGGCGAGCGCACCGAGGTGCTCGCCGATCTCGGGGCCGTCGTCGTGTACCTGCCCCAGCAGATCCCGGCCGCGGCGGCGCGCATGCTCGTCGCCGTCGCCGGTCGCACGCGCCTCACGGTCGTGGCCGGCGTCACCGGCGACGCGCGTGCCGACGCCGGCGTGGCGGCCGCGATCGCCCGGCTCGGCGTTCCGCTCGACTCGGCCGCGGGCACGCCGCCGCACGCCACCCATGTCGTGTCGGTGTCGGATCCCGACGACGAGGTCCGCGCGGTCGTGCGCATGGTCGTCGGCGCGCTCCGAGAGGGCGTGGCCCTCGACCGCATGGCGATCCTCTACGGCAGCCGCGAGCCCTACGCGCGCCTCGTGCACGAGCAGCTCGTGGCTGCGGAAATCCCCCACAACGGGAGCGCGGTGCGCACGGTCGCCGAGAGCGTCCTCGGGCGGTCGCTGCTCGGGCTGCTGTCGCTCCCCGACCGCGACTTCCAGCGCCACGACGTGATGGCACTCCTCACCTCGGCACCGATCCGCGACCATGGCCGTCTCGTTCCCGCGGCGCGCTGGGAGCGCATCAGCCGCAGTGCCGGCATCGTGCGCGGCGGCACGCGGTGGCGCGAGCAGCTCGACCGGTACGCGCGCGGGCTCGAGCACGAGCTCGAGGAGGAGCGGGCGGTCCTCGACCGTGACCCGCGACCAGGCTGGTTCGAGCGCGAGCTGGCCGCTACCCGGACGCTCGCCGACTTCGTCGACGGTCTGCGGGACGAGCTCGAACGCGGTGCACGACCGGGCGTCACCTGGCGTGAGCTCGCGGGATGGGCGGACGGACTGCTGCGCCGGTACGTGGGCGACGAGCGCCACCGCGACGGCTGGCCGGCAGCCGAGCTCGACGCCGCCGACAAGGTCGAGGCCGCGGTCGAGCGGCTCCGCGGGCTCGACGCGGTCGAACCGCCGCCAGGGCTCGCGGTGTTCCGCCGCGCCCTCACCCTGGAGCTCGATTCCGACCTCGGTCGCCTGGGCCGTCTCGGTCAGGGGATCGTGGTCGGCCACGTAGGCCTGGGACTCGGCCTCGAGCTCGACCGCGTCTTCGTCTGCGGGCTCGCCGAGGGCACCTTCCCGACGCGGGTCCGCGACGACTCGCTCCTTCCCGACTCGGATCGCCGCGCCGCGAACGGCGAGCTCGCGCTGCGCGCTTCCCGCGTCGACGACGACCACCGCCTGCTCCTCGCCGCGCTGGCGTCGGCGCGCGGCGAGCGGGTGCTGTGCTTCCCGCGCGGCGACCTGCGCCGCACGACCGAGCGCATGCCGTCGCGCTTCCTGCTCGACACCATCGAAGCGCTCCACGGGAGCCGCCTCTACGCCGACGACGTCGAGACGCTGCGCGCCGAGTGGTTCACGCACGTGCCGTCGTTCGCAGGGGGCATCGGACGCGTCCGGTTCCCGGCGACCGCCCAGGAGCACCGGATCCGCGCGCTGCTCGACCACACCCGCGCCGGACTCCCCCTCACCGGGCACGGGCTCACGGCGAGCGACCGCGCGTTCGCGCTGGGGCTCGAGTGCGTCCTCGCCCGCGCGGGTCGCGCCTTCACCCGCTTCGACGGCAACCTCGCGGGGCTCGCGATCCCATCGCCGACGGCGGCCGGCGCGGTCGTCTCGCCCACCCGGCTCGAGTCGTGGGCCGGGTCGCCCCACGACTACCTGATGGCCCAGATCCTGCGGGTGGACATCCCCGAACTCCCCGAGGAGGTCTTCGAGCTCTCGCCCCTCGACCGCGGCACCCTCGTGCACGAGATCCTCGACGAGTTCGTGCGGGAGACGCTGACCCGGGAGTCGCCGCGGCCGGCCGGCGCGCCCTGGACGACCTCCGAGCGCACCCGGCTCCGCGAGATCGCCGAGCGCCGGTGCGACGACTACGAGGCGCGCGGTCTCACCGGGCGGCGGCTCTTCTGGCACCGCGACCGCCGCCGGCTGCTGGCCGACCTCGACCGGTTCCTCGACGAGGACGACCGCGTCCGCGCCGAGCGCGACTTGGCCATCCTCGCCACCGAGCTCGCGTTCGGCTTCCGCGAGGGCGCCCCGGCGGTGGAGCTGCCGCTCTCCGACGGCCGCGTGCTGCGCTTCCGGGGCGCCGCCGACCGCGTGGACCGCGCCGGCGACGGCACGCTCTGGGTGCTCGACTACAAGTCGGGCCGGTCGTTTTCGATCGCCGCCGACGACCCGGTCGCCCGGGGTACGAAGCTGCAGCTGCCGGTCTACGCGCGGGCGGCGCGCGCGTCCTTCGGCACCGACGGGTCACCCGTCGGCGCGGCGTACTGGTTCGTGACCGCACGCGGCGACTTCCGCTGGGCCGAGCTCGAGCTCACCGACGACGTCAGTGCACGCGTCGACGAGGCGCTGCGCACGGTCGCCGACGGCATCGCGGGAGGCGTGTTCCCGTGCCGTCCCGATCCGCCCGGCTCGTGGACGCGCCCGTGGCGCAGCTACACCGACCCCGACGCACGCGGCACCCGCGACCGCTACCGGGAGTGGGAGCGCAAGCGCGACGCGCCCGAGCTCGCCGACTACGTCCGGCTGTCCGAGGAACGCGACGAACCGGTCGAGATCCCGGCGATGGAGCTGGGCACGTGAACGCGCAGCCTCATCTCTTCGAGCCCGATCCGGATGCCGCCGCGCGCGTCGCGGTCGCGGGGCGGCTCGACACCACGCTGTTCGTCGACGCGGGTGCGGGGTCCGGGAAGACACAGAGCCTCGTGAGCCGGGTGCTGGCGCTCATCACGGTCGCAGGGGTGCCGATGCGCGAGATCGTGGCGGTCACCTTCACCGAGAAGGCGGCCGCCGAGCTGCGCGACCGGATCCGCCGCGAGCTCGAGCAGCGCGCGCGCGCCACCACCGATCCGTCGGTGCGCGAGCGGGCGCTGCTGGCGCTCGACGAGCTCGACGGAGCTGCCGTGTCCACGCTCCACGCGTTCGCCCAGCGCATGCTCGGCGAGCACCCGATCGAGGCCGGGCTGCCCCCCAGGGTCGAGGTGGTCGACGAGATCGCGTCCCAGGTCGCGTTCGACGAGCGCTGGACCCGCTTCGTCGACCGGATGCTCGACGACGGCGCGCTCGAGCGGCCCATCCTGCTCGGCCTCAACGCGGGGCTCGACCTCGACAAGCTGCGCGACCTCGCCATCGCGTGCAACGCCAACTGGGACCTCGCCGCGGCCCGGATGCACCCCGAAGCCGACCCGCCGCCACTCGGGCTCGGCGCGCTCCTCCACGAGGCGCGCTCCCTCGGGGCGCTCGCGGCCGAGTGCCGTGATCCCGACGACCTCATGGCCGCGCAGCTCGAGGCGCTCGCCGCCTGGGCAGAGCGCGTCGACCGCGCTCCCGACGAGTACGAGCAGCTCCACCTCGTTGTCGCCCTCGCGGGCGGCCGGCCGAAGCTCGGCACCAACGCGGGGAAGAAACCCAACTGGGCCCGTGCGAGCTGCGACATCGACACCATCCGCTCCCGGGTGACGGCGCTGCGGGAAGAAGCGCAAGCGCTTGCGCAACGGGTCACCGAGGCGACCACGCGCCGGCTCGCGTGGGAGATCGCCCGCTTCACCGTCGAGGAGGCCCGCGAGCGGCAGCGCGCCGGCCGGCTCGAGTTCCACGACCTGCTCGTGCTCGCGCGCGAGATGCTGCGCGATCGCGCCCACGGGCACTCGGTCCGCGCCCGCCTCCGCGACCGGTACACGCGCCTCCTGCTCGACGAATTCCAGGACACCGATCCGATCCAGTGGGACATCGCCGCGCTGCTCTCGTCGGGCGATCCCGGCGCGGCGGACGGCGCATGGGACACCGTCACCGCGGATCCGGGGCGCCTCTTCGTCGTGGGCGACGCCAAGCAGTCGATCTACCGCTTCCGGCGCGCGGACATCGCATCGTTCCTCCGCGCCCGCCACGCCTTCGGCGCGGTGCCCGAGCACCTCACGCGCAACTTCCGCACGGTGGCCCCCGTCATCGCGTTCGTCAACCACGTGTTCGGCGACCTCATCACCGCCACCCCGGATTCGCAACCTGCGTACGTCCCCCTCGAGGCCGAGCGGCCGGCGCCTCCGGCCGGCCCGCCGGTGACCCTCCTCGGCGCCGTGGCCCACGACGACGCGCCGAAGGCGGACGCGCTCCGGGTACGCGAAGCCGCCGACGTGGTGGCGACGATCCGGCACGCGATCGCCGAGGGATGGTCGGTCGAGCGCCGCTCGCCGGGCCGGGAGCCGGTCTGGGAACCGTGCCGCCCCGGCGACATCTGCGTGCTGCTGCCTGCGCGCACGTCGTTGGGCCAGCTCGAGGATGCGCTGGCGGCCGCCGGGATCCCGGCGCGCGCGGAGACGTCGTCGCTCGTGTACGGAACCCGCGAGATCCGCGACCTGCTCGTCGTCCTGCAGGCGGTCGACGACCCCACCGACGAGCTGGCGCTCGTGACCGCGCTGCGCTCGCCGGTCTTCGGGTGCGGCGACGACGACCTGTTCACGTACCGCGTCACGCACGGCGGACGGTGGAGCCACCAGGCCGAGCTCCCGGACACGCTCCCGGCCGACCACCCGGTGCGCGCCGCGCTCGCCGCGCTCGCCGAGTGGCACGCGGCCCGGGTGTGGCTCTCGCCGAGCGAGCTCCTGGACCGCATCGTGCGCGACCGCCGGGTGCTGGAGATCGGCTTCGCCCGTGGCCGTCCGCGCGACCTCTGGCGCCGGGTCCGCTTCGTCGTCGACCAGGCGCGGGCGTTCTCCGAGGTGGAGGGAGGGAGCTTGCGCGACTTCCTCGCATGGGCCACGTTGCAGAGCGCAGAGGGCACGCGCGTCGTCGAGACGGTCCTGCCGGAGACCGACGACGACGCGGTCCGGATCCTCACCGTGCACGGCGCCAAGGGCCTCGAGTTCCCGATCACCATCGTCTCGGGCATGACGACCCGCGCGACGCGGCGGCGCACCGGGGTGCAGCTGCTGTTCCCCCACGACTCGGACACCTACGCGCTTCGCATCTCCTCGACGGTGACCACCGACGAGTTCGAGCGCTACAAGCCGATCGACGAGCAGATGGACTTCCACGAGAGGCTCCGGCTCCTCTACGTCGCCGCCACACGCGCGCGTGACCACCTCGTGGTCTCCGTGCACCGCGCCGCGCGTCGGTTGCCCGACGACCGCGGTTCCTGGACGCACGCGGAGCTCCTCTGGGCCGCGGCCGAAGGGGCGCCGGCGTGGACGCCGACACCCGCGGACACCGACGTTGCAGACATCGCGCCGCCCGCCGTCCCTGCCGGCGGCGAGCTGGTGCCCTGGGACGACTGGGTGGTCGAGCGGGAGCGCGCGCTGGCCGCAGGGTCGGTGCCTCGCACGCGCTCCGCCACGGCAATCGCGCGCGACGCGGCAGCGGCGGCGTCCGCGGATCCCGGGCTCGGCAAGGAGCCGCGCGACCTCGAGCTGCCGCCGTGGAACAAGGGCCGCTACGGCACCGCGGTCGGGCGGGCGGTGCACGCGGTGCTCCAGACCGTCGACCTCGCGGGGGGCGCGGGCATCGAGGCGGCCGCGGCGGCGCAGGCCGCGGCCGAGAGCGTGCTCGGTCTCGAGGACCGCATTGTGGCGCTGGCCCGGTCG
The DNA here is from genome assembly GCA_964505725.1 of uncultured Bifidobacteriaceae bacterium. GTDB lineage: Bacteria > Actinomycetota > Acidimicrobiia > IMCC26256 > DASPTH01 > CAVRJC01. The sequence goes on along the minus strand of CAZDJK010000067.1, from coordinate 12,130 downwards.
GCCGTCGCGAGCGCCACGGTCCGGGAGGCCGTCGAGCGGGGATACCGGCGCGAGATGTACGTCGCCACCGAGCTCGGCCACTCCGTGCTCGAGGGCTACGTCGACCTCGTGTACCGCGCGCCCGACGGGCTGACCGTCGTCGACTACAAGACCGACGCGTGGGCGAGCGACGCCGACCTCGACCTCAAGCTCGCGCGCTACCGCCTCCAGGGCGCCGCTTACGCGCTGGCGCTCGAGGAGGCCACCGGCGAGCCAGTGGCCCGGTGCGTGTTCCTGTTCCTCGGCGAGGGCGGCGCGGTCGCGCGCGAGGTGCACGACCTGCGCGCGGCGGTCGACGAGGTCCGCGCGTCGTTCGCGGTGGGCTCAGGCGTGGACTGACGGGTACTGGTCGGGGACACCCTCCGCTTGCAGGCGGGCGAACACGAGGAGTCCGCCGATGGGCCCGGTCACGACCACGAGGACGACGTACCACCACGACCAGGTCGTCTTCGGCTTGATCAGCACCACCATCGCCACGAACGCCATCCACACGATGCCGTGCACCGAGCCGGCGATCGCCTTCCCGGCCGTGTCGGGGACGACGATCCAGAAGTACGCGAGCACGAGGTAGGTGGCGGTCTCGATCAGCGCCACCACCTTGAGCGCCTTCGCCATGCGCTCCGCTTCGGTGACGGGGTCGTCGACGAAGTCCGGCACGCGCGAGACGGTAGCCTTCCGGTGTGCCCGCGGAGACAACGACCACCCCGGTCCACACGCCGGCGCCGGTCGACTCCGGCGGCGACCACGATCGGTTCGCGCATTACTGCCGCAAGGACGACGTCGCCCGCGCGTACGTCACCGGCGAGGCCATCGAGGCGCTGTGCGGCAAGAAGTGGGTCCCTTCCCGGGACCCGTCGCGCTACCCCGTGTGCCCCACGTGCAAGGAGCGCAAGGCCGCGGGCTGGAAGCTGTAGGACACCGTGGTCGGACAACCCACCGCGCCGCCGCGCGCCCGGTACCGGTCGGAACGCACGCGTCAACGCCGACGCGACGCGGCGACGCTGCTGGCGGTGCTCGCGATGCTCTCGCCGCTCGTGATCGTCGGGCTGTGGGTTCTGACGAACGTGAAGAGCTCGACCGAGGGCAACAGCGACATCGCGCTCGAGGTCCAGCCCGGATGGGGCGCGACCCAGATCGGTGACGCGCTGGCGAAGGCCGGTGCCATTTCGTCGTCTTCCGAGTTCCAGAAGGTCGCCCAGACGTCGGGGTTCACGACGTTCACCGCGGGCCGCTACGACTTCTACACCGACGAGGGCTCACGCGCGTCGCTCGACGCGCTGCGCGGCGGGCCGCGAGCGGTGGTGCCCGACGAAAAGCTGCTGCTCCCGCCCGGCCTCTCGCTGGAGCAGATCGCCGCCCGCGTCGGCCAGCTCAAGGGCAAGAGCGCCGACCGATTCCTCGAGGTCGCGCACTCGGGCACGATCCGCTCGAAGTACGAGCCGCCGACCGTCTCGTCGCTCGAAGGCCTCACGTGGCCCGACACCTACTTCATCGGCGCCAACGAGACCGAGGCCCAGATCCTGCAGACCATCGTGAGCGAATTCGACAAGCGCGCGGACACGCTCGGACTCGGGAGCGCAACCGGGCTGTCGCCCTACCAGACTCTGATCGTCGCGTCACTCATCCAGGCGGAGGCCGGGACCGACGCCGACGCGCCGCTCATCTCGGCGGTTATCCACAACCGTCTGGTCAAGAACATGGCGCTGCAGATCGACGCGACGCTCTGCTACGCGAAGGGCGGCTGCCCTCCCGTGCCGAGCGTCGCCGACCGCAAGATCGACTCGCCGTACAACACCTACAAGGTGACCGGGCTGACGCCCGGTCCGATCGAGACGGTGAGCGACATGTCGCTCAAGGCAGCGCTCCGACCCGCCGCGGTCGACTACCTGTTCTACGTGTCGGACAAGAACGGCAAGACGTATTACGCGACCACGGAGCAGGAGCAGGTGCGCAACGAGGCGAAGGCCCGCGCCGCGGGCTGACGGGAGCGCTCAGCGCCCGACCAGGCTCGCCCGCGCGGTGAGGCCCACCCGGTCCCGGCCCGCCCGCTTGGCCGCGTACAGCGCACGGTCGGCCGCGGTGACGAGGCGCTCGCCGTCGAGGGCGTCCTGGGGCATGGTCGCCACCCCTGCGGTCATGGTGACCGGCGCGGCATCGACTGCGTTCGCGACCCGGGACCGCACCCGTTCCGCGACGCCGACCGCGTCGGCCGCCGAGCACCCCGGCAACAGCAGGACGAATTCGTCGCCGCCGTAACGCGCGGCGACGTCGAAGCCCTTCACGCGCGTGCGGATGGCGTCCGCCACCTGGCCGAGCACCGCGTCGCCGATGGTGTGCCCGAAGGTGTCGTTCACCTCCTTGAAGTAGTCGACGTCGAGCAGCACCAGGCTGAGCGGCTGCCCGAGCCGCTGCGAGCGCGCGGTCTCCCGCGTCAACGCGTCCTCGAACAACCGGCGGTTGGCGAGCCCGGTCAGCGCGTCCCGTGTGGCCAGCCGCTGAACCTTCTCGAGCAGTCTGACGTTGCGCAGCGCCAACCCCGTGTGCGACGCCGCCTGCGACAGCGCGTGCACGGTGAACGTCGGGATGCGCGCCTCTCTCCCGCCGCCCCACTCGCCGAGCGCAACGCCGATCGGCTCGTCGTCGACCACGATCGGGGCGATCACGCAGTTGCGGGCGAGGGGCACCACGTCGTCGAGGAGGTCGTCGTCGAGGCTGCGCAGGAGCAGCGGCTTCTTCGCGTTCCACGCCAGTCGCACGAGGGGATGGGTGCGGTCGGACAACTCGCACATGACGCCGACCGAGCGGTCGTCGACCGCGCCGATCCAGGATCCGTCCCGGCGGATCACGACCGCCGCGCGCTCGAAGCCGAGCCGGGCACGCGCGTGGCGCGCCAGCACCGCGATCACGGTGTCGAGTCGTTCGGCGCGTTCCAGCTCCGCACCCAGGCGCACGAGCTGTTCGAGGTGGTCGTTGCCCCGTCGCAGCGCGCGCTCGGTGACCCACGACAAGCCCGCGGCGCAGCTCGCGAAGAGCAGGAACGTCGCGGCGGTGACGATGGCGACGGTGTCCGACACCGTCGTGCCGGTCGAGAGGATGCCGGCGTCGGCGGCCGCGTGGGCGAGCAGGAGCAGCAGCGCGCACCAGACCGCCAGCTTCAGACCCGTGCGGTACGACGCGAGGACCGTCACCGCCATTACGTCGAGGAACACGAGGAACAGCAGCGGGCTGTGGTACTCGCCGGTCATCGCGATCGCGAGCGCGACCACCAGCCCGTCGACGAGCACCATTCCCGACATGAGGCGCGGGGTCGACGCGGGCGACCGCCGGCGGACGAGCTCGACGAGACCGATGGCGATGACGTACGCGATCGTCAGCACCCGTAGCTCGGTGCTGTCGTCGTGGGTCACGAGCGGCACCACGAGCAGGACCGTCGCGCCGAGGAGCCGGACGAGCTGCAGCGCGACGACCCGGTCGCCGCCGCGCTCGAACACCGTCTGCCGGGCGCGTCGCCTCACCGGGGTCGTCCTCCCATCTCGCCGCTTCCCACTCTGGGCGATCATACGACTACTAAGAGTGAATGGGGTCGCATTCCCCAACTCGTGGGGAAATCCTGGATCGGTGCTAGATCTGGCGCGGTGCCCACGCCACCCGAGGTCGAGGCCGACGAGGCTGCCGCGCTTGTCGAGGACGGCGCCCAGGTGCTCGATGTCCGCGAACCGGATGAATGGGCCGTCGGGCACATCGCCGGATCCCTCCACGTCCCGATGGGCGACGTCGCCGCACGCGTCGGCGAGGTGACACGGGACCGGCGGGTGGTGGTCGTGTGCCGCTCGGGGAGCCGGTCGATGGTGGTGGCGGAGGCTCTCGGTGCCGCCGGCTACGACGCGGTGAACCTGGCCGGCGGGCTCCAGGCGTGGGCGGCCGACGACCTCCCGCTCGAGGCCGACGACGGCTTGCCCGGCGCGGTGGCCTGACCGGGTGATCCCGCGGTTCGACCGCGCCGACGCGCTGCGCCGGCTGCGGGCGGACGACTTCGACGTGCTGGTCGTCGGCGGCGGCATCACCGGCGCCGGCGTCGCGCTGGACGCGGCCGCACGGGGGTTGCGGACGGCGTTGGTCGAGCGCGACGACTTCGCGTCCGGCGCGTCGTCGAAGAGCTCGAAGCTCGTGCACGGCGGGTTGCGGTACCTGCGCGAGGGCGACGTGCGCCTGGTGTACGAGGGCCTCTACGAGCGGGCGCGCGCGCTCGAGAACGCCCCGCACCTCGTCCGCCTCCTCCCGTTCCTCGTCCCGGTGCTCCGCCGCGGCGGCTTCGTCGACCGGCGCCTCGAGCGCGCCGCCGGCAGCGCGCTCTGGGCCTACGACCTCGCAGGCGGCGTGCGCGTCGGCCGTCGGCACGAGTGGATCTCGGTACCCGAGGCCTCCGGGTACGTGCCGACGCTCGACTCCGACGCGCTCGCGGGCGCCTACCTCCTGTACGACGCCCAGGTCGACGACGCCCGGCTCACGCTGACGGTGGTGCGCACGGCGGCCGCCTACGGCGCCGCGGTCGCCAACTACGCCCGCGTGGTCGGGATCCTGGAGTCGCGTGCGCGGGTGGTCGGGGCGCGGATCGACACCGGGCAGGGGGAGATCGAGGTGCGGGCGCGCTGCGTCGTCAACGCGGCCGGCGTCTGGAGCGACGACGTGCGCGCGCTCGACGAGGGCACGCACCCCGCGAGCCTCCGGCCGGCGAAGGGCGTGCACCTCACCGTCCCGTGGGACCGGGTGCGCAACCGGGTCGCGGTGATGCTTCCCGTCGCCGGGGACGACCGCACGGTGTTCGTCGTGCCGTGGGGCGACTTCACCTACGTCGGGACCACCGACACCGAGTACGACGGCCCGCTCGACGACCCGGTGTGCACCGCCGCCGACGCCACGTACCTCCTCGACGCGGTGAACCGGTTCCTGCGCGATCCGTTGACGCAGGCCGACGTCACCGGGAGCTGGGCCGGCCTCCGCCCGCTGCTCCGCACGGGGCACGGACACCGCGCCGCGCGCACCGCCGACCTGTCGCGCCGCCACGCGGTGCGCACGTCACCGGCCGGGACGGTCACGATCACCGGGGGAAAGCTCACGACCTACCGGCGCATGGCCACCGACGCGGTCGACGCCGCGGTGCGCGAGCTCGGGAACGGCATCCCCGCGTCGCCCACCCGGCACCTCCGCCTGCTCGGCGCCGACATCTCCACTCCTCCGTATGTCCCCGCGGCAGCGGCGCCGGAACACCTGGAGGGTCGGTACGGGAGCGAGGCCGGCGCGCTGCGGTCGCTCGTGGCGCGCGACGGCTCCCTCGGGCAGCAGCTCGTCCCCGGGCTCCCGTACCTGCGCGCCGAAGCGGTGCACGCAGTCCGCCACGAGATGGCGCGCACCCTGGGCGACGTGCTCGAGCGCCGCACGCGCGCCCGGGTCCTCGCCCGCGCCGCGTCGGCGGCCGCGGCGGCCGACGTCGCCACCCTGCTCGCGCCGGAGCTCGGCTGGTCCGACCGCGAGCGCGAGGCCGAGGTCGCGGCGTACCGTGCCTCGGTCGCCGCCGAGGCGCGCGAGCTCGCGCGGTGAAGCCGACGCGGGCGGCCGTCGTGGCCGCGTTGTCGGTCGCGCTGGTCGGCGCCTCGTCGTCCGGCGTGGTCGCGCGCGCCGCCACGCGCACCCGCACGCCGGCCACCACGAGAACGCTGCCGCCCACGGCCGCGGTCGCGTGGAGCGACTGCGGCAACGGCTTCCAGTGCGCCACGCTCTCGGTACCGGTCGACTGGCGCGTCCCCGAAGGCGACCGGGTGGCCCTCGCGCTGACCCGCCACCCGGCGACCGGGCCCGAGCCGCGCGTCGGCGCCCTCGTCGTGAATTACGGCGGGCCGGGCAACAGTGGCGTGCACTCCCTCCAGGCGACGTGGGCGCGCCTCCCGCAGGTCGTCCGCGACCGCTTCGACGTGGTGAGCTGGGATCCGCGGGGTACCGGGGCGTCGCGACCGATCGACTGCCTCGACGACCCTGTGCTGGACCAGTCGACCGCGCTGCCGGCGGTGCCGGACACGCCCGACGCGCTGACCGCGGTCCGAGGGTACGAGGATGCGTTGGCGCAGGGTTGCCGCGACCGCATGGGCGACTACGCAGGCCAGGTCGGTACCCGGAACACGGCGCGCGACCTCGAGGCGATCCGACGTGCGATCGGCGAGCCGTTACTCACGTTCCTCGGGTACTCCTACGGTGCGATCGTCGGCGCGACCTACGCACAGATGTTCCCGAGGGCGGTACGGGCGATGGTGCTCGACGGCGCGCCCGACTGGTGGGCGTCGCGCACCGACTACGCGTACGCGCAGGCGCAGGGATTCCAGCACGCGCTCACGGCGTTCCTCGACTGGTGCGCGCAGGCTCCCGCGTGCGCGCTGCGCCAGGCCGGCGACCCGCACACGGCGTTGAACGACCTCGTCGCGCGCGTCGCGCGCGATCCGCTCCCGGCGACGTACCGGGCGGCCGACGGCACGGTGAGGGACGGAGTGCTGACCGGGACCATGCTCGAGACCGGAGCGGTGGCGCTGCTCTACGACGAGGCCCGGGGATGGCCGCTCCTCGGGCAGGCCCTGCGCAGCGCGGCGCAGGACGGGTGGGGCGGGCCCCTCCTCGCCGACGCCGACCAGTACCTCGGACGCGCGCCCGACGGGGCGTGGTCGTCGCTCACCGAGGCGAACGCGGTGATCTTCTGCGACGACCGCCCGGACCGCCTCACCGCGACCTTCGCGCAGGACCTCACGCTGGTGCAGCGGTTCCAGGCCGCATTGCCGCCGTGGGGCGGCACCTGGGCGGTCGACACCTGCCGGGGCATGCCGCTCCCGTCGCCCGGCGACCGCCTCGGCCGCGTGGAGGTGCGGGGCGTGCGCCCGGTGCTCGTCGTGGGCACGACGGGCGACCCGGCGGCGCCCTACGCGGGGGCGGAGGCCATGCACACGCGCATCGCCGGTTCGACGCTGCTCACCTTCGACAGCACCGAGCACACCGCGTACGGCACCGGGCGCAGCGCGTGCGTCGACGAGGCGGTCGACGCCTATCTGGTCGCCGGCACGGTCCCCCCGGCCGGTACCCGCTGCGCGCCGGGATAGCCGGCCGGTTCAGGGTTCCCGGGTGAACGAGCCGGTCGCGTCGACCTCGACCCGGTCCCGGCCGAGGAGGATCTCGCCGACCACCCGGTCGGGTGCCTCCCATTCGAGGTCGTAGCCCACCGGCAGCCGCTCGCCCCGGTCCGACACCTCGGCCTCGGCGGGGTCGTCGTAGCGCAGCCCGAAGGCTTCGAGGCGAAAGCCCCAGTGCTCGCCCGGCACCTCGCACACGAGCTCGGCCCAGAGGCCGTCGGCGCGGACCTCGAGCAGTGGGCCCCGCGGCAGCGGGACGTCGTCATCGTGCACACGCACGAGCGCGCCGTCGATCTCGAGATCGGCCCGGAACGACGCGCGGGTCGCGCCGAGCTCGAGCCGCACCACGCCGCGCGTCCCGCGCCGATCGCGGAATTCGAGGGTGTAGGTCAGATCAGCCCCATCGCGCGCACCTCGTCGCGCTCGTCGACCAGCTCCTGGGTGGTCACCCCGATCTTCGCCTTCGCGAAGCCATCGTGCTCGATGCCCTCGACCACCGACACCGACGCGCCGTCGCTGCGGATCGGGAAGCCGAACTGGAGGCCCTCGGGCACGCCGTACTGACCCGTGCTCGCGACCGCGACCGAGTGCCAGTCGTCCCCGAGAGTCGCGAAGTGCACGCTGCGCACGCTCTCGATCGCGGCGTGAGCCGCCGACGCGGCCGACGACGCGCCCCGCTTGTCGATCACCGCCGCGCCGCGCTTCTGCACCGTCTCCAGGAATTCGCCCTGGAGCCACCCGGTGTCGGAGATCACCTCCGGCACCAGCCTGCCCTTGATGCGCGCGTGGGCGAAGTCGGGGAACTGCGTGGCCGAGTGGTTGCCCCAGATCGCGACGTTGGTGACGTCCGAGTTGTGCACCCCCGCCTTGTTCGCGAGCTGCGTCTTGGCGCGGTTCTCGTCCAGGCGGGTCATCGCGAACCAACGATCGGCGGGTACGTCGGGCGCGTTCGAGCGCGCGATCAGGCAGTTGGTGTTGCAGGGATTCCCGACCACGAGCACGCGCACGTCGCTCGCCGCGTGCGCGTTGATCGCCTCGCCCTGGGGCTTGAAGATGCCCCCGTTCACCCCGAGCAGGTCGCCGCGCTCCATTCCCGCCTTGCGCGGCACCGAGCCGATGAGCAGGGCCCAGCTCGCGCCGTCGAAGGCCGTCTTCAGGTCCGCGGTCGCTTCGATCCCGGCCAGCAGCCGGTGCGCGCCGTCCTCGAGCTCCATGACGACGCCTTCGAGCGCGTTCATGGCGGGTTCGATGTCGAGGAGCTGGAGGTACACGGACTGGTCGGGACCGAGCAGCTCGCCGGCCGCGATGCGGTGCACGATCGCGTAGCCGATCTGCCCGGCGGCGCCCGTGACGGTGACGTGAATCGGTTCGCTCGCCATGGCGCTGAACCTACCCGGCGGGTTGTTCGCCCGCCGAAGTGATCAGCCCGAGCAGGAGCTCGCGCGCCTCGGCGAGCTCGGCGAGCCGCTCGGCCGCACCCGCGCTCACCGCCCCGTGGTCGGGGTGGGCGAGCCGCACGAGGCGGCGGAACCGGCGTTGCACATCGTTGCGCTCGACCGCCATATCGGCGTGGAGCCCGAGCACCTCCATCGCCCAGCGCCGCTCGGCCGGGATGCCGCGCCAGTCGTCGGCGGCCCCCATTGCGGCCGCTCGGCCGCCTACCGCCGCGACGTGACCCGGCCCGGGCGGGCGCACGCTGGGGCGGCCCTCCCACAACCGGACGACCTCGAGCGCCTCAGGGAGGACGCCCGGACGCGCGATGGCGGCGTCGACGAACCGCAGCGCGACCCGGCGCCCCGAGGGCGGGAGCCACGCCGCGGCCATGATCGCCCCGATGAGCTGGGGCGCCGGCGGCCCGTGCCGGTCGAGCTCGAGGACGGGCAGCACCAGCCCGTGCTCCACGTCGGCGTCGACGATCCGGTGGCGCGACAGGTCGAGGCCGTGGGTGTCGGTCTGGAGGCGGTACCGCAACGCGATCTGGGGGACCGACAGCCCGTCGCGCGCGGCGCGGACCAGCCGGCCCAGCGCGTCGAGCTGCTCCTCGTCGAGGCCGCCGATGTGCTCGGCGACGACCGCGCCGATGAGCACGCCGCCGAACGCGCTCCCGCTGGTGGGCAGGTAGCCGTCGTCGAGCGCGACGCGGCGCGTCGGCATGTGCCGGCGGGTGTGCCGGACGTTCAGCTCCGCGAGCAGCACCGAGAGTCCTTCGCCGCTGCCGGCGCGCCCGGATGCCTAGAGGCGCTCGACGATCGCCTGCGCGAACTCCGAGGTCTTCACCTCGTGGGCCCCCTCCATCAGCCGGGCGAAGTCGTAGGTGACGATCTTCTCGGCGATGGTCGCCTCGAGCGCGGCGACGATGCGGTCGGCGGCGTCGACCCACCCCAGGTGCTCGAACATCATCACGCCCGAGAGCAGCAACGATCCCGGGTTCACCTTGTCCTGCCCCGCGTACTTGGGCGCGGTGCCGTGCGTGGCCTCGAAGATGCCGTGACCGGTGACGTAGTTGATGTTGCCGCCGGGCGCGATCCCGATGCCGCCCACCTGCGCGGCGAGCGCGTCGGAGAGGTAGTCGCCGTTCAGGTTGGTGGTCGCGATCACGTCGAACTCGTCGGGGCGGGTGAGCACCTGCTGCAGCGTGATGTCGGCGATGGCGTCCTTCACCAGGATCTTGCCGCCCGGGTCCCCGCCGCAGTCGTCCCACCCGACGGCGACGTCGGAGAACTCCTCACGCGTGAGCTCGTAGCCCCAGTTGCGGAACGCGCCCTCGGTGAACTTCTGGATGTTGCCCTTGTGCACCATCGTGACGCTCGAGCGCTTGTGCCGCACCGCGTACTCGATCGCGGCCCGGATGAGGCGCTTCGAGCCGGTGATCGAGATCGGCTTGATGCCGATGCCCGAGTCGGCGCGGATGTCCCATCCGAACTCGTCGTGGAGCAGGTCGATCAGCCGGCGCGCTTCGGGCGTGCCCTCCTCCACCTCGAGGCCGGCGTAGATGTCCTCGGTGTTCTCGCGGAAGATCACCATGTCGACCTTCTCGGGGTGGCGCACCGGCGACGGCACGCCCTGGAACCAGCGCACGGGGCGCAGGCACACGTACAGGTCGAGGAGCTGGCGCAGCGCCACGTTGAGGCTCCGGATGCCACCCCCGACCGGCGTGGTGAGCGGGCCCTTGATGCCGATGAGGTACTCGGCGAACGTGTCGACGGTCTCCTGGGGGAGCCACTCGCCGGTGGCGTCGAACGCCTTCTGGCCCGCGAGCACCTCCTTCCAGGCGATCTTCTTGCCGAACTTCGCCGCGGCTGCGTCCATGACGAGCTGGGCGGCCGGCCAGATGTCGACGCCGGTGCCGTCGCCCTCGATGAACGGGATGATGGGCTCGTCCGGCACGTTGAGCTGGCCGTCGACCAGGGTGATCTTCTCGGGCATCGGTGCTCCTGAACGGGGGAAGCGGGCGGCTCATCGTATCGAGCGCCGCCGGCGCCCCGTCAGCCGGTGCCCGCGCCGCTCAGCTGGGGACGACCGCGACGATCAAGAGCACGACGAGGTAGATCGCCAGCAGCCCGCCGGCCCACCACCAGATGGTGGACGACGAGAACGGTCCGGGCCGGTTGCCGACCCCCGCGAGGCTCATCCCGCACGACTCGCAGCGCGTCACCGACTCCGAGTCGGGCACCGACGCGCCGCACAACGGGCAGACCGAGGGCGCGGGCGGGTGGCCCGGCGTTCCGCTCACGACCCGGCGCGCCGCTCGGCGGCCTCGACCGCGTTGCGGAACAGCATCGCGATGGTCGTCGGGCCGACGCCCCCGACGCGCGGCGTGATCGCGCCCGCGAGCTCCTCGCACCGCTCGTCGACGTCGGGCAACAGCTTTCGCCCCTCGTAGCGCACCCCGCCGCCCACGACGACCGCGCCGGGCGTGATGTGCTCCGGCTGGAGGATCCCGGGCACGCCGGCGGCGGCGATCACGATCTCGGCCCGCTTCGTGTACCGCGGCCAGTCGGGTACCCCCGTGTGCACGACGGTCACCGCCGCGTTCGCGGTCGGCCGCTTCTGCGACAGCAGCAGCGCGAGCGGCCGCCCGAGGGTGGTGCCACGGCCGAGGATGCAGACCTCGTGCCCGGCCACCGGGATCTCGTAGTACGCGAGCAGCGCCTCGATCCCCGCCGGGGTGGCCGGGACCGGACCCGGCATCATGAGCGCGAGGCGCCCCATGTTCACGGGGTGCATCCCATCGACGTCCTTGTCGGGGTCCATGGCAAGGAGCGCGGCGTCGAAGTCGATCTGCGGGGGCGTGGGGTGCTGTACGAGGAAGCCGTCGACGGTCGCGTCGTCGTTGAACTCGCGGATCGCGGCAAGCACGTCGGCCTGCGTCGCGTCCTGCGGGAGGTGGATGTGGGGCGAGGTCCAGCCCATCTCCTGGGCCTTCTGCATCTTCATGCCGACGTACCGAGCGCTCGCGCCGTCGTCGCCCACCAGGATGGTGCCGAGCCCGGGGACGTGCCCGTTCTCCACCAGCTTCTAGCTGCGCGGGACCAGGTCCGCGAACACCGCGTCGGCGACCGGACCGCCCGGCATCATCTTCGCGACCATCGACTCCCTTCCCGCTCGTTCCGTTGCTCGTTCCCGCTCGTTCCGTGCATTCCCACTGCCCGACCCGGTGCCCGGCTCAGTGCAGGAAGTGGCGCTCGCCGGTGAAGACCATCGCGAGGCCGAGCTCGTCGGCGGTCTGGATCACCCGCTCGTCCCCCACCGACCCACCGGGTTGCACGACCACGGCGACGCCCGCCGCCGCTGCCGCCTCGACACCGTCGGGGAACGGGTAGAAGGCGTCCGACGCGCACGCGCCGCCGCGCGCCCGGCCCGCGGCCTTCTTCGCCGCGATCTCCCCCGACTCGACCCGGTTCTGCTGCCCGGCGCCGATCCCG
>CAZDJK010000066.1:0-2633 GCA_964505725.1 uncultured Bifidobacteriaceae bacterium | reverse complement strand
CCGAGCGTCCAGCCCTTGATCGTCTTGGCAAGGATCGCGCTCGGCGCACCCTCGTTCTCGACCGTCGTCTTGTAGGCCGCGTAGAGCTTGCGGTAGTCGTGCCCGCCGCGCGGCAGCTTCTGGAGGTCGTCGTCGCTGAGGTGCTCGACCATCCGCTGCAGGCGCGGGTCGGGACCGAAGAAGTGCTCACGGATGTACGCGCCGCTCTCGACCGCGTACTTCTGGAACTCGCCGTCGACGGTGCTGTTCATCTTGTTCACGAGCACGCCGTCGACGTCGCGCATGAGCAGCTCGTCCCAGCCGCGACCCCAGATCACCTTGATCACGTTCCAGCCCGCGCCGCGGAACATGGCCTCGAGCTCCTGGATGATCTTGCCGTTGCCGCGCACCGGGCCGTCGAGGCGCTGCAGGTTGCAGTTCACGACGAAGATGAGGTTGTCGAGCTGCTCGCGCGCCGCGATGCTCAGCCCCGCGGTGGCCTCGGGCTCGTCCATCTCGCCGTCGCCGACGAACGCCCACACCTTCGAGGCGCTCGTATCGGCGATCTCGTGATGGAGGAGGTAGCGGTTGAAGCGCGCCTGGTACACCGCGTTGATCGCGCCGAGGCCCATGGAGACGGTCGGGAACTCCCAGAAGTCGGGCATGCGCCGCGGGTGCGGGTAGCTCGAGAGGCCACCGCCGTCGACCTCGCGTCGGAACCGGTCGAGCTGCTCCTCGTCGATGCGCCCCTCGAGGAAGGCGCGCGCGTACACACCCGGCGCCGCGTGCCCCTGGAAGAAGACCTGGTCGCCGTAGCCGCCGTCGTGCTTCCCGCGGAAGAAGTGGTTGAAGCCGACGTCGTAGAGCGCGGCGGCGGAGGCGAACGTGGACAGATGGCCGCCGAGCGCGTCGAACCGGTAGTTCGAGCGGTCGACCATCGCCATCGCGTTCCAGCGGATGTAGGCGCGGATGCGCCGCTCGAGCAGCTCGTCACCGGGGAACCACGGCTCCTGCTCGGGCGGGATCGTGTTGATGTAGTCGGTCGACACCATCGCCGGCACGCCGACACCCTGTTCCCGGGCCCGTTCCATGAGCCGGGCGAGCAGGTACCGCGCCCGTGACCGACCCTCCACGGATACGACCGCGTCGAGCGACTCGAGCCACTCGCGGGTTTCCTGGGGGTCGACGTCCGGGAGCTGGTGCACGAAGCCGTCGATGAACACTCAGGCCTTCTCTCTCGCGATCCTTCTCGCGATCTCTCTCGCTGCTTCTCTCGCTGTCTCGTGGCGCGGTCTTGCGGCGCGCGCCGCTCGCGCGTTCCAGACTACGACCGGGCGTCGATCGCCTTGAGCACTGCTGCGGCAATGCCGGGGCCGTCGAGACCGAGGCTCGCGAGCAGGTCGCCGGCGTTGCCGTGCGGGAGGTACGCCATCGGCGTGCCGAGCGTCGCGACCGACGGGACTCTTCCCGTGCCGCTCCGCGCGAGCGCGCTCGCCACCATGGAGCCGACACCGCCCTCGGCGACGCCGTCCTCGACGCTGACGACGAGCGGGCAGATCGCGGCCTCGGCGAGCATCCGGGCGTCGAGGGGAACCACCCGCACGTCCCACACCGCGGCCTGCACGTCGCGCGCCGCGAGCAGGTCGGCCGCCTCCTCCGCGGGCTCGACCATCTTCCCCACCGCGAGGATGCCGACGTCCGCGCCGTCGCGCACCTTGCGCGCGTTCCGCCCGCTCCCGACGGCTCCGGCGTCGACGTGGCGGGCGCTGGTCTTCGGCCACCGGATCGCCACCGGCCCCGATGCCCGCTCGACCGCCTCGGTGAGCATCACCCCCACCTCCTCGTAGGAGGACGGCGCGAACACGGTGAACCCGGGGATCTTGGTGAGCAGGGCGAGGTCGTAGAGGCCGTGGTGGCTGGGACCGTCGTCGCCGGTGATGCCGGCGCGGTCGACGCAGAGCACGACGGGCACGCCGTGCAGACCCACGTCGTACACGAGCTGGTCCCAGGCCCGGTTGAGGAAGGTGCTGTAGATCGCCACGACGGGGCGCAGGCCACGCATCGCCATGCCCGCCGCCGCGGTGACCGCGTGCTGCTCGGCGATCCCCACGTCGAAGCAGCGGTCGGGATAACGGAGCGCGAACGGCAGCAGCCCGGTCGACCCCGGCATCCCTGCGGTGATCGCCACCACCTCGGGGTGGCGGGCAGCCAGCTCGAGGAGCGCGTGCGTGAAGGCGCCGGTGTACGACGACGACGCGCCCGCCCGCGGGAGCCCGGTGCGGGGGTCGAACGCGCCGATGTCGTGCAGGCGCTTCTCGTCGTCGGTCTCGGCCGGCGCGTAGCCGTTTCCCTTGCGCGTGATCGCGTGCACCACCACCGGTCGGGGCGAGGCGTTCGCTTGGCGCAGCGCGTGCTCGAGCGCCTCGACGTCGTGCCCGTCGACCGGCCCGACGTACTCGAGCCCCAACGCCCGGAAGAACGCGGCGGGGTCGCCCGGGTCGTCGGCCGCCGCGGTGAGGCGCGACACCGTCGGCGCGTAGCAGCGGCCGTTGTCGTTGAGCACCACGACGACGCGACGCCCGCTGTGACCGATGTTGTTCAGCGCCTCGTAGGCGAGCCCGCCGGTGAGCGCGCCGTCGCCCACGACGGCGACG
>CAZDJK010000065.1:0-35205 GCA_964505725.1 uncultured Bifidobacteriaceae bacterium | reverse complement strand
CGGCTTCCCGCTCCTCGCCGACGAGGACCACACCGTCGCGGAGAAGTGGGGCGTGTGGGGCGAGAAGGTCAACTACGGCCGCAAGTACATGGGGATCATCCGCTCCGCCTTCGTCGTCGACGAGCAGGGCAAGATCGCCGCTAGCTTCTACAAGGTGAGCCCCAAGGACACCGTCCCCAAGGCGACCCAGGCCCTCCAGTCCTGAATTCTGGCGGTTCGGCGGGTGGCCCGTCGGATCGGCGGGGCGGACAGGTGTAATCCCGTAATCTGCCGGGGTGAGCAGGGGCCGGCTCGAGGCCTTCAGCGACGGCGTGTTCGCGATCGCGATCACGCTGCTCGTGCTGACCATCGCCCAGCCGACGAACTACCGGCACCTGGGCGAGCAGCTCGCCAGCCGCTGGCCGTCGTTCGCCGCCTACGTGGTGAGCTTCGCGGTGATCGGGATCATGTGGCTCAACCACCACTCGATCTTCGGCCACTTCGCGCGCATCGACCGCGGGCTGGTGTTCCTCAACCTCCTCCTCCTGATGACGGTCGTGTTCATCCCGTACCCGACGGCCATCTTCGGCGAGGCGCTGAAACGGGGCCAGGGCGAGGACGTGGCGGCGATCGTCTACAGCTTCGCCATGTGGGCGAACGCGGTCTCATGGGCCGCGGTCTGGCTCTACGCGTCGGGGAAGCGCCGCCTGCTCGACGACACCTTCCCGGAGTCGCAGCGCTCGACGGCCACCATGCTGTTCACCGTCCCGGGCGTCGTGCTCTACACGATCGCGATCGTGATCGCATTCGTGAACGCCTACGCCTGTCTCGCGTTCCACGGGTTGCTCGCGCTCTACTACGCGCTCGACCCGCTCTCGCGATGGGCCGTCGGACGGGCAGCCGCCGAGCGGGACACCGTGCTGAAGCGCTGACGGGCATCGCGTCGTCAGGCGGATCCGACGCCGAGCGGGTGTCGGTAGCGTGGGCCCGTGGTGCTAGTCGAGCGGGAGCGCGAGCTCGCGGCGATCGATGCCGTCGTGGCGCGCGGGGGCGTGCTCGTGATCGAAGGCGGCGCCGGGATCGGCAAGACCGTGCTGCTCGACGCCGCGGCCTCACGCGCCGGAGCGTGCGGGTACCGCGTGTTGCGGGCATGCGGCTCCGAGCTCGAGACCGGGTTCGCGTTCGGGGTGGTACGCCAGCTGTTCGAACGCCCTCTGGCCGCGATGGATCCGCCTACCCGCGACGAGCTGCTCGCGGGCGCGGCGGCCGCGACGCGCCCGCTCGTGCTCGGCGACACCGTCGTGCCCACGGCGGTCGACACGTCGTTCGCCGTCCTCCACGGCCTCTACTGGCTCGTCACGAACCTCGCCGAGCGCGGGCCCCTGGCGCTCGTGGTCGACGATACGCAGTGGGCGGACGCACCGTCGATGCGCGGGCTGGCGCACCTCGTGCCGCGCATCGAAGGGCTGCCGGTCGCGCTGGTGATCGCGACCCGTCCCGCCGACCCCGTGGCCGGTGAGGTGATCTCGAGCGCGTTGCGCGACGGGGCCACGGTGGTCCGCCCGGCGCTGCTCAGTGAACGCGCGGTCACCGCGCTGGTACGCGCCGCACTCGGCCCGGAGACCGACGACGCGGCCTGCAACGGGTTGTTCGAACGGAGCGGCGGCAACCCCTTCTACCTCGCCGAGCTCCTGCGCGCTCCGGACCTCGCAACACCGGGTGACCTCGTCCAGCAGGTCGTCGGCCGTGTCCGCCAGCTCGATCCGGACGCGCTCGCGCTCGCACAGGCAGCCGCGATCCTGGGCGACGGCTTCCCGCTCCGACTGAGTGCAGCGCTGGCCGGTCTCGACGCGGGCTCGGCGTCGTCCCGCGCCACCGGGCTCACGCGCCTGGAGGTGTTGGCGGGCGTCGATCCACCCCGTTTCCTCCACCCCGTGATCCGCGACGCGGTCGGCGCATCTCTCGCGAGCGACGCGCGCGACGACCTGCACCGCCGCGCCGCTCACCTCTTGTACGACGAGCGAGCGCCCGTCGGCCAGGTTGCCGCGCACCTCGTGCGGCTGCGGACGAGGGACGACGCCTGGGTGGTCGATCGCCTGCGCGACGCCGCGCGCGACGCGATGCACGCGGGCGCCCCGCAGGCCGCCGCGGAGCTGCTGCTACGTGCGCTCGACGAGCCGCCGACGTTCGGAAACCGCGTGGCTGTGTTGCGCGAGCTCGCGGGCGCCGAGGTGCGGGCTGGGCGCGAGACCGCCTGTGATCGGCTCGACGAGGCGCTCGCGCTCACCGACGACGGGCCCGCCCGCGCCGCCATCGCGCTCGAGATGGCGGAGGCGTACGCGTCCCTGTTCCGGTGGGTGGACGCGGTCGACGTCATCGACCGCGCGCTGGCGGAGCTGGACGACGCCGATCCCGCGCTCGCGGCGCGCCTCGAAGGCGAGCTCGTGGTCGCGGGCCTCCACGACGCCCGACGGGCAACACGCGTGGGGCCGACGCTGGATCGCCTCGGCACCCGTCATCCCACCGGTGCGCCGGCCGAAGCCCGAGCGGTCGCCACCGGGATGGCGATGGTGCTCGGCGGTCGCCCGGCGGACGAGGCGGCGGTCGCGCTCGAGAGCGCCCTTGCGTGCGCGGCGCCGGTGGTCGAGAACTGGGACACGCGTGCCGCGCTGCTCTGGAGCCTGATCGCCGCTGAGCGCTATGACGCGGTCCGCGCCGCACTGGAGCCGATGCTCGCGCAGGTCCAACAGTCGGGCACTGCGAGAGGATTGGTCGCCACCTACAGCACGCTCGGCCTGTTGGAGCTCCGCGTCGGCGCGCTGCCCGAGGCCGACTCGGCGGCGCGGGTCGCGCTGCGCGTGCTGCAGGAGGGCGACTTCGCACCCGGGCTCGCGTTCGGCGCCACCGTGCTCGCTGACGTCGCGATCGAGGCGGGCCAGCTCGACGACGCCGAAGTAGCCCTCGCGCTCCTCCCAGCCGGGGAGCTACCCGCCGGCGTCGGCACCGTCCTCATCCCGGCCGCGCGCGGCCGTCTGCGCTACGCCCAGGGTCGCTACGGGGAGGCCCGGCGCGAGCTCGAGCAGTGCGCGGCGATGTTCAGTGCCGAGGCCTGGGGCGTCGAGCTCCACGACGTCGGCTACCTCCACGCGCGCTCGGGCGCCGCGCTCGCGCGACTTCGCCTCGGCGACCGTGACGGCGCGGTTCGTCTCGCCGAGGCCGAGCTCGCCGACGTCCGCGCGTTCGGCGCCCGACGCGCGCTCGGCGTCTCGGCGCGGGTGGCGGGATTGGTGCGCGGCAGCTCAGAGGGCGTCGAGCTGCTGGCGGAGTCGGTCGCGGCACTGCGCGACTCGCCGGCGCAACTCGAACGCGCGAAATCGCTCGTAGAGCTCGGGGCCGCGTTGCGGCGCGCCGGGCGTCGGAGCGAGGCGCGAGAGCCGCTCACGGAGGCGCTCGACCTCGCGGCCCGTTGCGGCGCGCGTCCGTTGGCGGCGCGAGCGCGCGAGGAGCTCGTGGCGGCGGGCGCGCGTCCGCGGCGCGACCGCCGACAGGGCCGGGAGGCGCTGACCCCGGGCGAGCTGCGGGTGGCGCAGCTCGCCATGGAGGGCATGACCAACCGGCAGATCGCGCAGGAGCTCTACGTCACGACGAAGACGGTCGAGGGTCATCTCGCGCGGGCCTTCGGCAAGCTGGGGATCTCGGGCCGGGGCGAGCTCCGCACCGCGCTCGGCGCCTAAAACCAGGGTGGTCACCCCCTCGTGGGGGCCGCCGTCCCGTGTCATCGTCGGTCGCGACTCACGAGACGGGAGGTCCAGCGGCGATGACCGACGCGAATGCAGAGCTCCTCCGACGTGCCTATGACGCGTTCGCCGAGGGCGACGTGCCGAGGGTGCTCGAGACGTTGTCACCCGACATCACCTGGCACGTGCCCGGGCGCAGCCCGCTCTCGGGTGACTACAAGGGCCACGACGAGGTGCTGGGCTTCTTCGGCAAGTCGTTGGAGCTATCGAGCGGGACGCTGCGAGTCGCCGTCGACGAGATCCTCGCCGACGGCGAGCGCGTCGTCGTGCTCACGACGGTCAGTGCCCAACGCAACGGGCGGGCATGGTCGGCGCCCGAGGTGCATGTATGGCGCGTGGTCGACGGCCAGGCCGTCGACTTCCGCGAGTACCAGGGCGACCAGCAGTCCGAGGACGAGTTCTGGTCGACTTGACCCGGTCCTCCGCCATCGCAAACTCGTGTCGTGAACGGAAATTGTCCGTTCAGGTGACGCAAGTCTTGCGTGGGTGAAGCGTTGGGGGGTGAGGTGAGATCGGGTGTCACCGCGCGGGGGGCGCGTAGTGGATCTGGACGTCGGTGAAGCCCACGCGGCCGAGGAGGCCCTGAAGCATCCGGGTGGTGTTGCGCTCGGCGCGGCTCACGAGCCCGCTCTCCTTCGCGGCGGCGGCGAGCTTCTGCTGCGCGAGCTCGTAGAACCGCTGGTCGCCGGTCGGGTTGTCGGTGAACATGCCGCCGATGCGGGTGAGCAGGCCGCGGCTGCGGGTGGCGACGTGGCTCGCGTGCGGGTCGATCACCGGCGTGGCGAGGCGGGGCGCCGGGAGTGCGACCGACACGGTGCGGTCGGCGTTGACCTGCACCGCGTCGGTCGACAGCTTCGAGAAGTCGACGGTGGCGTCGACCGTGCCCCGGGCGAGGAAGACGGTCCGCTCGCCGGCGAGGAACGAGGGCAGGACGGGGGTGTCGTCCTCGACGTCGATGGTCGACTCGAAGCGGCCCTGCGCCGCCGAGTACCGGTCGAGGTTGCCGAGCTGCTTCAGTAGCGCCGGGGGTGAGCGGTCGATGGTGGTGGCGGCGAAGGGATTGGAGAGGTGGAGCACGCCGGTGAGCACGCCGGCGACGAGGAGCATCCCGACGGCGAGGGCTCCGACCACGATCGTCTGCACGATGCCGGTGATCGACACGCGCCGGCGGCGCACGGCGGCGCCGTCGGCGACCACGCGGACGGTCACCTCGGGCGGGTGGACGGCGGAGGTGTCGACGCGGCGGTCGACATCGGGGCGCGGCGGGTCGTCGAGCAGGGTCGGCATCGCACTCCTCGGAAGGGTCCGCTTGGGGTGCCTGTACAACGACGGCCGCCCCGCCCCGGTTCCCGCGAGGTTGCGTCGCCGGGGCCGGAATAGCCCGCCTGCGTGACGCAACCTCGCATGGATGAGCGTACGGGTCAGGCGAGGGCGGTGTAGGCGGCGGCCTGGAGGTCGGTGTGGACGGCCGGGGGGAGCGGGGAGTCCCACATCCGCTGGGTGAGCACGATCATCGTGAGGTCGCGCCGCGGGTCGACCAGGAACGACGAGCCGAACCCGCCGTCCCAGCCGAACGCACCCGCGCGCGGGCCGTCGAGGACGACGGACTGGCAGAAGCCCCAGCCCCGCCCGTCGAGGAACGCAGCGTCGGCGGGCGACCACTGCTCGGGCGTGAGCTGGTTGGTCGTCATGTCGCGGACCTGGTCGGCCGTCAGCACGGGATCGCCGCCGCGGAGGAACATCCGGGCGAACGCGAGCAGGTCGTCGACGGTCGACACGAGGCCCGCGGCGCCGTCCGCGAACGGCTGCGGGCGGCTCCACTGGCCGTCGGGCGGATCCCACGGCGCGAGCCCGTCGGGTGCCGACCGGTACGCCGTCGCCAGCCGCGACGTGTCGGTCGTCCAGAACGCGGTGTCGTGCATGCCGAGCGGCTCGAAGATCCGTGTGCGCATCACGTCGCCGAGCGGCTCGCGCGCGGCGCGCGCCAACAGCACCCCGAGGACCGACGCCCCGGTGTTGTACAACCACCGCGCACCCGGCTGCGCGATCAGCGGGAGCGACCCGAGCGCGGCGATCCACCGGTCGGGCTCGGGTTGTTCAGCCGGGTTCGGCGGGCCGATGGTCGAGAGGTGCAGCTCCTCGGCTGCGGTCACGATCGGCCACGGCTCGCCTGCGGCGAACATCTCCATCACCGCGCCGAAGCCAAACGTGAACGTCAACAGGTCGCGCACCGTGATCGCGCGCGCCGCGGGGACGGTGTCGTCGAGCGGGCCGTCCATGCGAGCGAGCACGCGCCGGTCCGCGAGCTCGGGGAGCAGACGGTCGACGGGCTCGTCGAGGGTCAGCAGCCCTTCGCGCACGAGCGCCAGCGTCGTTGCGCCGGTGATCGGTTTGGTGGTGGACGCGATCCGGAACACCGAGTCGCGCCGCACCGGCGCGCCGCCGATGGACAGCGAACCCGACGCGGCCACGTGCACCTGGTCGCCGCGCGCGACGAGCGCGACGACGCCAGGCACGTCGTCGTCCGCGACGTGTGCCGCCGCGACCTCGTCGAAGCGCGCGAGGCCGTCGCGCGTCAGTAGGTCAGGCACCGGACACGCCGGCCTGCCAGCTCGGATCGCGGCCGGTGGTGGCGATGAGCCGATCGAGCGGCGGGGCGTCGTCGGCCACCGGGCGCGCGGGCCCGAACAGTCCCGGCACGCCCTGCGGATTGCGCTCGACGGTCTCGCACACGAACCCGAACGCAGCCTCGACCAGCTCGGGCTCGCCGCGGTACGGCTGGCCGCTCGCCACCGCGAGGTCCCACCCGTGCACGATGACCTCGTCGAGCGCGACCACGCCCGCGACCTCGGATGGAAGGTCCTGGCCGCCGACGTGCGTCGTACCCGTCCACGCGTCCTCGGCGCGCCACGCCTCGGCGAGCGCGGCGAGACGCTGCGGGATGCGCGTGCGCCAGTCGGAGCCGAGCTTCGAGGCGTCGGCCGACGCGCCCTGGTGGCCCGGCGGCAGCGGCGCCTTGGCCGCCGCGGCGGTGAAGGCGACCGAGAGCCCGTCGACGTGGTCGAGCAGGTCGCCGATCGACGTGTCGGTGCACGGTGTCGGTTCGTCGAGCTGGTCGTCGCGCACGCCTTCGACGATCGTCGTCAGCGTGCGCGTCGCGGGTCCGAGATCGAGCATCCCGTCAGCTCCTCGCGGTTCCGGCGAATGGGCGACGGCTACGCCGGCGACTTGCGCAGCTTGAACTGGGCGCCGGCCGGATCCCTCAACGTCGCGAGCCGACCGTACGGGGTGTCCTCGGGTTCGTCGACCACCGAGCCGCCGAGCTTCTTCGCCTTGGCGACGGTCGCATCGACGTCGTCGGCCTCCCAGTACACGTACCACGCGGACGACGCGCTCTCGGGGAGGAACCCGCTCGCATCCATGATCCCGGCCAGCCCCTGGTTCTGGCCCGACGGGTCCTCCATGACGCCGTAGCGGAACTCGTCGGTGTCGCCGACCATCGTGATGTCCCAGTGGAACACCGTGCGGTAGAAGTCGACCGCCTTCGCGTGGTCGCGGGTGTGCAGCTCCACCCAGCTCGGCGCGCCGGGCTCGTTGAGCGTGCTGAAGCCCTGGAACGTGTCGGGCTGCCAGGCGCCGAGGGTGGCGCCGGTGGGGTCGACGAGCACGGCCTGGGTGCCGAGGTCGGCGACCGCCATCGCCGGGGTGATCACCTGCGCGCCCGCGGCCTCCGCGGCCTCGAGTGTCTTCGCGATGTCGTCGGTGTGGAAGTACGGCTTCCAGGTGTCGTCGGCCTGCATGTCGGCACCCATGTCACCCATGGCGCCGGCGACGGGCGCGCCGTCACGGGTGAAGGTGAAGTAACCGCCGAACTCGGGGCTCGGCTCCTCGGGCGTCCACCCGAAGAGCTCGCCGTAGAACTTGCGGCTGCCCTCCACGTCGGAGGTCCACAGGTCGGCCCAGCAGGGCGACCCGAGCGGGGCACGGTCACGCGTGGTCATGGTTGCTCCTCCTGGTGAGGGTGTCCGGGTGTCGCATCACTCGTCCGACGGCCCGCGCGGGCGGGAATCATCGGTGGTCGGGTGCGCGTCGTGCGCGCGGGGCGGGGAGGGGTCGATGAGATCGACGGCCGACGGCCGTCCATCCCGTGATGCCTACCCGGGAGCGGTGGTGCCGAATCGTGCTCGTGCGCGCCGACCGGACCGTGATCGCGGAGGGCACGCTCGACGGGACGGCCACCCCCGACCTCGGCGTGGTCGACTGCGTGGCCCGGCTGATGCTCCTCGCGACCCGCCTCGGCGGCCACGTCGTGCTGCGTGACGTGCAGCCGGCGGTGCGGGAGCTCATCGAGCTCGCCGGCCTACCCGTCGAGATGATCGGGCCCGTCGAGATGGAGGGGCAGGCCGAACTCGGGGAACAGGCGCTGCGGGTCGAGCATGTCGAGAAAGTAATTCGACCCGGAGACCTTCCCGCCTGAGATCTCGAGCACCTGGATCGCCCACGGCGCGTAGCCGCCCGCGGGATCGGGCTTGTACTGGCCGAAGCCCGGACAGCCGTTGGCCGAGATCGGCAGGAGGCGCGAGCCGCGGCACGCGCTCGGGCCGGGCTCGAGCATCCAGTGACCGATGCTCTCGTTGCCGCGGATCCACATCGCGAACGGCGGCATCGACATCACCGCGTCGTCGTGCAAGAGGGTGACGAGCCGTTGGATGTCGTAGCGCTCGAACGCGTCGACGTAGCGCTCGAGCAGTGCGGCATCGGCGTCGTCGAGCTGCGGTGCGTGCGCGTCCTGGGGGAGGGAGCCGAGCGTGGCGCGGGCGCGCTGGATGGCGCTGTTCACCGCGGCGACGCTCGTCTCGAGCAGCTCCGCCGCCTCGCTCGCCTGCCAACGCAGCACCTCGCACAGGATGAGCGCGGCGCGTTGGCGGGCGGGAAGGTGCTGGAGCGCGGCGACGAATGCGAGCCGCACCGACTCGCGGTACTCCGCGACCTCTGCGGGGTCGGCGCGCTCGGGCAGCACCTGGGAGTCGGGGATCGGCGTGACCCACGTCGTCTCGGGGAGCGGCGGGCCGAGATGCGACTCGAGCGGCGGCGACGCCGGCCCCATCTCCATCGGGCGGGCGCGTCGCTGAACCTGGCGCTGCATGTCGATGCAGACGTTGGTGGCGATGAGGTACAGCCACGAGCGGACGCTCGATCGCCCCTCGAAGGTGTCGGCGTTGCGCCACGCGCGCAGCATCGTCTCCTGCACCGCGTCCTCGGCCTCGAACCCGGAGCCGAGCATCCGGTAGCAGTACCCGGTCAGCTCACGCCGGAACTGCTCCAGGTCGCTCTCGGCGAGAGACGCGCGCACGACCACGCTGGTCGATGCTACCGAGGAGCGCGTCAGCACGGCGTCTGGCATCGCGGGGTTGGACGGGGAGTTCAGCGGGAATTCATCGGTGAGGACGAGGAGGATCGTCCGTCGAGAATTCGGGTAGATCCCGGGTTCGACGCCCAGTTGCCCGACGGGAGGTCCGTGGTGGCTACGAATGCTGCTCATACTGCTCATACTGCTCATGCGGTCGGGTCCGCTCGTGACGCCGAGGTCGAAGGTCACGCCGGAGCCGGAGGATCGGCACCGGATGCCGAGATCCGCGACCTGGTCAAGGAGTGGGCGCACGCCCTACACGAGAAGGACGTCACCGCGCGCACGGCGAACTACGCCGACGACGTGGAGCTCTTCGACGTCGTCGGCCCGCTCCGCCACCACGGGCTGGACGCGCTGCGCGCGCGGCTCGGCGAGTGGTTCGCGACCTTCGAGGGGCCCGTCGGGTGCGAGATCCTCGACCTGACCATCACCGCGGCCGACACCGTCGCGTTCTGCCATCTCCTCGAACGGTTCAGCGGCACGACGGCCAACGGGCCGCTCGACATGTGGGTGCGCTTCACAGTCGGCCTCCAGAAGAGCGACGAGCGCTGGGTCGTGACCCACGAGCACGCGTCAGTGCCGTTCGACGTCGAGACCGGGCTCGCGTCGCTCGACCTCCTGGCCTGACGGGGATCGCGCGCGCGGCATGGCCCGGCTCGTCTACTCCGCGATCACGTCGCTCGACGGCTACGTCGCGGATGCGCGCGGCAACTTCGACTGGGCGGCACCCGACGACGAGGTGCACGCGTACGTCAACGACCTCCAAGGGCGCGTCGGCACCTACCTCTATGGACGGCGCATGTACGAGGTGATGCGGTACTGGGAGACCGCGCCGACCGACGGGGACCAGCCGAGCGTGACCCGCGACTTCGCCGCGCAGTGGCAGGCCGCGGACAAAGTCGTGTACTCGCGGACGCTCGAGTCGGTGTCGACGGCGCGGACGCGTCTGGTGCGCGAGTTCGAAGTCGACGAAGTGCGACGGATGAAGGCGGCGGCGGAGCGCGATGTCACCGTCGGCGGGCCGGCGCTCGCCGCGGTCGCGATGCGCGCGGGTCTCGTCGACGAGCTCCAGCTGTTCGTCACGCCGGTCGTCGTCGGCGGCGGGAACGCCTGGCTTCCCGACGACGTGCGCGTCGATCTCGAGCTGGTCGACGTCCGTCGGTTCGGGAGCGGCGTCGTGCACCTGCGGTACGTCATCGCGGTGTGAGCCGGGCGGTCGGGCGTCAGACCGGCGCGGTCGGGCGGAGATCGGGCGCGGTCGGGAGCTGACCCTGTGCGAGGACGGGGAGGCCGAGGATCTCCTCGATCGTCTTCAGCGCGGCGGCGTGGGAGCCGGGGCCGGGGCGCGGGCCCGGGAGCGCGCTCGGCGCGACGAGCAGGTTGGGCACGGGATGGTCCTCGTCCCAGAGCACGAACACCGCGGTGGTCCCGGCGCGGTAGTCGGCGCCGCCGAGCAGCGCGCCGACGTGCACGCGGGCCCAGGCGTCGACGGTCGCGTTCGGGCAGTCGTGCCCGTCGTCGCACAGGTTCGGCGTGATCATGGCGAACGTCGGGAGCTGGTCGGGGTCGAGCTCGGTGAGCGGGCGCACCTCGGTGCCGCAGAAGTCGGCGTCGTCGTGACCGCCGGACCCGTCGGTGTAGGTGCCGCGGTAGTAGAGGGCGGGGATGTGCTTGGTCGCGTTCCCGCCCGCGCTGCAGGGTTGCGTGGCGCCCTCGACGAAGCTGCGGGCGGTGCCGCCGGCCTCACGGACCTGGCGGAAGATGTTGGCGTCGGTCGACGAGCACGCCGTGCTCGGGCTGCAATCGTTCACGGTGCTCGGGTCGTCGACGCCCGAGGTGAGGCCGATGTACTGGGTGAGCGAGCTCTGGGCGGTGTCGGTCTCGGTCCAGTCGGCGTAGTAGGCGCACTGGCGGGCGAGGCTCGCGAGGTAGGGCATGGCGGCGAACCCGGGGCCGCCGACCTGGCCCCACGTGCGGTTCTCCATCATCACCACGACGACGTGCTGGTACGTCGGCGGGGCCGGCGTGCCTCGGCACGGACGGTCCGCGAGGTTCGCCGGGGGCGGCGCGGTCGACGGAGGAGCCGTCGCTGTTGCCGTCGTGGGTGGGGCCGTCGTCGTGGGTTGGGTCGTGGAGGTCGTCGTCGGGGACCGGGCCGCGCTCCCCGACGACCCGCCCGAGCACGCGGCCGCCGCGACCGTGACCACCGCGAGCGCGACCGCGAGCGCCACCCGCGACACCCGCGACTCGCGCCGCCGTCCCCGCCGAGGTTGCGTCACTCGCGCCGCAATAGCCGGCCCGAGCGACGCAACCTCGCAGTGCGCCTGGTCAGGCGCCGACGGCGTGCACGCCGCCGTCGACGTGGAGCATCTCGCCGGTGGTGGCGGGGAACCAGTCGGACAGGAGTGCGACGACGGCTCGGGCGACGGGCTCGGCGTTCTTGACGTCCCAGCCGAGGGGCGCCCGCTCATCCCACACCGCCTCGAAGTTCTCGAACCCCGGGATGCTCCGGGCCGCCATCGAACGGATCGGGCCCGCGCTCACCAGGTTCACACGGATCCCTTGCGGGCCGAGGTCGCGGGCGAGGTACCGCGCCACCGACTCGAACGCCGCCTTCGCCACCCCCATCCAGTCGTAGAACGGCCACGCGACGACCTGGTTGTCGAAATCGAGCCCCACGATCGACCCGCCTGCGCCCATGAGGGGCAGGCACGCCGACGCCAGCGCCTTGAGCGAGTACGCCGACACCTCGAGCGCGACCGCGACGTCGCTCCACGGGGCGTCGAGGAACCCGCCGCCCAGGCACGACTCGGGCGCGAAGCCGATCGAGTGCACGATGCCGTCGAGGCCGCCGCCGACGCGGTCGGCCAGCGCGACCAGGTCGTCGTTGCTCTGCACGTCGAGCTCGACGATCTGCGCGTCGGGCGTCGGCAGCCGCTTGGCGATGCGCTCGGTGAGCCGCATGACCCGCCCGAACGAGCTGAGCACCACTTCGGCGCCCTGCTCCTGGGCGATCCGCGCCACCGAGAACGCGATCGACGCGTCGTTGAGCACCCCGGTGACGAGGATGCGCTTGCCGTCGAGCATCCCGTCGGCCATGGCGGGCTCCTCCTGAGGGGTCTGAGGGGTCTGAGCGTCTGAGGGGTCACGAGCTCCGGAACGGTTGTGACCTAGAGCGGGGTGTTGGAGTGACGCCGCTTCGGGTGGTGCTCGCGCTTGGTGCGCAGCCGCTCGAGCGCACCGGCGAGCACGCGGCGGGTGTCGGCGGCGGCGATCACCTCGTCGACGATCCCGCGCTCGGCCGCCACGTACGGGTTGAGGAAGCGGTCGGCGTACTCCTCCTCCAGCGCGAGCTGCTCCTTCTCGCGCGCCTCCGGCGCGTCGATCGCCTCCAGCGCGCGCCGGTGCAGGATGCGCACCGCGGGCTGTGCGCCCATCACCGCGATCTCGGCCGTGGGCCAGGCCACGCACAGGTCGGTGCCGAGGCCGCGCGAGTCCATTACGATGTACGCGCCGCCGTACGCCTTCCGGAGCACGACGCACACCCGGGGGACGGTCGCGGCGGCGTACGCGTGGAGCAGCTGCGCCCCGTGGCGGATGATGCCGCGCCACTCGAGGTCGCGGCCCGGCTGGTAGCCGCTCGTGTCGACGAAGGTCACGATCGGGATGTTGAACGCGTCGCACCACTGCACGAAGCGCGCCGCCTTCTGCGCGGCTTCGATGTCGAGCGCGCCCGCGAGCTGCATGGTCTGGTTGGCGACGATGCCCACCGGCCGGCCGTCGAGCCGCGACAGGCCGGTGACGAGGTTGGCGGCGTAGCGGGGCCGGAGCTCGAGGAAGGTGTCGTGGTCAGCGACGTCGCGGATCACGTCCCGCACGTCGTACGACGCGGTCGCGCGTGCGGGCACCGTGCTCGCGGCGCGGTCGCAGTCGCGGTCGACCGGGTCGAACGCGAGGTCGCGCGGAGGGTCGTCGAGGTGGTTCGACGGGAGGTAGGAGAGGAGCTCGCCCGCGAGGAGCAGGGCGTCGTCCTCGTCGGCCGCGACCAGCGTGGCGACGCCGCTCTGGCGCTCGTGCACCGAGACCCCACCGAGGCGGTCACGGTCGATCTCGACGCCGGTGAACGAGCGCACGACCTCGGGGCCGGTGAGGTAGGCGAATGCGTCGGCCGTCATCACCACGTGGTCGGCGAGACCGAGCAGCAGCGCGGGGCCCGACACCGCGGGGCCCATGAGCACGAGCACGATCGGCACCACTCCCGACGCGTCGGCGAGCGCCTTGGCGACCCGGCCCCACGAGTGCAGGGCGGCGATGCCCTCGTTCACGTCGGCGCCCGAGCTCGCGATCCGCCCGAGGACCGGCACGCCGAGCTCGACCGCCAGGCGCACGGCCCGCTCGATGGCCTCGCCCTCGGCGGTGCCGATGGCGCCGCGGTGCTTGCCACCCTCGAGGCGGAACGTGCTGACGGTCCGGCCGTCGACCTCGGTGAGGGAGGCGTCGACCGCGGGGCTGCGCTGCCCGAAGACGGGCGTGCGCTCGAGCGCGGTCACTCCACCGGGGCGAGGATCAGCGCCGCGTTGTGGCCGCCGAAGCCGAACGAGTTGGACAGGACGGGCCTGCGGCCGATCTCGCGCACCGCGCCGCCGACCACGTCGAGGCCGATCTCGTCGTCGATGTTGTCGAGGTTGGCGGTGGGGGGCACCACGCCGTCGCGGAGCGACAGCAGCGCGATGCAGGCCTCCGCCGCGCCCGCGGCACCGACCATGTGCCCGGTGACGCCCTTGGTGGACGTGACCGGCAGCGCGGTGTCGTGCCCGAACACCTTGCGGATCGCCTCCGCCTCGGCCGCGTCGTTCAGCGGCGTGGACGTGCCGTGCGCGTTGATGTGGCCGATCTGCGACGCGTCGAGCCCGCTGTCGTCGAGCGCGAGCTGCATGCACGCGGCCGCGCCCTCGCCGCCGGGCGACGGCGCGGTGATGTGGTGCGCGTCGTCGTTGCGGCCGTAGCCGGCGACCTCGCCGTAGATGCGCGCGCCGCGCGCGAGGGCCCGCTCGAGCGGCTCGAGGATCACGAACGCGGCGCCCTCCGACATCACGAAGCCGTCGCGCGCGGCGTCGAACGGGCGCGACGCGTGCTCGGGGTCGTCGTTGTGGCTGCTGCACAGCGCGCCCATGCGGGCGAACGCGGAGATGGTGAGGGGGGTGACGCCGGCCTCGGTGCCGCCGGCGACGACGACCTCGGCGCTGTGGTCGCGCAGCATGCGCACACCCTCGCCGATCGCGTTGGCGCCCGCGGCGCACGCGGTGGCGATGCAGAGGTTGGGGCCGGTCCAGCCGAAGTTGATGGCGATGGTTCCCGCGGTGGCGTTGGGCATCATCATGGTCACGAAGAACGGGCTGACGCGGCTGGCGCCGCGCTCGAGGTACACCTGCTCGTTCTGCTCCATGGTCTCGAGCCCGCCCACGCCGGTGGCGGCGATCACCGCGCAGCGGCTCGGGTCGGCGCCGAGCTCGCCGGCGTCGGCGAGCGCGTCGGCGGCAGCCGCGAACCCGAGCAGGGTGAAGCGGTCCTGGCGGCGCACCTCTTTCGGCCCGAAGTAGTCGACCGGGTCGAAGTCGACCTCGCCCGCGATCTGCACCGGGATGTTCGACGGATCCCAACGCCGGATGCGGCGCGCGGCGCCCTTCCCCGCGCGCACCGTCGCCCACATCGAGTCGACCGTGGTGCCGGCGGGCGTCTTCACGCCCATGCCGGTGACGACGACGCGGGGGCGCCCGCGGGCGTCGAGGTAGTCGGCGCCGGTACTCATGCCTTGGCGGCGACCTTGGCCATCACGAGATCGACGGCCTGGCCGACTGTGGAGATCTTCTCGAGGTCCTCTTCGGGCACCGAGATGTCGAACCGCTCCTCGAGGCCCATGACGAGCTCGACGAGGTCGAGGCTGTCGGCGTCGAGGTCCTCCTTGAAGCGGCTCCCCTCGACCACCTGGTCGGGTTCCACGCTCAGCACCTCGACCGCGACCTCCCGCAGTGCTGCGAGCGCTTCCTCACGTTCCATGATTCCTCCTGTTGACCATTCTGGCCCGGTGACCGGTGGATGGTACGGACTTGCCGGGTGTGACGCTCGATCCGGGCTCAGTGGCCCATGCCCAAACCACCGTCGACTGGCACGATGGCGCCGGTGACGTAGCCGGCGGCATCCGAGCAGAGGAACGCCACGACGGCCCCGACCTCCTCGGGCGTCCCCAGGCGCCCGAGGGGCACCGCGCCCTCCGCCCACGACCTCCACTCCTCCGGGAGGTCGCTCGTCATCGCGGTCAAGATAGGCCCGGGTGCCACCACGTTGCAGGTGATCCTCCGGGACGCGAGCTCGCGGGCGGCCGCCCGGGTGAGGCCGACGAGCCCGGCCTTGGCCGCCGCGTAGTTCACCTGGCCCGCCTGCCCGCTCTGGCCGCTGACCGACGACACGTTGACGATGCGACCGAAGCGCGCCCGCATCATCTTCGCCGCGGCGCGCCGCATGGTGTGGAACGCGCCGGTGAGGTTGGTGTCGATGACGCCGCTCCACTGGTCGTCCGACATGCGGGCGAGCAGGCCGTCGGCGGTGATGCCGGCGTTGTTGACGAGCAGCTCGACGGGACCGAACGCGGCCTCGATCTCGCCGAACGCGGCGTCGACCGACTCCTTGTCGGCGACGTCGGCGCGCACCGCGAGCGCGGCACCACCCGCGCCCTCGATCCCCGCCTGTGTCTCCTTGGCTGCGTCGTGGTCGTTCGCGTAGCAGAACGCCACCCGGTTGCCGCTGGCGGCGAGCGCCACCGCGATCGCGCGACCGATGCCGCGCGACCCGCCGGTCACGAACGCGACGCGACCCGAGCCGCCGGCGTCGACGGGCTCCGCCACCGTCACGGGCGTCCCCAGCGGACGATCGCGCTGCCCCAGGTCATGCCCGCGCCGAAGCCCGAGAGGAGCAGGAGGTCGCCGTCGGCGAGGCGACCCTCGTCGGCCGCCTCGGCCAGCGCGAGCGGGATCGACGCCGCGCTCGTGTTGCCGTAGCGGTCGATGTTGACGAGCGCCCGGTCCATCGGGATGCCGAGCCGCTCGGCCGCGGCCTCGATGATGCGCAGGTTCGCCTGGTGCGGCACGAACCAGTCGATCTCGCCGATGCCCACGCCGCCTCGGTCGAGCACGGTGCTGGCCGATTCGACGACGACGCGGATGGCGCGCCGGTACACCTCGGGGCCGGCCATCTTCATGTACTGCTCGTGGTTGGCCAGCATCTCGGCGGTGAAGGGGCGCCGGCTGCCGCCGCCCGGGATCTCGAGCAGGCCGGCGGCGGAGCCGTCGCACCCCAGCTCCCAGGCCAGGAGGCCGGGGCCGTCGTCGGGCGCGGCTTCGAGCACGAACGCGGCGGCGCCGTCGCCGAAGAGGATGCAGGTGCTGCGGTCCTCGGGGTCGGTGATGCGCGAGACGGTCTCGGCGCCGACGAGCAGCACGCGTTGGACGCCCCCGCCCGCGGCGATCATCGAGGAACCGACGACGAGGCCGTAGAGGAAGCCCGCGCACGCGGCGGTGAGGTCGAACGAACCGCACCGGAGCCCGAGCCGCTCGCCGACGAACGCGCCGGTGTGGGGGAGCGGCGCTTCGGGCGTGCATGTGGCGATGACGAGCAGGTCGATGTCGTCGGGCGTGAGGCCCGCTTGCTTGATCGCGGCCGCGCCCGCGTCGACGGCGAGCGTCGCGGTGCTCTCCGACTCGCCCGCGATGCGGCGCTCGCGGATGCCGGTGCGCTCGACGATCCAGCTGTCGGAGGTGTCGACGAGCTGCTCGAGGTCGTGGTTGGTGAGCCGCTGCTCCGGGACCGCGGTGCCCCATCCCGCGAGGGACGCGCGCATGCTCACGCCACGCGGAGCCACGCCACCGGCTGGCCCTCGCGTAGCCGCTCGCCCGCGTGGGCGAGGATGCCGACGAGCTGCCCGGCGAACGGGCTGCACACCGGCGTCATCGTCCCGGGACCCTCGAGGTGCCCGACGGCCTGACCGGCGACGAGCGCCAGGCCCTCGCCGACACCCGCGCTCGGGCGGAACACGCCGACCGCCGGTGCGACGATCATGCGCTCGGGGACGCCGAGCCCCTCGCCGTGGGTGTGCGTCTCGTCCATGCGGTCAGCCGACCTCTACTTTCGGGGTTGGGGTCAGATCCTCGGGGGTCGCCACGTTGCGGACGGTCACGTCGGGTGCGCCGCGCTTGGCCAGGGCGGCGAGCATCGAGCCGTGGCCGACCTCGACGAAGCTGTCGGCGCCGAGCGAGACGAGGGTGTCCATCGAGCGCCGCCACTGCACCGGCACCGACACGTGCTCGGGGAGGCGGTCGCGCCAGCCGTCGCCGTCGGCGTAGGCCGCGGCATCCTGGTTCGAGACGACGGGAGCCGCGGGCGTTTCGAGCTCGACGAGCATGAGCTCGCCGCGCAGCTCGTCGGTCGCGCTCTGCATGAGCGGCGTGTGGAACGCGCCGCCGACGTTGAGCGGCGTCACGCGCTTCACGCCCAGCTCCTTCGCGCGCGCCGAGGCGTGCTCGAGGCCGTCGGGCGTCCCGGCGATGACCACCTGGCCGGGCGCGTTGTCGTTGGCGATCCAGCACGCGCCGGGCGCGGCCGCGCACGCGTCGACGGCCTGCTCGGGCGTCGCGCCGAGGAGCGCGGCCATGCGTCCGGGGTTGGCGTCGGCGGCGGCCTGCGTGAGCTCGGCGCGGCGCGCCGCGAAACGCACACCGGCGTCGAGCGGCAGCGCGCCCGACGCGATGAGCGCGGTGACCTGGCCGAGCGAGTGGCCGGCGAACGCGACCGGTGCGTCGGGCAGCGGCTGCAGCGCGTCCCAGACGACGAGCGAGGTGAGCAGCACCGCGAGCTGCGCTTCGCGTGTGCGGGCGAGCTCGTCGGGGCCGGCGTCGGTGACGAGACGCCCGACCGGCTCGCCGAGCGCGGCCTCCGCGGCCTCGACGACGCGCCACGCTTCGTGGTCGCGCCAGGGGAGCGCCATACCCGGCTGCTGGGTCCCCTGACCGGGGAAGATCACTGCAACGCGCACTGTGTCCGTCCGCCTACTGTCCGTGCTGACGCGGTCGAGGTATTAGGGGATTCCGACTCGGCTGGTGGCCCGCGGGTTACACGCGGGTGAACCGGAGGACGCGAGTGTTCCCGACTACCGCCCGGTAACGTCGGCTCTCGTGGTGCGATCGTGTTCAGGGCGCATCGAGGGCTGCTGACGGCCGTGGCGCTCCCGGAATCCGACGCCCTCGTCGGCCTGCTCCCGCACCGGCCGCCGTTCCGGTTCGTCGACGCGGTCGACGACCTCTCGGCCGAGGGCGTGATCACCGCGCGGTACCGGGTCACCGGTGAGGAGGCGTTCCTCGCCGGCCACTTCCCCGGCAACCCCGTGCTGCCGGGAGTGATCCAGCTCGAAGCGCTCGCGCAGGCGGGTGCGATCGCGCTCCTGCACGACGAGCGCTACGCGGGGAAGCTGCCGCTCTTCGGGGGGATCGAGAAGGTGCGCTTCCGGCGCATCGTGCGGCCGGGAGACGAGCTCGTGCTCACCGTGGCGCTCGAGCGCCTCAGCGCGCGCGGCGGGTGGGGCCAGGCGACCGCGACGGTCGACGGCGCCACCACGTGCGAGGCGCGCCTGTTCTTCGCGCTGGGCTGAGCGGGGAGGTCGCGGGCGCCGGGACCCGGCGGCGCTCGCGCTGCGGCGCGGGCGCGTCAGATGTCGTCGTGGGGCTCGTTGATGCGCGTCGCCGGCATCTCGTGCGTGGGCTCGTCCGGGTCGCGACGGAGGAGGAGCTTGGCCTCCACGTCGGGGTCGATCGGACCCTCGTCGCGCACGGCCTTCCACGGCGCCACGACGATCAGCACGAGCAGGGCGACGCAGACGACGGCGATGATCACGAGGAGCGTCGTCGTGAGCTCGAGGGCGAGGGGGAGATTCGGCACGGCCTCTTCTTCATTCTCGTCGCGGGACCCTCATTATCGTCGGTGAACGCCCGACTCCGGTCATTTTCCCGCTGCGTCCGCGGTGAGCTCGCGCCGGGGGGGCAAGGGGGCGCAGGTATCCTGCGCCGCAGCGGGCGAGCGGCGAGGAGGTTGGGCCACGAAGCGGAGGGTGCTGGTACGCCGGCTCGTCTCTGTCGCCATTCTGACGCTCACCGTGACCGGCCTCGCGTGGGCGGGGCTGAGCGCGAACGCGTTCCGGGGGTTCCAGCAACGGGCCACCGACGCCCTGTTCCCGTCGGCGACGAGCGACCAACGGGTGGCGGTGGTCGGCATCGACCGCCGGACCATCGACACCTACGGGCCGACGCTCCCGCGTGACGTGGTCGTGCAGCTCACCAACGCGCTCGCCGCCGACGGGGCCAGGGCGATCGCCTACGACGTGATCTTCGGCTCCGAGCAGCCCGGCCAGGTGGCGCCCGACGCCGAGCTCGCCGACGCCATCGACCAGGCGGGCAACGTGGTGCTCGGCCAGCAGGTCACCCTCCGCAGCGGCCCGGGCATCGCAACGGTGGTGACCGCGAGCCAGTTCGCCGCGGGGCTGCGCAACGCGAACTTCGCGGTGGGGCACGTGCAGGTGAACGCGGACCCGAACGACGGCGTGAACCGGAGCCTCCCGATCGTGGTCGAGACGCCCGACGGCCAATTCCTGCCGTCGCTGTCGCTCGCCGCGCTCATGGTCTACCGGGGCGACCACGGCCCGGTGATCATCCGCCCGCAGGGGGTGCAGGTCGGCAATCGGCTGATCCCGACCGACCGGCACAAGTCGATGATCCTCAACTTCTCGAGCGCGCTGTCGGACACCGCGCACGTGATCTCGGTGAGCCGGGTGCTCGACGGCACGGTGCCTCCGTCGGCCGTTTCGGGCAAGATCGTGTTCGTCGGGGCGGTCGACCCCGCGCTCGGCGACAACCGGCTCGCGCCGGTGAACAAGTCGACCGGCCTGCCCGGGGTGTTGCTCCACGCGAACGCGGTGAACACCATGCTCACCGCCAGCTACCTCAGCCCGGTGAGCGACGCGCAGGTGCTGCTCTGGGTCGCCCTGGTCACGCTCCTGGTGGGGCTCGCGGTGCTGATGCTGCCGCTGTGGCTGTCGCCGGTCGTGACCCTCGTGATCGCGATCGGCTACTTCGCGGTCGCGGTGGTGCGCTTCGGCGACGGCCACGTCTACAACCTCGTCTACGTGATCGCCGCGGTCGTGCTCGCGTTCATCGGCGCACTCGGCGCGCGGTACTTCGGTGAGACGCGCCAGCGGCGTCGCGTCACTGCGCTGTTCTCGCAGTACGTGCCCGAGACGGTCGCGCAGCGTCTCGTCGACGAGGACCGCGCCTCCGCCGCGGCGGAGGGCGAGCGACTCGACATGACGGTGCTCTTCTGCGACCTGCGCGGGTTCACCGCCCTGTCCGAGAGCCTCTCGCCGGCCGTCGTGCGCGTGATGCTGAACCACTACTACGACCGTGTCACCGATCTCGTGCTCGAGCGTCGCGGCACGCTGATGAAGTACGTCGGCGACGAGGTGTTCGCGGTATGGGGCGCCCCGTTGCCCGACGACGACCATCCCGCGCGCGCGTTGGAGTGCGCGATCGAGATCCAGGCGCTCACGCCCGCGCTCAACCGCGAGCTCGTCGAGCTCGGCGCGCCCGAGGTGTCGTTCGGGATCGGCCTGCA
Organism: uncultured Bifidobacteriaceae bacterium; assembly: GCA_964505725.1. Classification (GTDB taxonomy): domain Bacteria; phylum Actinomycetota; class Acidimicrobiia; order IMCC26256; family DASPTH01; genus CAVRJC01. The sequence goes on along the minus strand of CAZDJK010000065.1, from coordinate 14,310 downwards.
CACCGGCGAGGCGGTCGCGGCACACTTCGGCGGCGGGCGCCGTCGCCAGTACGACGTGGTGGGCGACACCGTGAACGTCGGCGCCCGGCTCTGCTCCGCGGCCGGCCGCGGCGAGATCATCCTCTCCGACGAGGTGCTGACGCGCGTCCCCTCGCCGCCCGCGGTGGAGGCGGTGGGGCCGGTGGAGCTGAAGGGCGTCAGCCGCGCCATGCGCCTCTGGCGGGTGAAGCCGACCGACGCCGACGCCGAGCATCCGGCCGCCTCCGTCGATCGCTCCACCGACCCGACGGGCGATCAGACCGCCGATCAGACCGCCGCGCAGGCCGCCGATCCGACTGCCGATCTCCCCGCGAATCTCCCCGCGAAGTTGCGTCACTAGAGCCGAAATAGCCCGCCCAAGGGACGCAACCTCGGAGCGAGGAGGGCGAGCGGCGGCGTCCTCAGTGGGGAGCGCGGAGGGCGGTGAGCATCTTGCGGAAGTGGTCGAGGCGCCAGCCGTCCTGGTCCTCGCCCCAGCCGATCTTGCCCTCGTAGTCCCACCGCATGAGCGCGTTGGAGCCGGTGCCGCCCTCCGACATGTGGCTCACGGTGTGGCCCTCGGCCTGCATGGTGCGCCCGGTCACGTCGGTCATGTCGACCTCCATGTGCGCGCTCCAGCCGGTGTTCGGGTCGCGGTAGTTGCGCATCCGGCTCCTCGTCTTGTCGAGGCGCTGGAACTCGCCGTCCTTGAGCAGCCAGCCCATGTTCATCGGCGACCAGCCCGCGACGTCGCCGTCCTGCGGACGCACGAACGACAGGAAGCCGGTCTGGTCGTCGGTGTGGCCGAAGATGTACTGGATGCGGCCGCGGCCGCGCTCGCGCTCGATCTCACGCCAGCGCGCGCCGCCCGGGTGGAGCACCTTGTACTCGCCGCGTACGTACTCGGCCTTCTGGCTCTGCGAGTGGTGACCGCCGCGCGGCCCCCACGTGCGGTCGCGCACCGAGTAGCAGTCGATCGGGATCTTCTCGCCCGCGAGCACGAGCTCGCCGGTGATGTGCCCGAGCTGGTCGAGATGCGGGTTGTACATCGCCGGCGGCTCGCCCGGAGTGAAGCGGCGCGGCGGGTGCACGCTGTGGTGCTCGAACTCCATCGAGAAGTTCGCCTCCTCGTCGCGGTACGCGACGTGGTAGTGCATCAGCGGCTCGAGCATCCTGACGCTGAAGCCGCCCATCGGGAACTCGATGTCGCGCAGGTCGACGTCGGCCGCTCGCATGGGTACGTTCGCCATGCTCTTGTAGTACGCGAGCCGGCCGGTGGCGGCGCCGCTCGGGTCCCATACGAACACGCGCCAGGTGACCTGGCCGCCGTCCCGGTTGGGGTTGAAGCCCGCGTGGAGCCACGAGCCCATGCGGCGTTCCGGGATGTTCAACGACCACCACGTCGTCTCGGTCTCGAACGGGTCGTCGGAGAGCACGTGGTACGTGTCGTCCTCGGGGTCGAAGGGCGTGTCCTCGGTGACGGTCATGTCGGGCATCCCTGACCTCCGTGCCTCGCTCCGCGGGTCGCTCGCGCCCGGAGGCTATTCGGGTCGGGCGCGACCGTTCCAGGAGGTCGACGGGACCGGGCGCGAGGAGGCCGGAGCGTGCGCTCCGGCCTCCGTCGTCGTGCTCGTCGTGGGGTGCGGTGTCAGATCAGTTCGAGACCGAGGAAGCCGGCGAGGTTGTTGCGCATGATCGCCTTCGTCTGCTCCTCGTTGCAGTTCTTGAGCTGCGCCTTGTAGAGGGCGGGGTCGGGAAGGCCCTCGCCGTGCGGGAAGTCGGAGCCGAACGCGAGGGGCTCGACACCCACCGACTCGATGACCCGGTCGACGTTCTCCTCGGGGTACGGCGCCACCAGCACGTGCTTGCGCACGTACTCCGACGGCCGCATCTCGAGCGTGCCCCACGTGGCCTTGCGGCCCATGAGGAACGCGTGGTCCATCTTGCGGACGATGTAGGGCATCCAGACCGTGCCCTGCTCGGAGAGCAGCAGCTTCACGTTCGGGAAGCGGTTGAAGAGCCCCTGCAGCACCGCGGCGGCGACGGACTCGTACGCCGGGCGGTCGCCGTAGTACATCATCCACTGGAACGCGTTCATGTCGCCCAGCATCACCTCTTCCTCGTCCCACTCGAGGCCCTGGCGGCCGTAGAAGGTGACGGTGGAGAGGTGCGTGCACACGTTGGTGCCGGCCTCGTTGAGGATCGACCAGATCGGGTCGCACTCGGGACGGAACGGCGAGCGGTGCACCGAGGGGCCGGCCATGATCTGGATGACCTTGGGCGGCTCGTTCTCGAACAGGTGCTTCACCTCGACGAGCGCGGCATCGGCGTCGGCGAACGACACGACCGGCGGGGTGAAGAGGCGGTTCTGGTAGTTGAAGCCCCATTCCGCCTCGAGGTAGCGGTTCTCGGCGCGCTGGTTCGCGTAGAGCGCCTCGAGGTTGTCCTCGAACTCGTACTCGGTGACGATCGACGCGTAGTTGACCGCAGCCTCGATGCCCTGGCTGTCCATCACGTTGAGACGGTCGGCCGGGTTGTCGAGCAGCGGCTGCAGCGCACGGTACTGCTTGGCGAAGTCCTTGCGCTGCTGCGTGTCCATGCCCTTCAGCGGGTTGAGACGGTTGAGCAGCGAGCCCGGGACCGGCGCGCGGAACGCGCGGTTGCCGTCGTCGTCCTCGTCCTTCTCCTTCGAGCCGCCTGCGCCCTGCACGCCGACGTCATCGAGCTTCTCGTTGGAGAAGGTGACCTGGAACTGCGACCCCTCCTTGAGCTTCATGCGCGCGGGACGGCCGGCGTAGAGCGTCTCGAAGGTTCCGTCATCCTTGCGCACCGTCGTGATCGCAAGGTCCTTCTTGTCGGGATCCATGTACTCGCTGTGCGCGCCGAACCGGGGCGTCGAGTGCTCGTCGGCGTCGGTGAGCTTGAACGGATACGCCGTCGGCGCGTCCTCGGGACGGGTGTCGGTCAGGGCCATGCGGGTCGCCTCCAGGCGTGTCAGGAGTTTCTGGACAGCATGCTAAACCACGCCGGGCCTTGCCGCGTCCGCCGGCCGGTGCCAGGCTCCCGGCCGTCGGACTGGAGGCAGGACGAGAGGGGAGCACGACCATGGCGGATCGCTTCGGGCTGGACGAGAAGGTCGCGATCGTCACCGGCGCCGCGACCGGTGGCATCGGAGAGGCCTACGCCGCGGCGCTGGCGGAAGCGGGCGCGTCCGTCGTCTGCGCCGACATCGACACCGCCCGCGCCGAGGCGGCGGCCAAGGCGATCGGCGGGAGCACGTTCGCGGTCACCACCGACATCACCGACCCCGGCTCGGTCGAGGCGATGGTGGCGAAGACGATCGACGAGCTCGGCGGCGTCGACATCCTCGTGAACAACGCCGCGCTCATGGAGCAGATCGTGGCGGAGCAGTTCACGACGGTGTCGCTCGAGCGCTGGAACCAGATCCTCGCGGTCAACCTCACCGGCGCTCTCCTGTGCAGCCAGGCGGTGGTGCCGTCGATGGAGGCACGCGGTGGCGGCGCGATCGTCAATCAGTCGTCGGGCGGCGCGTGGGCGACCCCGGGCATCTACTCGCTCACGAAGCTCGCGATCGTCGCGCTGACGCACGGGCTCGCGAGCGAGCTCGGACCGAAGAAGATCCGGGTGAACGCGATCGCGCCCGGCTTCACCACCAGCGACGCGGGCAAGCGACTGGTGCCCGACGACTCCGAGATCCGCGCGATGTTCGACCAGAACGCGCCGTTGCGCGCGTTCGGCTCGCCCGACGACCTGTGCGGCGCGCTCCTGCTGCTGGTGTCGGACGCCGGGAGCTGGATGACGGGGCAGACGCTCAACATCGACGGCGGCTGGGTGATGCGGACGTAGCAGGGCGCGGCGCAGTACACGCCCAAGTTGCGTCACCTGAGCGGAAATAGGCCGCTCGAGCGACGCAACCTCGCCGGTTCGTAACCTGGAGCGATGCCGCCGGACCCGGTGACGACACTCGACGGCGCGCTCGACGAGCTGTACGGGGTGGACCCGTCGGAGTTCGTCGCCACCCGCAAGGCGCTCGTCGCCCGGCTGCGGGCGGACGGCAGGACCGACGACGCACGTCAGCTCGCCGCCGCCCGGCGGCCGACCCGCGCCGCGTGGGCCCTGAACCAGCTCGCACGGCGGGCTCCCTCCGTGCTCGACGCGCTGGTCGAGGCCGCACGCGACCTCCAGGCCGCGCAGGCCGACGCGCTCGCACGCGACCGCGACCGGCTCCGGGAGGCGACGCGCGCGTACCGCGCAGCCCTCGTTCGAGCGGCCGACGTCGCGTCGGCCGCGCTCGGCGAATCGCCCGGCGAATCGGTGCGAGCGCAGATCGCCGACACCTTGCAGGCGGCGGCGACCGACGAGGAGACCGCGGCGCTGCTCCGCCACGGTCGGCTGACCCACGACGCCGCCGCGCCGGGTGGGTTCGGCGGCCCCGAGGTGTCCGCGGCACCGGGCGGACCCGAGCGTGCGATGCCGCGCGCCGCCGGCGCCCGTGACCGCGCGCGCGACGACCGCGCCGTGCGACGCAGCTCGGTGCAGGCCGAGCTCGCGGCGGCGGAGACCGAGCTGGCGTCGGGCCGCCGAGCGCTCGACGACGCGACGCGCGCGTTGGAGGCCGCCAACGAGCGCGTCGAGCGCCTACGCGAAGAGCTCGACGCCGCGCGCGACGGCGCGCACGCCGCGACCGAGCAGGTCCGGGAGATGCGGCGCGTCGTCGCGCAGCGGTCGGCGGTCGCGGAACGGCTGCACCGTGCCGTCGAGCGGCTCGCATCGAGCGAACCGTGACGCCCGGCGTCGTCTAGCGTAACGGCGAGATGGCGGGCGCTCCTCTGCCGACGCTGCTCTCGTGGGCGTGGCTCGCGTCGACGATCGAATTCGACAACGAGTTCGAGCGTGCGATGGCCGAGATCGGCGAAGGGACACGCTTTCGCGTCTCCCGGGTGATGTGGTCGAGCTTCCTCCGCTTCGTGCCCGAGCGGGGCATCGAGGTCGCCGAGCTGATCCCGTTCACCATGGCACCGGCCGCGCTCGTGCGGCCGACCCTCGCCGCCCTCGAGCGCTGGGGCTACGTCCGCATCGGCCCGCAGTCGACCGTCCACCGCCGCGACGGATACGGCAGCGGACGCGGCATCACGGGCGACACCACCGTCGAGCCGACGCGGCTGGGACGGCTGGCCCAGGACGCCTGGCGGCCCATGGCGCGGGCCATCGACGACCGGTGGCGGGTGCGCTTCGGGGAGGGACCGGTCGACCGGCTGCACGACGCCGTGAGCTCGGTCGTGGCCTCGCTCCGCCGGCCGCTGCCCGACGCGGTACCGATCGTCGCGCCGTCGAACGGCTTCACGACCGAGCTGCGCACGGCGGGCGTCGGGTGCACACCGGCCGGCGACCTCGCCGGGTCACTGGCTCAGGCGCTCGTCGCGTTCACGACCGACGCCGAGCGCGAGACGCACACCTCGATGCCCCTCGCGGCCAACCTCCTCCGCGTGCTGGGCGACGAGCCGGTGAGGGTGCGCGAGCTCCCGCTCAGCTCCGGGGTGTCGAAGGTGGCGGTGACGATGGCGGCCGGCTACGCGGAGCGGAAGGGACTGGCCCGGGTGGTGCCCGACCCCGCGGCGGCGCGCGGCAAGGTGGTGTGCCTCACCGCGGCCGGGCGCGCCGCCCGGGAGGACGCGGAGCGGTGCCGTCGCCGACGTCGAGCAGCGTTGGCGCGCCGCGCTCGGCGCCGACCGGGTCGACGGTCTCCGCGCCGCGCTCGACACCGTGCTCGCGCAGCCCGACGCGCTCGCCGACGGGCTCGTGCCCGCGCCCACCGGGTGGCGGGCCGAGCGCCCCTACCTCACCCAGACCGAAGCCGTGCTGGCCGACCCGCTCGCCGGGCTCCCGCGCCACCCGATGGTGCTGCACCGCGGCGGCTGGCCGGACGGCGCCTGACCGGTGCTCGGAGCGCGCACGGGACGAGGCGCGAGGTGTGTGAAGAGGTGCGAGGTGAGCGAAGAGGCGAGGTGGGGTGCCCGGAGTGGGACTCGAACCCACATGTCCTTGCGGACAATCGGTTTTGAGCCGATCGCGTCAGCCAATTGCGCCATCCGGGCGTGGGCCGAAGATACCCCGCGTGCCCGGGCGTCCCGCGGCCGAAACCGCCCACCCCCTCTAGAATCGGCCGCGATGTCACCTTCGATCCTCCAGCGCAAGCTCATCGACGTGGCCGAGCGGCTCAAGCGCATCCGCGTCGAGCTCTCGGTCACCGAGGAGCAGCTCGTGTTCCTCGAGGACGAGGCCGAGCACGCGCGGCTGCGCGCCCTGGTCGCGGAGACCCCGCTCGCGGATGTCGAAGCGCGCGACGCCCGTCGCCACACCGATGCGCTCGCCCGCCACCGGGACTCGTTGCGCGCCACGGTGAGCGAGCTCGAGCGCGAGCAAGACTCCCTCCTCGACCGGATGTCGGCCGAGCTGTCCGCCCGTTAGCCCTCCGGAGTCCCCTGTGCCCCCTGCGCCGAGCCAACCGACTCGCGTCGTGATCGCCGAAGACGAGGCCATCATCCGTCTCGATCTCAAGGAGCTGCTCGAGGAGGAGGGCTACGACGTGGTCGGCGAGACCGGCCGCGGCGACGAGGCCATCGAGCTCGTGCGTGATCTGGATCCCGACCTCGTGATCCTCGACATCAAGATGCCGGGCCTCGACGGCCTCTCGGCGGCGCGGCACGTCGCGGGAGAGCGCATGGCCGCGGTGCTCATCCTCACCGCATTCTCCCAGCGGGAGCTGGTGGAGCAGGCGCGCGACTCGGGTGCGCTCGCGTACCTCGTGAAGCCGTTCCAGAAGAGCGACCTCATCCCCGCGATCGAGGTCGCGCTCGGTCGCTTCGCTGAGCTCACGTCGCTCGAGCGAGACGTGAACGACCTGCAGGAGCGGCTCGAGGCGCGCAAGATGGTCGACCGCGGGAAGGGCCGCCTGATGGACGGCTTCGGGTTGAGCGAGCAGGACGCGTGGCGGTTCCTGCAGACGCGGGCGATGGCCAACCGCGTGAAGGTCGACGAGATCGCCCGTCGCGTGCTCGACGGCGAGCTGCAGCCGTAGGGAGCGCGGTGCCGGAGCGGCTCCTCCTGCTCGACGGGCACTCGCTCGCGTTCCGCGCCTTCTACGCGCTCCCCACCGACCTCGCGACGCCTGCGGGCACCATCACGAACGCGGTCTACGGGTTCACGTCGATGCTCGTGAAGGTGCTCGCCGACGAGAAGCCCGACTACGTCGCCGTCGTGTTCGACGCGCCCGGGCGCACGTACCGTCACGATCTCGACCACGACTACAAGGGCAACCGCAAGGAGACGCCCGAGATCTTCGTGCCACAGCTCCCGCTCATCCGTGAGGTCGTCGACGCGCTGCGCATCCCGGTGCTGGAGGTGGAGGGCGTCGAGGCGGACGACGTCATCGCCACCCTCGCCACGCGGGCCGACGCGGCGGGCCTCGACGTCGTGATCGTCACCGGCGACCGCGACAGCTACGCGCTCGTGCACGACCCCCACGTGCAGGTGCTGTACAACCGGCGCGGCGTCTCCGACTACGCGCGGTACGACGAGGCGGGAATCTTCGAACGGACCGGTGTCACCCCGGAGCAGTACCTCGACTACGCGTCGCTGCGCGGCGACCCGAGCGACAACCTGCCCGGCGTGCCCGGCATCGGCGAGAAGACCGCGGCGAAGCTCGTCTCCACCTACGGCGGTCTCGACGCGATGTTCGAGCACCTCGACGAGCTCCCGCCGAAGCAGCGCCAGAACCTGGGCGAGTCGCGGAACCGCGTCCTCCTCAACCGCGACATCGCGCGCCTGCGCCGCGACGTGCCGCTCGACGTCACGCCGGCGGAGCTGCGGCAGGGCGCGTGGGACCACGAGGAGGTGCGCCAGCTGTTCGACCAGCTCGCGTTCCGCACCCTCTGGCCCCGGCTGCTCGAGGCGGTGGGGGAGGTCGCGGCGGTGCCGGAGGCGGCGACCATCGAGGCCGACGTGGAGGTGCTGCGCGACGCCGACGCCCTGGTGGCGCGCTTCTCCGAGCTCACGTCGGCCGGTGCGTCGTACGCGCTCGAGCCGAGGTGGGACGGCGCGCCGGGCCAGTCCGACGTGCGTGCCCTGGCGATGGCGGGCAACGACGGACGGGTCGCCTACGCCGACGCCGACCTGCTCGCCGCCCCCGCGGCGCGCGATGCCTTGGCCGCTCTGCTCGGGCCCGACGGGCCCCCGCTCGTGGCGCACCGGGCGAAGGACCTCATGCACGGGCTCGACCTCGACGTGCGCTCGCTGCGCTACGACACCGCGGTGATGGCGTACCTCCTCGACCCTGCGCCGGGGAAGTACGAGCTCGAAGAGCTTGCGTTGCGGTACCTGTCGCTCGAGGTGCAGTCGCCCGACGCGGAGCCGGGCACGCTCGACTTCGACGGCGCGGTCGAGGTCGAGCACACCGGCCGCCGCGCGATCGCGGCGCTCCGGCTCGCGGACGTGCTCGCCGACGCGCTCGACAAGCGCGAGCTCGCCGACCTCTACGAGCGGTTCGAGCGGCCGCTCGTGCGCGTGCTCGCACGCATGGAGGAGGCCGGCATCCGCGTCGACCGCGAGTTCCTCGAGGATCTGCGCGCCGACCTGTCGCAGCAGTGCGAGGTGCTCGTACGGCGCATCCACGCCCACGCGGGGGAGGAGTTCAACGTGAACTCCACGCCCCAGCTGCGCACCATCCTGTTCGAGAAGCTCGGGCTGGTGCCGGTCAAGAAGACCAAGACCGGCGCGTCGACCGACGCCGACTCGCTGCAGAAGATGGCGGCCGAGCACCCCATCATCGAGGACCTGCTCCGCTACCGCGAGGTCGAGAAGCTGCGGAGCACCTACGCCGACGCGCTGCCGCCCCTGATCCAGGCCGACGGCCGCGTGCACGCCACGTTCAAGCAGACCGACACCACGACCGGACGGATCTCGAGCGAGGCGCCCAACCTCCAGAACGTGCCCGTGCGCACCGCCGACGGCCGGGAGATGCGGCGGGCGTTCATCGCCGACGAGGGGTGCGGGCTCCTCACCGCCGACTACTCGCAGATCGAGCTGCGTGTGCTCGCGCACCTCGCCGACGATCCCGGGCTCATCGACGCGTTCGAGCGGGGCGCCGACGTGCACGCCACCACCGCGGCCTCGGTGTTCCACGTGCCCGAGGCGGCGGTCGACGACGCCCAGCGCCGCTTCGCCAAGGTCGTGAACTACGGCCTCGCCTACGGGATGGAGGCGTACGGCCTCGGCCAGCGGCTCGACATCCCGACCGGCGAGGCGGCGAAGATCCTCGACGCCTACTTCGCCGCGTTCCCGAACGTAAAGACGTACATGGTGGAGACCGTGCGCGAGGCGAAGGAGCGCGGGTACACCACCACCATCTTCGGCCGGCGCCGCCAGATCACCGAGCTCGCGTCGGACAACTTCCGGATCCGGCAGATGGGCGAGCGCATGGCCCAGAACGCGCCGGTGCAGGGCTCGGCCGCCGACATCTTCAAGCTCGCCATGATCGAGCTCGATGCCGCCCTCGAAGCCCGCGGCTCGGGGTCGCGCATGTTGCTCACGGTGCACGACGAGCTGGTGCTCGAGGTGCCGATCGACGAGCGCGAGGAGACCGAGCAGGTCGTCCGCGAGGTCATGGAGGGCGTGTGCCAGCTGCGCGTCCCGCTCGAGGTCGCGGTCGGGTTCGGGCCGACCTGGGCGGACGCGAAGTAGTGGAGGCCGCGCAGTAGTGGAGGCCACGAGGCGGAGGACCATCCTCTGGTGGGCGGCCGCGGTCGTCGTGGCGGTCGCCGTCGTCGCGGGGGTGCTCGTCGCCACCAACCCCAGCGTCGGCTCGCTCGACGCCGCCCAGCGCGCGCACGCGATAACGCTCGACCAGTTCAACGCGCTGACGCTCGGGCTGTCGAGCCAGCAGGTGGAGGCGCAGCTCGCCAAGCCGCCGTACGAGACCCAGCACATCACGACCGGCGGTGACGCCGCCGCGCCGCGGCTGCAGTCGGTGTGCTCCTACTACTACCGACTCGACCAGCCGCCCGGGCTGCGGGACGACCGCCAGCGGTTCCAGCTCTGCTTCGACGGCGACGAGCTGTCGAACACCACACTCTTCCTCTGACGTCTCCGACTCCTCTGACGTCTCCGGCGCCCCTGGCGCCTACGCTGCCCGAGGTGAGAATCGTTCTCGTTCGGGCGGCGGCGGCACTGGTGGCGACCGCCGCGACGCTGGCCGCGGCGGTACCCGTCGAGCCGGCCGTGGCGACGGACGGGAAGATCCTGATCGCGGTGGGGGAGAGCTCCTGGGGGAGCATCGTGGCCCAGCTCGCGGGGAGCCGCGCATCGGTCACGAGCATCATCACGAACCCGAACACCGATCCGCACGGCTACGAGCCCACGCCCGGCGACGCGCGCGACGTCGCGTCGGCGGGATACGTGGTGGAGAACGGCGCTGGCTACACGCCAACCCCGACGACAGCCGCCAGGTCCTCGACGTCGCGAAGCTCCTGCACGTGCCCGATGGCGGGAACCCGCACCAGTGGTACTCGGCGCGGAGCGTGGAGCTCGTCGCCGACCGCGTCACCGCCGACCTCGTGCGCCTCGACCGGTCGCACCGCGCCTTCTACGAGGCGCGCCGAACCGAATTCGAGACCAGGGGCCTCGCCCGCTACCGCGCGCTGATCGACGACATCCGCGCCCGGTACGCGGGCACCGCGATCGGGGCGTCGGAGAGCATCGTGACGCCGCTGGCCCGGACCCTCGGGCTCGATCTCGTCACGCCGAGGCGGTTCCTCGACGCGATCGCGGAGGGAACCGAGCCGACGGCCGGCGACAAGGCGACCGTCGACGCTCAGCTGACGCGCCGTCAGGTCAAGGTGTTCGTCTTCAACTCGCAGAACGGGACGCCCGACGTGCGCAGGCTCGTCGGCACCGCGCGCGCCGAGGGCATCCCGGTCACCCGGGTCACCGAGACGCTGTCGCCCGCGGGCGCCACGTTCCAGGCCTGGCAGGTGGCGCAGCTCACCCGGCTCGAGTCGGCGCTGGCGCGCGCCGCCGGCTGACGGCGGTCGACGGCGGCCTTTGTCGGTCGTGAATACCGTGTACGCGTATTGACGGCCAACAAGAGCCCGGGTCTCCCACGGATGCCGCGTCGACGCCTCCCGCGCCCGGGTGGTTCGACGAGATCGCGGCGTTCCTCGGGCGCGCCTACCTCCGCAACGCGTTCACCATGGGGACGGACCAGGAAGTGGCGTTCCTCCTCGACGCGCTCGCGCTCGGGCCCGGCATGCGCGTGCTCGACGTCGGCTGCGGCCCCGGGAGGCACGCGCTCGCGCTGGCCCGCCGCGGCATCGAGGTCGTCGGGATCGACCGGTCTCCCGAGTTCGTGCGCCTGGCCTCCGAGGCGTCCGTCGCCGAGGGGCTCCCGGCGCGGTTCGAGCAGCTCGACGTGCGGGAGCTCGGGTTCGCAGCGGAGTTCGACGCGGTGCTGTGCCTGTGCCAGGGCGGGTTCGGGCTGCTGGGCGGCGACGACGAGGTGCCGGTGTTCGGGCGCATCGCCGCGGCGGTGCGCCCCGGCGGCCGGCTCGCGCTCACCGCGTTCTCGGCCGGCTTCGCGGTGCGCTTCCTCGAGGAGGGGGAGTCGTTCGATCCGGCGACGGGGGTGCTGCACGAGCGGGCGACGGTGCGGGATCCCGACCGGGTCGAGCGCGAGTTCGATCTCTGGACGACGTGCTTCACGCCGCGCGAGCTGGTCTTACTCGTGGCGTCGGCGGGGTTGACCGCGGACGGGACCTACGGCGTGGCGCCGGGCCGCTACGCGCGGACCCCGCCCACGCTCGACGACCCCGAGATCCTTCTCCTCGCGCGCGCTCCACTTTTTCCCTGAGCGTCCGGCTCCTGTAGCCTTCCGTCCTGGCCTCGTTCCGGGGCCAGTCACTCGCGCCCATGAATTCCCCGAAGACGGCGGGCCGGCGTGCGTGCACGGTTTCCGTCTCGAGGAGCACCAAGTTGTCGGAAGAGGACGTGACGGAGGCGACGGCCTCGGTCACCGAGGACAGCGGGGACGCGGCGGGCACGCCGGCCCCGGAAGCGACCACCACCCCAGCACCGGGCCCCGAAGCCGCGACCGCGACCGGCGCCGACGCGGAGACCGCGCCCGCCGGTGACGCGGACACCGCGCCCGCCGGAGACGCGGACTCCGCGCCCGCCGGTGACGCGGATACCGCGCCCGCCGGTGACGACGGCGAGGCCGGCAGCGTCGTGCTCGACGACCTCGGCAGCCAGTCGTTCGCGGACGCGGTCGACGCCACCATCGTGGAGTTCGACGACGGCGACATCGTGACCGGGCGCGTGGTCAAGATCGACAGCGACGAGGTGCTGCTCGACATCGGGTTCAAGTCCGAGGGCGTGATCCCCTCGCGCGAGCTGTCGATCCGCAACGACGTCGACCCGCACGAGATCGTCTCGCTCGACGACGAGCTCGAAGCGCTCGTGCTCCAGAAGGAGGACAAGGACGGCCGCCTCATCCTCTCCAAGAAGCGCGCGCAGTACGAGCGGGCGTGGGGGACGATCGAGGCGATCAAGGAGAGCGACGGGATCGTCAAGGGACCGGTCATCGAGGTGGTGAAAGGCGGCCTGATCCTCGACATCGGCCTGCGCGGGTTCCTCCCGGCCTCGCTCGTCGACCTCCGCCGGGTCCGCGACCTCCAGCCCTACGTGGGCCGGGAGATCGAGTGCAAGATCATCGAGCTCGACAAGAACCGCAACAATGTCGTGCTCTCCCGGCGCGCGTACCTCGAGGAGACCCAGCGCGAGCAGCGCGACGAGTTCCTCACCAACCTCAAGCCGGGCGAGATCCGCGAAGGCGTGGTGAGCTCGGTCGTGAATTTCGGTGCGTTCGTCGACCTCGGCGGCATGGACGGCCTCGTCCACGTGAGCGAGCTGTCGTGGAAGCACGTCGACCACCCCAGCTCGGTGGTCCAGGTGGGCGACGAGGTCACCGTGCAGGTGCTCGACGTCGACCTGTCCCGCGAGCGCATCTCCCTCTCGCTCAAGGCCACCCAGCAGGACCCCTGGCAGGAGTTCGCCGGCACCCACGAGGTCGGCGAGCTCGTGTACGGGCGGGTCACCAAGCTCGTGCCCTTCGGCGCGTTCGTGCAGGTGGGCGAAGGCATCGAGGGTCTCGTGCACATCTCCGAGATGGCGGTGCACCACGTGGAGGCGCCCGAGCAGGTCGTCACCCCCGGCGAGGAGCTGTGGGTGAAGATCATCGACGTCGACCTCGACCGCCGACGGATCTCGCTCTCGATCAAGCAGGCTGCCGAAGGCGGTGTGGTCTCCGCCGAGTACCAGGAGCACTTCGGCGAGCACGCCTACGACGAGCAGGGCAACTACATCGGGCCCGCGTACGACGAGGCGACGGCCGAGGAGGGCGAGGGGACCGGCGGCCCCGAGGGCCCCGAGGGCCCGGAAGGCGCCGCAGGCCCCGAGTCGGCCGCAGGCTCCGAGGACACCACCGAGGCCTGAGGGCACCCGCGCGTCGGCGCGCCGGGCGGAAGACCACCAGACGGAAGACCACCGGGCGGAAGACCACCGGGCGGGACGCTCCGGGCCGCCGGCCGCCCCCGCGGTTGCCGTCAGCGGCTCTTCGTGACATCCCCCTCAAGGCCGGCCCGCCACCGGCCGACCATCACAGCCAGAACCTGGATCGTCTGTGAGGGGAGTCGCGGTGTCCAATCGGCGAACCTTGATGGCCGCGGCGGCAGTTGTCCTCGCGCTCGTCGCCGGTATCGGTGTGTATCTGTACGCGTCAGGCGCGGACAAGCGGGCGGCGGACGACGCTGGCCTCGTCCACGCCCTCGTGGCGACGAGTGACATCGCCAAGGGGACGACCGGCGAGGAGGCCATCCAGGCCGGCCTCGTCCACGAGGAGAGCGTCGCCAAGGGCTCGGTGCCGCCGTCGATCGTCAGCGACCTGCACCAGCTCACGGGCAAGGTGGCTGCGGCCCGGATCGACGACAAGCAGTTCATCACCGCCACGACGTTCGTCGCGAACCAGGACGGGCCCGGCGGTCAGTTCGCCAACGCGATCGCGAGCCAGAACCTGGTCGCGGTGTCGGTGAACGTCGACACCGAGCACGGGGTCGCGAACCAGATCACGCCCGGTGACCACGTGGACATCGCGAGCTCGGTCACCGCGCCGGACGGCTCGACGGCGTGGGGCTACCTGCTGAACAACGTGAAGGTGCTCGCGGT
>CAZDJK010000064.1:0-5975 GCA_964505725.1 uncultured Bifidobacteriaceae bacterium | reverse complement strand
CCGCACCTTGACAACCCAACCCCCCGACCCCACGTGCGCCCCGGCGGCGGAGCGAGCGCAGGCGCGACGTCTGGCTACGCGCGGCCGCGGCCGGCGACGAGTGGGACGTGCATCTCGGCGGGCGTGAGGGAACCGTGCGCGGAGCGAAGGTGGGTCTCGCGGGCGAACGTCGGATCGACGAAGCCCACAGGCCGCCGAGCGGCGAGGACGACGTCGCCCACCCGACGGCGGCCTTCGCCCGACGGCTCGCCCATCCACCCCTCGTCGAGCAGCTGTTCACGCGTGAACACCCACGCGTCGTCGCCGACGAGCGCCTCGGCCGCCGCGCGCAGCTCTTCTCTCGCGCCGTTGCGCGCGTAGAGGTAGCGGAAGCGGGCGTCGCCGGCGTAGGTGGAGACGAGGTGGTCGACGGGCGCGAGCGACACCCACGCGTCGGGTGCGATGTGGACCTGGCCGTGATCGGCGGTGACGAGGAGCACGGCATCGCCCGGGACCGCGTCCCGCACCGCGCCCACGAGGCGATCGGCGGCTTCGAGCTCGCGTGCGTAGAACGGCTCCTCGAGCCCGTACGCGTGCGCGACCTCGTCGACGCCGGGGTAGTACGCGTACACGAAGGGCGCGCCGTCGGCTACGAGTCGGCGCACCTGCTCGACGAGCACTGCGGTCGTCTGCCAGCCGACGAACTCCGAGCCGCGGAAGGAGGCGCGCGTGAATCCCGTGGTCCGGAACTCGGCTTTGGTGACGACGGGGACGGGGCGGCCGTCGAACGTCTCGTTCGGCTGCACCGCCGTCGGCTCGGGTGTTCGCCGGCTGCCGGAGACCTGCCAGTGGATCGCGTCGAGCACGGCGTTGCCCACCAGGAAACGGAACCCGGTCACGCCGTGACGCGCGGGCGCCAGGCCGGTGCTGATCGACGTGAGCGCCGCGGGCGTCGTCGACGGCACGACCGTGGTGACGGCCTCACCGACGAGGTCGGCGAGCTGAGGAAGCCGGGCGCGCCGTGAGTCGAGGGCCTCCCAGCCGAGGCCGTCGAGCACGAGCAGCACCACCGCACGGGCACCTCGGACCGGCTCTGGCATCCAGTCCACCGACCGCCCGCGGAGGAGCGTCGGCACGACGTTGCAGACGTTGGCGCCTGCGTAATCCGGACGAATCGCCTCCACGCAGAGCAGGCTAGGAGTTCGGCGCGGCTCCGCCGGCGGGAGAACCGCTCGAAACCACCCGCCAACGCGCGACCATGTGTTCGTGCACGCAGGTCATCGCCGGGCGCCCGCGGGGCGAACGTGAAGGTGTCGACCCGCGGCGACTACGCGGCGCGGGCTCTGCTCTCGCTCGCCCTCCACGGCTCCGACCGCCCGACGTCGGTGAAGGAGATCGCGGAGCGCACCGGCCTGCCCCAGCCGTACCTGGAACAGATCCTGCTGGCGGTGAAGGGCGCGGGCCTCGTGCGCTCCAAGCGGGGAGTCGGCGGCGGGTACGTGCTCGCGCGGCCGCCGTCGGAGATCACCCTCGCCGATATCCTCGCCGCGGTCGACGGTCCCCTCACGACCCTGCTCGGGGACCACGACCACTGCGAAGGGCACTGTGTGCTCCAGGAGGTGTGGGTCGGCCTCTCGGAGGAGACGCGCCAGATCCTCGACCGCTACACGCTCCAGGACCTCGTCGACCGCACGCGCATCGGTCACCCGGAGGTCGTCGAGAGCTGACGTGCGGGCGACCGCGACGCCGCGGTGCTCGCGGCCGATCGCTTCTCGGCCGGGATCCTGCCGGGCGCGCTCGAGTCGGTCGTCGCCGCGCCCGCCGCGGCTCCCGGAGTCGGCGCCGGCGCCGGCCGTTCGCCTCGGCGCATCCGCACGACGACCTCGAGGCCGCCGCCGGGCGACGCCTCGAGCCTCACGTCGCCGCCGTCGCTCACTGCGAGCTTGCGCACGATCGCGAGGCCGAGGCCGAAGTGGCCGTTCGGACGTCCTTCGCGACGCGCCGCACCCGATTGCCAGAAGCGGTCGAACGCGCGGGCACGCTCGTCCTCGCTCATGCCCGGGCCCTCGTCGCGCACGCGCACCTCGATGCAGTCCGGGCGGGTCGCGGCGACCAGCCAGACCGAGCTGTACGCGGGCGCGACTTCGAGCGCGTTGTTGAGCAAGTTGTCGATCACCTGCTCGAGGCGCCCCGGTGTCGCCCGCGCGAACGGGTGGGCGGCGACCGCGGGACGGATGAAGACCTCGCGCTCGGCGGCGAACGCGCTCCACGCCTCGGCGCGTCCGTTCAGGAGCGCATCGACGTCGATGTCCTCCGGTGCGCTGGAGGCCTGCTCGGCGCGGGCGAGCACGATGAGGCCGTCGACCAAGTTGGAGAGCCGGCTCACCTCGGCGAGCGCGCCCTCGAGGTCCTCGGCCACAACGCCCGTCGTCTCCGCCTCGAGGTTCTCGAGCCGGAGGCGGAGCGCGGCGAGCGGCGTGCGCAGCTGGTGGGACGCGTCGGCGACGAACGCGCGCTGTGAGCCGACGAGGTCCTCGAGGTGGGCGGCGGTCGTGTTGAACGATTCGGCGAGCATCGTGAGCTCGGCGGGGCCGCGCGGAACCGTCGCTCTGCGGGCGAAGTCGCCGTTGCCGAGGCCCGCGGCGGCGTCGCGGAGGTCGTCGAGCGGCTTCGTCATCGAGCGTGCGAGCAGGAGGCTGACGAGCAGCACGATGCCGAGCACGGCACCGCCAGTAGCGACGAGCAGCAGCCAGACGCGTTGCTCGAGGCCGTTCGCGGCCGACACGCCGAGCGGGATCTCGAAGACGAGCAGCGCGAACGCGGTGATCGAGAGGTAGCTGACGAGCAGGCGGCGCTTCATCGTGAGCGGCGCCTGCCGGCCGCTCACGAGTCGCTCGGTACGGCGAGGCGGAAGCCGACGCCCCGGACCGTCTCGATCCATGCAGGGTCGCCCAGCTTCTTGCGGAGCGACGCGACGTGCACGTCGAGTGTCTTGGTGGGCCCGTACCAGTGCGGATCCCACACCGACTCCAGCAGCTGCTGACGGCTGCAGACCGCGCCGGGGTCGTCGGCGAGGTACGCGAGGAGGTCGAACTCCTTCGGCGTGAGCGCGAGCTCGTTGCCGGTCAGCACGACGCGGCGCGTGCGCCGGTCGATCGCCAGCCCGCCGACCGCGGTCGCGGGCGCGTCGACGCGCGGCACGCGACGGCGCGACACCGCGCGGATCCGGGCGACGAGCTCCCGGAAGCCGAACGGCTTGACGATGTAGTCGTCGGCGCCGAGCTCGAGCCCCACGACCCGATCCACTTCCTCCGACCGCGCGGTGACCACGATGATCGGGACGTCCGAACGGGCGCGCAGCTCACGGCACACGTCGAAGCCGTCGCGGTCCGGGAGCCCGAGATCGAGGAGCACCACGTCGAATGCAGAGTCGGTGGCGCTGCCGAGCGCGTCGGCACCCGTCACCACCCGCTCGACCGCCAGCCCCTCGCGCTCGAGCCCCTTCGCGAGGGGGGCGGCGATGGCCTCGTCGTCTTCGACAATCAGCACGCGCATCGGCACCAACTCCCGAACCGTTCTCGGCCGTTCGGGGCGGCGCCTTGAGGTCCGTCACGCGCGCTCGAGCACCGCCAGGACCGCGTCGAGGTCGGCGGGGAGCGGCTCCACCACGTCGATCTCACGACCGGTCCCGGGGTGCACGAACGTGAGGCAGCCCGCGTGCAGGAACGGCCGCCCGATCCGCACGCCCGGACGATCGCCCCCGTAGGCGGCGTCACCCACGACGGGGTGGCCGATCGCCTGGAGGTGCACCCGGATCTGGTGCGTCCGGCCGGTCTGGAGACGGCACTCGAGCAGCGTGACCTCCGGTCGCGCGTACGCCACGAGCACCTCGAACTCGGTCCTGGCGTCGCGGCCGCCCTCCCGCACCGCCATCCGCGTCGGACGTCGCAGCGAGCGCCCGATCGGCGCGTCGACCATGCCGCGCGGCACCGCGAGCCGGCCCCAGACCAGGGCCCGGTAGCGGCGCTCCACCTCGTGCCCGGCGAGCATCCGCACGAGCGCGTCGTACGCGGTGGGCGTGCGCGCCACCACCATGAGCCCGCTCGTGTCGCGGTCGAGGCGGTGCACGATGCCGGGTCTCGCCGGGTCGCCCACGCTCGCCAGCTCCGGGTACCGGGCGAGCAGGCCGTTCACGAGCGTCCGGTCGGGATGGCCGGCGCCGGGGTGCACCACGAGGCCGGGTGGCTTGTTCACCACGAGCACGTCCGCGTCCTCGTGGCGCACGTCGACCTCGACCGACGGATCGGGAGCGGGGAGCCCGGGCGCCGGCGGCTCCGCGAGCAGCTCGATCACGTCCGCCTCCGCGAGCCGGTGCGACTTCGCCACCACCGCCCCGTCGACGAGCACGTCGCCCGCCTCGACCAGGCGTTCCACCTCGGACCGGGTCCAGCCGGTGAGGAGCGCGACGGCCCGGTCGAGCCGCTCCCCCGCGAGGGCGGCGGGGACCGCGAGCTCGTCAGCGCCCATGGCGCCGCCGGG
Organism: uncultured Bifidobacteriaceae bacterium; assembly: GCA_964505725.1. Classification (GTDB taxonomy): domain Bacteria; phylum Actinomycetota; class Acidimicrobiia; order IMCC26256; family DASPTH01; genus CAVRJC01. The sequence goes on along the minus strand of CAZDJK010000064.1, from coordinate 1,457 downwards.
GACGCTCATTCTCGCCCTTCCGGAGCCGACACTTCCTCGCGTGACCGCGCCAGGTCCCCGCGCACGACTTGCACCACGAGCAGGATCGCCCCGACCGTGATCGACGCGTCGGCGACGTTGAACGTCGGCCACCACCCCACGTGGACGAAGTCGATGACCGCGCCGCGGAGGAACCCCGGCGACCGGAACACGCGGTCGAGGAGGTTGCCGAGCGCGCCCCCCAGCAGCAGCGCGAGCGCCACCACCGTCGCGGTGTCCCGCGCGCGGCGCAGCGCGCGCACGAGGAAGAACGCCACCGCGACCGCGAGGATCGCGAGCACCGGCGTGAACGCCCCGAAGAGGCTGAACGCGCTGCCCGTGTTGCGGGCGAGGCGGAAATCGACGGTGTCGCCCACGATCACGACCTGCGCGTCCGCGAGCGTCCGCACCGCCCACAGCTTGGTGAGCTGGTCCGCGAGCAGGACGCCGACGACGATCCCGATCGCGAGACGCGAGCGCGCCCGGCCCCGCTCCTGTGCGCCGCTAGCGGCGTCGTTCGGCACGCGCCTTGCACTCCACGCACGTCTCGGCGTACGGAAGCGCCTCGAGGCGCTCGAGCGAGATCCGGCGACCGGCCGGAAGGCACACGCCGTAGGTTCCCGCCTTGATGCGCTCGAGCGCACGGTCGATCTCGTCGACGATCTGGCGGGCCGACGCCGAGAGGAGCAGGTCGCGCTCGCGCTCGACGTTCACCGTGTCGCCTTCACCCGATTCCTCGTCGAACTGCGTGTCGCCGCCCTCGCGCTCGACCGCGAGGGCTTCCGCCTCCGCCTGGAGCTCGTCCGCCTGGTGCAGGTGGCGCGCCCGCTCGTCGAGGAGCTTGGTGCGCAGCCGGTCGAGCGTGCGCGGTGAGAGGTTGGGCTTGTCCGGCTTCACCTCGAACCCCGACAGCGGGCAGATGACGGTGTTCTTCTTGGGCGCAGGGGCGGCGCGGGCCGCCGGGGTCTTCGGCGCAGCGGCCTTCGGCGCAGCGGTCTTCGGCGCAGCGGCCTTCGCCGCCGCCTTGGCTGGTGCCGCAGCAGCCTTCTTCACCGGGACCGGCCTCACCGCGGCAGGCTTCACCGGCGCCGGCCTCGGCGCGGTCGACTTCTCCGGGGCCTTCTTCGCCGGCGTCGCCTTCGCCGGGTTCTTCTTCTCGACGGCCGGCTTCTCGGGAGCGCGCTTCGCCGGCGCCTTCTTGGCGAGGACCCTCTTCGCCGCTGCCTTCGGCGCGGCCGCCCTGGCCGGCACCTTGGCCGCCGGGACCTTGGCCACCGGCATCTTGGCGGCGGGCATCTTGGCGGCGGGCACCTTGGCGGCGGGCACCTTGGCGGCGGGCACCTTGGCGGCGGGCACCTTGGCGGCGGGCACCTTGGCCGCGGGCACCTTGGCCGCGGGCACCTTGGCCGCGGGCACCTTGGCCGCGGGCACCTTGGCCG
>CAZDJK010000063.1:0-38806 GCA_964505725.1 uncultured Bifidobacteriaceae bacterium | reverse complement strand
GATCTAGTCGACCGTGACTCTGTCTACGCAGTGTAGCCTTTCTCGGATGAGCGGGACGTCGGTGCGGAGTCGACCGTGACGAGGGCACGACGTTGACGCTCGAGCGGCTGTGGGCCGGATGGCGCAGCACGTACGTCGAGGGCGTCGCGACCGAACCGGTGCCGTCCGATGGGTGCCTTTTCGAGGACCTGCTCTCGGCCGATCCGCGCGAAGCGCTCGTGCTGGCGCGCACCGACGACGCGTTCGCGGTGTTGAACGCCTATCCCTACACGTCCGGTCACCTGATGGTGGCGCCCGTGCGCCACGAAGCCACGCTCGCTCAGCTCACGCGCGCCGAGGCGGCGGCGATGATGGCGATGGTGCAGGACGCCACCCGCGCGCTGCAGGACGCGTACCGCCCCGACGGGATCAACGTCGGCGCGAACATCGGGCGCGCCGCTGGGGCCGGTATCCCCGGGCACGTGCACCTGCACGTCCTCCCGCGGTGGGCCGGCGACACCAACTTCATGACCGCGGTGGCCGAGGTCCGCGTGCTGCCGGAAGCGCTCGACCGTAGCTACGAGAAGCTGAGCGAGGCCTGGCCCGCATAGCGTGGCGGCCATGAGCGACGAGGTCGCGCCCGACACGCTCCCGGCGGATCTCGACGTCACCGCGTACGTCGGGCCGTACCTCTTCCCGAGCATGCGCCGCCGGCGGATCCCAGGGACGATGTACGTCGTCCTCGCTGCCGGGTGCCTCGTGGGTTGGCTGGTCTCGGGCAATTCGGGGCTGATCGCAGTCGGCGTGTTCCTCGCGCTGGTCGGCGCGTACCACTTCGCGTGCGCGTGGCCGATGGAGATCGACCAGACCGAGGCCCTCGTGGTGGCGACGCGGACGGTCGGGTTCCCGGTGGGCCACGCGAGCGCGCAGCTCGCATGGCGAGGACTGCGGTCGCGTCCGGTGTGGCGCATCCTGCTCTACAGCGCGGACACCCCTCCGACACGCCGCGGTCTCGTCGAGCTCGACGCGGTCGACGGCCACGTCTTGGGCGAGTACACCGAGGCGAATCCGGAGGACTGGTCCCGCTACGGGCTAGCGGGGAGCGCCGTCCCCCGATCAACCTGAGGACCACGAGGACCCGCGCGTGGCTCCTCGGCCGCGCGCGAACCCTGCAGGCGGAGGTCCTCGACCGGATGCGCCAGATCGAGCTCCCGCAGATCCGGTGGGTCGCCGAACGCTGAAACTGAGCCGTCGCAAAGAACGCGTGAAGAATGGCGGCGGGCCGTTCCACCTGCGCACGTGGACTGCGAGAATCGCGGCGCGCCAGGCACCCGGCCCTCCCAGAGCGGGAATGCTCCCCCCTGCGTTTCCCGTGTCGGGCCGGGTGCCTGGCCGTCGCCACCTCACCGAGGGTGAGGCTCATCTTGTACCGCGATCGGCTCCGATTGTCCGCGCGGCACTGGACCGGCGGCTTCGGGGACCTAGCGGAGGTAGTCCTCGAGGCTGGCGATGGCGAAGCCCTGCTGTCGGCACACCTGGAAGACCTGTTGCAGGTTCTCGTAGAGGTCGGTGCGCCAGTGCATCAGCACGATGTCGCCCGGGTGCAGCTGCGGCCCCTGTTGGAGATCGAAGCGGCCGTCGTTGGTCGACCCCTCCCACAGGATGATCGCCTTGTACCCGCACGACGCGGCGACCGCCTGGACGTTCTGGTTGTAGGTGCCGTACGGCGGGCGGAACAAGGTCGGGCGGCGCCCGAAGAGGCTCTGGTAGTCGTCGAGCGTTCCGCAGACCTCGCGTTGGAGCCTGGCGTACGACACCTTCGTGAGGTCGGGATGGGTGATGGTGTGGGACTCGGCGATCCCGCCGAGCTGCTGCGCCTGCTTCCAAAAATCGGCTCCCGCGTCGGCCTCGCCCTGCACGAGGAACATCGTGAAGGGGATGTTCGCCTGGCGCAGCAGCTCGAGGACGTTCGGGTCGCGCACGATGCCGTCGTCGATGCCGAGGAAGATCACCTTGTTCGTGGTCGGGATCCGGGAGAACACCGGTGCCAGGTTGGCGGCGGGGAGTGGAACCGGTGTGGGTGGGGGCGGCTCGGGCAGGCCCAGGCCCGGCCGGTGCGACACCTCGCTCGTGGCCGCGGTCTCGGCGCCGGCGAGCGGCGATGCCGCGACGGTCGACGACGCGCCCGCCACCGGCGATGCCACGGCGCGTCTGCGCCCGGCACGGCCGGACAACCCGCCCGCTTCCCACGCGACCGCAACCCCGACCGCGACGACCACCACCAACGACCCGGTGAGCGCGAGCCGGATGCGGGAACGCCGTCGGCGTCGCTCGCGCCGCGAGCGCGCCACCACGCCAGGGCGCGAGCGCGGCTCGGGCGGCCACCGGTTGTCACGACGGGCCACAGTCGGGTGACGATACCGGGCGGAACCGGTGCGGGAGCGGCACGGACACGGAACTCTGACCGTGGGGCGATGGCGGGGCCCGGCGCCCGGCGCGAAGTTCGACGCCGGGAGGTGTGCCGTGTACTTCCGTTGTGGCCTGGTGTGGTGGCAGCACGACGACGAGAACGTCGAGATCCGGAGCCTGTTCGGGCGCCGCTTCGTGCCCGAGCGCGAGATCTCGGTGATCGCGTTCGCGCGACGACCTGGAGACGCGGCCAACCTGAACTGCGTCCTCCTCCTCGCCGCGCGCGGCACGCCCGTGCCGATCCCGGCGCGCGTCGGGATCCAGCTCGCTCGCGTGCTGGTGGTGGACCGCCCCGAGGTCCGGGTGCTCAAGCCTGACGACGTCGACCTCGACGTGTGGGACCCTTGGTAGCCCGGCGGTCGTCGCCGGCTGCAACACGCGGAGGGGGAAGGCATGGCGTACACGACGACCCAGGCCGTGCGCGAGCTGTACGACGCATACGCGCGCGGAGACCTCGACGTCATCACCGAGCTGATCGCCGAAGCGGCCGTGTGGCACGACCCCGGGAGCAGCGCGCGGGCCGGTGTGTACGCGGGAGTCGCCGCCGTCCGCGAGCACACCGTCGCGATCTCGACGCTCACCGACGGGACGCTCGCGAACGCCGTGAAGGCGATCCTCGACGGCGGCGAGTACGCGGCAGTGGTGGAGCGCGTCACGGGTACGCGTCGGGAACGTTCGCTCGATCTCGACGTGTGCACGGTGTTCCGGGGCGCAGACGGGAAGCTCGTGGAGTGGTGGGTCCTCCCGTTCGATCCGGCAGCGTGGGACGCGTTCTGGGCCTGACGATTCGAGAGGCCGGGCTCCGGGACAGGAGGAGCGCGGGACGAGCGACGCCGAGCGCGAGCAGCGGGGCGCGGGCACCCGCGCCCGGCGTCGCGGTGTGACGTTAAACACGACCCTCGTTAACGGTCGCCCAGGAGGCGGCCAAACCTCGGAAACCGCGGCCAGGCGGACTACTTGGCGAAGAGGAACCGCGCGGTCTGGCGCTCCTGCGGGTGGTCGAACGCGAGCTGGACGCCGATGTCGACCCCGCCATCGGCGGTCCGGGCGCCCACGTACCGGGCCGTGCCCCGGAGCGTGAGCATGACGGGGGTCGGGCCGATGCGCTCGATGTCCATCACCAGGGTCTCGCCGACCTCGACCGACAGCCCGCCCCACAGCACGAGGCCGGCGCCGTCTCCCGACACGTTCACGACCGCGCAGGGGAACCACGGCGTGTCCTCGGTGGGCGCGGTCGCGTACCGCCCGACCCACTGGACCGGCTTGCGCTCGGCCCGCCGTCGCTCCCGTGTGCCTCGCTTGCGCAGCATGTCGTCAGCTCTCGGAACGCGCGCGGATCACGCGTCTGCCCCGAATTAGCGACACGGGAGCCCGGGAGCTTGAGCGGCCGTCAGCCGACGCGTGCGGGCTCGGCCTGGCTCCTCACCTTGTCGACGAGATGGGCGGGCACCGGGTCGTAGTGGGAGTGCTGGATCGCGAACCGGCCCCGGCCGCCCGTCATGGAGCGCAGGTCGATCGCGTAGCGGAGGACCTCGGACGTGGGGACGAGCGCCACGATCTCCACCTCGCCGCCGCCCATCGAGGCGGATGACTGGATCCGTCCGCGCTTGGAATTGAGGTCGCCCATGATGTCGCCCTGGTTGGCTTCGGGCGCGACCACGGTGAGCTCGCTGATCGGCTCGAGCAGCGTGGGCTGCGCCTTCGCCATCGCGTCCTTGAAGCCCAGCGAGCCCGCCATCTTGAAGCTCATCTCCGACGAGTCGACGCTGTGGTACTTGCCGTCGAAGCACGTCACCTTCACGTCGACCACGGGGAAGCCGAACACGCCGCCCTGCTCCATGGTCTCCGCGATGCCCTTCTCGACCGCGGGGATGAACTGGCGGGGGATCGCGCCGCCGACGATCTGGTCGACGAACTCGAACCCGCTGCCGCGTTCCACCGGCTCGACCCGCACGAACGCCACGCCGAACTGGCCGTGGCCACCGGTCTGCTTCTTGTACTTGCCTTCCGCCTCCGCGGTACCGGTGATGGTCTCGCGGTACGCGACCTTCACGTCCTCGGTCTCCACCTCGACTCCGAGCTTGCGGTGGAGGCGCTCGAGCGCGATGCCGAGGTGGGTCTCGCCCATGCCCCAGAGCAGCGTCTGGTGGGTCTCGGCGTTGCGCTCGAGCCGCAGTGCGGGATCCTCGTCGAGGAGGCGGTGGAGCGCGTTGGCGAGCTTGTCCTCGTCGGCCTTCGACTTCGCATGGATCGCGACCGCGAGCACGGGCTGGGGCGCTTCGAAGGGCTCGACCTCCACGTCGGCGCCGCGCGCGCCGAGCACGTCTCCGGTGGTGGTGTCGTTGAGCTTCGCGACCGCGGCGATGTCCCCGCCGGGCACCTCGCTCACCGGCTCCTGGTCCTTCCCGCGCACGATCACGAGCTGGTGGAGCCGCTCCTCGGTCATGGTGCGCCCGTTCACGAGCGCGGCATCCGCCTTCACCGTGCCCTGCACCACCTTGAACAGGTTGACCTTGCCGACGTACGGGTCGACGATCGTCTTGAACACGAACGCCACCGGCTGGCCGTCGGCGGCGTCGGGTGCGGGCGCCTCGGCGGTCAGGAACGACGCGACGCGGTCGATGCCGACGAGCTTGGTGGCGCTCCCGCACAGCACGGGGTAGACGGCCCCCGACGCGACGCCCGCGGCGAGCGCGCGGGCCAGCTCGGCCTTGTCGATCGTCTCGTCGGCGAGATAGCGCTCCATGAGGTCGTCGTCGGCGACGACGATGCCCTCGACGAGCGCATCGTGGACCGCGTGCTCCTCGGTCTCCATGTCGGAAGGAATCGGGCCGCTTGTCGCCTTGCCGTCGGCGTAGGTGACCGCGGCGTCGTCGAGCAGCTCGACGACGCCGCTGAACGTGGCCTCTTCCCCGATCGGCAGCTGCAGGGGCGCCACGCCGGCGCCGAACTTGGCCTTGAGCTCGTCGAGCGTGCGCGTGAACGACGCACGCTCGCGGTCGAGCTTGTTGACGAAGAACGCACGTGGGAGGCCGAGCTCGTCGGCCATGCGCCACACGATCTCGGTCTGCACCTCCACGCCCTCGACCGCGGAGACGACGAAGAGCACCAGATCGGCGGCTCGCAGGGCGGCGGTCACGTCGCCGATGAAGTCGGCGTAGCCGGGCGTGTCGAGGAGGTTGATCTTGTACCCGTCGTGCTCGAACGGCGCCACGGCCAGCGACACCGAGATCTGGCGGCGTGCCTCCTCGGGGTCGAAGTCGGTGACGGTCGAGCCGTCCTCGACGCGCCCGAGGCGCGTGGTGACCCCGGCGGTGAACAGCAGCGCCTCCGCGAGCGACGTCTTTCCCGCGCCGCCGTGACCCACGAGCGCGACGTTGCGGATCCTGTCGGTCGGGTACGTCTTTGCGGGCAAGGCGAGGACCCCCTGAAACGGCCGGTGACGACGCCTCGGAGTCTACGCAGCGCCGGATCCGGGGTCACCCGGTGGTACCCTCGATGCGCCGTTCCCCAGAGGTGGAGGAAGTCCCCAGGATGCTCGACGGACGCTGGCGCGCCACGGTCGAGCGAGGGCTCGAACCGGTCGGCCGGGGTCTGCACCGTGTCGGAGTCACCGCCGACGCCCTCACCGTCATCGGACTCGTCTTCGCGGTCGCCACCGGGCTGTTGATCGCCGACGGCCACCTCCTGCTCGGCGTGTTCGGTGTGGTGCTCACCGGTCTCCCCGACATCCTCGACGGCTCGGTGGCGCGCACCAGCGGGCGCGCCGGCCCGCGGGGTGCCTTCTTCGACTCCGTCTGCGACCGCGTCGCCGACGCGGTGATCCTCGGCGGCGTGGCGTGGTACCTCGCCGACCAGGACGCCCGCCTCCCCGTGCTCGTGCTCGCGGTGCTCGCGGTGTCGATGCTGATCACCTACGAGCGTGCCCGCGCCGAGTCGCTCGGCTTCTCCGCGCGTGGCGGGCTCATGGAGCGCGCCGAGCGCCTCGTCCTCCTCGGTGTCGGGCTCGCGTTCGACATCCTCGTGCCCATCCTGTGGATCCTCCTCGCGCTCACGGTCTTCACCGCGGTGCAGCGCTTCGTCATGGTCTGGCGCCAGGCCACGCCCGACCCGGCGCGCCGGGCGCGTCACGCGCGCGGTGCCGACGCCGACGAGGCGCGCGCGGGCGGCCTCGCGCAGTGGTGGGCGGCGCACCGCCCGCAGACGGCACGGGCGCGAGACGCACGCGGGCGCGAAGGAGCGGCGCCGCGCCGTCCCTGACGGTGCCCACGTCGCCGACCGCGCTCGTCCCCTACGTCGCGTACCGCGCCGCCGCGGGCGTCGCCCGGGCGCTCCCGCGGCGTGCAGGCGGCACGCTCGCGCAGACGGTCGCGAGGTACGCACCGATCGTGATGACCGTGCGCCGCGCCCAGGTGGCGCGGAACCTCGACCGCGTCTACGGCGGCGCACTCACCGGCGCCGAGCGCGACCGAGCGGTGGCGGCGACGTTCGACTCCTACTCCCGCTACTTCTACGAGATGTTCCGCCTACCGTCGGAGACACCCGAGTGGGTCCAGGCGCACTTCCGCGGCGTCGGCGACGAGCACCTCGCCGACGCCGCGCGGGCCGGACGGGGCGCGGTGCTCGCGCTCCCACACCTCGGCAACTGGGACTTCGCGGGTGCGTGGCTCGCCGGGCAGGGGTACCGGGTCACGGTCGTCGCCGAGATCGTCGAGCCGCGGAAGCTGTTCGACTGGTTCGTCGCGACACGCGCCGCGCTCGGGATGCGCGTCATCCCGTTGTCGCAGTCGGCGGGCGCCGAGGTGCTCACGGCGCTGCGCGGCAACGAGATGGTGTGCCTCCTCTGCGACCGCGATCTCACCGGCGACGGGACCGAGGTGGACTTCTTCGGCGAGCGCACGACGCTGCCCGGGGGCCCGGCGCTGCTCGCGATGCGTGCCGGCGCGCCGCTGATCCCCGTCGGCTGCTATTTCCGCTCCGGGGGCCGCGGCGAGGCCCGCATCGGCCCGCCGCTCGAGACCGCGCGCACGGGCAGGATCCACGACGACGTGCAGCGGGTCACGCAAGCCCTCGCGTGCCGGTTCGAGCAGCTGATCCGGGACGCGCCCGACCAGTGGCACCTCATGCAGCCCAACTGGCCCAGCGACCGGGAGCGCGCGGCGCGGTGAGGGTCCCCGGCCCTGGTGATGCGCCGGCCACGGCAGATGTCCCCGGGCCGAAAGCGCAGGTCAGTGGCATGATCGGCCGTACCGCGGCTGCAGAGGCCGTCATGGTCGCAGCAGAACTGGCCGAACGGCCGGTCTTCGTTCAAGATCCCTGCGTGGGAGGAAGGGGTCGCGGCGCGCGGGGAAGCGCGCTGCGGGTGATGCTCGTGTGCCCGTACTCGCTGTCGGTGTTCGGCGGAGTACAGGGGCAGGTGCTCGGGCTCTCGCACGCCCTGCGTGAGCTCGGCGTCGACGCCCGGATCGTCGCGCCGTGCGACGGGCCGCCGCCCGAACCCGGGATCACGACGGTGGGATCGAGCTCGCCGGTGTCGAGCAACGGCTCGGTCGCGCCGATCGCTACCGGCCGACCCGTCGCACGCCGGACGCTGGAAGCCCTGCGGGTGTTCTCCCCGGACGTGCTCCATCTGCACGAGGCGCTCGCGCCGGGGCCGAACCACGCCGCGTTGCTCGGCAGCGCGATCCCGGCGGTCGGGACCTTCCACTCGGCGCGCGCCGATCGCAACGGCTATTACGAGACCCTGCGCTCGCCCCTGGCCGCGATGATGCGTCGCCTGACCGTGCGCACTGCGGTGTCGGAGGAGGCACAGCGCCAGGTGGCGCAGACGTTCGGCGTCGACTGCGAGATCGTGCCGAACGGCATCGAGATCGAGCACTACGCGCGTCACGCGCCGCCGCGCGACGCGGGTCCGCCCACCATCCTCTTCGTCGGCCGGCACGAACCGCGCAAGGGGCTCGACGTGCTGCTCGAAGCGTTCACCGGGCTCGACCGCGACGCCACGCTCCGGATCGGCGGAGACGGTCCCCAGACGCGCGACCTCCGGGCCCGGGGCGTGCCTCGGGTGGAGTGGTTGGGACGGATCTCCGACGAGGAGAAGGTCGAGCGGCTGCAGTCGGCGACGATCGCGTGCTTCCCGTCGCTCGAGGGCGAGTCGTTCGGGGTGGTGCTCCTCGAGGCGATGGCGGCGGGCGCCGCGGTCGTCGCATCGGACGTCGCCGGGTACCGCACGGTGGCCCGCCCCGACCGCGAGGCCCTGATCATCGGAGCCGGCGACGCCGGCGGGCTCCGGGTCGCGTTGCGCCGGATGCTCGACGAGCCGGCCCTCCGGAGCGGGCTCGCGCTCGCAGGGCGCCAGCGGGCGGAGGAGTTCTCCATGCGGCGCGTTGCCGCACGATTCGTCCCGATCTACGAGCGCGTCCTCGCCTCCGCGCCCGTCAGCGACGAGAGGCGCGCCGTATGATCGATGGCGCAACCAGTCAGGGAAGGGAGACCCGTCCGTGGTCGCCGTGATCATCGTCGTCGTCATCATCGTCGTGGTGGCGTTGCTGTTCTGGCTGGGGTTCAACGGGATCGTCCGCCGTCGCAACCAGGTCGACAACGCCTGGTCGCAGATCGACGTGCAGCTCAAGCGCCGTCACGACCTCATCCCGAACCTCGTCGAGACGGTCAAGGGGTACGCCGCGCACGAGCGCGGCACGTTCGAGGCGGTCACCAACGCACGCGCGAACGCGATCAGCGCGCAGGGCCCCGCCCAACAGGCGGAGGCGGAGAACGTCCTGAGCGGCGCGCTGAAGAGCCTGTTCGCGGTCGCCGAGGCCTACCCGGACCTCAAGGCGAGCCGGAACTTCCTCGCGCTGCAGGAGGAGCTCACCGCAACGGAGGACAAGATCGCCTACGCCCGCCAGTTCTACAACGACAGCGTCCTGAGCTACAACACGCGGATCCAGCAGTTCCCCGGCGTGCTGATCGCGGGCATGTTCCACTTCGACAAGCGTGAGTTCTTCGACGCGGAGCCCGGAGAGACGGAGCCGGTCCAGGTCAACTTCTGAGCCCCTCCTCCACCCTCCGCACCGATCCGTGTACGAGCAAGTCGCGCGCAACAAGCGTCGCACGTTCCTGATCCTGTTCGGCTTCGTCGCGCTCGTGACGGGCGTGGTCGTGGCGTTCGACCTCCTGTTCGACTGGGGCGTCGCCGGCATCGTGATCGCGGTCGTCGTCGCGTCGGTGCTGGCGCTCGTGTCGTACTACCAGTCGGACAAGATCGCGTTGGCGGCGAGCAACGCGAAGCCGGCCGACGAGTCCGAGTACCGCCGCTACCACAACCTCGTCGAGGGGCTGTGCATCGCTGCGGGGCTCCCGAAGCCGCGTCTCTACGTCGTCGACGACCCCGCGCCCAACGCGTTCGCCACTGGGCGCAACCCCAAGCACGCCGCGCTGGCGGTGACCACCGGCCTCCTCGACACGATGAACCGCGTCGAGCTCGAGGGCGTCATCGCGCACGAGCTCTCGCACGTCAAGAACTACGACATCCTCGTCACGACGGTGGCGGTGCTCGCGGTCGGTGTCATCGCGCTGCTCGCCGACATCGGGCTCCGGTTCGCGTTCTGGGGCGGGATGGACGAACGGCGCGACAGCTCCGACAGCAACGGGCTCGGCGGCCTGCTCGCGGTGTTGTCGCTGGCGCTGCTCCTGCTCGCGCCCTTCGTCGGCTACGTCATGCAGTTCGCGATGAGCCGCAACCGCGAGTTCCTCGCCGACGCCAGCGGCGTGCAGCTGACCCGGTATCCACCCGGTCTCACCTCAGCCCTGGAAAAATTGCGGAACGACCACGCGGTCGTGCACCACGCCACGAAGGCCACCGCCCAGATGTGGATCGAACAGCCGCTCGAGACCGGTGACACCAACCGCAGCTCGCGCATCAACCGCCTCTTCGACACCCATCCACCGCTCGAGGAGCGGATCCGCAGGCTCAAGGAGATGTGAACCACACCATGACGCGGCGCACCAAGCTCTTCCTGTCGATCGGCGGAGTGGTCGTGCTCGTCGCCGCCGCCGCGGGTGTGATCGTCGCGACGAGCGGCGGGTCGAACGCGCGGGCGGCCAGGGCGACGACGACCACCACGACGGTGCCGCCGACGAGCACGACGGCTCCGCAGCCGGTCGCGCCCCTCACCGGCCTGCCCGATCCGTCCGGTGCCAGCCTCACCCGGCCCGCGCTCTCGGTGAAGGTGGAGAACACGCCCGACGCGCGTCCGCAGGCGGGCATCGACCAGGCCGACGTCGTCTACGAGGAGGTGGTCGAGGGCAACATCACGCGCTTCGTCACGATCTACAACTCCTCGATCCCCGACACCATCGGCCCGGTGCGGTCGGTACGCCAGCAGGACCCCGACATCGTCTGGCCGATCGGGGGCATCTTCGCCTACTCGGGCGGGACCTCGGGGAACGTCGACCTCATCAACCAGGCGCCCGTGCACGCGGTCGACGAGACCGCGGCGGACGCCAACGGGGCGATGGAGCGCAACGCACCCGGACAGCCCCCGCGCCAGGCTCCGCACAACCTCTACGGGCACGGGCCCCAGCTCCTCGCGCTCGGCGGCCAGCCGGTCCCGCCGCCACCGCTGTTCCAGTACCTCCCGCCCGACAGCCCGCGGGTCGTCGCCGACGCCGTGACCAGCGCCCATATCGGCTTCACCGCGGGCTACGACCCCACGTACACGTGGGACGACGCGTCGTCGACCTGGAAGCGGGCGCTCGACGGCGCGCCGGCCACCGTCGTCGGCGGGGCCCAGATCGCGCCCACGAACGTCGTGGTGCAGTTCACCAACTACGACGGCGTGTCGAACGCGCAGACCATCGGCGAGGGCGACGTGTGGATCTTCACCGACGGCACGCTGCGGACGGGACGGTGGGTGCGGCCGGACGTGACCCAGCCCGCGCGCTACGTCGACGCGCTCGGGGTGCCGATCCTGCTGCGGCCCGGGCGCACCTGGGTGGAGCTGCTCCCGGTCGGGAGCACGGTCGACGTGCAGCGACCACCGGCCACGACGCTCCCGGCGCCCACCACCACGGCGCCCCCCACCGCGACAGCCAAGTCGGGAAAGGCGCGAACGAGCGGCCGGTAAGCTGAGCGACATGCCGGAACCGCAGATTCGGGGTACCGCCCGCGTCAAGCGCGGGCTCGCCGAGATGCTCCGTGGCGGCGTGATCATGGACGTCGTCACGCCGGAGCAGGCGCGGATCGCCGAGGACGCGGGCGCCGCCGCGGTGATGGCGCTCGAGCGGGTCCCCGCCGACATCCGCCGCGACGGCGGGGTCGCACGCATGAGCGACCCCGTGATGATCGAAGGGATCCAGGCCGCGGTGACCATCCCGGTGATGGCCAAGTGCCGGATCGGTCACTTCGCCGAGGCGCAGGTGCTGGAGGCCCTCGGGGTCGACTACGTCGACGAGAGCGAAGTGCTCACGCCCGCCGACGAGGCCTTCCACGTCGACAAGTGGGCGTTCACGGTCCCCTTCGTGTGTGGCGCCACCAACCTCGGGGAGGCGCTCCGCCGGATCTCGGAGGGCGCGTGCATGATCCGCTCGAAGGGTGAGGCCGGCACGGGCAACATCGTCGAAGCCGTCCGCCACCTCCGCTCGATCCTCGGCGACATCCGGAAGCTCGCGGTCGCCGACCCGGCGGAGCGCTTCGGCTGGGCGAAGGAGCTGCAGGCGCCGGTCGAGCTCGTCCAGGAGGTCGCCGAGCGCGGCGAGCTGCCCGTTCCGCTGTTCTGCGCCGGCGGCATTGCCACTCCCGCCGACGCCGCCCTCGTGATGCAGCTCGGCGCCCAGGCGGTCTTCGTCGGCAGCGGCATCTTCAAGAGCGCGGATCCGGCTCCGCGGGCCAAAGCCATCGTCGAGGCGACCACCCACTTCGCCGACGCCGCCATCGTGGCCAAGGTCTCGCGCGGGCTCGGCGAGCCGATGCGGGGCGAGGAGATCGACCAGCTCGACGTCAAGCTCGCCGAACGCGGCTGGTAGGCGGAGCGGAGTCGACTATGAAGAAGATGAAGGTGGAGACGCAGCGGAGCCGTGCCCGGACGGGCGGGACGGTGGAGCGGCGTCGACCATGAAGAAAGTGCCCCCAGGTCATGAAGGTCGGTGTGCTCGCGCTCCAGGGGGCGTTCCGCGAGCATCGTGAGGCGCTCGATGCCCTGGGCGTCGAGTCGGTCGACGTGCGTGCGCCCGAGGATCTCGGAGCGGTCGACGCGCTGATCCTTCCCGGGGGCGAGTCGACGACGATGCTCCATCTCCTGCGGTCGTCGGAGCTCCTGGCGCCGGTCGCCGCCCGCGTGCGAGCGGGCACACCCGCGCTGGGGACGTGCGCGGGCCTCATCCTGCTCGCGAACGACGTGGTGGACGGGCGCGCCGACCAGGAGTCGTTCGGCGCGCTCGACGTGTCGGTGCGCAGGAACGCGTACGGCCGACAGCTGGAGTCCTTCGAGGCCGACCTCGACATCGAGCGGATCGGCTCGTTCCCCGGTGTGTTCATCCGGGCGCCCCGCATCGAGCGGGTCGGGCCGCTCGTCAGCGTTCTCGCGTCGTACGCCGGCCATCCCGTCCTCGTGCGGCAGGGCGGAGTGTGGGGTGCGAGCTTCCACCCGGAGCTGTCCGGCGACCTGCGGTTGCACGAAGCGTTCCTGAGCGAGGTATCAGCATGAGTGGACACAGCAAGTGGCATTCGATCAAGCACGCCAAGGGTGCCGCCGACGCGGCCCGCGGGAAGCTGTTCGCGCGCCTCGCCCGCCAGATCGAGGTCGCGGCGCGTGACGGAGGCGGTGACGTCGAGGCGAACCCGACGTTGCGGACCATGGTGCAGAAGGCGCGCGACGCGTCGATGCCCAAGGACAACATCGAGCGCGCGATCAAGCGCGGCACGGGCGAGCTCGACGGGGTGACGTACGAGAACGTCACCTACGAGGGGTACGCGACGAACGGCGTGGCGGTGTACGTCGAGGTGCTCACGGACAACCGCAACCGTGCGGGATCCGAGATCAAGAACGTGTTCACCCGCAACGGAGGCTCGCTGGCCGAGCCGGGCGCGGTGGCGTGGCAGTTCGAGCGCAAGGGAGTGATCACGGTCGCCAAGGACCAGGGCTCGGAGGACGACATCATGCTCGCCGCGCTCGAGGCCGGCGCTGACGACGTCGAGGACCAGGGGGACACCTGGCAGATCACGACGCCGCCGGCCGACCTCCACGCGGTCCGCGCCGCGCTCGACGAGACCGGGATCGTGGTCGCCAGTGCTGACCTCACCATGCTGCCGACCACGACCGTGGCGTTGAGCGACGCGTCGACCGCGAAGTCGGTGTTGCGGGTCATCGACGCGCTCGAGGACCACGACGACGTGCAGAACGTGTACGCCAATTTCGACATCCCCGACGACGTCCTCCAGACGGTGTACGCGTGATGGACATCGAACGCGCGCGCGAATTCATCCGCGAGCACCACAGCGCCATCCTGTCGACGCGGCGGCGCGACGGGTCCCCGCAGATGTCCCCGATCGCGTGCAACGTCGACGCCGAGGGGTACGTCGTCATCAGCACGCGCGAGACCGCGATGAAGACGAAGAACGTCCGTCGCGACCCGCGCGTGTCGCTGTGCGTCACCAGCCAGGGCTGGGAGTGGATCCAGGTGGACGGGCAGGCGGAGGTGATCGCGCTCCCCGAGGCGATGGAGCCGCTGGTCGACTACTACCGCACGACCGCGGGCGAGCACCCCGACTGGGACGACTACCGGGCCGCGATGGAACGCGAGCGACGGGTCGTCCTCCGCATCGCGATCGAGCGGGCGGGCCCCGACCGTTCCGGCTGATGGTGGGCGAGCCGCGCGGTGACGTCGCGATCGCCGTGCTGTCGGCCGGGCGCGGATCGCGACTCGGCGGCGAAGAGGCCAAGCCGCTCCTCGAGCTGAGCGGGCGGCCGCTCGTGAGCTGGGCGCTCGAGGCGGCGACGGGCGCCGGCCTCGACCCGGTCGTCCTCGTGACCGGCTACCGCGGCGCCGAGGTGCGCCGCGCTGCCAGCGCCCGCTTCGACGGCTTCCGCGGCGTGACCATCGTGCACAACCGGCGGTGGCGGCAGGGGATCGCCTCGAGCCTTGCCGCCGCGCTGCGGTTCCTCGAGCCCTTCACACGGGTGGGCGCGGTGTGCGTCGGCCTCGCGGACCAGCCCGAGGTGGGCGCCGGCGCCTACCGGCGGCTCGCGGCCGCGTACCACACCGGGGCGGACTTCGCCGCGGCCACGTACGGCGGGCAGCGGGCGAACCCGGTGCTGATCGGGCGTAGCCTCTGGGCCGAGGCGAGCCGCCTCACCGGTGACGTGGGCGCCCGGGCACTCATGCAGCGATATCCCGTCGTGGACGTCGCGTGCGACGACACCGGCTCGCCGGCCGACGTGGACACGTACGCCGACCTCGAGCACATCGACCAGCGAAACGAGGGCAACCGATGAAGATCGAAGACGAATTCCGCGTCGACGTGGCGGTCGAGCAGGCGTGGAACGTGCTGCTCGACGTCGAACGGATCGCGCCCTGCCTCCCCGGTGCCCAGCTCCAAGAGGTGGAAGGCGACGAGTACCGGGGCGTGGTCAAGGTGAAGGTCGGCCCGATCACCGCGCAGTACAAGGGTGCCGCGAGGATCGTGGAGGCCGACGAGGCGGCGCGGCGCGTCGTGCTCCAGGCCGACGGGCGCGACACGCGCGGCCAGGGCACCGCGTCCGCGACCGTCACCGCGACGCTCACGCCCGACGGCGACGAGACCGTCGTCCACATCGACACCGACCTCAACATCACCGGCAAGGTCGCGCAGTTCGGGCGCGGCGTCATGGCCGATGTGTCGAGCAAGCTCCTCGGGCAGTTCGCAGAGAACCTCGAGCGCGACGTGCTCTCGAGCGCCGCCGCCGCGACCGCCGCCGAACCTGCCTCCGGGACCACCGCCGGAGCGGGTGGCGAGGCTGGCGAGGAGGCGTCGCCCGGCCCGCGCACGGTCGACGCGCCCGAGGCGGAGCCGATCGACCTGCTGCAGCACGCGGGCGGTTCCGTCGCCAAACGCGTCGTCCCGATCGTGCTCGCGATCGTCGCGCTGCTCACGCTGCGTTCCCTGCGCCGCCGGCGCCGGCGCCGCCACGACGACTGAGGCGCCCCGCGCCTGCCGCGAGTCTCCTGCCTGGGCCGCACCGCCGGTTCCGTGCCAGGATCGGCGTCCGTAACGGGGCGCCAACATCCGAGACGGCACCCCTGACCGTCACACCGAACATCGTCGAGAGGAGCCGGAGCCATGCCGCAGTACGCGATGATCGCCGACCACAGCCCGGACATCTGCCCGGGATCGAATGCCAGGAGCCGCGCCCGCGCGCTGGAGGGGCTCGGTCCGGACAACATGCAGAAGGCCGCGCAGGCCGTCGGCCTGTCGTTCGTGGTCGAGCCCCTGCACCTCGACCCGGGCCACCGCACCATCGCGGTGGTCGAGGCGCCGTCCATCGAGGCGGTCACGCAGTTCGTGATCGACACCGGCCTGTTCCAGTGGAACACGGTGGAGACGTATCCGGTCACGCCGATCGCGGAGATGATGGCGACGGTCACTGAGCTCCCGACCGTCTTCGACTGACCCGGCCTCGGGCGGGCGGTCACCCCGGTGATCCACCGCCCGCGCCGGTCAGCACCGTAGGATCGAACTCGTGTTCGATCATGGTGGGGGCCCGGTGCTCGGGATCGACCCGGGCGTCTCGTGCTGCGGCTACGGCGCGGTAGAGCGGCGCGGCTCGGGCTTCGGCGCGGTCGCGTTCGGCGTGATCCGCACCGCGCCGGGGGATCCGCTCCCCGGGCGGCTCGCCGCGCTGTCGGCCGACCTCCACCGCGTCCTCGACGAGGTGCGCCCGGCGGCGGTGGCGGTCGAGCGAGTCCTGTTCCAGGTGAACACCCGCACCGCGATGTCGGTCGGGCAGGCAAGCGGCCTCGCCCTCGCGCTCGCGGGCCGGGCCGGCATCCCGGTGGCGCACTACAGCCCCAACGAGGTGAAGCTCGCGGTCACGGGGTGGGGAGGCGCGGGCAAGGCCGACGTGCAGGCCATGGTGGCGACGCTGCTCTCTCTCCCGGCGCCGCCGCACCCCCCCGACGCCGCCGACGCGCTGGCGCTCGCGCTGTGCCACCTGTGGAGCGCGCCCCTACGGCGACTCGCCGGCGACGGGCGCACCGCGCGGTCGGGTCTCGACGCCGCGGTTGCCGCCGCGATCGCACGGGAGGACCGATGATCGGCTCACTGCGCGGCACGGTGCTCGAGCGCTCTCCCGCCGGCGAGGCGATCGTGGAGGTGAACGGGGTCGGCTACCGCGTCCTCGTACCGCTCGGCACCGTTCCCGGCCTGACCGTCGGCGGGGCCACGTTCCTGTTCACCCACCTCCACGTGCGCGAGGACGCGCTCGTGCTCTACGGCTTCCCGACGCGGGACGAGCGCGACACGTTCGAGGTGCTCATCGGGGCGACCGGCGTCGGCCCCAAGCTCGCGCTCGCGATCCTGTCCGTACATACGCCCGATGCCCTGCGCCACGCGCTGGCCGACGACGACATCGCCGCGCTCACGTTGGTGCCCGGCGTCGGCAAGCGGACGGCCCAGCGTCTCCTCGTCGACCTGAAGGCCCGCCTCGAGCTCGACATCGACCTCGTCACCTCCGAGCGTGGCGACGTCCGCGCCGCGCTCGCGGGCCTCGGCTACTCACCCGACGAGATCCGGGACGCGCTCGCGCAGCTCGACGCGCCGGACGCGCCGGTCGAGCACCTCCTGCGCGACGCGCTCAAGCTGCTCGCGGTGAAGGCGTAGCGTGCGCGAGGAGCTCCTCCGCGCCGCCGCCGATCCGGTCGAAGCCGCCGACGAGGTGGCGCTGCGGCCGCGGCGGCTCGACGAATTCGTCGGGCAGCCCCGGCTGAAGGAGCACCTCCAGATCCTGGTCGCCGCCGCACGCGGCCGCGGGCAGGCCGTCGACCACCTGCTGTTCGCGGGCGCGCCGGGGCTCGGCAAGACGACGCTGTCGGGCATCGTCGCCGCCGAGATGGGCGTCACCCTGCGGGTCACGAGCGGCCCGGCGCTCGAGCGCGCCGGCGACCTCGCCGCCATCCTCACCAACCTCGAGGACGGCGACGTGCTCTTCATCGACGAGATCCACCGCCTGCCCCGTCCGGTCGAGGAGGTGCTCTACCCGGCGATGGAGGACTTCCAGCTCGACTTCGTCGTCGGCAAGGGCCCCTCGGCGCGCACGATCCGGCTGGAGCTCCCCCGGTTCACGCTCGTGGGCGCCACCACCCGCACCGGGCTCATCACCGGGCCGCTCCGCGACCGCTTCGGCTTCGTCGCCCGGCTCGACTACTACGAGGAGGCCGACCTGGTCGCGATCCTCGAACGGGCGGCACGGATCCTCGGGGTGCCCCTCGCGTCCGAGGGGGCGGTGCAGATCGCGGGTCGCTCGCGGGGGACGCCCCGGATCGCGAACCGGCTGCTCAAGCGGGTACGCGACTACGCGGAGGTGCGCGCCGACGGGCGGGTGGACGCGGAGACCGCGCGCGCGGCCCTCGCGCTGTTCGAGGTGGACGAGCTCGGCCTCGACAAGGTCGACCGGGCGGTCCTCGACGCGTTGTGCCGCACGTTCGCCGGGCATCCGGTAGGGCTCCACACCCTCGCGGTGGCGGTCGCGGAGGAGCCGGAGACGGTGGAGGAGGTCTACGAGCCCTTCCTCCTGAAGGCCGGTCTCCTGCTGCGCACGCCGCGGGGCCGCGTCGCAACCCCGGCGGCCTTCGCCCATCTGGGCCTCGAGCGCCCGGCGGGAACGCTGTTCGGGGGCGGCGGCGTTTAGAACGAGAGTGGCCGCTACGATCCAGGCCGCACCGTCACGATCGCCTCCCCGCCGCGCCCCAGGAACCCATGGCAGTCGCACTGATCTATCTCGCCCTGCTGGTGGCGGCGTTCTTCTTCCTCATCGTGCTGCCCCAGCGCCGCCGCGTGGCCGCCCACCGCGCGCTCCTCGGCGCGCTGGAGGTCGGCGACGACGTGATGACCACCGGCGGGATCTACGGCACCGTGCGGGCGATCCGTGACGACGAGATCGACCTCGAGGTCGCTCCGGGCGTCGTCCTCGCGGTCAACCCGGGGGCGATCGCGCAGCGACGGGTGCTCACCCAGGCGGCCGACGGCGAGGAGCCCGGATAGACGTGCGCCGCAACGTCGTGTTCCTCGTCGTCTCGGTGGTCCTCATCGTGGGCACGTTCCTCGTCACGCTCGCCTCGGGCCACTCCCCGATCCTCGGGCTCGACCTGCAGGGCGGCGTGTCGGTGACGTTGAAGCCGGTCGGCAAGTTCAGGTCGGGATCGCTCGACGTCGCCGTCGACATCATCCGCAGCCGCGTCGACGCGCTCGGCGTCGCCGAACCGGAGATCTCGCGCCAGGGACAGGATGTCGTGGTCGACCTGCCCGGCGTGAAGGACCGCGCGAAAGCGGAGCGGCTCGTGGGCCGCACCGCCGAGCTGCGCTTCCGACCGGTGCTCGCGAACCTGCCTCCTGAGTCGTCGACGACGACCACCACCGCGCCGCCCGCCAGCACCACACCCGGCGCCACGACCACGACACCGACGACCACCACCGCGCCGCCGAGCGACGCGGCCGCACGCGCGGCGGTGGCGTCGTGCGACCAGTCGGCGATCTCGGCCCTCCCGACGGTTCCGACGACCAAGTCGGCCGACGACGCGCGCGACAAGTGCGTCGTGCTCGGCTTCCGTCCCGGGCAGGGGAGCGGGCGGCTGCTCCTCGGCCCGACGGTGATGACGGGCAACGACGTCAGCAGCGCCAAGAGCCAATTCCAGGCCGGCCAGGGCTATGTCGTGTTGATGAACCTGAAGGACCAGGGGCTGAAGAAGTTCAACGACCTCGCAGGGAAGTCCTTCGGGCAGCCCTCGCCCACCGACGAGGTCGCCATCGTGCTCGACAGCGTCGTGCAGTCCAACCCCGCGTTCCAGACCTCGACCTTCGACGGCCCGGTGCAGATCACCGGCGGGTCGCAGGGCTTCTCGCCGAACGACGCCTCCGATCTCGCCAAGCTGATCAACTACGGCGCGTTACCGGTGCAGCTCAAGCAGGAGACCGCGGAGAACGTCTCGCCGTCGCTCGGCAACGACCAGCTGCGCGCCGGGATCATCGCGGGGATCATCGGGCTCCTGCTCGTCGCGGTGTACATGCTCGCGTTCTACCGGGTGCTCGGCCTCGTCGTCATCCTCGGGCTCGGCTTGAGCGGTATGGCCATCTACACCATCGTGACCTGGGCCGGTCAGTGGTACTCGCTCACCCTGACGCTGGCGGGCGTCACCGGCATCATCGTCTCGGTAGGTGTCACCGTCGACTCCTACGTCGTGTACTACGAACGCCTGAAGGACGAGGTGCGCCAGGGCGCGACGGTCCGGTCCTCGGTCGATCGCGCGTTCACCCGGGCGTTCCGGACGATCCTGGCCGCCGATCTCGTCTCGCTGCTCGGCGCGGTGGTGCTGTACCTCCTCGCCATCGGCTCGGTGCGGGGGTTCGCCCTGTACCTCGGCATGTCGACCGCGCTCGACATCGCGGTCGCGTACTTCTTCATGCATCCGTTGGTGTCGATCCTCGCCCGCAACCCCAACCTCGTGCGCATGCCGGGGGTCGGGATCGCGGCCGGGCTCGACGCCCGTGAGGCGGTGGCCTGATGAGCGCGACCGCCACGCCGGTGCCGACGCGCCGGCACCACACGCTCAAGGACCTCTACCACGAGCGCACGCACTTCCAGTTCATCGAGCGCTCGTGGCGCTGGGCGATCCTGTCGGGGACCCTGATCCTCATCTCGGTCGTCGCGTTCGCGGTGCGCGGCCTGAACCTGGGCATCGACTTCGAGGGCGGCACGCAGTGGCAGTTCACGGTCAAGAATGGCTCGGCGTCGATCAACAACGTGCGTGACGCGCTCGACCCGCTCGGGCTCGGCGACTCGAAGGTGCTCATCGTCGGCAACAACTCCGTGCGGGTGCAGTCGAAGGACCTCGCGAACGCGAAGCGCGACGAAGTCACCGCCGCGCTGGCGAAGTACGCGCAGCTCACCCCGAGTCAGGTGAGCATCACGACCGTCGGACCGACGTGGGGTGACAACGTCAGCCGGAAGGCGCTCCAGGCGCTGGTGGTGTTCATCTTCGTCATCGCGCTCTACCTGACGTTCCGGTTCGAGTGGCGCATGGCGTTGGCGGCGCTGATCGCGGTGGTCCACGACATCATCGTCACCGTCGGCGTCTACGCGGTCACGCAGTTCGAGGTCACACCAGCGACCGTCGTCGCCTTCCTCACCATCCTCGGCTACTCGCTCTACGACACCGTGGTGGTGTTCGACAAGATCCGGGACAATCAGGCTCGTCTCGGCACCGTGCGGGGTGACACGTACTCGAAGATGGTCAACCGCTCGATGAACCAGGTCCTGATGCGGTCCATCAACACGTCGGTCGTGGCCATCCTCCCGGTCGCCTCCCTGCTCTTCGTAGGGAGCTACGTGCTCGGCGGCCTCGTGCTCCGCGACTTCGCGCTCGCGCTGTTCGTGGGCCTCCTCGTGGGCGCGTACTCGTCGATCTTCGTGGCGAGCCCGGTCCTCGCGTGGCTCAAGGAGCACGAGCCCCGGTACCGGGCGTTGCGGGCGCGTGCCGAAGCCGACGCCGCGAGGACCCCGGAGCCGGTGCTCGTCACGACTGCGGGCGCGACCACGACCCCGACGGCCGGCGAACCCGCACCCGAGGTGCCGCTCGAGCCGGCCGACGGCGCGACCGCGAACACCGCGGTCGCGCTCCCGCCCGGGCCCCCGAGCGCAACCCCGCAACGCACGTCGTCCGCGACGCGCGGCTCGGCCAGCCCGAGGGGTCGGCAGCAACGGGGCCGCAAGCGCCGCTAGGTACAATTCCCGCGGTGAGCACCACCGAGCCGCGCGTCGAGCTCCGCACCGACCGCCGCTCCGTGCTGCCCTGGCGGCGCCACCACTCGGTGTTCGTGGAGGTCGCGCCGCTCGTGATGGCGTACCGCGAGCTTCACCGCCGGTCCGACACCGCGCTCATCGAGCAGGCGTTCGAGCTCGCCCGCGACGCGCACCGCGAGCAGGTCCGTCGGTCGGGGGAGGCCTACATCACGCACCCGCTCGGGGTCGCGCTCATCCTCGCCGACCTCGGCCTCGACGACGTCACGATTGCCGCCGCCCTCCTGCACGACGCGGTGGAGGACACCACCATCACCACCGCTGACATCGAGGCCTCGCTCGGGCCCGAGGTGGCCACGATCGTCGACGGCGTCACCAAGCTCGACCGCCTCCAGTTCGACTCCAAGGAGGCGCAGCAGGCGGCGTCCCTGCGCAAGATGCTCGTGGCGATGGCGAAGGACATCCGCGTCCTGCTCATCAAGCTCGCCGACCGCCTCCACAACATGCGGACGATCGCGTCGCTTCCCGAGTTCAAGCAGCAGCGCATCGCCCAGGAGACCCTCGAGATCTACGCGCCCCTCGCGCACCGGCTCGGGATCGCCGACATGAAGTGGCAGCTCGAGGACACCGCGTTCGCGGTGCTGTATCCGTTGCGGTACGCCGAGATCGAGCAGATGGTCGCGGTGCAGTCGCCCGAGCGCGAGCAGTTCCTCCAGACCGTGCTCACCGAGCTGCACGCGCGGCTGGGGGAGCTGCGCATCGAGGCGGAGGTCACCGGGCGCCCCAAGCACTATTGGTCCATCTACGAGAAGATGATCACTCAGGGCAAGCAGTTCGACGACGTGCAGGACCTCGTCGGGGTGCGGGTCGTCGTCGACTCGGTCAAGGACTGCTACGCGGCGCTGGGGTCGATCCACGCGATGTGGCGGCCCGTGCAGGGTCGGTTCAAGGACTACATCGCGATGCCCAAGTTCAACCTCTACCAGTCGCTGCACACGACGGTGGTCGGGCCGTCGGGCAAGGCGGTCGAGGTGCAGATCCGCACCGAGGAGATGCACCGTCGTGCCGAGTACGGCATCGCCGCGCACTGGGGCTACAAGGAGCGCGAGCCCGCCGACGACATGCTCTGGCTCCAGCGCATGGTCGACTGGCAGCAGGAGACCTCCGATCCGTCGGAGTTCATGGAATCGCTGAAGATCGACCTCGAGTACGACGAGGTCTTCGTGTTCACGCCCAAGGGCAAGGTGATCACCCTCGCCACCGGCGCCACCCCGGTCGACTTCGCCTACGCGATCCACACCGACGTCGGTCACCGGTGCATCGGCGCGCGTGTCAACGGCCGGTTGGTGCCGCTCGACTCGACGCTGTCGTCGGGGGACACGGTCGAGATCTTCACGAGCAAGGTCGAGGGAGCCGGGCCGAGCCGCGACTGGCTGCAGTTCGTCCGCACGCCGAAGGCGCGCACGAAGATCCGCCAGTGGTTCTCGCGTGAACGGCGGGTCGACGCCATCGACAGTGGGCGTGACGAGCTCGCCAAGGCGCTCCGCAAGGAGGGCCTTCCGGTCCAGAAGCTCGCCAATTCGCATGCCCTCACCGAGGTCGCGGAGGCCCTGCACTACGCGGACCTCGACGCGCTCCACGCCGCGATCGGCGAGAACCACGTGTCGGCCAAGGCGGTGGTGCAGCGGCTCCAGCGCGAGCTGCGCGGCGGCGAGGAGCAGCTCCCCGTCACCACCGCGCGGCCTCCGGTGGCGCCCCGCAGGCGCGAGCGCCGGGCCACCGGCGTGCACGTCGAGGGCCTCGACGACGTGATGGTGCGCCTCTGGCGGTGCTGCACGCCGGTGCCGGGCGACGAGATCATCGGCTTCGTCACCCGCGGGCGTGGGGTGTCGGTCCACCGCTCCGACTGCGCCAACGCGGCGGGGCTCGTCGGCCACAGTGAGCGTCTCATCGACGTCGAGTGGGACCACGACCAGCCGGCGACGTTCGTGGTGTCGGTCGAGATCGAGGCGCTCGACCGGTCGCGCCTGCTGCGCGACGTGGCCCAGGTGCTGTCGGAGCACCACGTGAACATCCTCTCGTGCACCTCGCAGACGTCGAGCGAGCGGGTGGCGAAGTTCCGCTTCGAGTTCGAGCTCGCCGATCCGAGCCATCTCGATTCCCTGCTGGTCGCGGTCAAGCGCGTCGACAGCGTGTTCGCGGCCTACCGGGTGCTCCCCGGGCACGCGCGCCTCGGCACATAGCGCGGCGCCCAGTACCAGGCCTCCGGCCGGTGCGTTCCCAAGCGTACGAAACCGGCAACGGCATCCCCGCCGCGGTCGGCGCAATCGTGCGAGGGGCGCGAGGGGTCGCCGGTAGCATGCGCCGGTGTCCGAGAAGTTCCGCGCGCCGATCGGGACGCATGACGTGCTGCCACCCGAGTCCGCGCGCTGGATCGACCTCGTGCGCGCGTTCGCGACGCGGGTAGAGCGCTTCGGCTTCGGACTTGTGCTCACCCCGGTCTTCGAGCACCGCGAGGTATTCGAGCGGGTGGGGGAGTCGACCGACGTCGTGCGCAAGGAGATGTACGACTTCGACGACAAGGGCGGGCGGGCGCTGGCGCTCCGGCCCGAGGGGACCGCGCCGGTGGTTCGCGCCTTCGTCCAGCACCGCCCGACGATCCCGTGGCGGGTGTGGTACCTGGCTCCCCACTTCCGCTACGAGCGCCCGCAACGCGGCCGGTACCGCCAGCACTGGCAGCTCGGGGCGGAGGTGCTGGGCGTCGCCGACCCTTCGGTCGACGTCGAGGTGATCGAGCTCGCGCACGGCTTCTACCGACAGCTCGGGCTCCAGCAGGTGTCACTGCTCGTGAACTCGATGGGCGACGAGGAGACGCGGCCCGGATACGAGGCGCTGCTCCGCGAGTACCTGCTCGACCACGCCGGCGCGCTCGGCCGCGAGTTCCGGGAGCGGGCCGAGACCAACCCGCTGCGGGTGCTCGACTCGAAGCGCGAGGACTGGCAGGAGGTCGTCGAGCACGCCCCGCAGCTCACCGAGCACCTCAGCAGCGCGGCCCGCGAGCACTTCGAGCAGGTACAGCGACAGCTCGACCTGCTCGGCATCCGCTACGAGCTCGCCCCGCGTCTCGTGCGCGGGTTCGACTACTACACCGGCACCACGTTCGAGTTCCAGAGCGGTGCCCTCGACGCGGCGCAGAACGCGATCGGCGGCGGCGGCCGCTACGGGAAGCTCGCGGAGGAGATGGGCGGCGCGCCGACCGCGGGGATCGGCTTCGGGATCGGGATCGAACGGGTGCTGCTCGCGTGCGACGCCGAGGGGGTGTTCGCCACGGTCGCGCCGCGCGTCGACGCGTTCGTCGTGAACGGGCTCGGCGTCGGCGGAGCTGCGGAGGTGGCCGTGGTCACGGCCGAGTTGCGGGAGACCGGGCTGCACGCGGAACGCGCGTACGGCGACCGCTCGGTGAAGGCGCAGTGGAAGGCGGCCGACAAGGCAGGCGCGGTGTTCGGCGTGATGCTCGGGCTCGCCGAGGCCGGACGCGGCGCGGTCGCGGTGAAGGACCTGCGCACCGGCGAGCAGGTCGAGGTGCCCCGCGTCGGCCTCGCCGGGTGGCTGCAGGCGCGTCGCGACGCCGAGACGAGCCCGGAGTTGCTCCCATGATGCGCACCGACCGCGCGGGCGACCTGCGCGACGGCGACGTCGGCCGCGACGTGGTGCTCTGCGGCTGGGTCGACCGCCGACGCGATCTCGGCGGCATCGAGTTCCTCGACCTCCGCGACGCGGGCGGCGTGGTCCAGGTCGTCGTGGAGGGAATCGATGTCGCGCGCGTGCGCAACGAGTACGTGCTGCAGGTGGAGGGGCGGGTGCGGGGACGGCCGGAGGGCACGGCCAACGACTCGTTGCCCACCGGCACCGTCGAGGTCGTCGCCACGGGCATCACTGTGCTGAGCGAATCGGACACGCCGCCGTTCCCCATCGAGGACCGGGTCGACGCCGACGAGGTGCTCCGGCTCCGCCACCGCTACCTGGATCTCAGGCGCCCCCGGATGCAGCGCAACCTGCGCATCCGCGCCCGGGTGAACGGCGAGCTGCGGAGGAGCCTCGACGCGCGCGGCTTCGTCGAGATCGAGACGCCGATGCTCATGGCGTCGACGCCCGAGGGCGCGCGGGACTTCGTGGTGCCGTCTCGCCTGTCTCCGGGCACCTTCTACGCCCTGCCGCAGAGCCCGCAGCTGTTCAAGCAGCTGCTGATGGTGGGCGGCTTCGACCGCTACTACCAGATCGCGCATTGTCTGCGCGACGAGGACCTCCGCGCCGACCGCCAGTTCGAGTTCATGCAGCTCGACGCCGAGATGAGCTTCGCCGAGCCCGACGACGTGATGGGGGTGATCGGCGACGCGGTGCTCGACGCCGCCGAAGCGGTCACCGGCACCCGCCCGGACACGGTGGGCCGCATGACCTGGCACCAGGCGATGGAGCGCTTCGGTTCCGACAAGCCGGACGTCCGCTTCGGCATGGAGCTGGTCGACCTCGGCGAGGTGTTCGCGGCGACCGAGTTCCGCGCCTTCCAGGCGGACCGGGTGAAGGGGATGCGCCTCGCGGGCGCGGGCGACATGCCGCGTGCGCAGGTCGACAAGCTGGTCGAGCGCGCGAAGCAGCTGGGTGCCCCGGGCCTCGTGTACATGCGCGTGATCGAGCACGGTCGGGTCGACTCGCCGATCGCGAAGTTCTGCTCCGAGGCCGAGCAGCTCGGGGTGTGCGACGCGCTCGGCGCGGTTGCGGGCGATCTCGTCCTGATCGAAGCGGGTGCACGCCGGCTCGTCGATCACGTGCTAGGGACGCTCCGGGTGGAGCTCGGCCGGCCGCCGGTCTCGGAGGGCGGCCTCCACTTCCTCTGGCTGGTCGACTTCCCGCTCTTCGAGGGGCTCGACGACGACGGCAACCCGATCCCGGCCCACCACCCGTTCACGATGCCCCACCCCGACGACGCCGAGATCCTCGCCCACGGGCGGGGGGAGGATCTGCTCGCGGTCCGGTCGCTCGCGTACGACCTCGTGCTCAACGGTTGGGAGCTGGGCTCGGGCAGCGTGCGGATCCACCGTCGCGACGTCCAGCAGCGGATCTTCTCGCTCCTCGGCATCTCCGAGGAGGAGGCGAAGGCGCGCTTCGGCTTCCTGCTCGACGCGTTCCGCTACGGGCCGCCGCCCCACGCCGGGTTCGCGTTCGGCATCGACCGGCTGGTGGCGATCCTGGCGGGGGAGGAGAACATCCGCGAGGTCATCGCGTTCCCGAAGACGCAGTCGGGCGCCGATCCCCTCACCGGCGCGCCCACCCCCGTCGACGCGGCCGTGCTCGCCGAGCTCGGCCTGCGGACGACGCCCCGCCCGAAGCCGTAGCCGGGCGGGGCGCGGGCAGGCTACGGCCGGGCGGGGCGATCGGCGACGGCGAGAGCCTTCGAGCTACCGCCCGACGTCATCGCCGTCGACCGCGACGCGGCGTCCCCCGAATTCACATCCCAGACTATGCGGCGCGCGCGAGGAGGCGGCGGACCGTCGCCGACCGCCGACGGCCTACCATCGGCGCACCTGAGCGAGGACCTCTTCTCCGCGGCCGTCGCCGAACGGCTCGAGCGCCGGGCGCCGCTCGCCGCCCGCCTGCGGCCCCGCGCCCTCGACGAGGTCGTCGGACAGGAGCAGCTGCTCGGCCCCGGGCGGCCGCTCCGGGTGCTCATCGAGGGCGACCGGCTCTCGTCGGTGATCCTCTGGGGACCGCCCGGCACCGGGAAGACGACCATCGCCCGGTTGGTCGCGGGGGCGACCGAGAAGGCGTTCGAGCCGCTCTCCGCGGTGACCGCGGGGGTCAAGGATGTGCGGGAGATCGCCGAGCGCGCCCGCGCCCGGATGGGCGAGCACGGTCGCGGCACCATCCTGTTCCTCGACG
Source organism: uncultured Bifidobacteriaceae bacterium (assembly GCA_964505725.1). Classification (GTDB taxonomy): domain Bacteria; phylum Actinomycetota; class Acidimicrobiia; order IMCC26256; family DASPTH01; genus CAVRJC01. The sequence goes on along the minus strand of CAZDJK010000063.1, from coordinate 11,432 downwards.
AGGTGCACCGGTTCAACCGCACCCAGCAGGACGCGTTGCTGCCGCACGTGGAGGAGGGACTCCTCGTCCTGATCGGCGCCACCACCGAGAACCCGTTCTTCGCGCTGACCGGGCCGCTGCTGTCGCGCTCGACGCTCTTCCGCCTCGAGGCGCTCACGGCCGACGACCTGCGGGACCTGCTCGTCCGCGCGCTCGGCGACGCCGAGCGGGGCCTCGGCGACGAGCACCTCTCGATCGCCGACGAGGCGCTCGCGCACCTCGTCGACCGCGCCGAGGGCGACGCCCGCCACGCCTTGACGTCGCTCGAGGTCGCGGCGGCGCTGACCACCGAGGACGGGCGCGACACGATCACGCTCACCGATGCGGAGGCCGCGCTCGCGCTCCGCGCGCTGCGTTACGGCGACGACGAGCACTACGACGTGCTCAGCGCGTTCATCAAGAGCATCCGCGGCTCCGACGTGGACGCCGGGCTCTACTGGCTCGCGCGGATGGTCGAGGCCGGTGAGGATCCTCGCCTGGTCGCGCGCCGGCTCGTGATCCTCGCGTCCGAGGACGTGGGCATGGCCGACTCGCAGGGCCTCGTCGTCGCGGACGCGGCGGCCCGCGCGGTCGAGTTCGTCGGGATGCCGGAGGCGCAGCTGAACCTCGCGCACGCGGTCGTGTACCTGGCGAACGCCCCGAAGTCGAATTCCGCGGCGACCGCGCTCTGGGCCGCGCAGTCCGACGTGCGGGACCGGCCCGTGGGCGATGTCCCGCGGCACCTGCGAGACGCCAGTTACCCTGGCGCGGCCCGCCTCGGGCACGGCAAAGGGTACGAGTACCCTCACGACGCCCCGGGCGGGTGGGTGGCGCAGCAGTACCGGCCCGACGAGCACCACGACCGGTACTGGGAGCCCACCGGCCGCGGCGCCGACGTCGATCGGCGCCCGGGTGCCGACCGCGACCAGGAGCGACCACCGCGATGAGCCACGAACGCACGGGTGCGAGCGCGTGAGCGGCGAGGAGTGGGCGGCCGTCGTGGGCGCGCAAGTGTGCCTGGTCGCGCTGGTGGTGCTGGTCGTGGTCGTCGTGCGCATGGACCGGGCCACCCGGGACCTGCGCGATGCGGCGAACGACTTCCGCCGGCAGGCGGTCCCGCTGCTCGACGAGCTGCGCCACACGGTGCGGGCCGCCGACTACGAGCTCGACCGGGTCGACGCGCTCGTCGCCGGCGCCGAGGCGGTCACGGCCCGGGTCGACGCGGCCTCCGATCTCGCCTTCCGCACCTTCCGCAACCCGATGGTCAAGGCGCTCGCGGTCGGCACCGGCACCCGCCGGGCCGTTCAGCGCCTCCGGGGCGACCCGCGGGGCTCGCGGCCGGGTGCCGCCGACCCCGGGCCCGACGGCGAGCGCACCCGGAAGGTGGTGTGATGTTCAAGCGTGCGACCTGGCTCACGGTCGGGTTCGGGCTCGGTGTCGGCACCACCGTCGCCGCGACCCGCTCGGTGAAGAAGCGCATCGCCCGCTACCAACCGCCCGCGATGGTCGACCGCGTGACCGACTCGCTGACGTCGGTGCGCGACCAGCTCCGGGCGGCGGTTGACGACGGGCGCGCCGCGGCGCGTGCGCGCGAGGAGGAGCTCCGTTCCCGACCGCCCGGCTGACCTTCGGGCGCCTCCACACCGCTCGCACGGGGTGGGAACGGGGGCGGGGAAGAAAGGCGCGGGCAGTACCCTTTGTCCCGTGGCGGAGTCGTGGACGGCGGACGCGCTTCGGCGCGCGTTTCTCGACTTCTTCGCCGCGCGCGGTCACACCGTCGTGCAGTCGGCGAGCCTCATCCCGCACGACCCTTCCGTGCTCCTCACCATCGCCGGGATGGTGCCGTTCAAGCCCTACTTCACCGGCGACGAGACGCCGCCGTTCCGGCGCGCGACGTCGGTGCAGAAGGTGGCGAGGGCCGGCGGCAAGGACAGCGACCTCGACAACGTCGGGCGCACGAACCGCCACTTCAGCTTCTTCGAGATGCTCGGCAACTTCAGCTTCGGCGACTACTTCAAGGCCGAGGTGATCCCGTGGGCGTGGGAGCTCGTCACCGAGGTGTACGGGCTCGACCCCGGTCGCCTGTGGGTCACCGTCCACGACACCGACGACGAGGCCGAGGCGATCTGGCGTGACACGGTCGGGTTGCCCGCGGCGCGCATCCAGCGGATGGGCGACGACAACTTCTGGCGCATGGGCGACACGGGCCCGTGTGGGCCGTCCTCCGAGATCTTCTGGGATCTGGGCGACGCCTACGGGCCCGCGGTCGGGCCGGCGAAGAACGACGACCGCTACCTTGAGATCTGGAACCTGGTGTTCATGCAGTTCGACGCCCGCCCCGACGGGGAGCTGGTTCCCCTGCCGGCGCCCAGCGTCGACACCGGGGCCGGGCTCGAGCGCAACCTGGCGGCCCTCCAGGGTGTGGCATCGGCCTGGGAGACGAGCCTGCTGCTCCCGCTCGTCGAAGCGGCGTCGGCGGCGACCGGCGTCGCCTACCGCGGGTTCCCCGGGGGTGAGACCGACCTCTGGCTCCGCATCCTGGCCGACCACGCGCGTACCTTCACGTTCCTCATCGCCGACGGCGTCGTGCCGTCGAACGAAGGCCGCGGGTACGTCCTGCGTCGCATCATCCGACGCGCGGTGCGCCACGCGTACCTGCTCGGTGCGCACCACCTGGTCACGCCGGCGCTCGTCGACGCGACGGTCGCGCTCATGGGCGAGGCCTATCCGGAGCTCCCGCGCCAGCACGAGCTGTTGGTGACCGTGGCGCGGCGCGAGGAGGAGCGGTTCCGTGAGACGTTGGCGCGCGGACTGGATCTCCTCGACCGCGTGCTCGCCGAGGGCGACGTCGGGGGTGAGGAGGCGTTCTACCTGCACGACACGCTCGGGTTTCCCATCGACCTCACCCGCGAGATCGCCGACGAGCGCGGGCGCGCGGTGGACATCGCCGCGTTCGAGGTGCTCATGCAGGAGCAGCGCGCACGGGCGCAGGAGGCGCACCGCGCGGCCGCAGGCCGCAACACCACACCGGTCGCGATCTACCGCCAGGTGCTCGAGGAGGTCGGCCCCACGGAATTCACCGGCCGGCAGGAGTACGAGACGGTGGGCGCGAAGGTCCGCGCGCTCGTGCTCGACGGTGCGCGCGCCGGCGAGGCCGGCGACGGTGCCGACGTCTGGGTGGTGCTCGACCGCACGCCGTTCTACGCCGAGTCCGGCGGGCAGGTGGGCGACACCGGCGTGCTCGAAGCGCACACCGGCGCGCGCGTGCACGTCATCGACACGCAGTACGGGCTCCCGGGCCTCGTCGTGCACCGCGGCGAGGTCGAGCAGGGCACCATCGCAGAAGGCGACGAGGTCACGGCCGCGATCGACGGTCCCCGGCGCGACGCGATCCGGCGCAACCACACCGCGACGCACATCCTCCACTGGGCGTTGCGCGAGGTGCTCGGGCCCCAGGTGAAGCAGGCGGGGTCGCTGGTCGCCCCCGACAGGTTGCGCTTCGACTTCAGCCACCACGCCGCGCTCACCCAGGACGAGCTCGACGCGGTGGAGGATCTCGCCAACCGCGAGATCATCCGCGACGCGCCGGTGCGGCACTACGAGACCACCAAGCAGCACGCCGAGAGCCTCGGCGCCATCGCGTTCTTCGGCGACAAGTACGGCGACCTCGTGCGCGTCCTCGAAGCGGGGGAGCACTCCATCGAGCTCTGCGGCGGTACCCACGTGCACGCGCTCGGTTTCATCGGCCCGGTGAAGATCGTGAGCGAGGGCTCGGTGGGGGCGAACCTGCGGCGGATCGAAGCGGTCACCGGCGACGCCGCGCTCGACCGCATCCGGTCGGAGGAGGCGGAGCTGCGGGAGCTGGCCCGGGCGCTCAAGGTGGCGCCGAGCGAGCTCGGTGAGCGCGTCACCCGGCTGGTCGAGCAGGTGAAGGCGCTCCAGGACGAGCTCGCGTCCGAGCGGGGCAAGCAGTCGGGCGCGGAGGCGGTTGCGCTGGCCGACGACGCGGTCGACGGCGTCGTCGTGGCGCGCCGCGACGGGCACAGCCCCGACGAGCTGCGTCAGCTGGCGATCGCGACGCGCGACGCGCTCGGCGGGCACGCGGTGGTGGCGCTCGTGGGCCTCGGGCCCGACGGCACCAAGGCGGGGCTCGCGGTCGCCCTCGGGAAGGACCGCGTGGGAGCGGGCCAGTCGGCCGCCGCGATCGCCGCCGACGCGGCGCGCGCCCTGGGCGGCGGCACGGGCAAGAATCCCGAGTGGGTGGTCGGCGGCGGTCCGAGAGCCGACGCGCTCGAGGACGCGCTCGACCAACTCCGCCGCGCCGCGGCCGGGCGTGGCTGAACCCGTCCGCTGCGTGCTCGGGGTCGATCTCGGCTCGGTGCGCATCGGGCTCGCGCGCTCCGATCTGGGGGGCACGCTCGCGAGCCCGGTGGCGGTGCTCGCGCGCAGCGGCGACCCCGACACCGACCACCGGGCGATCCTCGCCGCCGCCCGGGAGGCCGGCGCCTCCCTCATCGTGGTCGGGGTCCCGCGCTCGTTGCAGGGGAAGCTCGGGCGCGCAGCCCGCGACGTGCTCCGCGAGGTCGCGGTGCTGGAGATCGCGGCGCGCGACGCCGTGATCACGGTCGAGACGTGGGACGAGCGTTTCAGCACCGTGGTCGCGGATCGCGCGCTTCGCGACGCCGGCAGCAAGGGCCGCCACCGGGATCGCATCGACGCCGCGGCTGCGGCGGTGATCCTCCAGTCGTGGCTCGACGCGCGCAAGAGTGGCAGCACGTGACCGTGCCTCCCGAAGCGACCACGAGCCCCACGCCGCCGCCGCGCGCGGCGCCCGCGGCGCGACCGGACGACAACGGCGCGCTGCCTCCGTCACGCCGGACGCGGCGGTCGCGCCGTCGCCGTCGGACCGTCGCGGTGGTGGCGATCGTCGGTGTGCTGGTCGCGGCGCTGCTGCTGCCCGCGGCGTGGTTCGTGTGGGAGCTGCACCCGCCCGGTGGTGCGGGGAGCCGCGTGTCGGTGGAGATCCGCCCGGGGTGGGGAGTGAAGGAGGCCGGCGACGCGTTGCAGGCGCACGGGGTGATCGGCTCGTCCCTCGCGCTCCAGCTCTGGTCCAAGGTGTCGGGTGGCGCGACGTTCGAGGCGGGTACCTACCACCTCCACACGCACCTCGGCGTGGGCGCGGCGCTCGACGCGCTCTCCCGCGGTCCGGACGCGACCGCCACCGACGATTTCAAGCTGCTGCTCCCTCCCGGCCTCACGCTCGACCAGATCGCGACCCGGGTGGGCCAGCTGCCCGGGCACTCCAAGGCCGCGTTCCTCGCTGCCGCGAGCTCGGGCGGGGTGCGGTCGCGCTACCAGGCGCCGGGGCAGTCGTCGCTCGAGGGGCTCACCTGGCCCGACACCTACTTCGTGGCGGACGGCGAGAGCGACGCCCAGATCCTGCAGACGATCGTGTCCGCGTTCGACCGTCACGCCGACGCGGCCGGGCTGGCGCAGGCGCCGGCCCTGACCGGTGGCACGCTCACGCCCTACCAGGCGCTGGTGAGCGCGTCGCTCGTGCAGGCCGAGGCCGGTTCGGCCGCCGACGCCGCCAACATCTCGGCCGTCATCGTGAACCGTCTCCGCCGCGGCATCCCGCTGCAGGTGGACGCGACCCTCTGCTACGCGAAGGGTGGCTGCCCACCGGTCCCGAGCAACGCCGACAAGTCGATCGCGTCGCCCTACAACACTTACCGCGTGACCGGGTTGCCGCCGACGCCGATCGAGACCGTGCTCGCGCCCGCGCTCACGGCCGCCGTCCACCCGGCGGCGGTGCCCTACCTCTACTACGTGACCGGAAGCGACGGCATCACGCGTTTCGCCACGACGCAGACCCAACAGGACCAGAACATCCGCGAGCACGGCGTGCGGGGCGAAGGGTGATTGGCGCCGTCAACGGCGAGACGCGGGTGACCGGGCTCATCGGCGACCCGGTCGCGCACACGCGGTCGCCGGCGCTCCTCAACGCCGCGTTCGCCGCCGCGGGGCTGAACTGGATCTACGTGGCCTTCCCGGTGCCCGCCGGGCACGGCGCGGACGCGGTGAAGGCGGTCCGCCACCTCGGGCTCGCCGGCCTCACCGTCACCATGCCCCACAAGACCGACGCGGCGTGGGCGTGCGACGACCTCACCCCCGCCGCGCGCACCCTCGGTGCGGTGAACGTCGTCAGCGTGCTCGAGAACGGGCGCGTGCAGGGGGCGTCGACCGACGGCGAAGGCCTCGTGCGGGCGCTGCGCGACGAGCGGGTCGACGTCGCCGGTCGTCGCGTGCTCGTGCTCGGAGCGGGCGGTGCGGCCCGCGCGATCGTGCTCGCGCTCCGTGACGCGGGCGCCGAGATCACGGTCGCGGCGCGAAGGCCCGACGCGGCCGAATCGGTCGCGGGCCTCGTGCCCGGGGCGCGGTCCAGCCCGCTCCCCGTCCCCGAGGTCGGCGGGTTCGACGTCATCGTGAACGCGACCCCCGTCGGCATGCGGGGCGAGGAGCCGCTCGTCGACCGCGATGCGCTCAACCCCGCGCAGTTCGTGGTCGACACCATCTATCACCCTATGGAGACCCCCCTCCTGGCCGCCTGCCGCGCGAGGGGCGTGCCCTGCGCGAACGGCATCGGGATGCTCGTGCACCAGGCCGCGCTCGCATTCGAGCTGTGGACCGGCCTCGACGCGCCCCTGCCGGAGATGCGCGCCGCCGCGGAACCGGACCCGCGCGCGTGACGGCGCTGAGCGTCGTCGTGTGCTCGCTCGTCGGGCTCGTGGTCGGCTGGCTGGCCGACCCTCTCATCACGCGCGTCCCGCAGCGCCAACCGCTCGCCGGGCCATCAGATCCGCTACCGGCCGATCCGGTACCGGCATCCGACGCCGACGTCCCGATCCTGATCCCGGCGCGGCGCGCGGTGGTGGCCGTCGTCTGCGGTGCCCTCGGCGGTGCGGTCGGCGCGCGCTTCGACGACTCTTGGGCGCTCCCCGCGTACCTCGTGCTCGCGCTCGGGCTCGTCGTGCTCTCGGTGATCGACCTCGAGCACTTCCTGCTGCCGAACCGGATCGTGTACCCGCTGACGCTGGCCCTGCTCGTCCTGTTCGCGCTCGGGGCGGCGGGCGACGACGACTGGCACGCGTACACGCGTGCGCTCGTCGCCGCCGCGGTGACCTTCGTCAGCTTCTTCGTCGTCCACTTCGTGTATCCCCACGGGATGGGGTTCGGCGACGTGCGGCTCTCGTTCACGCTCGGCCTCTCGCTCGGGTACCTCGGCTGGGGGGAGCTCGCGTTCGGCATCTTCCTGGGCTTCCTCTACGGCGCCGTCGTCGGTCTGTTGCTGATCGCGTCGCGCCTGCGCTCGCGCGATCAACCCATTCCCTTCGGGCCCTTCCTGGCCGCCGGCGCGCTCACCGCGGTCCTCGTGGGCACGAACCTCGTCCACTGGTACACGCGCCGCTGACCCGGGGCGCCCCGATTCGAGCGGAGGGCGCGCCCCGGGGCACCGGTATCCTGGCGCCCTGTGCTGCGCTTCCTGACCGCCGGCGAGTCGCACGGACCCGCGCTCACCGTGATCGTCGAGGGTGTCCCGGCGGGCCTCCCGGTCACGGTCGAGCAGCTCGGCGACGAGCTCGCCCGCCGGCGGCTCGGGTTCGGCCGCGGGCCGCGGATGCGGTTCGAGCGCGACGACGTCGAGCTCCTCGGCGGCGTCCGGCACGGTCGCACGCTGGGCTCGCCGATCGCGATCGTGATCCACAACACCGAGTGGCCGAAGTGGCAGGAGGAGATGTCCCCGGCGCCGGGTGCCACCGAGAAGCCGTTGCACCAGCCGCGGCCGGGCCACGCCGACCTCGTCGGCATGCAGAAGTACGGCTTCGACGACGCCCGCAACGTGCTCGAGCGGGCGAGCGCGCGTGAGACCGCGGCCCGCGTCGCCGGGGGCACCGTCGCGAAGCTGCTGCTGGCGGAGATCGGCACCGAGGTCATCAGCCACGTGGTGCAGATGGGATCGGTACGCGCGGAGTCGGACCGGCGGCCTACTCCCGCCGATCTCCCCGTGGTCGACGACTCACCGGTCCGCTGCTTCGATCCCGCGGCGGAGGCGTTGATGATCGCGGCGGTCGAGGCCGCCGCGAAGGACGGCGACTCGCTCGGCGGCGTGGTCGAGGTGCTCGGCTACGGCGTGGTGCCGGGGCTCGGGAGCCACGTCCACTGGGACCGCAAGATCGACGGGTTGCTGGCGCAGGCGCTCATGAGCATCCAGGCGATGAAGGGCGTCGAGATCGGCGACGGCTTCGAGAACGCCGGCATGCGAGGGAGCGAGGCCCACGACGAGATCCTGTGGGACGCCGACGTCGGCGCCTACACGCGCGGGGGCACGCGTGGTGGCGGCACCGAGGGGGGCATGACCACCGGCGGGCTGCTCGCGCTGCGGGTGGCGATGAAGCCGCTGTCCACGCTCAACCGGCCGGTGCTCCGGACCGTCGACACCGAGACCAAGGCGGAGACGGTGTCGTTCAAGGAGCGCACCGACGTCACCGCGGTCCCGGCCTCGGGGGTCGTGGCGGAGACGATGGTGGCGTGGGTGCTCGCGGTGGAGGCGCTGCGCAAGTTCGGAGGGGACTCGCTCGACGAGCTCGTCCGCAACCACGCGGCGTACGTCTCCTCGCTCGGCTGATGCCGAAGCGCCACCTCGCCCTCGTGGGGCTGATGGGCGCGGGGAAGACGAGCGTGGGCCGCGAGGTGGCCCGCACGCTCGACCGGCGTTTCGTCGACACCGACGGCGTCGTCGAGGCGCTCGCCCACAGGAGCGTCGCGGCGATCTTCGAGCAGGAGGGAGAGGCCCGGTTCCGGGAGCTCGAACGCGACGCGGTCGCCGACGTGTGCGCGTCGCCCGAGCCGCTCGTCATCGCGTGCGGCGGCGGCGCGGTCCTCGACGCCGGCGCCCGTCGGCGCCTCCGGGAGACCGCTCACGTGGTGTGGCTCCAGGCCCCGCCCTCGGTGCTGAGCGACCGCGTCGGCGGCGGCGACACCCGTCCGCTCCTGCGCGGCGACGGGATCGCCACGCTCGAGCGGCTCGCCTCGCTGCGGGCCGCCGCGTACGAGGCCGCGGCCGACGTCGCGGTCGACACCGCGGGTCGCACGGTCGACGAGGTCGCGGCGGTGGTGGTGGAGGAGTGGCGCGCGTGCAGCGGGTGACAGTGGCGGTGCCCGAGGCGCCGTACGACGTCGTCGTCGGCGCGGGGGCGCTCTTGGAGATCGAGGCGTTCGTCCACGGCCGGCGGCGGGTCGCCATCGTCACCCAGCAGCACGTGCTCGACGCGCTCGGCGGCCGGCTCCCGTGGCCCGCCACCTCCGATCCCGGCTCCGACCTCTTCGTGATCGGCGACGGCGAGAGCGCGAAGTCGCTGGCGACCGTCGAGCACCTCTGTCGGTCGTTCGCAGGCGCCGGGCTCCTGCGCGACGACGCGGTGATCGCGCTCGGTGGCGGCATCGTCGGCGACACCGCGGGCTTCGTGGCCGCCGTGTACTACCGCGGCGTGGCTGTTGTGCAGGCGCCGACCACGCTGCTGGCACAGGTCGACGCCGCCATCGGCGGCAAGACCGCGGTGAACCTCCCCGAGGGCAAGAACCTCGTCGGCGCGTTCCACCAGCCGATCGGGGTCGCCGCCGACGTGGCGGTGCTCGCCACCCTTCCCGAGCGCGAGTACCGAGCGGGGCTCGGCGAGGTCGCCAAGTACGCGCTCCTGCCGGGCGGCGAGCGCGTGGGGGCCGTGATCGCTGCCGATCCCGGCGCCGTCGGCGCGCGCGACGCGGGGACGCTCACGGAGCTGGTGGCGGCGTGCGTCGCGATGAAGGCCGACGTCGTCGCGCGTGACCCCGAGGAGCGCACCGGCCTCCGCGCCACGCTGAACTACGGCCACACCCTGGCGCACGCGCTGGAGACGGTCGGCGGCTACGAGGTGCTGCACGGCGAGGCGGTGGCCGTCGGGCTGGCCTTCGCGGGTGCGCTCGCCGCCGCCACCGGGCGCATCGACGCCGCCGCCGCCGAGCAGCACCGGACCCTGCTCGGGTCGCTGGAGCTGCCCACCACCGCGCCGCCGGGCCTCGACCCGGCCGCGCTGGTCGGCGCGATGCAGCGCGACAAGAAGGCGAAGGGCGGGCTCACGTTCGTGCTCCCGGGAGCGGGCGGCATGGAGACGGTGCACGACCCGCCCGCCGCCGCGCTCGCGGAAGCGTTCCGTGCCGTCGGCGTCCGCGTGGGAAGCTAGGGAACGTATGCCGCGGATCCTCCTGCTCTCGGGGCCAAACCTGAACCTGTTCGGGCAGCGCCAGCCCGAGATCTACGGCACGGCTACGCTCGACGACCTCGTCGGTGACGCCCGCGCCGCCGCGGCGTCGCACGGGTGCGAGCTCGAACACTTCCAGTCGAACCACGAGGGCGCGCTCGTCGACGCCATCCAGGCTGCGAGGGGGCGCTGCGACGCGCTCGTGATCAACCCGGGCGCGCTCGGCCACTACTCGTACGCCCTCGCCGACGCGCTCTCCACCTTCGAGGGACCTCGCGTCGAGCTCCACGTCTCGAACCCGGCTGCCCGGGAGCGGTGGCGGCACCACTCGGTGATCGCGCCGTACGTGACCGGCACCATCCAGGGCTTCGGGCGCGCCGGGTACCACCTCGCGATCGTGGCCGCCGCCGGCCAGCTCCCGCCGCGATGACCGTCGTGCTCGACCTCCCGCGCATGGACGTCGCGGCGCGCGTCGACCGGCTGCGGGCCCGCTTCGGCCCGGCCGGGATCGACGCCCTGCTCGTCACGTCCCTGCCGAACGTCCGCTACATCACCGGGTTCACCGGTTCGGCGGCGATGGCACTCGTCACTCCGCACGCCCTCGTGTTCACGACCGACGGCCGGTACCGGACCCAGGCGGGCGAGCAGCTCGCGGCGGCGGGCGTCGACGCGCGCATCGAGATCGGCTCCACCGCGGGCGCGCAGCGCGAAGCCATCGCCCGCGCGCTCGACCTCGGCGCGCGCGTCGGCCTGGAGGCGCACGCGGTGAGCTGGGCGCAACAGCGGGACCTCGCCGACGCGCTGCCGGGCCATGAGCTCATGCCGACCGACGGGCTCGTGGAGGCGCTGCGGAGGGTCAAGGAGCCGGCTGAGGTCGCCCGGATCCATGCCGCATGCGCGATCGCCGACGACGCGCTCGGCGCGTTGCTACCGCGTCTCGCCGATGGTCCCAGCGAACGCGACTTCGCGCTCGACCTCGAAATGGAGATGCGCAGACGGGGAGCGAGCGGCAACAGCTTCGACCCGATCGTCGCTTCGGGTCCGAACGGGGCAAAGCCGCACGCGCGGCCGAGCGACCGCCGCGTCGAGCGCGGCGAGCTCGTCGTGATCGATTTC
>CAZDJK010000062.1:0-29565 GCA_964505725.1 uncultured Bifidobacteriaceae bacterium | reverse complement strand
GTCCGAGACCGAGAGCTTCAGGCGCCACGGCGACAAGGAAACGGCATCGGATCGGGTGGCACTGGTGACCCTCCACCGACACCCGGTCGATCTCGTGCCGCGCTCGTGAACGTCGTTGACGCGGACCCTGCTCGGTTCTAGCGTCGGCGGGATCAGTCGGCACCGCACACCTCGGAGAGGCGACTCATGGACCTCGGCATCGCAGGCAAGGTTGCGTTCGTCACCGGCGGGAGCCGGGGCATGGGTCGCCTCGCGGCCGAGATGCTGGCCGCCGAGGGCGCACAGGTCGCGATCGTCGCCCGCACGAAGGACGACGTCGACGACACGGTGGCGGCGTTGCGCGACCGCGGCGCGGCCGCCATCGGCGTGCCTGCCGACATCACCGTGGCCGACGACGTGGACCGCGCGGTCGCGCAGGTCACCGAGGCCTTCGGTCCTCCCCTCATCGTCATCGGCCAGACGAAGTTCAACATTCCGGGCGACTTCAGCAACATCCTCGAGACCGAGCACTACGTCGAGTCGTTCCGCAGCTACACGATGAGCCAGATCTATCTCCTCCACGCGGTGCTGCCGGCGATGAAGGAGGCCGGCTGGGGACGCTTCGTGCACATCGGGTCGGCGACCGCCAAGGAGCCCGAGGGCTCGATCCACCACGTGATCGCCAATGCCACGCGGCCGTCGACGGTGGGTCTGCTCAAGACGGTGGCCGACGAGTACGCGCAGTTCGGCATCACGGTGAACACGGTCGCTCCCGGTTGGATCGCGACCGGCAACGCGTACCAGTACCTGGAGCAGCAGCTCGGGATCACGACCGATGAGGCGCGCCGCGAGTACATGGTGGGCACCGCCGGTGTGCCGGCCGCCCGGATGGGTGAGCCGGCCGAGATCGCGTCGACCATCGTGTACCTCTGCTCCGATCTCGCCGGTTACGTGACCGGGAACTGGATCGAGGTCGACGGCGGCCACCACCGTTCCGCCTTCTGAACCAGCGACGCGGCGCAGTTGACCCGGGATGCGCCCGGTCGCTCCGTACACTGCGGCCACCGGCACACCCGGACGGAGGACAGGTGCTGCGGTCGACGTGCAGACGGGGGACACGCATCCGAACCGCCTGGCGCGGCGCGGGCGTCGGCGTGCTCGTGGTTTCCGCAGGGCTCGCCGTCGCCCCAGCCGAGGCGGGAGCGGCCGGGAACGGCCGCTCACCGGCCCTGCGGCGGGCCATCGCCGCCACCAACCTCGCGTACAAGGGCACCAACCGGCCGGTCGACCCGACGCCGCGTCCCGCGGTGAAGGGCAAGCACCTCGTGGTCATCTCGGCCGGGCAGGCGTCGATCAGCGCCCAGGTGCCGGTGTCGGGTGCAGTGGACGCCGCCCGCACGATCGGCTGGAACGTCGACGTGTACGACGGGAAGCTCGTGCCGGCGACCTATGCCGGGCTCGTCCGCCAGGCGGTCGCCGCGGGCGCCGACGCGCTCCTGCTCGTGGGCATCGACTGCCAGGTGGTGAAGCAGCCGCTCGAGGAGGCGCGCGCCGCGGGGATCGTGGTGGGCGCGGTGGGCGCGTTCGACTGCGACGACCCGGCCGCCGGCGGCGACAAGGAGAGCCTGTTCGACGCCAAGCTCGACCTCGGGCCGTCCGGTCGCAACGTCGGCGCATGGGTGGCGGCGTACGGTGCCACGCAGGCGAACTACATGATCGCCAAGACGGGCGACGCGGCCAAGGTGCTGCTCGTCACCGATCCGGAGTTCACCACCCTCCACTACATCGACGAGGGCTTCCGCCGGACCATCTCGAGGTCGAAGGGCTCGACGATCGTGAGCACGTTGCAGATCACGTCCGCCGACTTCGTCAACGGCCAGCTGGTGCCCAAGATCCAGGCCGAGCTGGTGAAGCACCCCGACGTGAACTGGATCCGGAGCCCGTTCACGTACGCCACGACACTGGGCGTCGTGCCCGCGCTCGGTGCCGGCTCCGCGGACGTCGACGTCATGGGCGGCGAGGGGTACGAGCCCGAGATCGACCTCATCCGGGCGGGGCGCGTCACGGCCTCCAACGTGGTGTCGGCCGACTGGGAGTCGTGGGCCGCCATCGACGCGATCAACAGCACCTTCCGGCACGAGGCGCCGGTCGACAGCGGGCTGGGCTGGATCATGACCGACCGGCGCCACAACCTCCCGCCGTCGGGAACGCCCGAACCCTCGATCGACTACCGCGCGGCCTACGAGAAGGCCTGGGGAGTGGGGTGAGCACGGCTCACGCCGACGCGGTGCGCGTCGAGCGGCTGTCGAAGACGTTCCCCGGGATTCGAGCCCTCCACGATGTCTCGATCACGGTGCGCCGGGGCGAGATCCACGCGCTCCTCGGCGGCAACGGATCGGGCAAGTCGACCCTCCTGAAGATCCTCGCCGGTGTGTACCGCGGCGACCGCGGTGGCCACCTGGTCGTCGACGGGCGACCCGTCGCGGCCGAGCGCGTGACCCCCGCGTGGGCCCACGCCGCGGGACTGCGGTTCGTGCACCAGGACCTCGGGGTGTTCCCCACCCTGTCGGTCGCCGAGAACCTCGCCATCGGCACCGGCTTCGGGCCGCGCCGGGCGGGCGTGATCGACTGGCGACGGCTGCGACGCCGGGGGCGCGCCCTGCTCGACGAGCTCGCCATCGACGCCGACGAACGGGCGCTGGTCCAGACCCTCCCCCCCGCCGAACGCACGATGCTCGCGATCGCACGCGCGCTGGCCGACGACGGGGCGCGCCCGTATGTGTACGTGCTCGACGAGCCGACCGCCGGGCTGCCGGCCCAGCAGGCGCGCCGCGTCTACGACGTCCTCCGCGCGCGGCGGGACGCGGGCCACGCGGTGCTGTTCGTGAGCCACCGCCTCGACGAGGTCGCCGCGACCGCGGACCGGGTCAGCGTCCTCCGCGACGGCGTCGTCGCGGGCACGCGCGAGGGTGACGCGCTCGACCGTGAGGACCTCGTGGAGCTGATCGTCGGTCGATCGCTGGCGCCCGAGCACGCACCGGCGCCGCTTCCCGAGGGCGCGGCGACGGTGCTCGAGGTGGACGACCTGGCCGGCGGCCCGGTGCGCGGCGTCGGGTTCGTCCTGCGGCGCGGCGAGGTGCTCGGGCTGGCGGGATCGTTGGGCTCCGGATGCTCCGAGCTGCTCCAGATGCTCTTCGGCGCGCGGCGGGTTCGGCGCGGCAACGTCACGCTCGATGGTGTGCGGGTGCGCTTCGCCGACGTGGGCGAGGCGATGCGATCGGGCCTCGCGTACGTCCCCCCCGACCGGGTCGACGCCGCGTTCCTGGAGCTCTCGCTGCGCGACAACCTGGCCGCCGCCAGCGTGCCGTCGTACTGGGACCGCCTCCACCTGCAACGGCGCCGGGAGGCGCGCGACGCCCGGCGGATGATGGCCGAGCTGGCGGTCCGCGCCTCGTCCCCCGAGCAGGCGATGGCGACGCTGTCGGGCGGCAACCAGCAGAAGGTCGTCCTCGCCCGTTGGCTGCGCCGCGCCCCGAAGGTGCTGCTGCTCGACGAGCCGACGCGCGGCGCCGATGTCGCCGCGCGCGCCCTCCTGCACTCCCTCGTCGCCGACGCGGCTCGGGCGGGCACCGCGGTGCTCGTGGCGTCGGACGATTTCGACGAGCTGTCGGTGATCGCGGACCGCGTCCTCGTGCTCGAACGCGGACGGGTCGCCGCCGAGCTCCGCCAACCCGCCGTCGACGCGGCACGCCTCGCCCGGGCAGCGTTCGCGGGGGCGCCGGCTGGATGAGCACACCGGCGCCGGCCGCGGTGGCCGACGGGAGCAGGCGCGATCGACGCGACCGCGCCCTCGCGTTCGTGGAGCGCTACGCCCTCGTGCTCGTCCTCGTCGCCGTCATCGTCTTCTTCAGCCTCTGGGGCAAGACGTCGGCCACGTTCCCGACCGCAGCCAACATCAAGAACGTCCTCGGCAACCAGGCGGTCGTCGGGATCCTCGCGCTTGGTGTGATGTTCCCGCTCGTGTGCGGCGAGTTCGATTTCTCGGTCGGGCCCGCGGCGGGCCTCTCCCAGGTGCTCACCGCGGGATTCATGGCGAGGCTGGGGGCGCCGCTCGCGGTCGCGCTGGTCGTCGGCATCGGTGTGGGCGCGCTGGTCGGCGTGGTGAACGGGGTCGTCGTGGGTCGCATCGGCGTGAACTCGCTCATCGTGACTCTCGGCATCTCGTCGGTGCTGTCGGGGATCGTCGTGTGGTACACGAACAGCCAGTCGATCATCACGGGGATCTCGGGCGACCTCACCGACCTCGGATCGG
The DNA here is from genome assembly GCA_964505725.1 of uncultured Bifidobacteriaceae bacterium. Classification (GTDB taxonomy): domain Bacteria; phylum Actinomycetota; class Acidimicrobiia; order IMCC26256; family DASPTH01; genus CAVRJC01. The sequence goes on along the minus strand of CAZDJK010000062.1, from coordinate 25,274 downwards.
GCGACTGGCTCGGGATCCCTCGCACGCTGTACGTGCTCGCGTTCGTGGCGCTCGTCGTCTACTACGCGCTCGAGCAGACACCGTTCGGCCGCTACCTCTACAGCATCGGTTCGAACCCCCGGGCCGCCCGGCTCGTGGGCCTGCCGGTCGAGCGGCTGGTCGCGCTCGCGTTCGTCGTGTCGGGCACGCTCGCCGGGCTCGCCGGCGTGCTCCTGGTGGCCAGGAACGGGAGCGCGAGCCCGCAGGTAGGGACGGTGGGCGACAGCCTGCAGGCACTCGCGGCCGTCTATCTCGGCGCGACCGCGATCAAGCCCGGCCGGTTCAACGTGCTCGGCACCCTGGTCGCGATCTTCCTGCTCGCGTTCACGGTCACCGGGCTCTCCCTCGCCGGGGTCGCCGGGTGGGTGAACGACGTGTTCAACGGCGCCGCCCTCTTCGTCGCGGTGTTGATCTCGACCGTCGTGGGCCGCCGGCGGGCGGCGACCTGACGCGCGGTCGTCAGCCGACGAGCTCGCGGGCCCGGGCGAGCTCCGGGTAGTCGGCTTCCGCCGGTACCCGCCCGAGGATCTCCTGCAGCGCCGCGACGTCGGCAGGATCCCGGGTGCCGGGGAGCGCGAGCAGATCGATGGCGGAACGCAGCTCGAACAGCAGCGCACCCTGAGCCGCCGCCAGTGTCCTGGCGGCGACGAGCTCGGCGCGGACCGCAGGAACGTCCACGGGATCGAGGGCGAGCAGAACCGCCGCCCGCACCCGGCGCGTCTCCGCGGTGAACATGTGCTCGGTGGTGTGCTCGGCGAGCGCGAGCGCGGCGTCGACGTCGGCGAGCGCGTCGGCGAGCTCGCCGAGCTGGAGATGGAGGTAGCCGCGCTCGGTCGTGTCGAAGGGGACGAGCGCGCCGGCACCGAGGCTCTGCCACTGCGCGAGCGCGGGTGTCAGCATGTCGAGCGCGGTGCGCGGATCGCCGAGATGGCCAATCGCGATCGCGCGCCCGGCGGTGGCGGTCGAGAGCCAGAACTGCATGCCGAAGCGCTCGGCCACCGCGAGCACGTGCTCGTTGGTGACACGCGCCTCGTCGTAACGACGCGAGAAGCTGGCCAGGAGCCCCGAGTACGAGGCCACGTACGCGACGGTGAACGCGCCGGTCGGGTAGTTGGCCAGCGACTGCGCGACCCGCATCGCCTGGTCGAGGTGCCGGCGCGCCTGCTCGGTCTCCCCGATGAGGCCGTGGACGATCCCGAGGTGGGTGAGCGCGACCGCGTGAGAGTCGTTCGGGAGCAGCCAGCGCGTGCCGCTGCCGCGGGGCGGCCGGGCATCGAAGGCCGCGACCGACCTCGCGAGGATCTCGAGCGACTCGCGGAACCGCCCCTCGAACGAGCGCTGGACGCCCTCGCAGCAGAGGACCTCCGCCTCCAGCTCGGGGCGGCTCATGGCGCGGAGCCGCTCGACCGCGTCGGCCGCCGACCGGAGGTCGCCGTGCACGAGGTAGTACGCCCAGATCGCGGCGGTGGGCGGCAGCGCATCGATGCCCGTCGCCACCTCCTCGCTCAGCTCGAGGCTGCGCCGGAAGTCCTCGACCGCGCGGGGCGCGCTGTAGCCCTCCCGGCTCACGTAGCTCGTGCCGCGCGCGAGGTGGAGGTTGAACTCGAGCACGTCGCGCGAAGGATCCGCGGGCAACCCGGGGAGGAGCTCCAACCCCCGGTCGAGGTACCGGATCGCCTCCGCGTCGGCGGCGGTCTCCTGGGCGGCGGCGCCGGCGAGCAGGTACCACGTCACCGCCTGGTCGGGGACCGCCGCCGCGTCGAAGTGCTGCGCGACGACACCGGGGTCCGCGCCCGGACGCGACGCGAGCGCGTGCGCGACCAGGCCGTGCACCGCCCGCGCCTGGCCCTGCTCCTGCGACTCGTAGGCCGCGTTCCGCACGAGGGCGTGCACGAACCGGTAGTCGTCCGGCCGGGGCGACTCGGAGTCGGGCTCGATCACAGCCGCCCGCGCCAGCTCGGTGAGGCCCGCGATCACCTGCTTGCGCGGCCGCCCGGTGACGCGGCTGAGCAGATCGGCGTCGATCTCGCGCCCGATCACCGATGCCGCCTGCGCGAGCGCCTTCTCGTCGCCCAGCGCGTCGAGACGCGCGGTGAGCAGGTCACGGATCGTCCTCGGGATCGTGTCGACACCCCGGTAGCCGTCCGCGCCCTCGCCGATCGACCGGGCGATCTCCTCGGTGAAGAGCGGGTTCCCGTCGCTCCGATCGGCGATCGCCGCCCACACGGACTCGGGGATGTCGTAGCGGCCGGCCAGCTCGCGGATGAGCTCGCGGTGATCGGGCGCGAGCATCCGGCCGATCTCGATGGTGCGGCAGGTCGGCCCCGTCCACGGCGGCTCGAACTCCGGTCGCGCCACCGCGAGCATGAGCAGCGGCAGCGTCGACTCGAGCGAGGCGAGCCGGGTCAACCATTCCAGTGTCGTCTGGTCGGCCCACTGGACGTCGTCCACGAGCAGCAACACGCGTCCACGTCGGGCGAGGGCGCGCACGACGTCGGTGAGGGCGTCGAAGGTGCGCTCTCGGATGCGGTGGGGATCGAGGTCGGGCAGCTCCGACCGGGCGTCGGCGGGCAGGCCGAGCACGTCGATCACGAACGGGACCGCGCTCCCGACGTCGAGCCCGCTCGATCCGCACGCCGCCTCGATCCTCGCCGTGCGGGTCGTCGCATCGTCGTCGGCGGTGAGCTCAAAGGTGCGCTCGAGCATGCCGACGACCGGGAAGAACCGGCTCGCCTGCCGGTCGGACGCGCAAAACGCGCTCAGCACCGTTCCGCCAGACGACAGCGCATCGGCGGCGAGCGTGTCGGCCAGGCGCGACTTGCCGATACCGGCTTCCCCGCGCAGGGTGATCGTGTGCACGCGGCTGCCGGTGGCCGGCGAGTCGAGCAGCGCGTCCCAGGCCTCGCGCAGCACACGCCGCTCGTCGTGCCGACCGACGAGCGGCGTCCGGACGGCAGCCGCCTGGAGACGCTGCACCGCGTCGGTACGACGCAGCACCTGGTAGACGGCCACCGGCCGCTCGATGCCCTTCATCGCCGGAGTGCCGAGCGGTTCGACCTCGAAGTAGCCGCGCACGATCTCGTAGGTGTCGTCGCTGATCACCACGCCGCCCGGGGGCGCCAGCCCCTGGAGTCGGGCTGCCTCGTTCGGCGCCGGCCCGATGGCGGCGTCGGGCTCACGCGCGGGCCCGGATCCCATGTCGCTCATGAGCACGAGCCCGGTGTGGATGCCGACGCGGGCCACGAGATCGACGCCGTGCTGCTGGTGCACGCGGGGTGCCACGGCGGCCAGCGCGTCCATGATCTCGAGGCCGGCGAGCACCGCCTGCCGCGCATCGTCCTCGCGCGCCGACGGGAACCCGAAGTACACCATGATGCCGTCGCCCAGGTACCGGAAGATGTAGCCGTGGTGCGCGGTGATGGCCCGCTCGCAGACGTCCTGGTACTCGCGGAGCACGTCGCGGACCACCTCGGGCTCGTGCCGCTCCGCCATCGCGGTCGAGCCGACGACGTCGACGAACATCACCGTGATCTGGCGGCGCTCTCCCGCCCGGCGCACGTCGGTTCGCCCGCGGTCCTCGCCTGTGGGACGCGGGCGACCGCGCCACCGGCCGAGCCACGACGCACGACTGGAGCCGGCCACGGCGTCAGTCGGAGAACGCGGGCTTGACGAACCTGACCGGCTCGGTGACGAGCCGGCCCGTCTGTGCCGCGACCACTTCGCCCTCGAAGACGATCGTCTTCTTCCGCGCCGACCCCGGCAGGTGGTGCACGTTCACGTTCACCATGAACCACGTGTCGGTCGCAGCATCGAGCTGCGGCGGCTCGAACGACACGTGGACCGCGTGCACGAAGTACTCGGGCCCGTAGCCGATGGCGCGGAAGCCGGCGGTGGCGAGCGTGAGCGGGCGATCGGTGATCGCGGGGTCGACCTGCACGGGGACGCGTGACGAGGGCTGCGGCGCCGAGGGCGGTGGCGAGAAGAAGAGCTGGATCGTCGACCACCACGACGCCCAGCCGCCCGCGGCCGCCTCGGCGGTGAGCGAGGCCGCGGTCGCCGCCGAGGCGCAGGCGTCGGCCAGCGCGTCGCCGGCCGTGTACTTCCCGGCGAGCGCGCGGTCGAGGTTGGCGACGACCCGGTCGGCACAGGCGGCGACCGCGGCCGCGGCGCCCAAGACGACGTCGCCCGGCGGCGCAGGCGTGGGATCGGCGGGCGCGGTCACGTCACGGCCCGGAGAGCTTGCTCCGGCACATCTCGATCGTGTGGACGGCGTCGTCACCCAGGTTCTTCCAGAACCACTCGACGTCCTCCAACCACCGGTTCCGGTCGTAGGTGCCCGCGCGCGCGTGCTCGGCCACGTCGGTGGCCTTGTCCGCGAAGCGCTTCACGACCTGCTGGCCGAAGGTCCCGAGGTCGCCGATCAACGAGGCCCAGTCGACGGTGGGCATGGCGCCTTGCGGGCCGTCGTCGGGTGACGGGCCGGGTCCTGCGTTCGTCATGGCGTTCTCCTCGCTCGGGATCAACAGCCCTGCATGATCATGCCAGTGGCCAGGCTCCAGAAGGAGCAAACGGAGCCCGGGGGCTCGCCGAAGGAGAAGCGGATCTCCTTCTGCGTGCGGTAGCGCCGGTAGTCGTAGCCGGGAAGGTCCTCGACGAGCAGGAAGCCCTGGTCGACCAGGATCCGGTTCCCGATCGAGTGCTTCAGGTCGTACGTGCACCCGGCGGCACCGGCGGGTGAGCGGGTGATCACCGGCGCCCCGGGCGCCGCGGTGGCGAGCCCGGTCGGCGGTGGCGCGGGAGCGAACGCGACGCTCGGTTGGTTCCCCGCGCCGCCCTTCGCGCCGCCCACCGGCTCGTTCCAGAAGAAGAGGAAGTCGAGTTGGGTCTCCAGGTACTGGCTGGTGTCGCCCGGGATCGTGAACCCGAAGTCGACCGTCTCGAGGAGGGTCTGCTGCCAGCCGCCCGGCTGCGGGGGCAGCGCGCCGGGGTCGGGGGCCGGGGTCGGCATCGCCGGCGGCGGTGCCAGCGGATCCATCGCCTTGAAGAACAGCGACTCCAACCAGCAGTGGGGCCACCGGAGCGGGTTCACGATGTCCCAGAAGTCGTCGAAGCGCTTGCACGTGAGCAGCTCGGTGACGATGCTCACCCCCTCGACCCCGCGCACCGAGGTGCTCGCCGCGCCACACCCGGGCCGCACGGTGAGCGCGCTGCACGCGATGTCGTCGCTCAGCTGCCAGGCCAGGTGATCGTGGTCCTCGAGGTCGGCGACGGTCAACCGGCCGAGCGGCTCCGTGCCCATGGTCCAGCTCGCGAGCGCGCGCGTGAGCTCCGCCGCGACGTTGCGATTGACGGCGCGCCCTTCGGGCTTCACGAGCGAGCGCGCCACGCTGTCGACGTCGACGTGCGCGAGGTTCTGGCTGCTCGTCAGCCGTGCCTTCACCAACCGCGCCAGCGCCTCGAGCCGTAGTGGCCCCGGCAGGTGCACGGCGCGGCTCAGGGCGTCGACCGACTGGTCGAGCCCGGGCAGCGGCCGCGGCTCGGAGTGGGGGGTCACGCCCGGGAGCGTGCGGAGTCCGGAGAGCGCGGCCAACGTCTCGACGAGCACACGCGCCTCGGCGAGCTGCTCCGCCCGCACCTTCGCCAGCGCATCGCCGTCGCGGTTCTCGGGTTCGTCCACGCGAACGCCCCCTTTGACTCGGCGCAACGGAGCGTCGAGCATACCCAAATGGTGCTCGCGACGACGGACGTCGTCCCGTACTTCGAGCTGTCGCCGACCGACCGCGCGATGGCTGTGCTGCACGAGGAGTCACCGTTCACGCCGCGGATCGGGATCGAGCTCGACTCCGAGCTGGATCCGGCGCGACTCGGGCGCGCGCTCGAGCTCCTCGCGCGTCGCCACCCGATCCTCACCGCCACCACCGACCTGCTCGCGTGGCCGGCGCGGTGGCACGCCGGGACCACCACCCCCGAGCTCGTGGAGTGCGACGATCCGCTCGCGGGTGATCTCGCGACGCTCGACGTCACCGCGGGGCCCACCAGCCGCCTCGTGCACATCAGGGACGGAGACCGGTCGCGGCTCGTGTTCGGCGCCCACCACGCAACGATGGACGGCGTGGCGATCCTGCTGCTGCTCGACGACCTGCGCGCCCTCTACGAGATGCTCCAACACGGCGCGCGCGGGGATGTCGACGTGGACTGGAACCCTCGCACCCTCGGGGCCCTCCTCACCGCACGGGGCGCCACGCTCGCCCGCCGCACCCGCGACGGGTGGGAGATCACCCGCCGGTGGGCGTCCGCGCCCCGATCGACCCACCGGGACGTGCACGCGGCCGGTCCGGGTACGGGCGACGACCGGTTGCTTCGGTTCGACGACGCGCTGGTCAGCGCGGTCGAGACGGGGGCGAGAACGCGCGGCTGGCGCCTGAACCACGTCGTGCTCGCGCTGCTCGCCCGTTCGTGGTCGCGCGTCGTGGGTCGCGAGCCCGGCGAGCCTTCGGTGAGCGGTTGGCTGGTCACCGTCGACTGTCGTCGACGGCTCGGCGCCTCGCGCGGCGCGGGGAACCTGAGCGGTCTGGAGCCGGTCGGGCTCGTCGGCGCCGAGTCGCTCGATCTGGCCACCCTCATCGACCATGTGCGCGCCGAGTTCGCGCCGCTCGCCCACGAGAGCGCGGGACTGGCGGCCGAGCTCCTGACCCCGGCCGCGGGCAGCGGGCCCGCGCACGATCGCGCGATGCGCGAGGCGTTCGCGATCCGCGCCCGTGCGAGCCGGTACTCGCGCCTCTACAGCCACACCGACCGGTTGCCCGCGACCCTGGCCCGGTGGGGCGACGCGCGGGCGGTGGACCTGCGGTGGGAGCCCGATGGCGACGTTGTCGCCCCCTACGTCGCGATGGTGCTCGTGCGGTTCGCGGGCACCACGACGATCACGCCGTTCTGCGCGCCCGAGTCGCTCCCCGCCGAGCACGTCGCCACGCTCCGCGCCGAGATGCAGGCCGGCCTCGAGGAGGCGGCGAGCCTGTTCTGACCGGATGGCAGTATCTCGCCGTGCCCGGCGTACGAAAGGTCGTGATCCTCGGTGGTGGCATCTCCGGCCTCGCCGCGGCCTGGGAGCTGAGCCGGCCCGAGCGCCGCTCCGAGATCGGGTCGGTCACGGTGTACCAGCGCGGCTGGCGCCTCGGGGGGAAGGGTGCGAGCAGCCGCGGCGTGCACGGGCGGATCGAGGAGCACGGCCTGCACGTATGGCTCGGCTACTACGAGAACGCGTTCCGCCTCGTGCGCGAGTGCTACCGCGAGCTCGACCGTCCGCGCACTGATCCCGAGTGCCCCATCCTCCGCTGGGACGACGCGTTCCGGCCCGCGAGCACGATCGGCCTCGGCGAGCAGACCGGGCACGACTGGCGCCACTGGGTCGCGCGCTTCGGGGAGGACGGCGCCCTCCCGGGCGACCCCGGGGCCGACGCCCGGCCCATGACGCCCGCGGAGCTCGTCGGCCGGGCGCTGCGTCTCCTCGGCGACCTCGCGGGCTCGCTCGTCGAACGACCGGCGGCGGCGCCACCTGCACCCGCGTTCGTCCTCTCGACCGACGCGGTCCCGCCCGCGGCGGCGCCACGCCGCCGCGGGCGCGCCGACGCCGGCGTGGTCGCCGATGCCGCGCTCGTCGCCGCGCGCGCCGTCGTGGCGAGCGCGAGCGCGACGACGAGCTTGGCGTCGAGGTGGCTCGGCGGCGAGCGCGACGCGCCGCAGTTGCTCGATGCGGTCGACATCGTGCTCGCACGGCTGCGCGAGGACCTCGACGACCGTGTGCGCGACGTCGATGCGGCGCGGCGTACCTGGCAGTTCTTCGACCTGCTCGGCGCGATCGTGCGCGGGATCCTGCGCGACCGGCTCTTGGAGCGACGCGAGGGCTACTCGGCGGTCGACGACGAGGACTACTGCGAGTGGCTCGTCCGCCACGGCGCCCGCCTGTCGACGGTCGAGTCCCCCCTCGTGCGCGTCGTCTACGACCTCGTCTTCGGCTACGAGGACGGGGACGACGCCCGTCCCCGGTTCGCGGCGGGCACCGGCCTCCTCCTCTCCGGAAAGATGTTCTTCGACTACCGGGGCGCCATCTTCTGGAAGATGACCGCGGGGATGGGCGAGGTCGTCTTCGCGCCCCTCTACGACGCGCTGCGCGCGCGGGGCGTCGAGTTCCGCTTCTTCCACCGGGTGGACGCGCTCCGCGTGAGCGCGGACGGCGGGCACATCGACGCAGTCGAGCTCGGCATCCAGGCGCGGCTCGCCGACGAGGCCGCCGGGTACGACCCGCTCGTCGACGTCGGCGGGCTCCGGTGCTGGCCGGCGACGCCGCGCGACGAGCTGCTCGCCGCGCCCACCGCCGACGCCGACAGCCTGGAGTCGGTGGGGGACGGGGCATCCGATGTGGGCTCGATCACGCTGCGGCACGGCGTCGACTTCGACACCCTCGTGCTCGCGATCCCGGTCGGCATGCACCGCTACGTCTGCGGCGATCTCATCGCGAACCGGCGGACGCCGCAGTGGCGCGCCATGACCGACCACCTCGGGACGGTCGCCACCCAGTCCATGCAGCTCTGGCTGCGGGTCGACGAGGCCGCGCTGGGCTGCGAGGCACCCGACATCACCGCGAGTGGGTACCCCGGGGCGTTCCACACGTACGCGTCCATGTCGCACCTGCTCCTCGCCGAGCACTGGCCGGTAGCCGATCACCCCCGGTCGATCGCGTACTTCTGCCATGTGCTCCCCGCTCCGGAGCCACCCGCTGCCATTGCGGGCGCGGGACGTTCGGAGGCGGAGGAGCAGCTCCGCACCCGTGCAATCGACTTCCTGCGCGGCGATGTCAGCCACCTCTGGCCCCGCGCGGTGGAGAACGGCGACTTCCGCTGGGATCTGCTGAGCGGCGCCGACGGCGCGGTCGGCGCGGCGCGCCTCGACAGTCAGTACCTGCGCGCCAACGTCGACCCGTCGGACCGGTACGTCCTCTCGTTGCCCGGCACCGGCCGGTTCCGGCTGCGCGCCGACGAGAGCGGCTACGGGAACCTCGTCCTCGCCGGCGACTGGACCGACTCGGGCGTCAACGCGGGGTGCATCGAAGGCGCGGTGATCTCGGGCATCCAGGCCGCCAACGCGGTCGCCGGCCGCCCGCTCCTCGCCGGTGTCGCCGGCTTCTACCTCACGCACGAGCGGTCGGCGGGCCGCCCGTGGCGAGACGGAGGCGCTACGAAGAGCGCTCGATCATGAAGGGCACGAGGGAGCGCAGGAAGCGGAGCGCAGGCGAGTCGCGGCACTGACCGAACGCGGAGTCGAACGCCTCGGCAGCGTCGGCGGCGATGCGCGCCGCGTACCCGCTCGCGAAGTCCACGCTGCCGTACTCCTGCATGAGCGTCACCACGCGACGCACCTGGGGCTCCGACCGTCGGCGCGCCGGATCCCCGACGAACCTCTCCACGAAGAGGCGATCGGCCGGCGCCGCGGTGCGGAGGAGGTGGATGAGCATCAGCGTGCGCTTCCCTTCCCGGACGTCGCCGTGGAGATCCTTGGAGTACGACCCGCGATCGCTCGTGACGTCGAGCAGGTCGTCCTGGATCTGGAACGCGGCGCCCAGCGCGAAGCCGAACGTGGCCATCGCCTCGAGGTCGGCGGCGCCCCACGACCCGATGAGCGCGCCCGAGCGCAGCGGGAGGATGGTCGTGTACGCGCACGTCTTGCGCAGGACCATGTCGAGGTAGTCGACCGGGGTGAGGTCGAGCGCGTTGTCGGCGCGCCAGCCGAGCTCGACCGCCTGACCGCCGACGGTCAGCTCCATGGTGCGTTGGAATTCGCGCAGGACCGCGCGGGTCATGCGCGACCCGAGCACGTCGACGCCGTCGAGGAGCGGCCGGAGGCAGATCGAGGCGAGCGCGTCCCCCGCGTTCAGCGCGATCGGCACGCCGTACTCGACGTGCATGGCGTCGCGTCCGCGGCGCTTCTCGCTGCCGTCCTCGATGTCGTCGTGGATCAGGAACGCGGCGTGGAGGAGCTCCACCGCGGCGGCCACGTGCAGCGCGTCGTGGACCGAGCCCCCGAACGCCTCGCAGGCCGCGAGGCAGAGCGCGGGCCGGATGCCCTTACCCTCGCGCATGGTGAAGGCGCGCAGCGGCTCGTACAGATGGCGTCGGGGCTCGAGCGCCGACACGTATCGCGCCAGCTCGGCTGCGGTGGCGGTGCGGTAGGCATCGAGGCGATCTTCGACCGCCGAGGTCACGCGACCTCGATCCGGACCCGGAGGCTCACGAGCGGATCGCGCGCCATGAGGAGGCCGGCGTAGGTGCCCGCCGGCGTGCCTTCGGGCACGGCGACCACCAGCCCGACCCGCCGGCTGTTCCGGCCGTCGATCGGTTGGCCACCGCACTCGATGCGAATGCACTCGGGCGGGATGACGGCTCCGTCGAAGTCGGCGACCGTGCCGCAACGCAGCTGGGGGGGAGCCTGCCGGGCGTCGGACACGTTGTGGAGCCAGATCTCGCCGATCACGCGCTCGCCCGGATGCGCCTCGACGACGATCTCGTCGCCGACCCCCTGGCCGCCCGACGCGGGCACCTCGACCCGCCGGAGCAGCGCGAGCGCGCGATCGAAGAGGTCGAGCGACACGTCGGCCGCCCGCTCGAGATCGATGCGCAGCCGTCGCAGCTCGCGGTCGGCGTCGCCGGGCACGCTCGCGGACGGCAGGTCCTCGTAGAGCGCGTGCACGCGCCCCGCCATCGAGCCCGAGATCGCGGGGCCGAACCGCCACTCCGCGCCCGGGCTGTCGTCCGCGTCGCCGAGCTCCGACGCGTCGCCGATCGGCCGGCGTTGCGCGTCTTCCGTCATCGGCCACCCCTGGCTCCGAATTCTGCCGGCGGCGCGTGACGCCGTCGAGGCTTGCGAGGATCCGCCTACGGTACGAGTTGCAGCGAACGCTGTCCACGCGTAGCGCGCGCTGCGTAGGCTCCGCCGGTGCCCGAGGCGCTTTCTCCCGACGCGATCGACGAGCTCCGCGTGTTCAACGCCGCGCTCGAGCCGGCGCTGGCCGCGACGCCCCTCCCGGAGGCGACGAGTGCGGCGGAGCAGCGTGCGCTCGCGCGCGCCGGTGGCGTGCTCCCGCCGCCGGTGCTGCTGCCCCAGGCCCGCGAGCTGACCATTCCCGGCCGGGGCGACGCGATCCGGCTGCGCGTGCTCGCGCCCGAGACCGGGGCGACGGGGATCTACGTCCACCTGCACGGAGGCGGCTGGGCCCTCGGCGAGTGCGACCTCCAGGACGAGGCGTTGTGGGCCCTCGTGCAGGCCACCGGCCTGTGCGCCGTCAGCGTCGGCTACCGGCTCGCTCCCGAGCACCCGTACCCCGCCGCGCCCGACGACTGCGAGGACGCGACCGCGTGGATCCTCGAGCACGGCCTGTCCGAGACCGGCGCCCCGGACCGGTTCGTGATCGGCGGCGAGTCGGCCGGCGCCCACCTCGCCGCGGTCACCCTCCTGCGCCTGCGCGACGCGCGCGGGACCACGGACGCCTTCCGCGGTGCCAACCTCGTGTTCGGCAGCTTCGACCTGACGGGTACCCCGAGCCAGCGTCTCTGGGGTGAGCGGCGGCTCGTTATCGCGCGCAGCACGTTGCAGTGGTTCGTCGAGCAGTTCACGCCCGGCTTCACCGACGAGCAACGGATGCACCCGGACGTGTCGCCGCTGTACGCGGATCTACGCGACCTCCCGCCGGCGCGGTTCTCGGTCGGCGCCCTCGACCCGCTGCTCGACGACAGCCTCTTCATGGCGGCGCGGTGGCAGGCGGCGGGCAACCGCACCGAGCTTGCGGTGTACCCGGAGAGCCCGCACGCGTTCACCGCCTTCGAACTCGCGGCCGCGCGCGCGTGCAACGACGCGCAGCACCGCTTCCTCCGCGACTGCGTGCAGTGAGCAGGCGGTGCCTCAGTTGTGCGGTACCTGGCTCCAGGGCGCACCGCGTGACGGATCGGGCTCGCGCGGAAGGCCGAGCACTCGCTCCCCGATGATGTTGCGCTGGATGGGCGACGTGCCTCCCGCGATGGTGCCCGACGGGCTGGCGACGAACGCCCGGGTCAGGGAGTACGCGCTCCGGTCCGCGGGCTCGTAGCCGTCGATCAGGGAGCCGGCCGCTCCTAGCAGGTCGACGCCCAGCGCCGCGATGCGCTGGCCCAGCTCCGATCCGGCGAGCTTGCCCACCGAGCCTTCTGCACCGGCGCGACCGTGCTGGCGCGCGACGGTCGCGCGCAGCGTCGTGAGCCGCTGGACCTCGGCCTCCACCCAGAGCGTGAGCAGGCGCGCGCGCAGCACGCGGGCCGCCGGGGAGGTCCGGTCGGCGCGCTCGTGCCAGGCGCGCACGACCGCGGCGATGGGTCCCGCGCCGCGTGCCGGCAGCCCGCCGAAGTTGTAGCGCTCGTTCATCAGCGTGGTCGTGGAGACCTGCCACCCGGCACCCACGTCGCTGAGCCGCTCGGCGTCGGGGACGCGCGCGTCCACCATGAACACCTCGTTGAAGGACGCGCCGCCGTCCATCTGCCGCAGCGGCCGCACGGTGACCCCCGGCTGGTGCATGTCGAGCACGAAGTACGTGAGCCCCGCGTGCTTGGGGACGTCAGGGTCGGTGCGGGCGAGGAGGAGTCCGAACCGGGCGAGATGCCCGCGGGTGGTCCAGACCTTCTGGCCGTTCACCACCCACTCGTCGCCGTCCCGCTCCGCCCGCGTCGAGAGTCCGGCGAGATCCGACCCCGCCCCGGGCTCGCTGAACAGCTGGCACCAGATGTCCTCGCACGCGAACAGCGGCCGGAGGTAGCGCTGCTTCTGGGCCTCCGATCCGTAGGCGAGGATGGTCGCGGCGCCCTGCCCGTAGCCGGTGGTGTTCAGCATCCGGCCGCTGGGCGCGCCCGCGTCGCTCAGCCGGCGGTCGACGATCGCCTGGAGCGCGATCGGCGCGTCCATGCCGCCGTAGCCGGCCGGGAAGTGCACCCACGCGAGGCCGGCGTCGAACTGCGCGCCGAGGAACGTGGGGGTGTCGCAGGCGTCGGGCGGACATGACGCGAGCAACGCGTCGGTGCGCACGGCCACATCGTCGGCGGTGGTCATGCCGGGAAGGTACCTCACCCCGCGCGACTGCCGGCGACCCTCAGCCGAGGGCGCGGCGGAGCACCTTGCCGGTGGGGGTGCGCGGGAGGACGTCCACGAACTCGACCTGCGTCGGCACCTTGAAGTGGGCCAGGTGCTCGCGAACGTGCTCCTGGATCGCCGCCACGCTCGGCGGCGGCGCGTCGTCGCGCACCACGACGACCGCCTTCACCAGCTCGCCCCACCTGCGGTCGGGAATGCCCACGACGCACACGTCGGCGACCGCCGGGTGGAGCGCGATGACGTTCTCGATCTCCACCGGATACACGTTCTCGCCGCCGCGGACGATGCGGTCGTGGCGACGCCCGCGCAGGTACACGTAGCCGTCGTCGTCGACGCGGCCGAGATCGCCGGTGGCGCGGACGCCCGCGGCGTCGTGCTCGAACACGTGGGGCGCGCACACCAGGAGCTCGCCGATGCCGTTGTCGTCGGGGTCGTCGATCGCGAGCGTCACCTCTTCGCACGCGCGTCCGACCGACTCGAGCAGATGGGTTGCGCCGCGGCGGGCCCGGACGTGGTCGTCGTGCGACAGCGCGGTGATCGGGCTCACCTCGGTCTGGCCGAAGATCTGGATCAGCCGGGTCGCCGGCGCCGCCGCCATCGCCTCCGCGAGCACGTCGCGGTGTATGGGCGCCCCGCCGTACTGGAGGACGCGGAGTCCGATGTCGAGCGCACCCTCGGCGAGGAGCATGTCGATCATGGTCGGGACGAGCAGTCCATGCGACGGCTCGAGCACGCGCAGCGCACGCCACGCGGCGACACCGAACGCGGGGAGCGGGATGACCGTGGCACCCGCGCCCAGCGCAATGAGCACCATGCCCATCCCGGCGACGTGGTAGAAGGGCGACGCCGAGCAGTAGCGGTCGCCGGCACCGAGCTCGATCGCTCGCGAGTAGATGCGTACGCGCGCCACGAGCTGCGCATGACGCTGCAACACCGGGTGCGGCCTGCCGGTCGTCCCCGACGTGTGGATCACCGCGCCCACGCCGCCGGGTGTGGACCGGTCCTCCAACCGCTCGCCGCGCTCGAGCTCGCGGTCGACGAGATGGACACGGACCTCGGCGCGGTCGGCGGCTGCACGCGCGGGCTCGACGTGCGCGCGGTCGCTCACGAGAATCGGCGATCCCAGACCCCGGACCGCGTGCGCGAGCTCGTCGGGTGGGAGCCGGCTTCCGAGCGGGGCGAGGGCGCGCCCCGAGAACATCGCCCCGAGCGCCAGCGCGCACGCGTCCGGCGACGATTCGAGCACCGCGGGGACCGGCGTGTCGACAGGTGCGCCGATCTCCGCCAGCCAGGTCGCGGCGCGCCCGGCCCGGCGCAGCAGCTCGTCGCCCGACCACGCACCCTCGGGGAAGACCAACGCGTCGGCACTGCTCCCCTCCCATCGGCGCCGGATGACGTGGCCGAGCGTGCTCCCGAGATCGTCCGTGCCGAGGGTCTAGCACGCGCCGGTCGGTTGCCTGGTGGCCGGCGCCGTCACCGGCGCGGAACGGAGGCGGTGCTTGACGGACCGTCCACGTCGCGGCAGGCTCCCGCGACGTCGGAACCCCGACGAACGGAGGACGCGATGGCCGAACGACCCGTCGACATCCGGGAGACCGGCGCCGAGGACTACTGGCAGACCTTCGAGCACAAGTGGACATCGCTGCTCACCTATCGCTACCTGGGGAAGCGCACGCCCGGGCTCGACGTCGGCGTCGACTCGGTGACGATGCCGTTGCGCCACGACATGCGCAACGCAACCGGTGGGATCATGGCCGCGCCGTTGTGCATCGCGTCGCCGGAATCGGGCGGGATGGCCGACGACCTCTACGTCCCGAACCCGGTGATCGCGTCCATGCAGATCCTGGACGATGCGCGCGACGTTCGCACGATCGCGGTCCTGCCCGAGACGATCAAGATCGGGCGGTCGATGGGATTCAGCCGATCGCGCGTCGTCGACGCCGACGACCACTCGCGTCTGATCGCGCTGTCCGAGGGCATGGGTGTGAGCCTCGGCGGTACGCCCGGCAGCTACGAGCAGGTCGAGAACCCGCCGATCGACGTGGTGGACTCGCCCGACCTCCCACCACTGCACGAGGTGTTCGGGGCGAGTCGTCGTGAGCCGGGAGTCTGGCAGCTCGGCGAGCTGGTCGAGGAGCTGGCCTCGCCGGATGCCGCGCTCCACCTCGGTCCACAACACGTCGTGCTCGAGACTGCCGCCGCCGAGCTCGCGGCGCAACATGCCGGGACCGCCGACCTCCAGATCGAGAGTTGGCACGTGATGTTCGTGGCGCGCGGGAAGATCGGCCCGTTCCGTGCCAGTGGCGAGGCGTTCCCCGGACGCGACGGCCGGGTTGCGAGCAGCGTGTCACTCTTCGACGAGGGCAATGGGGACCGGATCGTCACGTCCGCCGCCGCGGTCTTCCGCCCGGCGTGATCGTCGCGACGAGCGAGGCGAAGACGCGGCCTTCGACGACCCTCGCGACCTGAAGCAGGCCCTCAGCGCCTCGGCATCACGCGGCGCCGCAGGGCGGCGGCCTCCTCGCCGGCGCGTGCGAACACGTCGAACGCGTCCGCACGCGTGATGTCGGGCTCGTGGTCGCGCACCGCCTCGATCGTGAGGTCGTCGTCGACGATGCCCGGTGTGAGTCCCATGAAGAAGCGCGCCACGCGGCCGGCGGCAACGCTTAGCACCTCACCATTTAGCATGCACTCCTCGTGGGCGAGCCAGCCGACGACCGGCGACACACGCTCGGGCGAGATGCGCTCGGCCCAGGCGTCGGGCTCGCCCCGTCGCCACGACTCCGGCGCCATCCGCGACTGCGCCGCCATCGCGGTGAACGCCATGGGCGCGATCGCGTTGGTCGCAATGCCGTGATCGACGCCCTCGAGGGCGAGGACGCGGGTGAGGCCCCAGAGCGCCGCCTTCGACGCCGCATACGCGCTCGAGCCGGGGAGACCGAGCAGTCCGGAATTCGACGTCGTGAGCACAACCCTGCCGTACCCGTTCAGAGTCATGGCCGGCCACGCCGCCCGCACGACCCGGAAGGCACCGCCCAGGTTGACGCCGAGCACCTCTTCCCACACGTCGTCGGACGTGTCCGCCACCTCGGCCGACCGCAGCACTCCTGCATTGGCCACCACCACGTCGAGCCGGCCGAACCGGTCCGTTGCCGTACGCACCGCGTCGGTCGCGCTGGCAGCCGACGAGACGTCCCCGACGTGCTCGACGGCGGCGCCGTGCTCGGCGACGATCGCGTCGACGGTCTCCTGTGCCGACACGACGTCGTTGACGACCACCGCCGCGCCGCGCGACGCGAGCAACCGTGCGTGCGCACGCCCCAGCCCGCGTGCCGCTCCGGTCACCAGTGCGACGCGGCCGTCGAAGCGCAAACCGTCATCGCCCATGGCCACTCAGGCGGGCTGCTCGCGCCGCTGCTTCTCCAGCATGTCCCGGAACCCGTCGATCGTGTGCTTGAGGTCCTCGGTGGCGAACGACTCCGACTCCGCCGAGAGCGCGAACGGCGCCACCATGTCGATCGCGGCCTGCAGATGCAGATTGAGGGCGCGCTTGGTCTCCTGGATCGCCTGCGGGGGCTGCTCGGCGAGCCGCTGCGCGAGCGCGAGCGCTTCGGTCATCAGCTGGTCGTCGGGCACGACGCGGTTGGCGAGGCCGACCTTCACCGCCTCTTCGGCCGGGATGCGATCGCCCGTGAACAGGTACTCCTTCGCTCGGAGGAGGCTCATCATGAGCGGCCACGCGACCGCGCCACCGTCGCCCGCGACGAGGCCGATGTTCACGTGGGTGTCGGCGATGAACGCGCTCTGCGCGATCAGCACGATGTCGCAGCCGACGGCCACGCTGCAGCCGAGGCCGACCGCGGGGCCGTTCACCGCCGCGATCAGCGGCTTGTGGAACGCGGCCATCGCGTCCATGAGCGCGCGGGCTCCACGAAGGTTCTGCCGGCGGTGCTCCGCATCCTCGTAGTCGCGGATGAAGCCTGGGACGTTACCGCCGGCACTGAACGCCCGTCCCGCGCCGGTGAGCACGGCGACCTTGCACGACGGGTCCTTCCCGAGGTGCTCCCACACGTGCTGCATGGCGTCATGGAGCTCGTCGGTGAAGGCGTTGCGCATCTCGGGGTTGTTCATGGTGACGACCGTCACCGGCCCCTTGGTCTCGATCAGCATCGTTTCGGGTGGTTCGAACGACACGTCGCCTCCCGGCATCAGGGCGTCGCCGCGCGTCCGGCGGCACGCTCTCGGAGTTGGAATTTCAAGACCTTGCCACTTGCGTTCAGGGGCAGCCCCTCGACGATCTCGACGGCACGGGGGACTTTGTAGTTCGCCATCTCCTTCCGGCACCATGCGATGATCTCCTCCGGGTCGGGTGTGGTACCGGGGCGCGGGATCACGAACGCCATCCCGACCTCGCCGAGTCGGGCGTCGGGTATGCCGATGACAGCAACCTGCCCGACCGCAGGATGGGCCAGCATCAGGTTCTCGATCTCGGCCGGATACGCGTTGAACCCGCCGACGATGAACATGTCCTTCTTGCGGTCGGTGATCACGAGGTTGCCGTCCGGTCGCCAGCGCCCGATGTCGCCGGTGTGCAGCCAGCCGTCGACGATCGTCGCTGCGGTCTGCTCGGGATCGTCGAGATAGCCCCGCATGAGCGTGTAGCCGCGCACGAGCACCTCGCCGGGCTCGCCGACCGCGACGGTGTTGCCGTCCTCGTCGGCGAGCCGCACCTCTACTCCCGGCAACGGCCGGCCGCAGCTGTGCGCGATCACCTCCGGCTCGTCGTCGTGGCGGCACATGGTCACGATGCCGCTGCCCTCCGTGATCCCGTAGCCGGTCACGACGCACTCGAGGCCGAGCCGTTCGCGCATCTGCTCGACGAGCTCCACCGGGATGGCCGCGGCGCCGAGGATCGCGAGCCGCAGCGCGCTCCAGTCGATCGAGTCGACGTCGGGATGGTTGAGGATCGCCTGGTAGATCGCAGGTGCGCCGGGGAACGCGGTGATGCGCTCGTCGGCGATGGAGTGCATCGTGCTCGCCGGCTCGAACACCTCGAGCGGGTAGATGGTCGCGCCCTTCATGAGACAGGCGAGAATGCCCGCGTGCAGGCCGAACGAGTGGAAGAACGGGAGGACGATCAGGTACCGGTCGCCCTCGCGGAGCCCGATGACGTCTGCGAACACGAGGTACGCGCGGCAGATCTGCCCGTGGGTGAGCATCGCGCCCTTCGGTGCGCCGGTCGTGCCCGACGTGAACAGGATGTGGCAGATCTCGCTTCCCTGCACCGCGGCCGAACGATCGGCTCGCATCGCGTCATCCACGCCCTGAGCACGACGGAGGAAGTCGTCGAACCCGATCGCGCCGTGCGGCACCGCCCCGTGGAGCACGACGATCTCCTCGAGCGAGTCGACCCCGCCGTCGTCACGGATCGCGCCGACGTAGTCGCCGTCGAGGAAGTCGGTGACGGTGAAGAGTGTGCGCACGCGGGAGCGCTCGAGCACACCGCGCGCTTCCCGGCCCTTGAATCGTGTGTTGACGGGTACGAGGACGGCGCCCGCGCCGTAGGTCGCGAGCGCGGCCACGATCCACTCCTTGATGTTGGGCGCCCAGAGTCCGATCCGGTCGCCGGGTTCGACGCCGCTCGCGATGAGCGCACGCACTGCCTCGTGCACGCGGTCCGCGAGCTCGGCGAACGTCCAGCGGTCCTCGTGCTCGACGACGCCCTCGCGGTCGCCGAACCGTCGCGCCGCGTCGTCCACGAGCTCGGGGATGGTGCTCCACGGGGCGTCCACGGCGCCGACCCTAACCGTTGCCGCGCTGCGTCGCCCGCCTCGGAACCCGCCCAGTTGCGACGGCAGCGGTAGGTTGGCGCGCGTGGCCGCAAAGGTTCTCGTCGCCTTCCACAGCGAGGAGGGCCAGACGGCAACGATCGCGGACCGCATCGCCGGCGTACTGAGAGATCGCGGGAACCACGTCGAGTTGGCGCCGGTCGAGGACGCACCCGCCCCGCCCGGTTTCGACGCCGTCGTGCTCGGCGACCCGATCTACGTGGGGCGTCACAGCCGCGCGATGGTGAAGTTCCTCCGTCAACACGTCGACACGCTCAACCGGATGCCGTCCGCGTTCTTCCAAGTGAGCATGACGTCGGCGAAAGCCGACGAGGAGCACGCAGGCGTCGCCCACGGCTTGGTCGACGATCTCCTGGACGACACCGGCTACGACCCCGATCTCGTCGCCATGTTCGCCGGTGCGCTCATGTACACGCGTTACGGCTGGATCAAACGGCACGTCATGCACGCGATCACCAAGCGCGAGGGCGACGACACCGACACGACCCGCGACTACTACTACACGGACTGGGGCGCGGTCGACGAGTTCGCCGCGCACATCGCAGCCCTGCTGGAGTCGAAAGCAGCGAGCTGACCGCACCCACGCGGGCGTCGGCTACGGGCCGGTCGGTCCGAAGCGCTCGACACGTATGCGCTCGGCCGGGATGCCCGCCTCCATCACCAGGTCGCTCGCTCCGTCGGCGAACCGGCTCGAGCCGCACACGTAGGCCGTCGCCCCCGGCAGCAGGGCCGACTCGAGCTCGTCGACCATGATCCGCGCGGGGATGCGCGTCGACGACGACGGCGCCACGCGCGTGTACACGACCGTCGTCTCCGGGCCCATGATCTCGTCGCGGTAGTAGAGGTCGGTCGGCTCCCGCACCGACACCACGAGCCGTACGAGGTCGCTCCGGCCGGTCGCACGCGCCAGACGGAGCATGGCCATCAGCGGGACGACCCCCGACCCGCCGCCGACGAGCAGCGCCGGCGTCGTGCCCTCCCACACGAACCAGCCGCCGATCGGCCCCCGAACGTCGATCTCGTCGCCCGGCTCGACCACGTCGTGCAGGAACGTCGACACCTCGCCCTGTTCCATCCGCTCGACCGTGAGCTCGAACTCCGCCGATCCGTCGGGTGCGGACGCCACCGAGTACGAGCGCGACGCGGTGTAGCCGTCGGGCGCAGTGAGGCGCACGACGTAGTGCTGGCCCGCACGGTGTGGCATCGGGCGCTCGAGGCCGAACCGGAACGTCTTCGCGGTCGGCGTCTCGTCCCTGATCGAGAGCACGCGGGCGGTGTGCCACCGCATCGGCGGCATGGCGTCAATCGCCCTGGTAGCGCTGCTCGAGCCAGGGGTCGCCGCGGTCGTGGTACCCGTTCTGCTCCCAGAACCCGGGCTCGTCGTGGTCCAGCAACCGCAGGCCCGCGACCCACTTCGCGCTCTTCCAGAAGTAGAGGTGCGGTACGAGCAGCCGCGCCGGGCCGCCGTGCTCCCGGGCGAGCGGCTCACCGTCGGCTTCCCACGCAACCCAGGCCTTCCCGCCGGTGACGTCGGCCAGCGGCAGGTTGGTCGTGTAGCCGGTGTGCGAGAACGCGAGCACGTGGGTTGCGCTCGGCCGCGGGCGGGCGATGTCGAGCAACGTGTCGATCGACACCCCGGCGAACGTCATCCCGAGCTTCGACCACGTCGTGACGCAGTGGATGTCACCCTCGTACACCGAACCGGGCAGCGCGTGGATCTCTTCCCAGGTCCACGACGCCGGCTGCTCGACCAGACCCTCCACGCGGAACGTCCAGGAGTCGGTCGACAGGCGCGGCGTGACCTCCGCCGTGAGCACCGGCCAGCTCTTCCCCGTGTCGTACTGGCCGGGCGGGAGCCGCCGGTCGCGCGCCGCCGCAGAGCGCCCGACGAAGCCGCGCGTGAACCTCGCCACGGCGTCCTAACCGCTCTTGACCTCGAGGGCGATCGCCGCGTCCGGCTCGAGCACGCAGAACGTGAAGGTCTCTTCGAGATAGAGGTTCACGCCCTCGGAGTCGTGGCTCGCGTAGCCGATCGAGATGTCCTGGCCGCACTCGAGCACGAAGTCGCCGCCGCGCAGGCTCAGCACCACACCTCCATCGATCCCGGGTGCCCACACCACGGCGCCCCCGAGGATCTCACGGAGATGATCGAAGAGCGGATAGCCACCGTGCTCGGTGGTCTCGACGATCTCGGTGTAGATGCCGGGTGCGATCGCGAGCCCGAACGGCCCGCCGATCCCCGCCTGGCGCAGCGCGTCGACCGCGCGCGCCACCGCCGATGGGCACGCGGCGACGTCGGGGTCGAGCACGATGGGCGCGTGGTCGCTCGCTTCGGCAATGCCCGTGATCCCGGCCGCGGCGTTGCCGTGGAAGACCGACCGGTTCTCCGCGAGGGCGAGGGCCCGGGCGGCCGAGTCGAGCGGCGACAGGTCGACTCCCTGCGCGCCGCGCTCGACGGCCGCGAGCTCGTCCCTTCCGAGCGCGAAGTCGGCGCGCACCTCGACGAGCGGCATCACGACACGCTGCGCCGCCGAGAGCGCCGGCGGCGCTCCGATGCGCTGGGTGCGGCCGAGATCCTTCGCCGAGTGCTCCCAGCCCTTGGGCCCCTCGAAGTCGACCAGCTTGCGCGCGGCGAGGTAGGCGGTCAGGCGTGGCTTGACGTCGGCCTCGATCTCCGCCCATGCCGCGTCGCTGATGGGCGCGAGCTGTCGGTGCAGGTGATCGGACATCACGCGTTCCTCAGGCTACCGATGCCGAGGCTTCCCCCGCTCGGGGACGAACCGGCATCACCCGCGTCGTCCCCGCTGTCCTCGACCGATACGAGCGGTCCCGACGTGAAGAGATAGATCCGCAGCTGCTTGTCGAATGCGGGATCGCGGCGCCGGATGTACTCCAATGCCATGGCTGCGTGCTCCTTCTCGTCGTCGCGGTTGTGCGCGAGCACCGAAGCGAGCTCAGGGTCGTCCGTCGCGCGCACGCGCTGGTCGTACCAGTCGATCGCCTCGAGCTCCTCGACGAGCGACGTCATCGCCCGGTGCCGGTCGATGGTCTCGGCATCCAGCAGCTCCGCCGACTCGTGCAAGCCCTCGCTCGCCATCCTCGGTGCCTCCTCTGGGGTGCGATCGCCGTGGACCGATCGTCGAGAACCTAGTCTCAGGGCGAGAGCACTCCTGTCCCTACCCGCCCATCACTACCCCTAGGCGACGCCGGCTGACGCACCCATGGTCGACACCGACACCACTCCCGGTCCCGGACGTCCCGGCATCCCACCCCGCGGAAAGGCCGCGTGGATCGCGGCCGCGATCCGCGACGACGTCGCGACCGGCGCGCTGAAGTCGGGTGACTCGCTGCCACCCGAGTCGGTCCTCATGCAGGAGTACGACGTCTCGCAGCCGACCATGCGGGCCGCGCTGCGCATCCTCGAGGCCGAGGGCATCGTCAGGATCCAGTGGGGTCCGGGCGGCGGCCCGCGGATCCAGGACCTCGACGTCGACGTGCTCGCGCAGAAGGCCGGCCTCTACCTGCAGATCGAAGGCGCCGACCTCGGCGACCTGCTCGAGGCGCTGATGATCCTCCAACCGGGAGCCGTCAGCCTCGCCGCCGAGCGCTGCACCGAGTTCCAGCTCGAGCGTCTGCGCGAGTGCGTGTCGCGCGCTCACGAGTGCACGACGATGGCCGAATTCGGCGAGGTCGCCGCCGACTTCGTCGTGCTCCTGCTCGAGGCGTCGGGGAACCAGTCGATCCGGTTGTTCGCGCTCGTGATCCGCAGCCTCGTGCACCAGGAGCTCCACCGCCACCTCGATCCCAAGGCCGACGACCCCGAGCAGGTCGAGTGGAACGCGCGCCGCTTCGGCGAGGTCGTCGACCTCATCGAGGCCGGTGAGGCAGAGGCCGCGGGCGCACTCTGGCGGGCCCACATGCTGAGCACGGTCCGCCCGGACATCCTGCGTCAGACGCGGGACCGGGAACCGCCCGCCCGCGACCGCCGCGCCAGCGCATAAGTCGTTGATGATTTAGAGTCGGTGTCCCCGGCGGCTCGGGCGCCGTCCGGGTTGCCGATTCAGGGAGGCAGCGCGTTGATCGTCGACTTCTCGCTCGAGGGCAAGGTCGCCATCGTCACCGGCGCCGCGGTCGGTGGGATCGGCCAGGCGTACGCGGGCGCGCTCGCGGAGCGCGGCGCGGCGGTCGTCTGCGCGGACGTGAACGAGGCCGGCGCCAAGGGCGTGGCCGAGGGCATCGTCGCCGACGGAGGCAAGGCGGTAGCGGTCGGCGTTGACATCGCCGACGAGCAGTCGGTCGACGTGATGGTCCAGCGCGCGGTCGCGGAGTTCGGCGGGGTCGACATCCTCGTGAACAACGCGGCCCTCATGGCCTCGCTCACGGCCGGAGGTGGCACCCTCGACTTCCCGGTCGACCTCTGGGACCAGGGCTTCGCGGTGAACGTCAAGGGGCAGTGGCTCTGCGCGCGGGCGGCGGTCCCCGAGATGCGCAAACGGGGCGGCGGCAGCATCGTGAACCAGACGTCGATCGGCGCGTTCCCGGCCGAGTCGGTCTACGGCATCACCAAGATCGCCGTCATCGGGCTCACCACCACCCTGGCGAGGGAGCTCGGCCCGTCGAACATCAACGTCAACGCGATCGCACCGGGGCTCACGCAGTCGCTCGCCGGGGCCGCGCTCACCGGCGACGACTCCCCCTACTACCAGATGATGAAGGACCGCGCCGCGCTCAAGGCCCGCGGCGACCCGGAGGAGCTGTGCGGCGCCCTGCTCCTGTTCGTCTCGCCGGCCGGGCACTGGATCACCGGCCAGGTCATGGTCGTCGACGGCGGGATCGTCCTGCACATGTGACGACGATCCGGACGGTCGGGCACGGCACCCTGCCGGCCGCCGCGCTCGCTGCGCTGCTGCGACACGCGGGGGTGACGGAGCTCGTCGACGTGCGGTCGTTCCCGGGGAGCCGACGCAATCCGCAGTTCGCACGGGACGCCGTGGAGCAGTGGTTGCCCGCCGACGGGATCGGATACCGGTGGCTGCCCGCGCTCGGCGGGCGGCGTCGTGCGACCCCGGGCTCCCGACACCGGGCACTCCGCAACGACGCGTTCCGCGGGTACGCCGACCACATGGAGACGCCGGAGTTCGTCCACGGCGCGGACGAGCTCGTCAGCGCCGCGGAACGCGAGCCCGTCGCGGTGATGTGCAGCGAGTCGGTGTGGTGGCGTTGCCACCGCCGGCTGCTCGCCGACTACCTCGCCCTCGTGTGTGACGTGGAGGTGCGCCACCTCGGGCACGACGGTGGTGAGGTCCCGCACCCGCCCACCGCGGGTGTGCGCGTGGTGGCCGGCGGTCTCGTGTACGACGTCGGGACGACACCACCTCTGCCGGTGGGCTGACCGCCGGCGACCTGCGGCACTCCGCGCAAGACCCCCCTCGGCGAAGCGAACGTATGTTCGTATATCCTCGCGAGATGGCCCTGCGTGGCACGGCGACGATCCTCCACGCCGATCTCGACGCGTTCTACGCCTCGGTCGAACAGCTCCTCGACCCGCGCCTGCGAGGCAAGCCGATCGCAGTCGGAGGCGGCGTCGTGCTCGCCGCGTCGTACGAGGCCAAGGCGTTCGGGGTGCGGGCCGGGATGCCCGGGTGGCGGGCGGAGCGGCTCTGCCCCGGGCTGCGGTTCGTCGCGGGGCATTACCGCGAGTACCGACGGCTGGGCGACGCCGTGATCGACGTGTTGCGCGACTTCACGCCGTTCGTGGAGCGCATCTCGATCGACGAGGCTTTCCTCGAGGTGGCCGGCGCGGTGCACCTGTTCGGAACGCCGGCGCAGATCGCGTCCACCATCCGGGCGCGGGTGCGCGACGAGCTCGGGCTCCCTGTCTCGGTGGGAGTCGCGAGCACGAAGCACCTGGCCAAGGTCGCGTCGCAGGTCGCCAAGCCCGACGGCATCGTCGTGGTGGAGGCGGGCCGCGAACGGGCGTTCCTCGATCCCCTCCCGGTGGAGCTGCTGTGGGGCGTCGGGCCGGTGACGCACGCCCGCCTCACCGCCCTCGGCGTCCACACCGTCGGCCAGCTCGCGTCGGTGGCGCCGTCGATGCTCCAGCACGTCCTGGGTGACGCGGTCGGCGCCAAGCTCGCCTCGCTGGCGGTGAACGCGGATGCACGGGCGATCGAGACCAGCCGACGGGCCGCGTCCGTCGGCGCGCAGTGCGCGCTCGGC
>CAZDJK010000061.1:0-72730 GCA_964505725.1 uncultured Bifidobacteriaceae bacterium | reverse complement strand
CTGTTCGAGCGTGAGGGGCACGTCGAAGAAAGCCTCGGTCGCGACGGCGAAGAACTCCGCGGGGTTTGTCGCACCGTAGGGCTGAAGGGGCGGACGTTCGATGCCGGCACGTAAGGCTCCGTACGCCTCGGTGCACACCTCAACCCACCGGTCGAGGTCGCTGCGACGCCCGAATGGTGGTGTGCCGTCGAGGGTGTCGTCGAGCATGTCGAGTTTGTGCGCGAACTCGTGGTACACGACGTTGTGGCCGCCCCCGGGATGTCGCGCGGCGTCCGCGGCTTGATCCCACGCGAGCAGCACGGGCCCACGGCGGTCGTGCGCTTCGCCCAGCACGGGAAGGACACGGTCGGTCACGGTGCCTCGCACGGGACCGGCGTAGACCCCGCGCGATTGCATCGTCGTTGGGTACACGATGATCGCGCTGACCTCGCGATATTCGTCGACGCTCAGGCCAAGGACAACCAGCGCGGCCTCCGCCGCGATGGTCACGGTGATCTCGTCGACGAGAGCGAATCCCTGCGCTGCCTCCCAGTGCTTGTGCCGCAGTAGCCAGTCACTCGACGCTTCGAGGAGCTCGCGCTCGTCATCATCGAGCGCAGCCCACACCGCGACGTGTTCCTCGACGATGTTGACCCAGCCGTCGGGCAATCCTCTCCGCCGGTGCACCACAACGCCAGTCGACCACGATCGCGCGACTCAACGCCACCAGGAATTCGCGCTCCACGGGCAACGCACCGATGGCCGTCCGGGCTCGCTCGATCACGGGCTGTTGCGTTGGGCGATGACCCCATCCGAGGCGACAGTGGTGGGTGCGCCGATCCGCGCGCCGAACTCGCGAATTGAGCAGGTGGGAACTCTGACGCGGGGCGGTTCGTCCGCCGCGCGGCAAAGTTGCAAGTCACGCGGGGACGCGCGGCGTCAGCCGCGGATCGCGGCCACTGCGGAGTACACGGCAAGACCGGTGAGCGCGATCCCGGTGAGCAGTCGCACCGTTCGGATCGAGACGTAACGCAGCAATCCGGTGCCGGTGGTCACCGCGAGTGCAGCGACGGTCCACAGCGCCAGGATGGCCCCGGTCGCGACGCTGAGCCCGTTCTGGTAGTGCGCCGCAAGGTTGGCAGTGAGGATCTGTGTGAGGTCGCCCCACTCGGCGATGAAGATGACCGCGAACGCGGTCACCGCGATCTGTGAGTGCGATGCGACCTCTCGATTCACCAACGCGGCCTCGTCCTCGTGGCCGCGCGCCTCCCAGAAGGCGAAGACGGCGCCCGCCCCGAACAGCACCGCCACCAGGGCCTCGACCGCCCGTTGGGGCAGGAGCCGGAACAGCGCGACGCCGATCGTCACCGCGATCAGGACGTGTACGAGGAACGCGCCCGCCGCGCCGAGCCACACCGAGCGGGGCCTTCCCCTCGAGGCGAGCACGAGCGACGCGAACATGGTCTTGTCGGGCAGCTCGCCGATGAAGATGATGGGGAACACCGCGAGCACGACCCGTATGTCCATCGTCGACCCTCTCGGCGGCGGGGCGCGCCCGGAGCCCGAACCGCCGGGCCCGTGGTGGTACCACCCGGGGTTGCCGGTCAGCGCACGCGTTCCCGACGCCGACTCGTTGGGGTGACCGAGGGGTTTCGAACCCCCGACCTCCGGGACCACAACCCGGCGCTCTAACCAGCTGAGCTACGGTCACCATGACCCGCGCCGGACGGCGCCGCGCAGGGCGCCCCACTCTACCGGGCTGCCGCGGCGCGCCATCCCCCGTTCCGGGCTTCCGGAGCCCCGATTGCCACGCTGCGTGGCGAATGTGGAAAAGTTGCGCCGATTCGTTGGCTACCGTATGGGGCCACCGAGCAAGGGGCGACGGGTATGCGGCGAGACCGGTGGTCACCGCGGTGACCGCTCTGACCACGGCCGGCCCCGCCCGCGCGCGCATCGTGCTCGCCGCGCTCGGTGCCATCGCGCTGGTCCTCGGCGCCACTGCGGCCCCGGCGGAGGCGAAGCCCACGCACAAGCAGAAGCCCGTGACGCTCGCCCACCTCAACATCATCAAGCCCGCGGTCACCATCAAGGCCGCCGGGGCGAAGAAGGCGGTGAAGGGCAAGACCGGCCAGGTGCTGCGCCAGGGCGACTCGCTCACCACCGACACCACCGGCATCGCCGAGATCGACTACACCGACGGCTCGCTCACCCGCCTCAGCCCCTCCACGACCTTCAAGATCACCGAGCTCACCAACAAGAAGGGCGGTCGCCAGACGCAGGGGTCGCTGAGCGTGGGCGACACCTGGAACCGGGCGGCGAAGGTCTCGGAGACCGGCTCGTTCGAGGTCAAGGCGGGCGGCACCACGGCCGCGGTGGAGGGCACCGCCTTCCTCTTCACCTGCCACCCGCAGAACGGGGTGCGGGTCTGCAACGTGATCGCCGTCGTCGACGACGTCAAGGTCTCGTCGCCGGCCACCACCACCACGCTCAACCCGGACGACGGAGTGGGCGTTAACAATGACGTGCAGGGATCCGTGCACCAGTACAGCTACGACGAGCTGATCGCGAACCCCCTCATCGTGAGCAACCTCACCCTCGACCAGCAGGAGGGGAGGGGCAGCCTCTCCGAGCTCCCGACCACCACCACGACCACGACTACCCAGCCCCCGGCACCCGCGCCACGCCGGGTGGCCCCGGCCCCGACTGCCCCACCGGCGACTACCGCGCCGCCTACGACGACGGCGCCACCGCCTCCGCCGACGACAAAGTGCAACAGCAACCTTTGCTAGGAACCCTTTACGCCCAGGAGCGTTCGTGATGGAGCGACGCAAGGTGATCAGATGGATCACGCGACCGCGGCGAGGTGTGCATGCCGGCCTGCTTCTCGCGACAGCGAGTGTGCTCGCTCTCAGCGCCTGTTTCCCCCCACCGCCGTCTCCGCCGCCACCGCCGACCGTCAAGCCGCCTGTCGTCCCGGTTGCGTCGAAGATCGCCTTCGATGGATCGCCGGGAACTGGTGCTCCCCCCGCGACCCTTGGCGGGTGCACGGTCACTCCGTTTGCGCCGGACGGGCGACCGGTCAGGACAAACGTGAACAACGTCGCGGGACCAAATGGAACCGTGACGTTCTCGGCGCCCGTTGAGCACTTCACGATTGGTAACGGCTGGGGTACGTGGAGCAACGGCTACACGGGCGACGTGTATTACACAAATGGTGCGACGAGCGTCGTGCTCACCATGCCCACGGGGATTCAGGCGTTCTATCTGTACGCAGAGCCTACGGACTTCGGCTCGTTCACGATCACTGCCACTGCGCAGGACGGCACGACATCGACCCCAGTCTCTGCGAGTGGCAACGGCGGGGCGACGTTCTTCGGCTTTTCGGGCTCCGGCGGCGCGACGATCGCGAGCATCACCGTCAGCACTGCCGACCCGAGCGGCTTCGCGATCGGTGAGTTCGGGTCGTGCGCGGTACCGCCACCGCCCCCGCCGCCCACCGTCACCGCGCTGAGCAGCGCGCACATCTTCGTCGGGCTGGCCAACAGCGACGACCAGGGCACGCAGTTCGACGTGATGGCCGAGCTGCTGAAGAACGGCACGCCGGTGGCGTCGGGCATCGCGCGCTGCGTCGTCGGTGCGACGCGCAATCCGCTGCTGCCGATTGCGGTGCCGATCCCGTGGACGACCTTCTCGTCGGTGCCGCTCAAGTCGGGCGACGTGCTCGCGATCCGACTGTCGGCCCGCATCGGGACGAACCCCGACAACAGCAAGTGCCTGCCCGCGTTCAGCCACGACAACGCGACCGCGCTCCGCGTCTACTACGACTCGCTCCCGCGTCAGTCGAACTTCGGGCTCACCATCACGCCGCCGGGGACGCCGACCACCGAGTACCTCCACTCGGACGGCACCGCGTGCGGCGACGCGCAGAGCGCCGGTGTGAGCGCCCGCACCGTCTCCGCGAGCGCGCCGGCGCTCGCGGCCGCCAAGTGCACGGACTCCACCCCGGTGAACTTCGCGGGCGGGAACCCGTGGCAGCCGGTGGGGGTCTGGAGCCTCGCGCCCCAACCCTGAACGGCTATCGTCGCTCGCTGATGAGAACCATTCTCACAGCGGTGCCGGGTGAACAGCGCAGCTGACCCTCTCGTCTCGCTGCGCGGCGCCGAGGTCCGCCTTGGGGGGGCGCGCGGTGTGGTCGGGGGTCGACCTCGACGTGCACCGCGGCGAGCTCGTCGCCGTGCTCGGGCCCAACGGGTCCGGCAAGTCCACGCTGCTGAAGGCGGTGCTGGGACTGGTCCCCCTCGCCGCCGGCTCCATCACCGTGCTCGGGCGCTCGCCGGGGGCCGCGGGCCACGAGATCGGCTACCTCCCCCAACGGCGCAGCTTCGACGCCTCGGTCCGCATCCGGGCGATCGACGTGGTTCGCCTCGGCCTCGACGGCGACCGACTCGGCCTGCCGCTCCCGGGTGCGCTGAGCGCGCGCAGCCGGGAGCGGGCGTGCCGCGTGCGCGAGGTGCTCGACATCGTGGAGGCGGGCGCGTTCGCGCACCGCCCCATCGGGCGGCTGTCGGGCGGCGAGCAGCAGCGCCTCCTCATCGCGCAGGCGCTGGTGCGACGGCCCGCGCTGCTCTTGCTGGACGAGCCGCTCGACAGCCTCGACCTGCCCAACCAGGGTGCGATCTCGTCGCTGCTGGCGCGCATCGTCTCCGACGAGGGCGTCACGGTGATGATCGTGGCACACGACGTGAACCCCATGCTCGGCGCGCTCGACCGCGTCGTCTACGTCGCCGCCGGGCACGTGGTCGCCGGCACGCCCGACGAGGTCATCAACACCGAGAGCCTCACCGCGTTGTACGACGCGCCGGTGGAGGTGCTCTACACCGCCGACGGCGCGCCCGTCGTCGTCGGCCACACCGACGTCGCCAGCCACCACCCGGGGCTGCACGCGCCGCACGAGCGCCACCTGCACGGTTGACCGCCATCGCGTTCGACTCGGGCTTCACCTGGAACCCGGTGGAGGACGTGCGCCGCCTCCTCGAGTTCCACTTCATGGTGAACGCGTACCGCGCCGGCACCGTCGTCGCCGTTGTCGCCGCGACCATCGGCTGGTTCATGGTGGTGCGCCGCCAGACGTTCGTCGGCCACACGCTCTCTCTGGTGGCGTTCCCGGGCGCATCGGCCGCGGTGCTCGCAGGAGTCGCGGCCGCATGGGGCTACTTCGGCTTCACGGTTGCGGCCGCGCTCGTGATCGCGGCCATCCCGCGCGCGCACGGCCACTCGTTCAGCGAGGAGTCGGCGGTGGTCGGCACCGTCCAGGCGTTCGCGCTCGCGTGCGGGTTCCTCTTCGTCACGCTCTACCACGGGTTCCTCGAGAGTGTCGACGCGGTGTTGTTCGGCAGCTTCCTCGGCATCACCGACGCGCAGGTCACCACGTTGCTGTTGGTGGGCGCGGGCGCGCTCGTCGTGCTGGCGGCAATCGCCCGCCCGCTCCTGTTCGCCTCGATCGACCCCGATGTCGCCGAGGCGAGAGGCGTGCGGGTACGGCGGCTGTCGATCGTCTTTCTCGTCGTGCTCGGGCTGGCGGTGGCCGAGGCGAGCCAGGTGACCGGCGTGCTGCTGGTGTTCGCGCTCCTCGTGGTGCCAGCGGCGACGGCGCAGGTGGTCACGGCGCGGCCGGTTGTCGGGATCGTGCTGAGCGTCGTGATCGCGATCGCGGTGACCTGGCTCGGGCTCGCGCTCGCCTACTTCACCGACCGTCCGGTCGGCTTCTGGATCACCAGCCTCGCGTTCGCCTGCTACCTCGCGGCGCGGGGCGCGGCATGGCTCAGCGGGGGAGCGGCAACGAGGAGCGCGCCGGCATGAACGCGGTGACCGCAGTGGCGGGCTCGGGCATCGCCGACCTGTTCGCGCACCCCTTCGTACGCAACGCGCTGCTGGCGGGCACCGGGATCGCGCTCGCCAGTGGGCTCGTGGGCTACTTCCTCGTGCTGCGTAGCCAGGTGTTCAGCGGCGATGCGCTGAGCCACATGGCGTTCACCGGGAGCGTGGCCGCGCTCGCGTTCGGGCTCGACGTGCGCCTCGGCCTCTTCGCCGCGACCGTGGGCGTGGGCCTGCTGCTCGGGTTCCTCGGCCCGCGCGGCGAGCCCGACGACGTCGTGATCGGCACTGTGTTCACCTGGGTGCTCGGGCTCGGCGTGCTCTTCCTCGCGATCTTCGTGACCGATCGGAGCACCGGCTTCGGCACCGCGGGGACGACCATCCTCTTCGGGTCGATCTTCGGGCTCAGCGCCTCGCAGGCGTCGCTGGCAGCGTGGATCGGGCTCGGGGCGTCGGTCGCGGTGATCGCGCTGGCGCGGCCGCTGTTGTCGCCACCATCGATCCCGACGTGGCGCGCGCGCACGGGCTGCGCGTGCGCGCGCTCGGCATCCTGTTCCTCGGGCTGCTCGGCGTCTGCGCGGCCGAGGCGACCCAGGCCGTGGGCGCCCTCCTCTTCCTCGGGCTCGTCGCCGCGCCCGCGGGCGCGGCCCAACGGCTGACCACGCGCCCGTTCGTCGCGCTGTTCGTATCGGCGGCATCGCGGTGGCGTGCGTGTGGGGCGGGGTGGTCGGGAGCTACCTCGTCGGGAGCATCCCGCCGAGCTTCGCCATCGTCGCCCTTGCCACCGCGTGCTACGCGGCCGCGTTCCTCCTGGGATCGCCGCGGCGCCGGCGCGCGCTCGCGTAGCGGCGCGCGCGGGTCAGCTCGTCGGCTCCACCAGCAGCGTGCGCAGCCGGTCGACGGCTGCGTCGTCGATCCCCGCCGCGCGCGCCCACCCGCGCGGGCCCCCGAAGCGCGCCTCGAGTCCGTCGAGGAACTGCTCCATGGAGTTGGCCTGCGCGCGCACCGGCGAGGGGCCGAGCGCGCTGAAGTCGGGCACCTGGGCGCCCTCTCCGGCCATGCGCGCGAGCAGCAGCGGCATGCGCTCGTCGGTGAGCGCGTAGTCCTCCACGATCACCGCGTCGTCGACGCCCACGCAGCCGAGCACGAGGGCGCTCAGCACACCCGTGCGGTCCTTGCCCACCGTGCAATGGAAGACGGCCGGGAGGTTGTCGGGCTCGGTGAGGTGGACGAAAGCTCGCGCGAGGGTGGCGGTCCGTGCGTCGAGGGTGTCGAGGTAGTGGCGGCCGAGGTCACCGGTGGCGAGCGCGTCGGACGGCTGGTAGTCGGGCGCCCCGACGTTGCTGAGCGGCGCGTGGAACCAGCCGATGGCCTCGTCGGCGAGAAGTCCGCGCCCGGTCGCCGCGACCTCGTGTTCCGAGCGGAGGTCGACGATGGTGGCGATCCCGAGGGCGAGGAGGCGGTCCACGTCGGCACGGTCGAGGCCGTGCAGCGCGTCGCTGCGGAACAGGCGGCCGCGGCGGAGACGGCCACTGTCGCGGGTCGGCAAACCGCCGAGGTCGCGGAAGTTGTAGGCCCCAGTGAGATCGACGAAGCGCGAGGCGTGCTCGCTCGCGCCGGGATCAGCCGTCATGCGTGGCGACGCGGTCGCGGTCGAACGAGAGAGCGGGCGCGCCTGCGATGGTCTGGAGCACGACGCAGTACCGCTCGGTGAGGCGAAGGAGGGTGTCGAGCTGCTCGGCGTCGGCGTCGGTGTCGAGGTCGAAGTGCACCCGGATCGCCCGGAAGCCCACCGGCGCCTCCTTGCCGACCGCGAGCGTACCCCGGAAGTCGAGGTCGCCCTCCACCCGCACCCGGCCGCCGCGCAAGGGCAGGTCGAGCGAGGTGGCGACGGCGCGCATGGTGACGCCGGCGCAGGCGGCGAGGGCCTCGAGGAGCATGTCGCCGGAGCAGAGCTGGGTGCCGTCGCCGCCGCTGGCGGGATGCAGCCCGGCCTCGGCGAGCGCACGCCCGGTCGTCACCGAGCAGGACACACCCTCGCCCAGCTCGCCCTCGGCGCGCAGGGTGACGAGCGCAGCCGCGGGATCCTCGCGGTAGCGCGCCTTCAACGGATCCTGGAGGGCTCGGAGCTCGTCGCGTTGCACGGGGAGAGACTATTGGGGAAGCGCCTCCCGCTCCGACGTCACGCGCCGACCCACCGCAGGACGGCGTCGGCCACGACCACGCGCATGTGCAGGCCGCGCCCGTCCCAGGCGACGAGCGAGCGGCGTGACGCAGGGCGCCTCTGTGGCGTTCTTGTTCGCGCGGGGCAAGCGCGTGCGGCTTCCTACCTGCCCGGGTGATGCCGTCGACGGACGCCTCGCAGGACGGCGGGCTGCGGGCAACGGTGCGGACACACCTCGAGGCCGCAGCCTGCTTTCCGCGGCGCGCGGGCTTCGGACCCTCGCCGGGCGCGCCGGGGTCACGGACGCGCGGCGGACGAGACGGCGACCGCGAGGGTCAGTGCGACGGCACGCCCGGAGGCGGCCCGTGCGGCGTGCTCACCGGCGGGGTGCTGTCGGGCGGGCCCTTCGGCAACCCCGAGGGCGGCCCTTCGGGCACGCTGACCGGGGGCGTGCTCGCGGGCGGTCCCTCGGGCGTGCCCGCGGTCGTCGCCTGCCCGTGCTGGCCGGCCTGGCTCTGACCGTCGCTCGCCACACCCGAGATCAGCGCACCCTTGTCGACGCCGGTCGCGGTGGTGGTGTGCGCGAGATCGGAGATCGTCGCGCCCTGGCCGTTCGAGCTGTGGTCGGACGCGTCGCTGGTCGTCACCGAGTCGCTGCTCGGCGCGTGATTGGTCGAAGCGCCGCGGTCGTCGGGGTGGGTTCCCGCGTGCTCGTTCGGCCCCGGAACGGTGACACCCACTCGTGCGAGCATGTCCGACGCGACACCCTGGGCGGCGCCGGGCAGCGCGTTGGCAGCGGCGAGCCCGCCGAAGAGGCTGACGGCGCCGAGGGTCCCCGCGGCGGCGAGCTGCGTGATGCGCCGGCGGCCGAGCCGGGCCCATCCCGTGCCCCCGGCGTCGGCGCTGGGCACGATGCGTTGTGTGATCGCGGCGACGGCTTGCGACTCGTGCGTGAGGTCGCGCGGTGGCGGTTGCACGACCTGGCGGAGCGCGTCCACGACCACCCGGTACTCGGGAGGGGCGTCGTCGCGGGAGAGGCTCCCACGGAGCATCCGTTCGGCGGTGCCGTCGTCGAGCGGCCGGTCCGGGGAATTCATGAGAGCGAAGAGCCGTCGCATGTCGTCTCTGGAAACGCCGCGGCCGTTCATCGCGTCACACGCGCTTCTGCACTTCCGGACTCTCGTCGGCCTCGAGCAATTGCGCGAGTCGGCGGAGTCCGCGGAGCTGCAGCATGCGAACCGTGCCCGGGCGCTTTTCCACGATCTGCGCCACCCGCTCGACGTCGAAGCCGCCGAGCACACGCAGCATGATCACCGCGGCCTGGTCGGGCGAGAGGCGGGCGATCAGCGCCATCGCCTCCTCGGTGCCGAGGACCTCGATCGCGGCGTCGGCACTGTCGAAGGACGGGTCCGGGCGATCACGGAGCATCACCGGATCGACGCTCACCTGGGGCCGTCGCTGCGTACGCCGCTGCCAGTCGACCAGACGGCTGCGGGCGACCGTGAAGAGCCACGCACGAAACTCGGACTCGCCGCCGTCGAACTGACGCAGCTTCTCTGCGACGGTCAACCAGGTCTCGGACGCGATGTCCTCGGCGGCGTCTCGGCTCTGCGTGTGCAGGAACCCGACGACCCGGTAGTTGTACTCCCGCCACAGCAGCGCGACCGCGTCGGGGTCGCCGTCTTTCGCGGCACCTATGACGCCCGGAAAGTCGCGGATCATCGCTTCATTTGCTCGACTCGAAGCCCTGTGCACTGTAGCGCCAGGACCTCGTGCCATCCGCGAGGCCGTGCTGCGCCCCGGTTGCCCTCCCTCGTGCGGTGCTACGAGCGCGTCATTTCCTCAGAGGTCGGCAAACCGAGACGCGCCGAAGAAGAGATCGTGGGGGTTCCCGCCCATCCTTCGTCCCAGCCGCTCGATGTCGTCCAACGAGACCGTCGTCAGCGGGAGGTCTCGCGGCTCGTTGCTGATGCCCATCCGCCGCAGGTGCAGCTCGTGCAGCGCCAGCAACAGGATCCGCCGTTCACGCGGCGACAATCTGAGCTCCGCACCCGACCGGCGACAATCGCGCAGCGAAGTCACGCCCCAGGAACGCCACGAGCTTCGATCGCGTCACGCACTCGGTGCGAAGTGTGCTCGGCGTCACAGCCCGGGCGCGTGCTCGCCGAATTTGCCACAGGCGTGCAGGGCGCGTTCAAGCGGCGTGGTGCAGCGTGCCGACCTGCGCCGTGCGGGCCGGGCGGGCAGCGGGGCGCCCCTTGCAGCCCTCCTGGCCCGCCCAGCAGGTGCAGGCCCCTCGGCGAACGGTCAGTCGGGCGCGCTCGCGTCGACCGCGGCGAGCTTGCGCCGACCATTGCGTGACGACTGCACGGCACGCGACCGAACACGCATGCCGCCGCGGCTCCACTGGGTGACGCGCTGGGGGCTGATCCCCAGTGCCTCGGCCACGCGGTCGCGTGTCCACCCCGCGGCCAGCAGCTCCGCGAGCGCGTCGGCCCGGATCTCCGG
Organism: uncultured Bifidobacteriaceae bacterium; assembly: GCA_964505725.1. Classification (GTDB taxonomy): domain Bacteria; phylum Actinomycetota; class Acidimicrobiia; order IMCC26256; family DASPTH01; genus CAVRJC01. The sequence goes on along the minus strand of CAZDJK010000061.1, from coordinate 62,205 downwards.
TGTGAGGGACGACAGGTCGGACAGGCAGCCGAGCCGCTCGAGCGGATCGGCCACTCGCCAAACCCCGCCGTCGCGGCAGTAGATGTCGCCGGTGAGGGTGATCAGGTAGCTGCCGGCCAACAGTTGGTTGACCGGCCGGCCCGCCTTCCTTCTGTTGGTCGCCATCTCCCCTCCGTCAGTTCTCTCATTTGCATCGGGACGCCCCTCTCGCGGCGCGTCGAATGGACGGGTTCGAGGACGAGCGTCACCGCGCCGAAGGCGGACAGAGCTATACGAATCCCAGCCTTTGACACCCCTCCCAACGCGAGAGTTAAGCACGCAACCGGACGAATGTCTCGTGTTTTGGGCTGCGAACGAACAGGTATCCCGAGCGCGTTTGTGGCGGGTGGCGTATTGTCCCGGCGATCGGGGCCTGGAGGGGTGGGGGCCTGGGCGTGAACGATCTGGATCATCCTGCCGATCTGCCGGCACGCGGCGGCGGGAGCGTGCACCCGACGCCGACGGTTCGGCTCATCGCCAACACCGATCACGAAATCCCGACGACCGCGCTGAATCTCCGTTCCCTGCGCGAGGCGGGGGAGGTGGCGCGAGTCCTCGCGACGCGCACTGCGGTAATCGTGGATCTCGGTCGGCTCGGTCCCGGTGCCCGCCGGCGCGCGCTCGACGTGCTGAGCGGGATCGCCTACGCCCTCGACGCGTCGATGACGCGGCGCGGGCGATCCCGGTATCTCCTGACCCCGCAGGTGAGAGACTCATGAAGCCGCGCTTTCACGGACCGGCGCACGGCGGGTCGTGAGGGTCTACATTCCCGGGGCGTCGTGGGTGTCCCGGCGGCCTGGACAACCTGCCCGTCGGGGGCGCTCAGGGGCGCCCACGACCCGCCGCCCCCGCCACGCGAACGCGCCGAGCCGCTTGACCGTGGCGCGACACTCGGGCTGGGAGGGGTGGCATCACAGGAGGGGGCTCGGCGTGATCGCTCAGGTGATAACGACTTCCGGTACTGCACCCGACCCGAACGCACCGCTGGACGAGACCTCGCAGAAGGCGATGGACGAGACGCGCGGCGCGGACGGCTGCGAGGGTATCTACGTGCTCGCTCCCCGAGAAGGCGGCGACAGCATCGCCGTCGTCCTCTGGCGCGACGAAGCCGCGATGAACGCGATGGTCGACAGGGAGAAGCAGCACAGCGAGGACATCGAACAGGCCGTTCCGGGCATGAAGATCGGCGCCCCGAAGGTCTACGACGTCACCTTCGCGTAGGGGCGCGCGATCTTCCCCGTGAGGGTCGCACTGTGAGGGTCGGCACCACCGCCGTCGCGCGGGAAGCGACGACGCGTCAGTAGCCGCCGCCCATTCCGCTCCCGCTGCCCGAGGCGAAGATCGCGAGGAGCGCGATCACGACGATCACCGCCAGGACGACCCAGAACCTGGTGCTCCGAACAAGACGCTGCATACCTGTTGTACGGGCGTGCGTCGCCCGCGGATGGATCGACGGGTGAACCTCCACGTTTCTGCGGGCAAATGGCGGAGATCGGCCGCATTCGGCGAGTGACATGATTCCCCGATGGTCACGCGGCTCGTCGAGCCATCAGCCGGGGTCCGCAGTGAAGTGGTCCGAGAGGCGACCACAATGGTCCTCTATGTCGCGGTCATCGAGATCGCGGAGCTCGCAGCTCTTCCCGAACGTCACTTCGCCGGGGGACGAGTCACGGGCGCGGTCGGCGAGCAGCTGCTCGCGATCGTCTGGGGTACCGCGGTTGGTCTCGCGCTCGCACACTGGTTTGCGTTTCGACTCGCGGCTCCGGCGTTTCGCGGGGAGCGCCCCACACGACACGACACCTACATCGGTCTCGCTCAGGTCGGTGGAGCGATGCTCGTCGCCGCGCTCTCGAGCATTCCGGTGCTCTTGTTCTCTGACGTACGCGCTCAGGAAACCGCGGGCGATGTGCCTGCCCTCGTGATCGGCGTCGTCGGGTATCTCATCGCCCGCTCCGTGGGGAAGGCGCGCCTCCCTTCGGTGTTCCTGGGCGTGACGGCCCTCGCCCTCGGTGTCCTCGTCGCCCTCGTCAAGAGCGCGCTCGCGGCGCACTGACACTCGGCTGTACCCGAGCTGCGCGGTGGGGAGCAGTCAGCGCCCGAAGGCCTTCGTATAGGGAGCAAGGAACGCGTGAACGTCGCTGGGACCGGGACGCCTTCACCAGCCAACATACGCTGACCTGATGGTGGACAGGAGCTTTGGCATCGTCTGCGAAGTCGAGCCAGCGACGCGTCCTGATCTCATGCGCGTTCGGCACCAGATCGGCGTCCTCAGCCGAGTGGCGTCGTCGTTCTTGATCCCGGACAACCACATTGGACGTGCGACCGTGTCGAGTATCGCTGTCGCGCACGAAGTCGCGTTGATGGGCGGCCGATCGATCGCGTGTCTCAATGCGAGAGACCGCAACATGCTCGGCTTCCGTCGAGATCTCCTCACCGCTGCGGCGTACGGGGTCGACGAGTTCCTGTTCGTCTACGGCGATCGACCCGAGACCGGCAGGCGATCAGGCGACCTGACGGTGCGTTCGATGCTCGCGGAAGCGCGACGCTTCGCCACTTCCGAAAGTGGTCTCGAGAGCCTGCGTATCGGCGTCACCTCGCGGCTCGCGCCGCTGCCGTCGTGGAAGCGCGCGGCCGACTTCCTCGTCGTTCAGGTCAGCTGGTCGGTGCCCGCACTCGTCGACTGGCGGTCACGAGTGGCGTTCGACGGCCCCGTGTTCGCGGGGGTGATGGTGCCGGCATCCGCGACGATGGCGCGCAAGCTCTCGGCCGAGATTCCTGAGCTGGCCGTACCCGACGACATCGTCGAGGCCCTCGAGGAAAACCCCGATGCCGGGGTGGACTTTGCGTGCCAGATGGTCCACGACCTACGGGCGTCGGGCGCCTTCGACGGAGTCCATCTCATCCCGGTCTCCCGCTACCGCGCAATCGCCGCCCGTCTCGAGAACCTCTGACCGAACTCCGACCCGGCGGAATCCGACGAGGGCCCGCAGGGCACGCGGAACCGCGTGCGCCGCTGCTCGAGTCTCGAGCGCGCCCGGAAGGATTCGAACCTTCGACCCGCAGATTAGAAGTCTGCTGCTCTGTCCGGCTGAGCTACGGGCGCGGGAACGGTCAAGGTTAGAAGGAGGTGGTCGGTTGGTCCGCCACTTTGCGCGGTCCGCGTGGAACAGTGCTCCCTGGACGAGCCGCAATCGATCGCAATCCGGGGGGCCTGTATGAGTGTGTTCCGCAACGTCTTCGAGAGCCTCGGGGCGCTCGCGCTCCTGTTCATCGTCTTCCTCATCGCGACCTTCCCCGTGACGTGGCTGCTCATGCTCTTCCTCGGGAACGTGGGCGCCAACGTCAGCTACTGGGGCGCGCTGCCCCTCGGGACGGTGGTGAGCCTCATCATCGGGGCCGGGTCGTCAGGGAGCTATCGGCACTGACCCTCGCCCTCACCCGTCGCGGACCGTGCCGCCCGCGAGGCGGCGGAGGTTCTGCTCGCGCAGCTCCTCCTCGGTGAGGCCGATGTCGTAGGCGGGGGAGGTCACCGCAGCCGCGCGCTCGACGGCGACGACGACGATCCCGCGGATGCGCTCCCGCGCGCGGACGGTGCCGCGCGCCTCGTAGAACCGCACGCCGCGTTCGAAGGTCTCGCCGTCGGTGTGCACGGCACCGCGGCCCTTGAAGCGGTAGCCCTTGCGGACGAGCTGGTCCACGACGTTCACCTCGACGCTCGGGTTCGAGCGCAGGTTCGCGACCGTGCCCGGCGAGTGAAGGTCGGCGAACACGAGATGGTCGTCGTCCCACACCGCGACGGTGCCCTTGGGCGACAGGTTGGGCGTGCCGTCGGGGCAGACCGTTGCGACGAAGCCGAGCTCGGCCTCGACCACGCGCTGCATGTCGTCGGTGAGGATTCCCATGATGTGCATAGTGTCGCGGCGCGCCGCGGCGAAGGGAGCCGCGGCGAAGGGAGAAGGAGCCATGGGGAGACTCGACGACCGGGTCGCGATCGTCACGGGCGCGAGCCGCGGGCTCGGCAAGTCGATCGCGGAGCACTTCGCCGCGGAGGGTGCCGCGGTCGCTGTGGTCTCGCGCACCGAGGCGCAGTGGGACCCGCGGCTGCCCGGGACCGTCCACGAGACGGTGGCGGGGATCGAGGCCGCCGGCGGGCGTGCCATCGCGGTTCCCGCCGACCTCGCCAAGCCCGAGGAGGTCGAGACCATCGTCGACAGGACCCGCGCCGCGCTGGGGACGGCCGACATCCTGGTGAACAACGCGGCGCTCACCGTCCCGGGCCGGCCGCCGGAGAAGACCGACGCGAGCGCGGCGGGGCCGGCGCCCGCGCCCGCGGCGAACCAGGCACCACCGCCGGTGCCCGGCGGCTGGGCGATCCCGCGGAGCTCGTTCCTCGCGTTCCCCCTGAAGGGCTACCGGCTGCACTTCGAGATCGGGGTCATGGCCACCTACCGCCTCATGCAGCTCGTGCTGCCGGGGATGATCGAGGCCGGCCGCGGCTCGATCGTGAACATCAGCTCCTCCGCGGCGTACGCGCCCGGCCCCGGCCCCTACCGCCGGTCGGGCCCGGCGGGCGCGTTCGCCTACGGGGGCAACAAGGCGGCGATGCACCACCTCACCCAGGCGGTGGCGGCGGAGATGCAGGAGCACGGCATCCCCGTGAACGCGCTCATGCCGTCGGAGCCCGTGCTGTCGCCGGGGAACCTGTACGCGGGCGCCGGCGACATCGAGTACGCGAGCCCGGAGCGGTTCGCGGAGGCGACGCTCCTGGTCGCGCTGGCCGACCCGGAGGTCACGACCGGGCAGCTGCTCTGGAGCGAGGACGTGCTCCAGCCCGAGCTCGGCAACCGCGGCTGGCTCCACCCCACGAGCTGAACGAACAGGCGTACTGACGACGGAGGACGGAGGGGATGCCATGCGCGTCCTGGTGCTGGGAGCGGGGTTCGGCGGCCTGGAGCTGACGAGCCGGTTGTCGGAGGAGCTGGGCGACGACGTCGAGGTCGTCCTCGTCGATCGGTCCGACGGGTTCGTGTTCGGGTTCTCCAAGCTCGACGTCATGTTCGGGCGCACCACCGCGGAGGCGGTGCACCACCCCTACCGCGACATCGTGAAGCCGGGGGTGCGCTTCGTGCAGGCGACGGTGCGCTCGATCGACCCGGCCGCGCGCCGGGTCGACACCGACGCCGGTGACTTCGACGGCGACGTGATGGTGGTCGCGCTCGGCGCCGATCTCGATCCCGCGGCCACGCCCGGCCTGGTCGAGGGCGGCCACGAGTTCTACACCGAGGCGGGCGCGTTCGCCCTCCGTGACGTGATCGACGGGTTCGACGGCGGCCGCGTCGTCGTCGCCGTGACCTCCACCCCGTTCAAGTGCCCGCCGGCGCCGAGCGAGACGGCGTTGCTCGTGCACGACTTCCTCCTCCGCCGGGGCGTGCGCGACCGCTCCGAGGTGTCGCTGGTCATGCCGTTGCCGGCGCCGATCCCGCCGTCGCCCGCGGCGTCGCAGGCGCTGCTCTCCGCGTTCGAGGAGCGCGACATCGCCTGGCGTCCCAACAGCGTCGTGCGTGGGCTCGACCCCGTGGCGAGCACGGTCGACCTCGCCGACGGCACCGCGCTGCCCTACGACCTGTTCCTCGGCGTCCCCCGGCACCACGCGCCCGCGGTCGTGCAGGAGTCGGGCATGTGCGTCGACGGCTGGATCCCCGTGAACCCGTTGAACCTCGAGACGAGCTATCCCGGGGTCTACGCGGTCGGCGACGTCACCAGCGTCGGCACGCCGAAGGCGGGCGTCTTCGCGGAGGGGCAGGCGTCCGTGGTGGCCGACGCGATCGTCGCCCGCCACCGCGCCGGCGGCGATGCGGCGACCTACGACGGCCGCGGCATCTGCTACGTCGAGTTCGGTGAAGACCGGGTCGGCCGGGTCGACGTGACGTTCCGGACCGGCCAGCCGCCGACGGGGGAGTTCGACGAGCCCTCGGTCGACCTCCTCGCCGCCAAGGCGGCCTTCGGGTCGGGCCGTATCCAGCGCTGGTTTGGCCGCGAGTGGAGCAACTACTGATTCCCTGATCGAGGGCTCGTTGCGCTCGCCGCCCCCCGGGGCGATCATGGAGGCAACGGAACGTTCCGCGGGCGCGCCGGCACGACCGGCGGGCCGGTAGGGGGGCCCCATGCTCGAGGTCCGGCCACTGGATCCGTTCGGCTGGGAGGTCGACCTCGACGTATCGGCCGGCGTCAGCGACGACGAGCGCGAGGAGCTCGTGCGGCTCTACGACGCCGGGCACCTGCTCCTGTTCCGGCGCCAGGACGTGAGCGCCGCCGACCAGGTGCGGATCGCAGCGTGGTTCGGCCCGGTGCTCGACGAGGACAACAGCGGCTACGTGTCACGCGACCCCGCGATCGGCGGGCTCGGGAGCTCGGAGCTCGCGCCGCACTCCGACCTCGCGTGCACGCCCCACCCGCTGCTCGGGCTCACCCTCTACGCGGTCGACGTGGTCGACGGGGAGTCGTCGACGCGGTATATCGACGCGGTCGCCGCCGCGCGCGAGCTCCCGGACCATCTGCGCGAGCGCGCGCGGGGACGGGAGGCCATGCACCTGTGGCCGAAAGATCTCGCGCGCCGCCAGCGGAGCGACGACGCGCCCGACGACTGGCCCGGTGCGACGCACCCGATCCTCATGACCCACCCACGCACCGGTGACGAGATCCTGTACGTCAACGGACACCAGACCGACCGCGTCGTCGGCTTCGAGCCGGAGGCGAGCGACGACCTGATCGACGCGTTGTTCGCGCACCTCTACGACGACCGGTTCGCGTACGAGCACCGGTGGCGCGGAGGCGATCTCGTCGCGTGGGACAACCTCGCGCTCCAGCACGCACGGCGACCGCTCACGGGCGACGCGCCGCGGACCCTGCGCCGGGTGGTGATTGCCGACCAGGGCTATCAGGAGCTCATGCCGCCCGAGCTCGCCGCGTACTACGCGTCGGGTTGAGGATCCGGGTCCGGAGCCGTTGTCTGCGCCACCTCGTTGCGCGAGGCTGCGTACGGCCTCGAACCGGGGAGGGTGGCCCATGCGCCGTTACGTGCTGATGGCCTTCGCGCTCGCAGTGGTGGCCGTCGTCGTGCTCGCCCCGCCCGCGGCGGCGGCGCGCGGCGGCTCCAACTCAAACGACCGTCGCATCAGCGTCAGCGGCGGCGTCGTCGTCACCAAGAGCGAGGTGGTGAACGGGCCCGTCGTCTCCGTCGACGGACCGGTCACCATCGCGGGAACGGTCAAGGACGACGTCGTCGTCGGCCGCGGGCAACTCACCGTCGACGGCCACGTGACCGGCGACATGCTCGTGGTGTCGGGCGACGTGCTGATCACGGGGAGGGTCGGCGGCGACGTGGTGGCGCTCGACGGCCGGATCACCGTGCGCGACGGCGCGTCGGTGCGCGGTGACGTCGTGTCGCGCGAGCAACCGAAGGTCGCGGCGGGCACCGTGCGCGGGAAGGTGAAGAAGCTCAACGTACCGAGCCTCTTCACCGGGTTCCTGGTCGCGTTCCTCGTCTACCTGTGGCTCGCGGTGACGGTCTCGGTCGCCATCCTCGGCCTGCTCTTCGTGCTCGTGCTCCCTCGGGCGGCCGAGGCGTCGGCAGCCGCCGGGCGCCGCTTCTGGGCGACGCTGGGTTGGGGCGCGCTCGTCGGCATCGTCGGTCCGATCCTCGGCGTGCTCGTGTTCGTGACCGTCGTGGGGATCCCGCTCGGAGCCGGAATCGTGTCGGCGTTCACCCTCCTCGCCCCTCTCGGCTACGTCGCCAGCTCGCTCATCCTCGGACGCCTGATGGTGAAGGGCCCGTCGGTGGGCGCTCGTGTCGGCGCGTTCTTCGTCGGGTTCGGCATCCTGCGCGCCGCGGCGTTGATCCCGGGTATCGGCTTCGTGGTGTGGTTCCTCGTCTGCATCTACGGGATCGGGGCGCTGACCCAGGCCGCGTGGCGCGCGGGGCGTGCACCCGCGCCCGCCGCGACCGCGGCCGAGCCGCCACCGGCCGGCGAGCCTCCCGGGGAGGCCGACTTCGCGACCGTCCCGGCGACGTCCGGCACGACCACCGAGCCCGCCACGACGGAGCCCGCGCCCACCGACGCGGCCCCCACCGAGCCCGCGCCGCCCGACTAGGTCCCCGGGCTGTCCTGCTCGAGCGGGTGACGGGAATCGAACCCGCATGACCAGCTTGGAAGGCTGGAGCTCTGCCATTGAGCTACACCCGCGCGCCGGTCGCCCGGCGGTCGGGGAGGGGGGACTTGAACCCCCGACCTCCTGCTCCCAAAGCAGGTGCGCTACCACTGCGCCACTCCCCGGGGATTTTCTAGCCTCTCACCTGCGCAAATACCCCGACTCGGGACCAGGGCACCTTTGCATTGCGCTCCAAGACGGCATAAAGGCGCCATGCCGAGACTGCCAACCGATGCCGCCGAAGCGGACGCGATCGTAGGCGACCTACCCGAACTGGCCGAGAGCTTCCGGCTTTACTGGAGCTGGCCATAGTTCGACCACCACGAGTTGGTGGCTTCCACGATCCAACGCAGTCCGAGTCGGACAGGTTGTTTCTTGACACCGGGGAGCTTCGTGTCTCGCAGTTGGATCTCGAAGTCGTCGATCCCCGCGCGGCGGAGTCGGTCGCGGACCGCGCCGGAGTCGGCGATCGAGATGCAGGGTGGCGATGTCACCGAGCAGACCCGCGTCGCGCACCGCGTCGAGAGTGGGTTCGAGCATGCGTACGTCGTGACGGTTCGCGCCGTAGATCGCCCAGCCGATCGGGATGCCGTGACGTTCCGAAGCCACCGACCACTTCCAACCCGACTTCCCACGATCCGTAGGGTTCGGGCCGGTTCCTTCACCTCCGTAGGGGGCTTTGTGCAACGAGCCGTCGAGCGCGACGTCGTCGAGATCGAGCCCGATGATCCGATCGAACGCGGCGACCGCTTCGGCTTTGAGGCGCTCGAACACTCCCGCGTCGATCCACTCGTCACGACGAGCTCGCAGCGTCGTGTCCGAGACCTGATGATCGAGGATCGCTTCGATGTCGACCCACGACGCGCCGGTCACCAGCCGGATCAGGATCCCACGGAAGCACAACCGGTCAGCGACGCGGGGCCGATGACAGCCGAGCGGATGAGCGTCAATCGACGCCGGGAGCAGCGCTTCACCGTCTCCCACACAACGTCCGCGACTTCGAGCTCGAGCGCGCCCATGATGATGACGTCCTCCACCTGGTCGTCCGGGGTTGGGCAGCACCCCGATCATCTCGGGGCCAACCCGGCGACCGGTGGATGGTCACCTCATTCGACGCCTACCCGCGCGGGTCCTTAGCGATGGCCGGGATGATCGGCGACCTCGGCCCCCTGGTCGTCGAATGCAAGCACGGACGGCGCACGGTCGACCGCGCCGCCGTGCTGCATCTCGACAGGGAGCTGCTGCGGTCCGATCTGCCGGTGGAGTCGCGGGCGGCGGAAGACACGGTCGTCGGCATGGCAGGCGCGGTGCGAGTCGTCGGGGTTGCGGTGGTGGTGACCGTCGACCGGCGGGTGGTCGCCGATCATGTCGAGCTGGTCGAGGGGCGGGGCGTGCACCCACCCTTGACACAAGCGGGCTTCGGTTGCGCGACGCGTGCCCGGCCCCGCTCATCGACGCCGCGACGTAGCCGGCCTCCTCCACGTCAACGCCCCGAACCCCTCGGGGGATGTCCGTTCAGTCGTGGGGGCTCATCGAGAAGTTCCGTCCGCTGCGTGCGCCGATCGCCCTTGAGGCGTGATGCGGGCGGCGATCAGTGACGGTTGCCCCACGGTTGACCCGCCCTGCGGTATGACCCGGGAACGTGCTCCCCGAGCAGCGGATCGCAACGCTCTACCAGCGAGGGGTGCAGCGGCCCGCGGGTCGCGCGGGTGGCGCGGCCTATCGACTGGCGGTTCCCGCATGTTCGAGTGTCGGGCTACCCGCGTGCGTGCGTGTCGGCATGGCCTCGTTCGCGACGAGGGCGGCGAACCAGGTGGAGACTGGTACTGCTGCTACCAAGCCGATGCCGCCGACGAGGGTGCTGACGATTTCGACCGCGACGACTTCGCCGTTGGCGACGGTGCCGAGGCTCTGTCTCGAGAGGGTGAACAGGATGAGGAGGGGCAAGGCGGCGCCTGCGTATGCGAGGGCGAGGGTGTTGACGGTGGAGGAGATGTGGTCGCGGCCGATGCGCAGCCCGGCCCGGTAGAGGCCGACGCGGCTGAGTTCGGGATTGGCCTGGCGGAGTTCGCCGACGGCTGATGCTTGGGTGACGGTGATGTCGTTGAGGGCGCCGAGCGCGCCGAGCACCATGCCCGCGAGGACGAGGCCTTTGAGGTCGATGCTGGCGGCTCCGATTTTGACGATGAGCGCCTCTTCGCTCTGGGCGCCGGTGAAGCGCGCCAGGTCCGTAAAGAGGGTGGCGAGGCCGACGGTGAGCGCGAGCGCGGAGAGCGTGCCGAGGAGCGCGACGGTGGTCATGGGCCGGACCCCGTTGGCGAGGTAGAGGGCGAGGTAGGCGATCGCGGTCCCGCCGACGATGGCGACGAGCTGGGGATTGTTGCCGTCGAGCATCGAGGGCAGCACGAACGCGACGATCACGACCAGGCTGGCGCCGAGGCCGACGAGCGCGGCGGCACCGCGCAGCCGGCCGAGCGCGATCACCGCGGCTGCGAAGAGGATCGCGAGCCACAGCAACGCGGGCCGGCGTTGACGGTCGTTGTAGGTGTAGCGGAAACCCGCGGGCGCGTCGGGGAGGTAGTTCACGACGATGTCGTCACCGGCCGCCAGGGTCGGTGACCCCGGCGACTTCGCGATCTCCGTGGTGCGGAGCCGCCCCCTGTCGGGGCCTTGGCTGAGTCGGAACGTCACTTCGGAACACTCGACTGCGTCCGGCGTCGTGCTGCCGCCACACGGGCCGTGTCCGACCTTGGTCACGCGCGCGTCGTACACGTTGCTGATGGCGCCGAGCTTGGCGGTGTCCACGCGCACGTCGTGGCGAGGCCATAGCACCGCGAGTCCTCCGATGGTCGCGATTCCGACGACGACCGCGGTCGCGCTCAGCAGCCGCCGGGTTCTTCGTGGCACCGCAGCGTCACCCGCCGCGTGATCGTGACCGTGACCCATCGGCCCTCAAGTATCACAGGCCCTCCCCGCCGGACCGCGTCAAACGCCAGTCGCTGCAGCCAACGCCTTCTGCAACGCGGTGAGCTGTCGGACCTGCCACGCCTGGAACGAAGCCCCTGCCGGCGTCAGCGTCTCGGTGACCGTGGTCACCGGGATCTTCTTCGCCCGCGCCGCCCTGACCAGCTCCCGGACATCTGGTGTCGCGTTCTGACTGTTGTAGACGAGGACTCGGATCGCCTTCGTCGCGATCTGGTTGTCGACCACAGCCTTGTCGTGGCCGGACGGGTCGGTCCCTTCCGCGACCGCATTGAGGAACGAGGTCGGCGTGACCAGGTCCAAGCCGAGCGCGCTCGCGAGCGGAGCGAAGATGCTTTCGGTCGCACCGACCACAGTGCCTGCGTACCGTTGCTTGATCACCGCGATCAGGTCGTGGTACCGCTGCAGCCCCCGGGACACGAACATCGACTTCTGACCCTCGTAGTAGCCGGCGTTGCGCGGGTCGAGCCGCTCGAGATCGGTGGCGATGCGGTCGCTGACCGCCGCGACCGTCGACGGCGAATACCACTGATGCGGGTTCCCTCCCTCATCGATGCCCACCAGCTTGCCGACGTCGAGTTCCTTCCGTCCCCTGCTCGGAGTGGCGTCGATGACTTTCTGTGCCCATGCGTCGTAACCGATCCCATTGACGATCACATAGTCCGCCCCGGCGATCACCCGAGCGTCGGTCGGCTTCGCCTCGTAGTCGTGAGGGTCCGTATCGGGGTTCGTGATGATGCTCGTCACCTGCGCACGCGTGCCAGCGAGCTGAGTGGCGATGCTGCCCCAGAAATTCTCGGCAGCGACGACCTGCAGGCGCGCGCGTGTCGCGGCGTGCGCGGGTTGTGTCCAGGACACCGAAACGAGCCCCACGGCAGCCACGCAACCCAACAGAGCCCGGCAACGCCGCACGCAACGCCCCCTCGATCCCATCGGCAAGGACACGGGCCAATAATAGGAACCATTCTCATAACTCGGGGAAGGCATCGCTAAGGCGAACCCGAGCCTCACCGCGATTCGCTCCATCTGGCGGTCACCGGTCCCCCCCCGACTCGAGAGACCGAACACGCGTTCGCCCTGAGGGGCGTTCTGGCGCGATGCTCTCCCCGGATGGACGACCTACGCGCCCGGGCCGCCGAACACGGCTTCTCGCTCGACCTGACCTACCTCAACGGGCACCCGGTATGGGGATGGCATAGGGGCGACGACTGGCGCTCGCCGTGTTACTTCACCGAACGGAACGCGCTCGACTGGATGGCCGACTGGCTTGACCGACGCGAGGCGTTCGAACCGAAGCCAGGGCGAAGGGCGTAGGCTTCCGGCGCTTCAAGCTGGCGAGCAGACCAACCGACTGCTCGCCCAGCTCGTCTCTGAACGCGTCTAGGTCGTAGTGCAGGAACGATGCGCTGTCTCGGGCCTTGACACGGCGAGGCCCCGCCCGGAGGCGGCGCCGTCAGTCAGTGAGAGCCGCGTTGCTGCGCGAGCAGCTCGTTCAAATCCTTGATCTGCAACGCGACGCCTTTCTTCCTCGCGATCAGATTCAGGCGGTCGGCGGCGTCACGGTCAACATTGTCGCGCTCCGTCTTGTCGCGCTCCGTCTGCGTCATCTTCGGGCTTCTCCTCTTGATTCCTGATGATGTGTGTCTATTGGTCTGGGCTGATCGCCCGACGCAATGGTAGGGGCAGTCCGGCGCCCAGGCGGGGCCGCCGCCAACGACTTATCTGCGCCACGGGCGCGGGGTAGCGGAAAATGACGAAGCCCCGCCCGGAGGCGGGGCCGTCGGTGTTGCTCGCCTGTTGAGCGAGATGCTAGCCAGCGAATTGGCGGGTAGTTCTCGTCGAACCCCTGCCTTTGCTCCCGGGAAATCTGAGGGTCGTGGTCACCGTCATGGCCACCACGAACCGCCGGGGAACGGCGGCGGATGCGACGGCGCGCCTGGCGCGCGCCGCGTGTAGCGCTGATAACTCGGCGGGTCACGCTCAACGCGAACGCCCAGAACCGTTGGCACGCATGGGTGGCGCATTGCGCTTAGCGGGCGCCGGTCCCGAAGCAGGTGCGCTATCACTGCGCCACTCCCCGCGGCAAAGGCCGTTGGCTCGGCGTCGAGCGTAGGCGAGCGGCTCAGGCTGCCGCGAGCTCACTTCCCGCATGGTGGAGCTGGAACGCGAACACGATCTGCGCGATGCCGCGGAACAACGCTGCGAGCCCCACGTAGAAGATCAGCAGCTGCGCCTTGACGGTGATCAGCTGCTGGCCGGTCCAGAACCCCAGGAGGATCAGCAGGATCCCCAAGGCCAGGCCCAGCCACCACAGCGGGTTCACGGCGCGCGTCACGACCGCCTCGGTGAGCTCGACCGCGCCGTAGAGGACCAGGATGAACCCGAGCACCTCGGCCAGAGCCCAGAACGCGTTCTTCGGGTTGGCGTAGCACCAGATCGCCCCGAGCGCGAAGAAGATCGCGAGGAGCACGTGGACGACCTTCCACCCGCCCGAGGTCACGCCGACCACCATGAGCTCGGTGAACGTCGCGATGGTGAGCACGACGCCGATCAGCACGCCGACCGTCGTCACCGACGTCTCGGTGAAGCGCAACACGACCAGCGACACCATGAGCCAGATCACGCCGGTGACGATGAACACCCACCACCACCGGGCCGCGTCCCTCACCTGCGCCCGCAACGCACCTGCGCTCGCCATCTCGACTCCCCTCCGTGCGAACTCACGCCGCGTCCACATCCAGGGCCGGGCAATCCGATGGCCGTAGTATTACAGCGGCTGGGTGATGGGGGTCGGATGAGGCGAATTGCGGTCGTGGCCGGCCTCGCGATGGTGCTGTCCCTCGTCATCTCCCTGACGAGCGGGGTCGCCGCACCGACGTTCTTCCAGGGTTTCGAGACCGACACGAGTGGCTGGTTCCCGATCTCGACCGACACCGTCAACCGTCAGCCATCCGGTTACACCAACGCCGGCGGCTACGCCGACGGCGTTCCCTCGGCGGCGGGTGGCTTCCATGCGCGCCTGGGACGTGGCGAGTGCGACACCATCAACGGCGGGATCGGTGCCGCCGTGTTGTGCAACGGCCCGTTCACCCGATGGGGAGGCTACAACAGCGTCTGGCAGGGGGGTTACACCACCCAGGTGGACGTGTACCTCGACGTGGCCTACGCGCTCGCGAATCCCGACTCGACGTCGGGGAACATCGCGTGTCTCACCGCGACCAACCCGTCCACGGACCCGACCTGTAAGGGAACCTGGTTCTCGTTCGCCTCCGCGATCAACGACAGCTCCGGGAACTTCCTGCGCGACTTCGCGTTCGTTGCCGCCACCGTCCTGCCGGGGGCCGCGTTCCCGTGTCAGGGCTGGACCATCGTCGCGAGCGAGAACACGACCCGGATCGGCGTCAACGTGCACGACCCTGGGAACGATCCTGTCTGCGTGACGACATCGGGTTGGTACACGATGCGGAACACGTTCTTCGACAACGCCGGCGTGTTGGACGTGACCCTGGACCTCATCCCGGTCGGGAGCGTGACTCCGATCAAGACGTGGACGCTCTCGGCCGGCGATCCCATCGCGAACGTGGGCTGCAACCGCTACGGCTGGTTCGTGGACCAGGAGATCCAGGACCTCGCCATCGACAACAGCTCGATGACCGGGTGTGGCGTGGAACCGGTGACCACGACCGAGCCCCCTGCGACCACGACCACGACGCCGATCAACGTCGCGCCGGCGAGCGCGATCGCGCCCGCATTCACCGGCTAGGGCTCGACCGACCGTCAGGGTCGGTCGTTTCGCGCCGCGTCGCTCGGGCGGCTGCGCAGCAGCGTGGCGACCGAAGCCGCCAGTGCAAGTGCGATCACGATGGCGCAGGCCCAGAGAAACATCGACACCCCCTCCGATGTCCGTTGTACCGGTGCGCGGGTCAACGGAGAGTCAACCGGTCGTCGAATCCCGTGCGATTTGACCGTCCGTTGACGTGCCGGTCGGTAGAACCCACGGGTCGTGGTGCCTCGGCCCCGGTGCCCTCCGAAGCCCGGGGCACCGCGACACTTCTCCTCGCGGCGCGCCGCGGCCGGTGCCGGGCACGGATGAGCAGAGTCGGGGAGCGTGATGGTGACGGGAACCGGCGGGCGGGTCGTGACGATCGCCCTCCGCAGCGTCGCGGCGTTCGCCGTCTCACTCGCAGCGGTCGTAGGCCTTGGTCTCGCGTTGCAGGGGGCGTTCGTCGGCAACGGCCCTACGCGCTTCGACGCTCACGTCACGCGGTGGTTCGTCGACCACCGGAGCACGACGCTGACCTCCGTCATACGCGCGGTGACCTGGCTCGGCAGCACCGCGGTGATCGTTCCGCTCGCCGTGATCGTGATCGGGGTCCTCGTCGCGCGGCATCGCGTGGCGCTCGCGGCGTACGTGGGCGTCGCGGTGGCAGGCGCTTCGCTCCTGAGCACACTGGTCAAGCACATCATCGGACGGGACCGCCCGCCGGAGCCGCTCCGGCTCGCCGACGTCGTCAGCTCGTCGTTCCCGTCGGGTCACGCGACCCAGGCTGCCGCGACCTACCTCGCGCTCGCCGTCGTCGCCACCCTGTTCGTGCGGCCGGTATGGATCCGGACTGTCATCTGGGCGATGGCGGTCGTCGTCATCGCGCTGGTCGGCGTGTCGCGCGTGTACCTCGGGGTGCACTGGGCCACCGACGTGATCGGCGGGTGGCTCCTGGGGGGCATCTGGGTCGGCGGCCTCACCCTCTCGTTCCGGCCGTTGGAGCCGGCCCGATCGCGCTCGACCACCGTCCGCCGGCCCGCCGAGGTCTGAGCGGACCGTCCCGAACCCGGCAAACCTCGCGAAGAGGGACTGCAGATCCCGCCGTCCGCTGCCGATCACTTCTTCTGCACGAGGTGGAACGACGGCCAGGCGAGGACGACGGACGGCGTGCATTCGGCTCAACGAACCAGTGTGATCGTGCGTGCCTGCACCGCGGCGCTCGTCCTGCTGTCGGCGCTCGCCACGATCAACTCGGGCACCGCATCCGCCCAGACCACCGAGCTCGACGCCGACAAGGCGACGGCCGCCAATCTCGCGGTGCAGATCCAGGTCAACGGCGAGAAGCTCGGGCAGCTCGACGAGCTCGCCAACCAGGCCCAGCTCGAGCTCGACCAGGCCAAGGCGGCGAGCGTCGACGCCCAACACCGCATAGACGACGCGGCGTCGAACGCCGAGAAGCTCCGCGTGCTGCTCGTGCGGCGCGCGGTCATGTCGTACGAGCTCGGCGGCGTCCGTGCACCGGTGGCCGGGATCGACACCACGAGCGTGACCGACTTCCAGATCCAGACCCGCTACACCGCCGTCGCCAACGAGCGCGACCAGACCCTCGTCGCACAGTACAAGCGCGCCGAGCAGCGCCTCACCGTCGCGAAGCGCCAGTACGACCAGCACGTACAGGAGGCGGCCGCGCAGCGGGACGCGCTCGCCAAGAACCGCGCCGACGCGGCTGCGTTGTACGGCGTGCAGACCCAGCTGCTCGCGCAGGTCCAGGGCCGGATCGCGACCCTCGTCCACCAGGATCAGGCCGCGCAGGCGGCGAGCGACGCGGCGGCGTCGCAGCAGCGCCTCGCCCAGCTCACCGCCAACACGACCAACGGTGCGCCCCCGACGGGCGCGCCGACGACGATCGGCGGCGCCGGCGCAGGGACGACCGGTGGAGGCGCGGGCGGCGGTACGCCGACCGGGAGCACCCAGCCGGCCGGCAACGGGGGAGGCCAGGGCACGACCGGGGCCGGGAGCAGCGCCAACACGTCGAACCCGTCGGTGCCGCCGCCCCCGCCGTCGACGGGCGCGCAGGTCGCGGTCACCTACGCGTACAAGCAGCTCGGCAAGCCCTACTGCTACGCGGGCATCGGGCCCGACTGCTACGACTGCTCGGGCCTCACGATGATGTCGTGGGCGCAGGCCGGCGTGACGATGCCGCACGGATCGATCGCCCAGGGGGACATCTTCCCCAAGGTGCCGACCGCCGACATGCAGCCCGGCGACCTGGTCATCGAGTACGCCGACCACTCGCACGTGAGCATCTACGTGGGGAACGGGATGATGATCACGGCGCCGCACACCGGCGACTTCATCAAGCTCGTGCCGGTGTTCGCCGACGGCTGGGGGTTCCAGTACGCGGTGCGCCCTTGACGCGACGCGTCAGGCGCCGATGGCGTCGGCGGCGAGCCATCGGCGGGGGCGCGGGCGGGCTGGCAACATCGGGGCCGTGAGCGGGCCACCGATCGTGGTGATCATGGGTCCCACCGGCGTAGGCAAGTCGACCGTCGGCCGGATCGTTTCCAACCGTCTCGCGGTGCCGTTCGTGGATGCCGACGAGTTCCACACGCCCGCCAACATCGCGCTCATGCGCGCCGGCACCGGCCTGACCGACGAGCAGCGCAGTGCGTGGCTGAGCGAGCTCAACGACGAGCTCCGCGCGCGCCGGGCGACCGGCGTGGTCCTCGCGTGCTCCGCGCTGAAGCCCGGGTACCGGCAGGCGCTGGCGCGCGGCATCGGGCCCGTCACCTTCGTGAACCTCTCGGTGCGCGGGGACACGCTGCTGTCGCGCCTCCGCGACCGGATGGACCACTTCGCGGGTCCCGAGCTCGTGCCGTCGCAGCTCGAAACGCTCGACCTCGGCGACGACACCGTAACGGTGGACGGTGAGCAGGGGCCCGAGGCGGTCGCCGACGCGGTCATGCGGGCAGTCGCCACCGACTGAGCATCAAGTCACCACCAAGAGTGGTCGATAACTGGAATTCCTTGACCAAGAGAAGGGAAATTCCAAGTGAAGCGACTGCTGATAGCCGTAGTGATCGGCCTCGCCGTCTTTGGGGCCGTCATGGCCTTTGCGGCGTCGCTGAACCTGACGTCGAAGAGCCTGGCCGCGGGCAACAGCGCGGTGACCGCCTGCAATGCCAGCGCGACCATCAGCTACAACACCCAGTACTCGAGCACGCTGCCCGGCTACCAGGTGACCACCGCTCCCGTCACGAGCGCGGCGACCTGCAACGGGATGAGCTACACCGCCACGCTGACCGGCGCGGGGAACGCCTCGATCGGCTCGGTCACCGGCGCGCTGAGCGCCACCGGCACCGCGAGCCCCGACTTCACGTCGCAGAACGTGAACGCGGCGAACGTCACCGGCGTCTCGCTCGTCATCTCGGGCTGATGACCAAGACGGCGCGGGGGCGACGATTCGCCCCCGCGCTCGTCTGCGTCGGGCTCGCCAGCATCCTGATCGCGGGCGCGGCGTGGGCGGGCACGATGACCCCCACATCGAAGGCGCTCGGCGCCGGGCGTACGACGGTGACCGCGTGCGGCAACCTCGCGTCGGCCACCATCACCTACCGCGTCACCGCGAACGCGGTGACCGGGTTGACGGCCACCGGCCTCCCCGCCTCGTGCAACGGATCGTCGCTCCGCGCCACGTTGGCGAGCTCGGCGGGCACCGACCTCGGCCATGCCGGCCCCGTCACGGTGGCGGCCTCGGCGGCGACGTTCGGGTCGTTCACCGCGACGCCCACCGCCTCGTCGGTGGCGTCGGTGCGACTGGCGGCGACGGGCCCGTGAGCGCGCACCTGGCCCGTTGGGCCGCAGGCGCGGTCGTGGCCGGCGCGGTGCTCGCGCTCGGCGTCGGTCCTGCGCACGCCGCGAGCGTCACCGTCACGTCGAAGACGCTGACCGTCGGCACCGCCGCGCCGCCCGCCCTGTACCCGACGTCGCTCACCATCAGCGGCGGGAATCCGGGGCGGCCGTCGCAGAACGACACCGTCGTCACCGGCTACGACACGACCCTGCTGCAGAGCACGCTGTGCTCGGCGTGGTCGCCGAACTCCGCCTCGCCCGCGCCGATCACCGGCGTCACTGTCACGATCGGGGACGACAACGGCGCGACCGGCGACGACACGCTTACGGTGACGACGGCGGGCGGCTGCAGCGGCGGGTTCAAGTACGGGACCGTCGATCTCGGCAGCAACGGCTACGTGACGGGCGGCAACGTCACGTTCACCAACTCCACGATCACGCTGACGCAGACCACGACCACCACGCTGACGTTCACGTTGCGGGGGCGCAGCGGCAGCGGCAGCCCCGCGACGGTAACGTCGGGGAACGCGGCGGTGTACACGCCGACTGCGGCTATCGCCGACAACGCGTCGCACACGATCGGGGCGAACGTCGCCGTCTCGGCCGCCACGGTGCAGTTCTGACATGGACACGCTCGAGCTCGAGGCTCCCGAGTCGGCCGTCGCCGCGGGGTCCGTCGCCACGCCCGCGCCGAGCGCCCCGGCGGAGGTCACGGCCGCAGAGACGGCGACGCGCGATGCGAGCACGTCGCGCCGGTGGACCGCTCTGCGCGTCGCGAACATCCTCGCGACGATCGCGCTGTTCGCGGTCATCGCGTTCATGTGGCCGCAGTCGCTCGGCGGGCGGGTCGCGTACGTGCAGGTGTCCGGACACAGCATGGAGCCCGACTACCACACCGGCGACCTGGTCGTCGTCATGCGGCACCCGTCGTACGCGCGCGGCGACGTCATCGCCTACCACATCCCGCACGGCGAGGTCGGCGAGGGCGTCATCGTCGTGCACCGCATCATCGGCGGCAACGCGCACAAGGGGTTCGTGACCCAGGGCGACAACCGCACCGCGCCGGATCCGTGGCATCCCCGGCCGCGGGACGTCGTCGGCACCCCGATCTTCTCCGTCGCGGGTGCGGGCCACTGGCTCGGCGACCTGCACAGCCCGTTCGGCCTCGCGGCGATCGCCGGACTGCTCGGCGCGTTCGTGTCGGTCGTCGTCACCAAGCCGGACACGTCGCTGTGGAGATTCCGTGCAGGCTCGATCCGGAGGAGCGGGTAGCGGCGAACTCCCTGTAGCGATGCGCCCGACCGGAGCGTGGGTCTCGAGGAGGACACCGCATGTCGCTCGTGAAGTTCCTGCCCGCGTGGTTCCATGCGATCGCCGACTACGCCGTCGGCATCCTGCTCATCGTCGTCGCGCTCGTCGACAACGGGTCGGCCGGTGCAGTCGGTCTCGGGGTGGTCGTCGGGGCGACCGTGCTGCTCGTGAGCGTGCTCACCCGCTACCCGCTCGGCATCGTGAAGGTGCTGCCGTTCACGGTGCACTCGGCGGGCGACTATCTCGCCGCGCTGCTGCTCATCGCGGGACCCTTCGTCCTCGACTTCGCGAGCGCGGAGAGTGGCATCGCGGCCTTCTACGTGGCCATGGGCGTCGCGGTGCTCGCGGTGAGCCTCGTCACCAACTACCAGTACAGCCCGAAGCGCAACCTCGCCCCGGGCGCGGCGTCGGCCGTGACCGCCTGATCCGCCGACCATTGTCGTTCACGAGGTCTCCGGCTACGCGCTTCCGGGCACGGGCGACGACCGCCCGTGCACGGTCGCGCGGCGTCGCCGTTCCTACACTCGTCGCATGCGGGGATGGGCGACGATGCTGTCGACGTGCGCGGCCGCGGCCGTCTTGTGCATGGGCGCGGCAGCTCCCGCGGCCGCGGCACGCACCGCGGTGCCGGCGGCCGCGCCGAAACCGTGCAAGCTCCTGACCACCGACGAGGTGTCGCAGGCGATCCAGCGGGAAGTGGGCGCCCCCACTGCTGACAAGCCGCCCATCGCGCCGCCGAAGGGAACCGCCTGCAAGTGGACCGCGACCGAGAAACAGGAGGAGCTGGTCGCGCGCACGGTGAAGATCGACGTCTGGGACCTGAAGAAGACGGGCGCGTTCGGGGCGCGATACGACAACAAGGCCACGAGCTACCTCAAGGCGGTGTGCGGGAGCCCGCAGCTCCAGGCCGTCGGCGTGAGCGGCGCCTCCAATCCCGCATGCCGCATCGGGTTTCTCACCTACGTCGGCAAGGGCTCGGTGCTCGTCGGCGTCGCCGTCCCCAACCTCTCGAACGACGCCGACGCCAACGCCGCCTCCGAATCCCTCGCCCGCGACGCCTACGCCCGCCTCTGACCGTCCCCGCGTCCTGGCAAACTTGCGTCACTTGAACGGAAACAACCCGTTCAAGTGACGCACGTTTGCGGGTGGGTTTGCGGACGGGGGCGAGGGGGGTGCCGGGTAGACTGCCCAACCCCATGACGCTCACCACATCGGTCGAGACCCTCGAGGACCACAAGGTCCGGCTGCACGTCGCCATCCCCGCCGCCGACTTCGAGCGCGCCCTCGACGCCGCGTTCCGCAAGCTCGCCCGTGAGGTGAAGGTCGCCGGCTTCCGGCCCGGCAAGGCCCCGCGGCGCCTGCTCGAGGCCCGCCTCGGCACCGAGGTCGCCCGCGAGCAGGCGCTTCGCGACTCCCTCCCCGAGTACTACGCGGAGGCCGTCGACGCCGAGTGCATCGACGTGATCGCGCCGCCCGACATCGACATCACCGCGGGCGAGGAGGCGGGCGACGTCGAGTTCGACGCCGTCGTCGAGGTGCGCCCGGAGGTGACGGTCGAGGGCTACGACTCGCTCCGGGTCGAGCTGCCCTCGCCCGCCATCACCGACGAGATGGTCGACAACCAGATCGACCAGCTGCGCGAGCGCTTCGCCGACCTCGCCGACTCCGGCGCGCCCCTCTCCGACGGCGACTTCGCGGAGATCGACATCAAGGGCTACGTGCACGACGAGAGCATCGAGGGCCTCACCGCCACCGACTACCTCTACGAGGTCGGCTCCGGGATGCTCGTGCCCAAGCTCGACGACGAGCTCCGCGGCAAGCGCACGGGCGACATCCTCAAGTTCAACGAGGTGCTGCCCGAGCGCTTCGCCGAGCGCGCCGGCGACGAGGTGTCGTTCCAGGTGCTGGTGAAGGACACCAAGAAGAAGGTGCTGCCCGAGGTCACCGATGAGTGGGTGTCGGAAGCGAGCGAGTTCGACACCGTCGACGCGCTGCGGGAGGACGTCCGCAAGCGCCTCGACCTCTACGCACGCGTGCAGGCGCAGCTCCTGCTCCGCGACCGCGTGGTCGAGGCTGCCGCCAACCTCGTCACCATCGACGTGCCCGAGACGCTCGTGAGCTCGGAGATGGAGCGGCGCTTGCACGACGTCGCGCACCGGCTCGAGGAACAGGGCGTGCGCATGACCATCCCGCAGTACCTGACCGCGACTGGCCAGGATCCCGACGAGTACGTCGCCGCGCTCCGGGAGCGGGCGACGGAAGGCGTCCGCGCCGACCTCGCGCTCCGCTCGATCGCGGCGCAGGAGGGCATCGCGGCGAGCGACCGGGAGGTCGACGAAGAGGTCGAGCGCCTCGCCCAACAGGTCGACGAGAAGCCGGCGAAGGTCCGCAGGGACCTCGAACGGCGCGGGGTGATCGAGGCGGTACGCTCTGACATAGCGAGAGGGAAGGCGTTGTCGTTCCTCGTCGATCACGCCACTGTCGTCGACGAGCAGGGCAACGAGCTCGACCTCACACTGCCCGAAGCGGCGTCGTCGGGCGACGGAGCCGCCGAGACCGAACCGACCGACAGCGACACCAGCGACAGCGACACGAAGAACATCGAAACCGAGACCATCGAGACCGGCGAGATCGAAACCGGCGACAACGAAGAGACCGAAGAGGAGCCCGAGTCGTGAGCGAGCCCGTCCGCAACCACATCCCGTTCCCGACGGTCATCGAGCGCGACAGTCGGGGCGTCGAGCGCAGCTACGACGTGTACTCACGGTTGCTGAAGGACCGCGTGATCTTCCTCGGGACGCCGATCGACGACACTGTCGCCAACATCATCATCGCCCAGCTCCTCCACCTCGAGAGCGAGGACGCCGACAAGGACGTCTCGCTCTACATCAACTCGCCCGGTGGTGAGATCACGGGGCTGTTCGCCATCTACGACACGATGCAGTTCATCAAGTGCGACGTGCACACCATCTGCATCGGGCAGGCGGCCTCCGCCGCCGCGGTGCTCCTCGCCGCCGGCACGCACGGCAAGCGCTTCGTGCTCCCGCACTCGCGGGTCCTCATCCACCAGCCGCACGGTGGCGCGTCGGGCCAGGCGGTCGACATCGAGATCCAGGCCAAAGAGATCATCCGCATGCGCGAGACGCTCGACCAGCTGCTGGCGTACCACACCGGCCAACCCGTCGACAAGGTCGCGCGCGACACCGACCGCGACTTCATCATGGGTGCGCAGGAAGCGAAGGAGTACGGCATCGTCGACGAGGTGATCACGAGCCGCGAGCTCGCGTCGGTGCCCGTGCCCGCGGGCGTGAGCTGACCGGACGGACAAACAGGGAGATCGGGGGGACGTCGTGGCCAAGTTCGGTGACGGTGGCGACCTGCTGAAGTGCTCGTTCTGCGGGAAGAGCCAGAAGCAGGTCAAGAAGCTGATCGCAGGGCCCGGCGTGTACATCTGCGACGAGTGCATCGACCTCTGCAACGAGATTATCGAAGAGGAGCTGTCGCAGAGCTCCGAGGTGAAGTTCGACGAGCTCCCGAAGCCTCGCGAGATCTACGAGTACCTCAACGACTACGTGATCGGCCAGGAGCAGGCGAAGAAGATCCTGTCGGTCGCGGTCTACAACCACTACAAGCGGGTGCAGGCCGGTGCCTACGGCGACCCCGACGTCGAGCTCCAGAAGTCGAACATCCTCCTGATCGGTCCCACCGGGTGCGGCAAGACGCTGCTCGCGCAGACCCTCGCCCGCCTGCTCAAGGTTCCGTTCGCGATCGCCGACGCCACCGCGCTCACCGAGGCCGGCTACGTGGGCGAGGACGTCGAGAACATCCTGCTGAAGCTGATCCAGGCCGCCGACTACGACGTGAAGAAGGCCGAGACCGGCATCATCTACATCGACGAGATCGACAAGATCGCGCGCAAGGCCGAGAACCCCTCGATCACCCGCGACGTCTCCGGTGAGGGCGTCCAGCAGGCGCTGCTGAAGATCCTCGAGGGCACCACTGCGTCGGTTCCGCCGCAGGGCGGCCGCAAGCACCCCCACCAGGAATTCATCCAGATCGACACCACCAACATCCTGTTCATCTGCGGCGGTGCGTTCGCGGGGATCGAGCGGATCATCGAGAGCCGCACCGGCAACCAGGGGGTCGGCTTCCGTGCCGACGTGCGGCGCTCGGTCGAGAAGGACCTCGGGAAGGTCCTGGCGTCGGTGCTCCCGGAGGACCTCCTGAAGTTCGGCCTCATCCCGGAGTTCGTCGGCCGCCTCCCCGTGGTGAGCACGGTCGACAGCCTCGACAAGGAGGCGCTGATCCGCATCCTCGTCGAGCCGAAGAACGCGCTGCTGAAGCAGTACCAGAAATTCTTCCAGTTCGACGACGTCGACCTCGTGTTCACCGACGACGCGCTCGAGGCAGTGGGCGACGAGGCGCTCAAGCGGGGCACCGGCGCCCGTGGCCTGCGCGCGATCCTGGAAGAGGTCCTGCTCGAGGTGATGTACGACCTCCCGAGCCGCACCGACGTGCAGCGCTGCGTCATCGACGGGAGCGTCGTGCTCGACCGCGTGCACCCCACGCTCATCACCGACGAGGACGAGCGCCGCTCCGCGTGAGCCCATCCGGCTGATCCAGGCGGGTTTCGTAGACTCGCCGGGATGACGGTTCCGGAGAAGCCCGGTCTCGACGGGCTCGAGGACAAGTGGGCCGGGCGCTGGGAGGCCGACGCCACCTACCGCTTCGACCGCTCGAGGGCGCGCGCGGACATCTTCTCCATCGACACGCCGCCGCCCACGGTCAGCGGCTCGCTGCACCTCGGCTCGTTCTTCGGCTACGTGCAGACCGACGCCATCGCCCGGTCGCGTCGGATGCGCGGCCTCGAGGTCTTCTACCCGATGGGCTGGGACGACAACGGTGTGCCCACCGAGCGGCGGGTGCAGCACTTCTACGGCGTCCGCTGCGATCCGTCGCTCCCGTACGACGCCGCCTTCGAGCCGCCGGCGACGCCCCCGGACCCCCCGCAGCCCGTCTCCCGCCCGAACTTCGTCGAGCTGTGCGAGCGGCTCACCGAGGAGGACGAGCAGGTCTTCGAGGCGGTGTGGCGGCGGTCCGGGCTGTCGGTCGACTGGTCGATGACCTACGTGACCATCGGCGACGCCGCGCGCCGCGCCGCGCAGCGGGCCTTCCTGCGCAACGTCGAGCGCGGCGAGGCCTACCAGTCGGAGGCCCCGACGCTCTGGGACGTCGACTTCGGCATGGCGGTCTCGCAGGCCGAGCTCGAGGACCGCGAGGTGCCCGGTGCGTACCACGCGGTGCGGTTCACGCGCGCCGGCGACGGCAGCGACGTCGTCATCGAGACCACCCGTCCCGAGCTCATCCCCGCGTGTGTCGCGCTCGTGGCCCATCCCGACGACGAGCGCTACCGGCCCCTGTTCGGCACCGACGTGGTCACGCCGCTCTTCGGTGCGCACGTGCCGGTGCTCGCCCACCATCTCGCCGATCCGGAGAAGGGCTCCGGCATCGCGATGATCTGCACCTTCGGCGACACCACCGACGTCGTGTGGTGGCGCGAGCTGCAGCTCCCGGCGCGCACCATCGTCGGGCGCGACGGGCGCCTGCTGGCCGACGCACCGCACTGGAACGGCTCCGCCCCTGCCGCCGACGCCGTGTACGCCGAGCTCGCGGGCAAGACGGTGAGGCAGGCACAACATCGCATCGTCGAGTTGCTCGCGGAGGCGGGCAGCCTCGTCGGCGGCCCGAGGCCGATCACGCACCCGGTGAAGTTCTACGAGCGCGGCGAGCGGCCACTCGAGATCGTCTCGTCCCGCCAGTGGTACATCCGCAACGGCGGACGCGACGCCGACCTGCGTGAGACGATGCGCGAGCGCGGGCGCGAGCTCCGGTGGCACCCGCCGCACATGCGGATCCGCTACGAGCACTGGGTCGACGGCCTCAACAGCGACTGGCTGGTCAGCCGCCAGCGCTTCTTCGGCGTGCCCCTGCCGGTCTGGTACCCCGTACGGGACGACGGCACGCCCGACTACGACCAGCCCCTGTTCGCGGCCGAAGCCGACCTGCCGGTGGATCCGTCCACCGCCGCGCCGCCCGGGTTCACCGAGGAGCAGCGAGGACAGGCCGGCGGCTTCGTCGGCGATCCCGACATCATGGACACGTGGGCGACGTCGTCGCTGACCCCGCAGATCGCGTGCGGCTGGGAGGACGATCCCGACCTCTTCGACCGCACGTTCCCGATGGACCTCCGCCCCCAGGGCCCCGAGATCATCCGCACCTGGCTGTTCGACACCGTGCTGCGCTCGCACCTCGAGCACCACACGCTGCCGTGGCGCGACACCACCATCAACGGCTGGATTCTCGACCCCGACCGCAAGAAGATGTCGAAGTCGAAGGGCAACGTGCTCACGCCCTCGGAGTACCTCGACCGCTATGGCTCCGACGCGGTGCGCTACTGGGCGATGAACGGCCGGCCCGGTGTCGACACCGCGGTGGACGAGGGCCAGATGAAGGTCGGACGCCGGCTCGCGATCAAGATCCTCAACGCGTCGAAGTTCGCGCTCGGTGTCGCGGGCGACGAGATCCCGTCGCGCGACGCCGTCGCCGACGCGGTCGACCGCTCGATGCTCGCCGCGCTCCACGACGTTGTCGTCAACGCGACGCGCGCGTTCGACGAGTACGACTACGCGCGCGCGCTCGAGCTCGCCGAGCGGTTCTTCTGGGGCTTCTGCGACGACTACCTCGAGCTCGTGAAACAGCGCGCGTACGGCTCGCGCGGCGGCGACGCCGCGGCCTCGGCCCGCGCCGCCCTCTCTCTCGCGCTCGACGTGTTGCTCCGACTGTTCGCGCCGCACCTGCCGTTCGTCACCGAGGAGGTGTGGTCGTGGTGGCGCACGGGGTCGGTGCACCGCGCGCGGTGGCCGAGCCCAGACGAGCTGGGCCTCACCACCGCCGACACGCGTGTGTACGAGATCACCGCCGCGGTGCTGGGCGAGATCCGCAAGGAGAAGAGCGCCGCCAAGCGGTCGATGCGCGCCGAGGTGGCGCAGCTCGACGTGGAGGGCCCGCCCGAGCTCATAAGCGCGCTCGAGCTCGGCCTCGAGGACGTGCGCGACGCCGGCAACGTGATCGGCGACTTCGACCTCACGACGGCGTACGAGCTCGGCGTCCGGGTCGAGCTCGCCGATCCCGAGGCGGCCTGACGGTGGACCACGCCGAGGTGATGGCGTGGCTCGACCGCCACGTGAACCTCGAGACCCTGGTGGGCGCCCCCGCCGGCTCGGGACGCCGGCTCACGCCGCAGCCACTCACCCGCATGGCCCGCCTCGTCGAGCTCCTCGGGTCGCCGCAGCTGCAGTACCCGGCGCTGCACGTGACCGGCACCAACGGCAAGACGACGACCGCCCGCATGGCCACCCGGCTCCTCGTGGCGTGCGGCCTGTCGGTGGGCACCGACACCAGCCCGTACCTGGAGCGGTTCAACGAGCGCATGTCGTGGAACGGCGAGCCCATCCCCGACGACGACCTCGACCGGGTGCTCGCCACCATCGCCGCGGTGGAGCCGCTGCTCGACGACCCGCCGACCTACTTCGAGATCGTGAACGCAGCCGCGCTCGAGTGGTTCGCCGATGTGGCCGTCGACGTCGCGGTGATCGAAGTGGGCCTCGGGGGCACCTGGGACTCCACCAACGTGGTCGACGGCGAGGTGGCGGTGGTCACCAACGTCGCCCTCGATCATGTCGAGTACCTCGGCCCCACACGCCGCGACATCGCGGAGGACAAGGCCGGCATCGTCAAGCCGGGCGCGACGCTCGTGCTCGGTGAGACCGACCCCGAGCTGGTGCCGATCTTCACCAGCCGCGACGCCGATCGCGTGCTGCTGCGCGACCGCGACTTCGGCGTAGCCGAGAACGAGCTCGGTCACGGCGGGCGCCTGCTCGAGCTCTTCACCCCGCTCGCGACCTACCCCGAGATCTTCCTGCCGCTGCACGGCGCGCACCAGGCCGACAACGCCGCGATCGCACTGGCGACGGTGGAGGCGTTCCTCGGCCGCGCGCTCGATGTCGACGTGGTCGCCGCCGCGTTCGCGTCGGTCGACTCGCCGGGTCGGCTCGAGGTGGTCGCGCACGATCCGCTCGTCGTCATCGACGGCACCAAGAACGTGGCCGGCGCGCACGCGGTGCGGGCCGCGCTCGCGGAGGAGTTCCCCCCCGGCCCGCGCACCTGGGTCGTCGGCGTGCTCGTGCAGAAGGACGCGTTCGAGATGCTGGACGCGCTCGGCATCACCGAAGCCGACCGGGTCATCGCCTGCCGCGCGCAGATCCCGCGGTCGCGCGACCCCCGGGAGGTGGCCGACGCCGCGCTCGCGCTCGGCGTGCCGGGCGACCGGGTCGAGGTGGTGGACGACGTCGGGGACGCGGTCGACCGCGCGATCGCGCTGACCCCGGCCGACGGCCGCGTGGTCGTCGCGGGCTCGTTCTACGTGGCCGGCCCCGCCCGGACACACCTCGTCCACTAGCTTCGGGCGGTCATGAGCGAACGAACGCTGGTGCTCTGCAAGCCCGACGCGGTCGAGCGGGGGCTGGTGGGGGAGATCGTCGCCCGGCTCGAGCGCAAGCAGCTCACCATCGTGGCCATGGACCTGCGCACCGTCGACGCCGAGCTCGCGGGGCGTCACTATGAGGAGCACGGCGACAAGCCCTTTTTCGGTGATCTGGTCGAGTTCATCACGCGGGGTCCGCTCGTCGCGATGGTGGTGGAGGGCGGCCCCGACACCTGGAAGGTGGTCCGGGGCCTCATGGGCACGACCAACCCGAGAGACGCCGCACCGGGCACCATCAGGGGCGATCTCGCCCTCGAGACCGCCGAGAACCTCGTCCACGGCTCCGACGGCCCCGAGTCCGCGGCGCGGGAGATCGCGCTGTTCTTCCCGGGACTCGCGTAGCAGGAGAGATTCCGCGTCCCCGCAACCGCGGAGCGGAGCGCGCCCCGGCTAGCCTGTCCCGCATCCGAGCGTCTTCTGGATCCTTTTGCTATGCCTGAACCCTGGTTCTCCTCCGTCGTCGGCCGCGACATGGCAGTCGATCTCGGCACCGCGAACACGCTCGTGTACGTGCGGGGCAAGGGGATCGTCCTCGACGAGCCGTCGATCGTCGCCATGAACACGCGCGACGGGCGCCTGCTCGCGGTCGGCACCGAGGCGAAGCGCATGGTCGGTCGCACGCCCGGGCACATCGAGGCGGTTCGGCCGCTCAAGGACGGCGTCATCGCCGACTTCGACATCTGCGAGAAGATGCTCCGCTACTTCATCCAGCGCGTGCACCAACGCCGGTGGGCCAAGCCGCGCATGGTGATCTGCATCCCCTCGGGGATCACGGGCGTCGAGCGCCGCGCGGTGCAGGAGGCGGCGGAGTTCGCCGGCGCGCGGAAGCCGGTCCTGGTGATCGAGGAGCCTATGGCCGCGGCCATCGGCGCGGGGCTGCCGGTGCACGAACCCGCCGGAAACATGATCGTCGACATCGGTGGCGGCACCACCGAGGTCGCGGTGATCTCGCTCGGCGGCGTCGTCGTGAGCGAGTCGAGCCGCGTCGCCGGCGACGAGTTCGACGAGGCGATCATCAACTTCGTGAAGCGCGAGTACTCGCTCGCGCTCGGCGAGCGCACCGCGGAGGAGGTGAAGATGCTGCTCGCGAGCGCGTGGCCGCTCGAAGAGGAGCTCTACGCCGAGGTGCGCGGGCGCGATCTGGTCACCGGCCTGCCGAAGACCATCGTCGTGTCCACGGTCGAGATCCGCGAAGCGATCGAGGAGCCGACCGCCGCGATCGTCGACGCGGTGAAGGTCACGCTCGACAAGACGCCGCCCGAGCTCGCGGCCGACATCATGGAGAAGGGCATCGTCATCACCGGAGGGGGCGCCGAGCTCGTCGGGCTCGACAACATCATCCAGGCCGAGACCGGCATGCCCGTGCACCGGGCGCGCCACCCCCTCTTCTCCGTCGTCCTCGGCTCGGGTCAGTGCCTCGAGAACTTCGACGTGCTGAAGCAGGTCCTGATCGAAGCGCCCGAGGGCTGATCGCGCCCGCTCGGGCCACCCCGCGTCGTGGTCGTCTACCGCCAAGGCCGTCGTCGGCGCGTCACCCTGATCCTCGTCGTGGTCACGTCACTGTTCCTGATCACGCTCGACCAACGCGGCGCAGGGGTCATCGGGTCCATGCGGACCGCCGCCCACGACGTGATCTCGCCCCTGCAATCCCTCGCCGACGACGTCATCAACCCCGCGAGCGACTTCTTCAGCGGCCTCGGGCGAGGCAACGAGCTGGCCGAGGAGAACAAGGACCTCCGGCGGGAGAACGCGGCGCTCAAGAGCCAGGCGGCCGCGGGGGTGGCGGCGCAGGCCCGGCTGAAGGAGATCGAGGGTCTCGTCGACCTGCCTCAGATCTCCGACTACGACGGCGTGGCCGCACAGGTCGTCGACGGGTCCACCGGCAACTTCGAGCGCACGTTCCAGATCGACAAGGGCTCGACCTCGGGCATCGCGGTGGACCAGCCGGTCGTGGTGGCCGAGGGGCTCGTGGGCAAGGTCGTGGCCGTGGGACGGAACCGGGCGACGGTTCAGCGGGTCGACGACCCCAGCTTTGCGGTGGGCGTGCAGCTGCTCGCCCAGCCCGGCCCCGGCCCGGTCGCCATCGCCCGCGGCCAGAAGGGGAGCACGTTCCTCCGGCTGCAGGTGCTCGACCCTTCGCCCATCACCCGGAACGAGATCGTGGTCACGAGGGGTACGGCCAACTCGCTCTTCCCCGCCGGCCTCACGGTCGGCACCGTGACCCGCACCGTCGACGCTTCCACCGCCGCCACCCAGGAGGGCGAGCTCAAGCCCATCGTCGACCTCGACCGCCTCGACATCGTCAAGGTGCTCCTCTCCAATGGGTCGGGGCCGTGATCCGCCGGCTCCGCCTGCTCCTCGTCGTGATCAGCGCGGTCGTGCTCCAGACCACGCTGTTCACCCACCTGCGCGTCGACGGCGTCGCCCCCGACGTCGGGCTGGTGTGCACGCTCGCGGTGGGCTACGAGAACGGCCCCGAGAGCGGGGCGCTGTTCGGCTTCGTGATGGGTCTCTCGATCGACCTCTTCCTCACTACGCCGCTCGGCCTCTCCGCACTCTCCTACGCGGTCACGGGGTACGCGGTCGGGGTCTTCCAGTCGGGGATGGTGCGCTCCACGCCCCGGATCGCCCCGATCGTCGGCGGCCTCGGAGGCCTCTTCGGCGGCCTCGTGTTCATCACCATCGGCGCGATGGTCGGACAGGACGGGTTCCTGTCGTTCGCGAGCCTGAAGACCGTGATCATCGCGGCCGCGTACGATGCGCTCATCGCTCCGCTCGTGTTCCCGGTGGTCCGGCGCGCCGCCCGCGACACCGATGCCGGTGCCTGGCAGGTCCGGCCGTGAACGAGCCCAACGTCGGCCGTCGGCTCGCGGTGATCGGCATCGTCGCCGCCCTGATGTTCAGCGCGCTCGCGACCCGGCTGTGGTTCCTGCAGGTCGCGGGCGGTGAGTCGCTCGCCGTCGCGGCCCAGCGCAACGGCGACAAGCTCGTGCAGGTGCCCGCGCTGCGAGGGCGCATCCTCGACGCGCAGGGCAACGTGCTCGCGCAGACCGTCCCGGTCACCTCGCTGACCGTCGACCGCGGGAAGCTGACGCCCGAGGTACAGGCGAAGCTGGTGCCGAACCTCGCCAAGCTGATGGGCACGACCAACGCCGCCGCGCAGGCGAAGATCGACGACCCGAAGTACTCGGCGCTGCAGCCGGTACCCGTGCTCTCACCGGTGAGCGACGACGCGGCGCAGTACGTCGCCGAACACCCCGAGGACTTCCCCGACACGCAGTTCGCGACCACCTACCTGCGTGAGTACCCGCAGGGACCGGTCGGCGCCCACCTCGTCGGGTACGTGGGGCGCATCAACAAGCAGGAGCTCGCGCTCGACAAGGCCGCCGACTACGCCAATGACGACGTGATCGGCAAGGCCGGAGCGGAGAAGCTGTTCGAGTCGGAGCTGCGCGGCACGCCGGAGCTCAAGCGCGTGCGGGTCGACAACCGCGGGCTCGTCATCGGCGAGACGGTCGTGCGCAAGGCGGCGCCGGGGCACGACGTCGTGCTGACCGAGAATCTCGGCGTGCAGCAGGTCGCCGACGAGTCGCTCCAGCAGGGCATCGACGGCGCGCGGCCGACCGGCCAACGGGCGAACTCGGGTGCGGTGGTAGTGCTCGACGCACGCACCGGCTCGATCGTGGCCCTGAGCTCGAATCCCTCGTTCGACCCCAACGCGCTCGCGAACGGCACCGTCGACCAGTCGTACTTCGACCCGAACGGCCCCCAGCCGCTCTTCGACCGCGCGGTGAGCGCGCAGCTCGCGCCGGGGTCGACGTTCAAGCCGTTCACGTCGATCGCCATGCTGGAGAACGGGATCCGCAGCGCCGGCGAGACGTTCTACGACAGCGGCTGCATCTCGTTCGGGAACGGCGAGAAGCGGTGCAACGACAAGAAGAATGCCAACGGGATCGTCGACCTCACCCGCGCGCTCACGGTGTCGAGCGACGTGTACTTCTACCAGGTGGGCAAGGACATCTGGGCCGCGTACGAGAACGAGGGTGGCGACAACAAGACCGGCCCGAACGACCACCCGGTCGGCTACTCGATCCAGCACGTCGCGTCGACGTTCGGGATGGGGGCCGACACCGGGTCGGGGCTCACCGGCGAGCAGGTCGGCCGCCTGCCCGATCTCGCGTTCAACCAGATGTTCAACAAGAACAGCGACGACCCCACCTCGCGCACGTGGCGCCAGGGCGACAGCGCGAGCCTCGCCGTGGGCCAGGGCGACCTGCTGGTCACGCCGCTCCAGCTCGCCAACGCCTACGCCGCGTTCGAGAACGGCGGCACGCTCTACTCGCCCCGGGTGGCGTCGTCGGTGCGGGACAACGGTGCATCGCTCCCCTCGAACCAGCTCGGCGCGATCGACCACGTGATCGATCCCGACGTGATGCGGAGCGACGTCCTTCCCGCCGACGTGCGCGCCCAGATCCTCCCCGGCCTGCTCGGCGCGGTGAACAGCGGTGAGGGGACCGCGTTCGCCGCGTTCAAGGGGTACACCGGGCCGACCGTCGCCGGGAAGACCGGGACCGCCCAGAACGGGAACGAGCAGAACACCTCCTGGTTCGTGGGGATGACGAACCCCGAGAACGACCCGGCCCAGCCGCAGTACGTGGTGCTGGCGATGGTGGAGCAGGGTGGCTACGGCGCCGACGTCGCCGCACCCATCGTGCGTCGGGTCATCGACTACCTCGCCGCCCCCAACGCCACCCTCGCGCCGGTCGAAGTCGGCGGCGCGGCGACGCGGGCGCACGACTGAGGATCGCGATGGCACTCGGGCTCCGCTCTCGCGGCCGCACCCCCATCGGGCGGCCTCCCGCGCTGAAGGAGAGCTCGCGCTTCGACGCGACGCCGGTACGGCACTTCGACTATGTGCTCGTGGGTGCGGTGTTGGCGATCACCGCCATCGGCCTGCTCATGGTCTACTCGAGCACGCACCGCCGCATCCCGGGCGACGAGCTGTACTACGTGAAACGGCAGGTCCTGTTCGCGCTGGCGGGCCTGGGCGCTATGGCCGGCGTCGTCGCCGTCGACTACCGCCGCCTGCGCGACCTGTCGATGTTCGCGTACCTCGCCACCGTCGGGATCCTCCTGCTCGTGCTCGCGCCGGTGGGCTCGAACGTGAAGGGGCACCAAGCGTGGTTCCAGCTCCCCGGCGGCTTCACCCTCCAGCCGTCGGAGTTGGCGAAGTTCGGGCTCATCATCGCCCTCGCCGGCTACCTCAACCAGTACCGCGGCGAGCTCGACGCGTGGCGGCTCACCGTCATCCTGATGCTGGCGTCGGTGCCGATCGGCCTCGTGCTGCTGCAACCCGACCTCGGGACCGTGCTCGTGTTCGCGGTCATCATCGTGGCGCTGTTCGCGATCGCGGGCGTGTCGATGCGCCAGCTCGTGATCCTCTGCCTGCTCGCGGCGACCGGCGTGTACGCGGTGGTCGGCCTCGGCCTGCTGAAGCAGTACCAGCTCGACCGGCTCACGACCTTCATCGACCCCGAGAGCGGGACCAGCGCCGGCTCCGCGTACAACCAGGAGCAGTCGAAGCAGGCGATCGCGCACGGGCGCATCACCGGCGAGGGCTTCGAGCAGGGCTCGCAGACCCAGGGCGGCTTCGTCCCCGAGCAGCACACCGACTTCATCTTCACCGCGGTCGGCGAGGAGCTCGGTTTCGTCGGCGCGATCGTGCTGCTCGGGCTGTTCGCGATCGTGCTGTGGCGCACCTGGCGAGCAGCCCGGCTCTCCCGCGACTTCTTCGGCACGCTGGTGTGCGTCGGGGTCTTCGCCATGCTCGCGTTCCAGATGTTCGAGAACGTCGGAATGACGCTCGGCATCATGCCCGTCACCGGCATCCCCCTGCCCTTCACCAGCTATGGCGGATCGTCCCTGATCACGTCGTTCGCGTGCATCGGCCTGGTGCTGAACGTGTCGATGCGCCGCTTCGACTGACCCCGCAGGCGGGACCATGGCGTCGGGTACCATGAGCCCGAGATGTCAACCCTGTGGCCCCGAGTGGAGTCCCTCCTGGCCCGGGTCGAGAAGCCCGCTCGCTACATCGGGATGGAGCGGGGCAGTGTCCGGCCGGAGCACCGGTCCGATCTCACCGCCTGGCTCCTCGTCTACCCCGATACCTACGAGATCGGGCTGCCGAACCAGGGACTCCAGATCCTCTACGAGATCCTGAACGAACGCGACGATGCGCTCGCCGAGCGCGCCTACGCGCCGTGGCTCGACATGGCCGCCGAGCTGCGGGCCGCGAGCGTCCCGCTCTTCTCGGTCGACACGCACCACCATGCGGGCGAGTTCGACGTGTTCGCGTTCACCCTCGCCGCCGAGCTCGTGTACACGAACGTGCTCGAGTGCCTCGACCTCGCCGGAGTCCCGGTGCGGGCGGCCGACCGGGGCCCCGAGCACCCGCTCGTCGTCGCCGGCGGGCACTGCGCGTTCAACCCCGAGCCGATGGCCGACTTCGTCGACCTGTTCGTGATCGGCGACGGCGAGGAGGTCGTCGGGGAGATCACGGAGGTGGTCGGCGCCTGGAAGCGCGGCGGGCGCAGGTCCCGCGAGGCTGTGCTGCACGAGCTCGCCACCATCGAGGGTGTGTACGTACCGTCGATGTACGACGTCGAGTACCACGGCCGCTTCCTGGCGTCGGTCACGCCGCGGTTCGCGGACGTCCCCGCCCGGGTCGACAAGCGGACCGTCGCCGACCTCGGCGCGTGGCCGTACCCGAAGCAGCAGCTCGTCCCGCTCATCGAGGTGGTCCACGACCGCCTCAACGTCGAGGTGTTCCGCGGGTGCACGCGCGGGTGCCGGTTCTGCCAGGCCGGCATGATCACCCGTCCCGTGCGCGAGCGGCCCGAGGAGCAGGTGCGCACAATGGTGCGCGACGGGCTCCGCCGGACCGGGTACGACGAGGTCGCGCTCACGTCGCTCTCCACCGCCGACTTCTCGGGGATCGACGGCCTGGTCGCCAACCTCGTCAACGAGCAGCAGGGCTGCGGCAACGTGAGCGTCTCCCTGCCCTCGCTGCGCGTCGACGCGTTCACGGTCGGGATCGCGAGCGAGATCCAGAAGGTCCGCCGCACCGGTCTCACGTTCGCGCCCGAGGGCGGCACGTGGCGCATCCGGCAGGTGATCAACAAGCTCATCACCGACGACGACCTCTTCGCCGCGGTCGAAGGCGCGTACTCGCAGGGCTGGCAGCGGGTGAAGCTCTATTTCCTCGTGGGCGTCCCCACCGAGACCGACATCGACACGCGAGGCATCGCCGCCCTCGCCCGTGACGTGGTCGCCATCGGGCGCCGCTACACGAAGAAGGCGAGCTGCACCGCCTCCGTCGGCGGGTTCGTGCCCAAGGCCCACACCCCGTTCCAGTGGTTCGGCCAGAACGGCGTCGACGAGCTGCGACGCAAGGTCGGGATGCTGCGCGACGACCTGCGGCGGTCGGGCGCGCAGCTGCGGTGGCACGACCCCGACGCGACCTTCGCCGAGGGGATCGCGAGCCGCGGCGACCGGCGGGTCGGGCGCGTGATCGAGCGGGTCTGGCGGGCGGGCGGCACGTTCCAGGAGTGGAGCGAGCAATTCTCGCTCGACCGGTGGCTCGACGCCATGGCGGCGGAGGGCCTCGACCCCGGCTGGTACGTGACCCGCCACCGCACCGCCGAGGAGGTCCTGCCCTGGGACCACATCGCGGCCGGCCTCCACCGCGACTTCCTGTGGGACGACTGGCAGGCCGCCCTGCGGGAGCACGGGCTCCCCGACTGCCGATGGACGCCGTGCTACGACTGCGGCGTGTGCACCGACTACGCCCTCGAGCACGTGGTCGCGTCGCCCCTCCCGCCGGCGGGCGGGAGCCAGGGCACCGGGCAGGGCCTCGGCTTGGGCAACGAGGTGCGAGTGGAGCTGGTGCGCCGATGAGGGGCGACGCCGGGTTCCCGGTGCGGCTGCGCTTCTCGAAGCGGGGGCGGGTGCGGTTCGTGTCGCACCGCGACGTCGCCCGGGCGTTCGAGCGTGCCTTCCGCATCGAGGAGCTGCCGCTCGCGTTCACGCTCGGGTTCGCGCCCCGGCCCAAGGTCAGCTTCGGCCTCGCGCTCTCGGTCGGCCACGAGAGCGACGCCGAGTACCTCGACGTCGAGCTGCGGGAACCTGTCGACGCCGACGCGCTGCCGGAGCGCCTCTCGCCCGCGCTCCCGGACGGAATCGACGTCACCGGCGCGGCGCGGCTCGCCGAGCGGGCACCCGCGCTGCAGGAGGCGGTGACGCTCGTCGCGTACCGCGTCGTCGTCGCCGACGACGACGGCGAGATCGTGGGAGGGACGGTGCTGGAGCCTGCCGTCCGCGCCGCGCTCGCCAGTCGCGAGCTCAGGGTGACCCGCACCCGCAAGGGCCGGCAGACGGTCGACGACATCCGGCCCGTGATCCGCTCCATCTGGCTCGGCGTATCGGGAACGCTCCCGGCGCTCGAGCTCGAGCTGTCGACCCAACCTCGCGGTGCCCGACCGCGTGAGGTGCTCGATGCCCTCGCGTGCGACGGGAGGATCCTCTCCGAGCACCGTGTCATCCGAACTGCACAATGGATCGAGCGCGACGGCGCGCGGGTGGAACCGCTGGAAGCCGACGCGCTCGCGCGCGCCGTGGAGGTGCGCGCGTCGTGAGAGAAGGAATCAATGTCCGACGAGACCATCCCGGAGGCGACCGCCTCCTCATCGGTGGGCGCACGCCGCGCCACCGAGCCCACCATCGAGCCCCTGTCCGACGCGGATTCGGGCCGCGAGCCCACGGGGCCGCCTGAGCCCGCCGAGCGCGCGGCCGCGTCGAGCGCGGATCCCGACGCCCCGCCACGCCGGCGCCGCCGGCGGGGTTCCCGGGGCGGTCGCAACCGCAAGCGCCCTGCCGGCGCGGGCGCCGCGAACGCCGCGAACGAGCGGCGGGAGCCGCAGAGCTACGAAGACGAAGGCGTCGATCGCGGTCTCACCGACGACGACGTCGCGGTGACCGCGCGCGAGGAGGCCGGCCTCCCCGAGACGGGCACGCCGGCGCCGGTCGCCGGCGATCGGCCTGCCGCCACGAGACCCAAGATCGGCGACACCCGCCCGGCACCACCGAGCCCGTCGCCTGCGACTGCGGCCAACGGCAGCGCCCCGTCGACGCCCCGTCGCCGCCGGCGCCGAGGCGGTCGCGGCCGGAGCCGCGGGACCGGCACCGGAGCGCCCGCGGGCACGCCCGCGGGCGGCGGACGCGTGCCCGCCGGGGCGACGGCCGACGACGTCGTGCATGCCGACCTCGGCGTGGGCGACGACCTCGTGCTCGAGCTCGACGACGACGTGCTCGAGCGGCGCCGCGGCCGTACCCGCAAGGGCCGGCCCGCCGGGCGCTACCTCATGTGCGTGCACGTGCTCGACGGCGGCCACACCCACATCGCGGTGCTCGAGGGGCGCAGCCTCGTCGAGCACACCTTGGCGACGCCGAGCGGCACCGACTCGATCGACGGCAACATCTACCTCGGGCGGGTCCAGAACGTGCTCCCCGGGATGGAGGCCGCGTTCATCGACATCGGCACGCCGAAGAACGGCGTGCTCTACCGCGGCGACGTCGCGTTCGACCCGTCCGACGTGGAGGGCGGCGCGCGGCCGAAGATCGAGCGCATGCTGCGGAACGGCCAGCACATCGTGGTGCAGGTCACCAAGAACCCGATCGCCCACAAGGGTGCGCGGCTGACCCAGGAGGTGAGCCTCGCGGGCCGGTTCCTGGTGATGGTGCCGGGCGAGCCCGACACCTACGGCATCTCGAAGCGCCTCCCCGACGACGAGCGCAAGCGCCTCCGGCGGATCCTCGACGAGATTCGTCCCGACGACGCGGGTCTGATCGTGCGGACGGCGGCCGAGGGTGCGACACGGGAGGAGCTCGAGCGCGACGTACGCCGTCTCCGCTCGCAGTGGGAGCAGATCTCCGACCTCGCGTCGAAGACGAAGTCGGCCAAGCTGCTCTACCAGGAGCCCGATCTCGTGTTGCGGCTCATCCGCGAGGAGTTCACCAAGGAGTACCGCGGCGTCATCATCGACGACCGCGCGCTGTACGAGGAGACCCGCGCCTACGTGGAGGCGATCGCGCCCGAGCTCGCCGACCGGATCGAGTACTACGACGCCGCGGAGGAGGGCCTGCCGATCTTCGAGCGGTTCCACATCCAGGAGCAGCTCGTGAAGGCGCTCGACCGCAAGGTGTGGCTCCCCTCCGGGGGCTCGCTCGTGATCGAGCGCACCGAGGCGCTCACCGTGATCGACGTGAACACGGGCAAGAACGTGGGCCGCACCAACCTCGAGGAGACGGTGTTCCGCAACAACCTCGAGGCGGCGGAGGAGATCGCGCGCCAGCTCCGGCTGCGTGACATCGGCGGGATCATCGTCATCGACTTCATCGACATGGAGGTGAAGGCCAACCGCGACGAGACCATGCGGGTGTTCCGCGACGCGCTCGCCCGCGACAAGACCCGAACGCAGGCGTTCGAGATGTCGGAGCTCTGCCTGGTCGAGATGACGCGGAAGCGGATCTCCGAGGGCCTGGTCGAGTCGTTCAGCGAGACGTGCCCCACCTGCCACGGCCGCGGCTTCCTCCTCGACGAGTCGCTGCTGGCAGGCATGCGGTAGTCTGAGCGGTCCCGGATCGTTGGCGAGGGGTTCGTCGCGCATGTACGCAGTCATCCGCACCGGCGGCAAGCAGTACAAGGTGCAGAAGGGTGAGCGGCTCGAGGTCGAGCGCGTCGCCGGCGACGACGGCGACGTCGTGGAGCTGCATCCCGTCCTCCTCGTCGACGGCGAGACGGTGCTCGCCACGCCCCGCGAGCTCTCGGGGGCGTCGGTGAAGGCGAAGGTGGTGGGCGAGGCCCGCGGCCCCAAGATCGACGGCTTCACCTACAAGCCGAAGAGCAACAACCGCCGCCGCTACGGGCACCGCCAGCACCTCTCGGTCATCGAGATCACCGGCATCACCAAGGGCCGGTCGCGGTCGCGGGCGGCCAGCGGGGGTGCCGCCGAGGACGCGATCACCGGTGACGTGCCCGCCGAGCACGCCGCTGCCAAGCACGCCGCTGCCGAGCACGCCGCTGCCGAGCACGCCGCCGAGGAGGCCTGATGTCGAAGAAGAAGGGCGCGGCCTCGTCGCGCAACGGGCGCGACTCCGCCGCCCAGCGCCTCGGCGTGAAGATCTACAGCGGCACCGAGGTGAGCGCGGGCTCGATCATCGTGCGCCAGCGCGGCACCCGGTTCCACCCCGGTGAGAACGTGGGGAAAGGGAGCGACGACACGCTGTTCGCCACCGCGGACGGCGTCGTGCGCTTCGGCTACCGGCGCGGGCGCAAGCTGGTCGACGTGCTCCCGGGCGCGTCCGCTCCCGGCGCCTGACTCCGCGGGCCCCCGGCCCGTGCCGGGTTCTCGCGCCCGGTCTCGCGCCCGGTCCCTACGCTGATCCGCGATGTTCGTCGACGAGGTCCAGGTCAACGTGCGCGGCGGCGACGGTGGCGCGGGCGCGGTGTCGTTCCGCCGTGAGGCGCACGTTCCCAAGGGCGGCCCCGACGGCGGCGACGGCGGCGCGGGCGGCGACGTGTACGTCGAGGCGGATCGCAACGTGGCGTCGCTGCTGGGCCTCCGGGACCACCCGCACCGGCGCGCGGCGTCGGGCAAGCACGGTGCGGGACGCCAGAAGCACGGGGCGCGCGGCGCGGACCTCGTCGTCGGCGTTCCCGAAGGGACGCTCGTGCGCGACCGCGACGGTTCGGTGCTCGCCGACCTCGTGCACCACGGCGACCGCTACCTCGCCGCCCGCGGGGGGCGCGGCGGGCGCGGCAACGCCCGGTTCCTCTCCAACGCGCGCCGGGCACCGGGCTTCGCGGAGCAGGGCGAATACGGCGAGGAACACTGGCTGCGCTTCGAGGTGAAGCTGCTCGCCGACGCCGCCCTCGTCGGGTTCCCGAATGCCGGCAAGTCGACGCTCATCGCGGCCGTCAGCGCGGCGAAGCCGAGGATCGCCGACTACCCGTTCACCACATTGGAGCCTCACCTCGGCGTGGTGCGCTTCCGCGGCCACGAGCTGGCGCTCGCCGACATCCCCGGCCTGATCGAGGGCGCCGCCGAGGGACGCGGCCTCGGGCACCGGTTCCTCCGACACGTCGAGCGGGCCCGAGTGCTCGTCCTGCTCCTCGACCTCGCGGCTCCGGAACGCCGGCCGGTGGAGCAGGAGGCGGTCCTCCTCGACGAGCTCGGCCGCTACCGACCCGAGCTGCTCGAGCGGCCCCGGATCGTCGTCGGGAGCCGGGCCGACGTCGCGTGCTGGCCGCTCGACAGACCCGACGCGCTCGCGGTGTCGGCGGTGACCCACGCGGGGCTCGACGAGCTGCTCGGGCGCATCGCGGTGGCCGTGGACGACGCGCGGGCGGTGGAGCCGGAACGGGAACCGTTCGTCGTGTTGCGGCCCATGGAGGAGGGCTTCTCCGTCACGCGCGACGACGACGGCGGATGGCGCGTCAGCGGGCGGCACGCGGAGCGTGTCGTCGCGATGGCCGACCTCACCAACGAGGACGCCCTCGCGTACGTGCAGGAGCGGCTGCGGCGCATGGGCGTCGAGCGCGCGCTGGCGCGCGCGGGAGCCCGGGAGGGCGACCTCGTCCGGGTCGGG
This sequence comes from uncultured Bifidobacteriaceae bacterium, assembly GCA_964505725.1. Taxonomy (GTDB): domain Bacteria; phylum Actinomycetota; class Acidimicrobiia; order IMCC26256; family DASPTH01; genus CAVRJC01. The sequence goes on along the minus strand of CAZDJK010000061.1, from coordinate 20,743 downwards.
CCCGTCGAGCTCGAGTACGTGGAAGGCTTGGCCTGATGGCGCGCACCGCGGTGGTGAAGGTGGGAAGCTCGTCGCTGACGTCCGAGCGGGGCGAGGTCGACGAGGCGTCGCTGGCGCGCATCTGTGACGGGATCGCGGCTGCACGCGCGGCAGGGCACGAAGTCGTCCTCGTGTGCTCGGGCGCGGTCGCGGCCGGGCTCCCGGTGCTCGGCATGGGCGCCCGACCGCACGACATCGGTACATTGCAGGCGCTCGCCGCGGTCGGCCAGCCGCGGCTCATGGAGCGCATCCGCCAGGTGCTCCAGGAACGTGGGCTGGTCGCAGGACAGGTGCTGCTCACGCCCCACGACTTCGGCGTGCGCCGCCAGTATCTCCACGCGCGCGACACGCTCCGACGCCTCGTCGACCTCGGCGTCGTGCCGGTCGTGAACGAGAACGACACCGTGGCCGACGACGAGATCCGCTATGGCGACAACGACCGCCTGGCGGCGCTGGTGTCGCACCTGCTCCGGGCAGAGGTGCTGGTGCTGCTCACGGACACGCCCGGGGTCCTCACCGCCGACCCGCGGCTCGACGACGGCGCGTCGCTGATCGAGGAGATCGTGGAGGTGGACGCCGCGCTCGAGGCGCTCGCCGGCGGTGCGGGCTCCTCGCGGGGGAGCGGAGGCATGGCGAGCAAGCTCGCCGCCGCAAAGATCGCCGCATGGTCGGGCGTGCGCGCGGTGATCGCGGGCGCCGGCGAACCCGACGTGATCACCAACGCGATCGAAGGCCGCGCCGTCGGCACCGTGGTGCGGCCGCGCGCCCAGCGACTCCCGAGCCGCAAGCTGTGGATCGCGTTCGCGCTCGGCGCGTCCGGGCGCATCGTGGTCGACGAGGGCGCGCGGCGAGCGCTGTGCATGGACCACCGCTCGCTGCTCCCCGCGGGCGTGCGCGCGGTCGAGGGCACGTTCGACGTCGACGCGGCGGTCGAGATCGTCGACGACGCCGGCCGCCCGTTCGCGAAGGGTCTGGTGCGCTACCCGTCGGCGGCGCTGCGCGCCGCGGCGGGCCGCCGCACGTCGGACCTCGCTGAAGGTCAGCCCCACGAGGTCGTGCACCGCGACGACCTCGTGGTGCTTCCCTGACCCGTACGGGACGGGGTGACGCGCGCGTCCCAGCGTCGAGCGTGGTCGACCGGCCACTCAACGCAGGGACGACACCTGACGAAAGTGGCCAATTCGTGCGTACCGGGTGGCCGCATCGCCCACGTACCGTGCCGCGCGCTCTTGCGCGCCGAGGCGAGTTCCGTCACACTACGGGCCGCTACTCGTCGCCGGCCGGCGGGGGGAGAGCCTTCTCACGAGGGCTTCGACGGTCGGCGAGGAGAGGGAGGACGGTGGGGCTGCGTCGCCCGGCCGCTGCGCCTGTGGGCAGCGCGGTCCGGCGACCAGCCCCGTCGCCTCCCAGACCCGGCACGCGTTCCTGGCGCTTCTCTCGTCATGTCGACGCACTCGCGCCTCGCAGCATGAGTGTGCGCATCCGCGACCTCCCACACCCAATCGCCGCGAGAGGTCTCCTTCGTTGGCGAATCGGCGGGCGAATCGCCCCGAAGGGTCTCGCGACCTGGCGGTACACTCGCCCGCATGCCTGCGCCCGCAGCAGTTCGCGAGCTGGGGCGACGGGCCAGAGCCGCCTCGCCGCACGTGGCAGGCGCTTCGAGCGCGGAGAAGAACGCCGCGCTCCTCACCGCCGCCGACCTCCTCGTCGCCCGCGCCGCCGACGTGCTCGCGGCCAACGCGGCCGACGTCGACGACGCCGCCGCCGACGGCATGGCGCCGGGTCCGCTCGACCGCCTCCGCCTCAGCGATGCCCGCATCGCCGCCATGGCCGACGGGCTGCGCGACCTCGCCGCGCTGCCCGATCCGGTCGGGGAGCTCATCGACGGCTCGACCCGCCCGAACGGGCTCCTGATCGAGCGGGTCCGGGTTCCCATCGGCGTGGTGGCGATCATCTACGAGAACCGACCCAATGTCACGAGCGACGCCGCCGGCATCTGCATCAAGTCGGGCAACGCGGTGCTCCTCCGCGGCTCCGCCAGCGCGCACGGCTCCAACACCGCGATCGTCGACGTGCTCCGCGAGGGCCTCGACAAGGCCGGCCTGCCGGAGGACGGCGTGATCCTGGTCGACGACGTCCGCCACGAGGCCGCGGTCGAGCTCATGCAGCTCGACGACTGCGTCGACCTCCTGATCCCGCGGGGCGGCCACGCGCTCATCGCGAGCATCCGCGAGCACGCCACCGTGCCTGTGATCATCGACGGCGACGGCAACTGCCACGTGTACGTCGACGAGCACGCCCACCTCGACACCGCGCTTGCGCTCGTGGTCAACGCCAAGACGAGCCGACCGAGCGTGTGCAACGCCGCCGAGTCGCTGGTCGTGCACGAGGCGGTTGCCGACGCGTTCCTACCGGTCGTGTGTGCCGCGCTCGCCGAGCACGACGTCGCGCTCGTCGGCGACGAGGGTTCCCGCGCCCGGTGGCCGGCGATGGGCGTGGCGACCGACGCCGACTTCGCGAAGGAATTCCTCGCCCTGGAGCTGAGCATCGCGGTGGTGCCGTCGCTCGACGCCGCGATCGCGCACGTGAACCGCTACGGATCCGGTCACAGTGAGGCGATCGTGACCCGCGACCTCGACGCGGCGCGGCGTTTCACGCGTGAGGTCGACAGCGGGACCGTGCTCGTGAACGCGTCGACGCGCTTCGTGGACGGCGGTGAGTTCGGCCTCGGAGCCGAGATCGGCATCTCCACCCAGAAGCTGCACGCCCGTGGTCCCATGGGGTTGCGCGAGCTCACGACCTACAAGTACCTCGTGTGGGGTGAGGGGCAGCTCCGCGGCTAGGAAGGTGGCCGGGCGAGCCGCCCGAGAGTTGCGCGGACGAGCGCGAAGCGAACGAGAGCGGAGACATGGCGGAGAGATTCGAATCGGTCGACAAGGTGATCTCGCGACTGCGCGAAGCCGACTACCTGGCCGACCCCGGTATCGCGGGCGTGGTGTTCCTCGCGGATCGGCTCGAGAAGCCGGTGCTGATCGAGGGCCCCGCGGGCGTCGGCAAGACGGAGCTCGCGAAGGCCGTCGCCACCGTGACCGGCTCCCGGCTGATCCGCCTACAGTGCTACGAGGGCCTCGACGAGGCCAAGGCGCTCTACGAGTGGAACTACAAGAAGCAGCTCCTGCGCATCCAGGCCGACCGTGAGCACGAGACGAGCTGGGAGGTCGTCGAGGCCGACATCTTCTCCGAGCCCTTCCTGCTCACGCGCCCGCTTCTCGAGGCGATCCGCTCCGAGGATCCGGTGGTGCTGCTGATCGACGAGGTCGACCGAGTCGAGATCGAGACCGAGGCCTTGCTCCTCGAGGTGCTGTCCGACTTCCAGGTGTCGGTCCCCGAGCTCGGCACCATCGTCGGCCACCAGCAGCGGCCGATCGTGATCCTCACCTCCAACAACACGCGCGAGCTGTCGGAGGCGTTGAAGCGCCGTTGCCTCTACCTCCACATCGACTACCCGAGCATCGAGCGCGAGAAGGACATCGTGCGGGTGCGAGTCCCCGAGATCGACGAGGCGCTCGCCGACCAGATCGCGCGCGTCGTGCGCTCGATCCGCCAGCTCGAGCTGAAGAAGGCGCCGTCGATCTCGGAGACCATCGACTGGGCGCGGACGCTGCTCTACCTGGGCCGGTCCGAGGTCGACCCCGCGACCATCGGCGAGACGTTGCACGTGCTCCTCAAGTACCAGTCCGACATCGCCAAGGCCCGCAAGGAGCTGCAGGTCCCCGAACACGCGGTGTGACCGGGCGCCGTCGAGAGCCGGGACGATGAGCGACACCCACCTGAGCGAGACGAGCGCCGCCGCCGCGGCGCTCTCGTTCCTCGACGTGCTCCAGGGGTTCGTGCACGAGCTGCGCGCCGCGGGTCTGCCGGTGTCGATGACCGAGAACCTCGACGCCATGCGCGCGCTGGAGCACGTCGACATCAACGATCGGGAGGTGTTCCGCACGATCCTGTCGTCGACCATGGTCAAGCACCACCGGCACCAGCGCGCGTTCGACACCGTCTTCGAGGTCTACTTCTCGCTCTACAGCGCGGGGATCGACGACGCCGAGGGTGAACGCGATGCCGACCTCGGCGACCTCGACCCCGACCAGGCCCAGCAGGGCGAGGGCGCCGGCGGCGGGGGCGGAACGCCGCTCTCGCGCGAGGAGATCGCGCAGATGCTGCTGGCGGCGCTGATGAACATGGACCGGGAGGCGATGCGTCGCCTGGCCGCGCTCGCGGTGCAGCAGTTCGCGGGGATGGAGCCGGGCCGCCCCGTCGGGGGCACCTACTACCTGTACCGGACGCTCCGCGCCCTCGACCTCGACAGCCTCGCCGAACGGATGATGGGCGCGGCGCGCGAGCGCGGCGAGGTGGGGGAGGGCGAGCTCGCGCAGCGTCTCCTCCGCGAGGAGCACGAGTCGCGCCTGCGGGAGCTGCGCGAGCTCGTCGAGGAGGAGATCCGGCGTCAGCTGGTGGCCGACCGCGGCGCCGAGGCGATGGCCCGAACGCTGCGCAAGCCGCTCCCGGAGGACGTGGAGTTCATGCACGCCTCGCGCGACGAGATGCTCACGCTCCAGCGCGCGGTGTACCCCCTGACCCGCGCCCTCGCGGCGCGGCTCGCGCAGCGCCGCCGGCGTCGCCACCGGGGCGCGCTCGACTTCCGCAAGACGGTGCGCGCGTCGCTGTCGTACGGCGGCGTTCCCGCCGAGCCCAAGTTCCGTCACCCGCATCCCTCGAAGCCCGAGATCATGGTCGTCGCCGACATCTCCGGCTCGGTGGCGAGCTTCGCCCGGTTCACGCTGATGTTCGTGTACGCGATGGCGAGCCAGTTCTCGAAGGTGCGCTCGTGGGTGTTCATCGACGGCATCGACGAGGTCACGCGGTTCTTCAGCGAGTCGGACGACGTGACCGACGCGGTCCAGCGGGTCAACAGCGAGGCCGACGTGATCTGGGTCGACGGCCACTCCGACTACGGCCACGCGTTCGAGGCGTTCTACAACCGCCACTACCGAGAGGTGACGAACAAGTCCTCGCTCATCCTGTTGGGCGACGCGCGGAACAACTACCACGCGTCGGAGGCGTGGGTGATCGAGCAGCTGCAGAACCGGGCTCGCCACACCTACTGGCTCAACCCCGAGCCGCGCAGCTACTGGGACACCGGCGACTCGATCGTGTCCGAGTACGCGAAGTACTGCCACGGCGTGTTCGAGTGTCGGAACCTCCGCCAGCTCCAGCAGTTCGTCACGCAGGTCGCCGAGGCCTGAGGTTCAGCGCGCGAGCAACGCCCACGCGCGGTCGGCGATCCCGGCGAGGGCGACGAGCTGCGCCCGCTCGCGCCGCCGGAACGGGTGCCCGTCGCGGCCGACGAACAGGGTCGCTCGGTGGGTGCGCAGGGAGGCGACCGCGAGGTCGTCGGGGCCGGTGCTGCCGTCGGCGACCATCGGGGACGCCGCGGTGCCCGCGGCGAGCACCTCGAGCACCGTGCCGTCGAGGTCGACGTGGCCGGTGGACGCGAGGATCGACGAGCCCACGACGAGCGCGGCCCAGTCGGCGAGGAACTCGTCGCGGAGGTGCTCGACGAGGGTGTGGTGCAGCTCGTCGACCGTGCACGCGCTGCAGAGCCGCGACGCGGCTTCGAGCGCGTCGAGACGCGGGTCGGGGAAGTGGTCGACGACGCGGACCTCCTCCACGTTCGCGCCGTCGACCTCCTCGATCTCGCGCACGAGGAGGTCGAGCGCGCCGCGCCGGCGCAGACGCACCGCGAATTCGTCGACCGCGACCGCATCGCCCCGCTCCAGGACGTCGATGCCGACGATGTCACCGTCGACCGCGCCGATGCGCGAGGCCACGAGCCCGAGCGCGCCCGGCCGGTCCGGGAGCCAGACGCGGACGAGCACGCTCGCGCCGCTGTCGTCCTCGGTCATGCTCACAGATGGTACGGCTCGTGATGACGCTCGTGTTTCGGCGCCGTGAAGCCCTCGGGAACGCGGCGGCGTAAGCGGCAGGGCAAGCGGCAGGGCAAGCCCGAGCCGTCCGTAGACTGCCGCCGTGGAGCGTGTCGGCGTGCTCGGGGGCACCTTCGACCCCGTCCACGTCGCCCACATCGTGGTCGCGGTCGACGTGCGGGCCGCGCTCGCCCTCGACCGCGTGCTCCTCGTCCCCGCAGGTGATCCCTGGCAGAAGCGCGGGAGCGTCGTCGCCTCCGCGCGCGACCGCCTCGCGCTGGTCGAAGCCGCGGTCGACGGCATCGATGGCCTCGAGGCGTGCCCGCTCGAGGTGGAGAGAGAAGGGGCGTCGGTGACCGCCGACACCCTCGAGGCGCTCGCGGCGCCCGGGCGCGAGCTCGCGTTGGTGCTCGGGGCCGACGCGGTCGCCAACATGGGCACGTGGCGGCGCCTCGACGAGACGCGCGACCTCGCGACCATCGTGGTGGTCGAACGGAAGGGCGAGCATGCCGAGCCGCCCGGTGACGGGTGGCGGGTCGAGCACGTCGGGGTGCCCCGCATCGACGTGTCGTCGAGCGAGCTGCGCGCCCGCCTGGCCGAGGGACGGCCGGTCGACGGGCTCGTCCCGCCGGCGGTCGTCCGTGCCATCCGGGCGCGCGGCCTCTATGCTCGCGGGTGATGACGCCCCGGGTGACCGTTTGACCAGGCCGGTCCCCGACGTGCGTGGCCGCGCCGCCGCGGCGGCCCGGGCGGCGGCCGAGAAGCAGGGTGCCGATCTCGTCGTGCTCGACGTCGGCGAGATCATCTCGATCACCGAGGCGTTCGTGATCGTGAGCGCCAACAACACGCGGCAGGTGCGCACGATCGTGGACGAGATCGAGGCGGCACTGAAGCGCGACGGGAGCCCGGGTCCCCGCGCCGTCGAGGGCCTCGACGACGCGTCGTGGGTCCTCATGGACTACGGCGACTTCGTCGTGCACGTGTTCCTCGCGGACACGCGCGCGTACTACGACCTCGATCGGCTGTGGGCCGACGCGCCGCGGGTCGAGTGGGAGCCCGCCGCTCAGGCGAGATAGGGGCGCATCGCGACCCCGGCCGCGCGCAGCCCTTCCTTCAGCTCGCGGACGCCGACATTGCGCTCGAAGCGCGGTGAATAGAGGATCGAGCTGATGATCGCGGCCGACGCGCCGCCCGCGGTGAGGCCATCGGCGATGTGCTCCACCGTGCCCGCGCCGCCCGACGCGATCACGGGCACGTTCACCGCGTCGGCCACCGCCCGGGTGATGTCGAGGTCGTAGCCGGACGCGGTCCCGTCGCGGTCGATGCTGTTCACCACGATCTCGCCCGCGCCGAGCTCCTCCCCGCGACGGACCCAGTCGAGCGCGTCGAGGCCGGTGGCGAGCCGGGCGCCGTCGATGAACACCTCGTAGCCGCTGGGGAGCCCGGAGCGCGCGCCGACGTGCTTCACCTGCGTGGACAGAACGATGCACTGACGCCCGAACGCGACCGCGCCCTCGCGGATGATCTCAGGGTTGCGCACTGCCATCGAGTCGATGCTGATCTTCTCCGCGCCCGCCTTGAGCACCTCGAACATGTCGTCGACCGAGCGGATGCCTCCGCCGACGGTGAACGGCACGAACACGTGGTGGGCGACCCGCCGGACGGTCTCGAGGTCGATCTTGCGCTTCAGGGCGCTCGCGGTGATGTCGTAGAAGACGATCTCGTCGATCTGGTCGGCGTAGAGCCGGCGGGCCAGATCCTCCGCCGGCGCCACGTCGATGTTGTCCTGGAATTGCTGCGCCTTCGTGACCCGCCCCGCGATCACGTCGAAGCACGCGATGAGCCGTTTGGTCAGCACGCGGGATTCCAGGCCCCGAAGCTCCGGAGCAGCGACAGGCCGAGCTCCCCGCTCTTCTCGGCGTGGAACTGGGTGGCGACGATGTTGTCCCGGGCGACGACCGAGCAGAACTCGACGCTGTACTCGGTGACGCCGAGCACGTCCTCGGGCCGATTTGGGACGCAGTAGTACGAGTTCACGAAGTAGAAGTGCGCGACCGGGGGGAGCACCGCGGTGACGGGATGGTCGCGGGAGAAGCGCACCGTGTTCCACCCGATCTGCGGGACGCGGTCGGTGTCGGGGAAGCGCCGCACCGCACCCGGGATCCAGCCCAGGCACGGCGCGTCGCCCTCCTCGCTGTGGTCGAAGAGGATCTGGAGCCCGATGCAGATGCCGAGGAACGGCGTGCCCGCCTGCACCCGGGCGGCGAGCGGCTCGACCAGGCCCTGCGCCGCGAGCGAGTCGAGGGTGGCGCGGGCGGCGCCGACACCGGGGAGCACGATGCGCTCCGAGCGGCCGATCTCGTCGGGGGAGGTCACCAGACGGCACTCGAGACCCAGGTGGTCGAGCGCGTACGCGACGCTCGGCGCATTGCCCGCCTGGTAGTCGACGACGTCGATCATGGTGCCGCCGAGGGTAGCGAAAGGGTGCTCGGCGTCTCCGCCGGGTTCAGATGACGACGACGGAACGCAGCACCTCGCCGCGTTCCATCTTCGCGAACGCCTCTTCCACGTCGTCGAGGGTGATGGTCTCGCTGACGAAGCGGTCGAGGTCGAGGCGGCCCTCGAGGTAGAGGTCGATGAGCATCGGGAAGTCGCGGGTGGGCAGGCAGTCGCCGTACCAGCTCGGCTTCAGCGCGCCACCCCGCCCGAAGAAGTCGATCATCGGCAGGTCGATGCGCATCGACGGGTCGGGCACGCCCACCTGCACCACGGTCCCCCCGAGGTCGCGCGCGTAGAACGCCTGCTCGAGCACCTCGGGGCGGCCGACCGCCTCGATGCACACGTCGGCGCCGTTGCCGCCGGTCAAGGCGCGGATCGCCTCGACCGGGTCGGTCGTGCGCGAGTCGACGATGTGCGTGGCGCCGAACTCCCGCGCCCACTCGAGCTTGCGGGCGTCGACGTCGACCCCGATGATCGGCTGCGCGCCGGCGAGCCGGGCCCCCACGATGGCGGCGTTGCCCACCCCGCCGCACCCGAACACGGCGACGCTGTCGCCGCGGGTGACCTCGCCGGTGTACATCGCGGCACCGAGCCCCGCCATGACGCCGCAGCCGAGCAGGCCGGCGACCTCGGGCCGGGCCCGGTCGTCGACCTTGGTGGCCTGACCCGCGGCGACGAGCGTCTGCTCGGCGAACGCGCCGATACCGAGAGCGGGTGTGAGCTCGGTCCCGTCGGCGAGCGTCATCTTCTGCGCCGCATTGTGCGTCGCGAAGCAGTACCAGGGCCGTCCGCGCCGGCACGCCCGGCACGTGCCGCACACCGCGCGCCAGTTGAGGACGACGAAGTCGCCCGGCGCGAGGTCGGCGACTTCCTCCCCGACCGCCTCGACGATCCCCGCGGCCTCGTGGCCCAACAGGAACGGGAAGTCGTCGTTGATCGCGCCGGTCTGGTAGTGGAGGTCGGTGTGGCAGACACCACACGCCTGCACGGTGACCCGCACCTCGCCCGGGCCCGGATCCGGCACGACCACCTCGCGAGCCTCGACCGGCGCCCCCTTCGCCGGGGCGATGACCGCCTTCACCCGTGCCGCGCTCATGCGCGCGGTTCTAGCTGATCTGGAGATGCGCGCGCACGGGGCGGTGGTCGGAGCCGACGTCGGGCAGCACCTCGGACGACACCACCCTGGTGCCGTCGCGCACGAGGATGTGGTCGATCTGGCTGTGCGGCCGTGGCGCGGGCCAGGTGCGCCCGCGTACCGCGCGGCGCCACCGCGGCAGGGACGCCACCACGCCGGGGCCCCAGAAGTTGTGGTCGCCCGCGACGATCGCGGTCCTCGTCGGCGGCGGGAGCTGCGGCCACAGGTGCCGCATCTGGATCACCGGGCCGTGCGGGAGCCGCGACGTGAGGTGCACGGCGACCAGGTCGACCGGATGGCCGTCGACGTCGATCTCGACGTGGAGCGCGCCGCGGCGCCGCGCCGGGTCGCCCCAGACCTTCGGGAGCGGGAGGACGCCTCGGCGCTCCGACGGGAACCGGCTCATGACCGCGACGCCCGTCGTGCCCCGACCGCCGTGGGCCGAGAGCAGGTGCGGCCACGGCTCGAGGCGCGCGCGGCCGAGGGTCAGCTCGTGGAGCTGCGAGCCCAGCTCGGCCGCGACCTTCTGCACCGCGGCCGGCTCTTCGTCGGGCGTGAACGACTCCTGCAGGACCACCACGTCGGCGTCGAAGCTGCGCAGCGCCTCCACCAGGTCGTACGGCCGGCACGGTCCGCGCCGGTGCGGGCGGAGCCCGGCGTGCGCGTTGAAGCTGACGATCGTGAGCTCGGGCATCGAACGCTCAGGCTACGTGGGGTTCGGCGGTGGGCAGTGTCACGACGAGGCGCGCGCCACCGAGCGGCGCGTCCTCGACCGCGATCGAGCCCCCGTGGAGCTCGACGGTCGACTTCGCGATCGCGAGCCCGATGCCGAGCCCGCCGGCGTCGCGTGCCCGGCCGTCGTCGAGGCGGGTGAAGCGCTCGAACACGCGCTCGCGGTCGGCGGGCGCGATCCCGGGCCCGTCGTCGTCGACCGCGAGCTCGACGGTCCCGTCGTACGACTGCAGCGAGATCGCAACCTGGGAACGTGCGTGCCGGCACGCGTTGTCGACCAGGTTGCGCACGACGCGCCCGAGCTGTTCGCGGCGGCCGTGCACGCGCCCGGCGGACACGCGGGTGACGTCGATCGGCACCGCGCGCTCCGACAGCGTCTGGTCGAGCACGAGCTCGTCGAGGTCGACCTCGGGCAGCGACGAGAGGTCGGTGCCACCCTCCGCCTCGTCGAGCCGGGCGAGTTCGAGCAGCTCGGTGACGGTGTCCTCCATGCGCTGGTCCTCGGCGAGCGCGCGCTCGGCCACCGCGGGCCAGTCGGCGCGGTCGGAGTGGCGCAGCGCGACCTCGAGGTTGGCGCGGATCGACGCCAGCGGGCTGCGCAGCTCGTGCGACGCGTCGGACACGAACTGCCGCTGGCGCTGCGACGAGAGCTCGAGACGGTCGAGCATGGCGTTCATGGTGCGGGCGAGGCGTCCCACCTCGTCGTGGGTGTCGGGCTCGGGCACCCGGCGGTGCATGGTGGACCCGGTGATGGCCGCCGCCTCGGCGCGGATCGCCTCGACCGGCCGCAGCGCGCGCCCGGCGAAGTACCACGCGGCCAGGGCCACGAATGCCACCAGCAGCGGCACGAGCACGAGCATCACGGTCGTGAGGTTGTGCACGGTCTGGTCGACGTCGGCCACCGAGCTCTGGGCGACGAGCGTGACGCTCTGACCGGCGGCGCGGATGTCGCGCTCGCTCTGGTAGTAGCCGTCGTGCGGGGGCGGCTGGAACACCAGCCGCGCCTGGCCGTCGGGCCCGCAGCACACGAGCCACGCCCGGCCCTCGTTCGGGGGCGCCTGCTCGAGCTGCTGGTTGGCCTCGTGCCGCAGCGCGTCGAGCTGGGCCTGCTGGGTCTGGTGGATGCGGTCGACGAGGTTGTTGTGGACGACGCGGACCAGGCCGAACGCGCAGGCGCTCAGCGCGATCGCGAACACGAGCGTGGCCACGATGGTCAGGCGCACGCGGACGGTACGCGGCCACAGGTGCCAGCGCCGCTCCTGCAGCGGCGACTCGTCGTGGACCGCGGTGGGCTCCGCCCCCACGTCGTCAGGCATCGGGCACGAGCCGGTAGCCGGCGCCGCGGACGGTCTGGATCGTCTCGACGCCGAAGGGCTGGTCGATCTTGCGCCGGAGGTAGCCCACGTACACCTCGACCACGTTCGGGTCGCCGGCGAAGTCGATGCCCCAGACGTGATCGAGGATCTCGGACTTCGACGCGACGTCGCCGTCCTTGCGCACGAGGAACTCCAGCAGCGCGAACTCGCGGGCGGTCAGCCGGATCTCGGTGTCGCCGCGGTGCACCCGGCGTGCCGCGGGGTCGAGCGAGAGGTCGCCGACGGTGAGGACGTTCGGGCGCGGCGGCGCACCGCGGCGGATGAGCGCGCGCAACCGGGCGAGCAGCACCACGAACGAGAACGGCTTGGAGAGGAAGTCGTCGGCGCCGGTGTCGAGCGCCTCCGCCTCGTCGAACTCGCCGTCCTTGGCGGTGAGGATGAGGATGGGCGTCCAGACGCCCTCGTCGCGCAGCGTTCGACAGACCTTGTAGCCGTGGATGCCCGGGAGGAGCACGTCGAGCACGATGGCGTCGTACGAGCCTTCGCGGGCCCGCCAGAGCCCGTCGTTCCCGTCGTAGGAGACGTCGACGTCGAAGCCCTCGGCGCCGAGGCCGTCGGCGACCGCGGCGGCCAGGTGCTCTTCGTCCTCTACGACGAGAATCCGCATATGCCCAATTGTGCCGGGAGGGCCACGTCACGGCAGCGACAACCCTCAGGTGCCTCTCAGACGTCCGTCTCCGGAGGTACAATAGGGACGCGAGCAATTTGCTGCGCTCGCGGGTCAATCCTCATCGCTTCGGTCGTTCACGCCCGGGTCGCGAGCCGGATCGCACCCACCCTCGGCAAGCCGGTGACGTGCCGGCCCGAACGACGAAAGCGAGACCCCAACCCCATGACCCCCGGCTTCGAAGGGCTCGGCCTCCCGGCCGGACTCGTCACGGCGCTCGCGCGCGAAGGCATCCGCGAGCCCTTTCCCATCCAGTCCTTGACCATCCCCGACGCCCTTGCCGGCCACGACATCTGCGGCAAGGCCAAGACCGGCTCGGGCAAGACCCTCGCGTTCGGGCTCCCGCTGCTGGAGCGGATCGGCGACGCCGGGCCGGGCGCTCCCACCGCGCTCATGCTGGTCCCCACCCGCGAGCTGGCGACCCAGGTGTGCGCCGCCCTGCGGCCGCTCGGCGCGGTCACCGGGCGTTCGGTCCGGGCCGTCTACGGCGGGGTCTCGCTCGACCCGCAGATCACCGCGCTGCGCAAGGGCGTCGACGTGGTCGTCGGCACCCCGGGCCGCCTCATCGACCTCTTGGAGCGCGGGGAGCTCTCCGTCTCGGCGGTCGAGGTGCTCGTGATCGACGAGGCCGACCGCATGGCCGACATGGGCTTCATGCCGCAGGTGCAGAAGATCCTCTTCCGCATCGAGCGCGAGCATCAGACGATGCTCTTCTCGGCGACGCTCGACGGCGCGGTCAAGCGACTCGTCGATCGCTACATGCACGACCCGGTTTTCCACGAGGTCGCGGAGGACGAGCCCACCGTCGAGCAGATGGAGCACCGCTTCCTCCTCGTGCACCAGCTCGACAAGGTGAAGGTCGCGGCGGCGATCGCGCGGGGGACGAGCCGCACGCTCGTGTTCTGCAGGACGAAGCGCGGCGCCGACCGGCTGGTGTCGCAGCTCCGCCGCGAGGGCGTGCGGGCGCTCGCCATCCACGGCGATCTGCGGCAGGGCGCGCGCGAGAAGGCGCTGGCCGACTTCACGAGCGGCAAGGTGACGGTCCTCGTGGCCACCGACGTCGCGGCACGCGGCATCCACGTGGACGACGTCGAGGTAGTGGTCCACTACGACCCCGCCGAGGACCACAAGGCGTATCTCCATCGCTCCGGCCGCACCGCCCGCGCGGGCCGCAGCGGCGTCGCGGTGACTCTCATGCTCTGGAACCAGGAGAACGAGGCGCGGCTGGTCCAGCGGCGCCTCGGCCTCCAGGTGCCCTTCGAGGAGGTCTTCTCAAACGACCCGCGCCTCGCCGACCTGGCGGCGTGGGACACCGAGGTCGTCGGCGTCTGAAATTTGGAGGCCGGCGGGGGTCGGCGTGCCACCATGAAGCCATGACCGAAGCTGCCGGCGGCGTCTCCCGACGGGTCGCCGCGATCACCGAGTCGGCGACCCTCGCCGTCGACGCCAGGGCCAAGGCGCTCGTCGCCGCGGGCGAGGACGTCATCGGCTACGGCGCGGGCGAGCCCGACTTCGCCACACCCGCGCACATCGTCGACGCGGCCGCGGCGGCTTGCCGCGACCCGCGCAACCACAAGTACACGCCCACCCCCGGACTCCCCGAGCTGCGGTCGGCGATCGCGGCCAAGACCGCACGCGACTCCGGCTATGTGGTCGACGCCGCGCAGGTCGTGGTGACCAACGGCGGCAAGCACGCGGTGTACAACACGTTCCAGACGCTGCTCGACCCGGGTGACGAGGTGCTGCTCCCCGCGCCGTTCTGGACGTCGTACCCCGAGACGATCGCGCTCGCGGACGGGGTGCCGGTGGTCGTCCCGACGACCATCGAGGCCGGCTTCCGCGCCACCGTCGAGGACCTGGAAGCGGCGCGCACCGACCGCACCAAGGTGCTCCTGTTCGTCTCGCCCAACAACCCGACCGGCACGGTCTACTCGCCCGACGAGGTCACCGCGATCGGCGAGTGGGCGCAGCGCCACGGCATCTGGGTGGTGACCGACGAGATCTACGAGCACCTCACGTACGGCGATCACCGCTTCACGTCGATGCCGGTCCAGGTCCCCGCGCTCGCGGAACGCTGCGTCGTGCTCAACGGCGTGGCCAAGACCTATGCGATGACCGGGTGGCGCGTCGGCTGGATGATCGGCCCGCCCGGGTTCGTGGCCGCGGCCACCAATCTCCAGTCGCACCAGACCTCGAACGTCGCCAACGTCGCCCAGCGAGCCGCGCTGGCGGCGGTCTCGGGCGACCTCGCGGCCGTGACCGAGATGCGTGCCGCGTTCGCGCGGCGCGGCAGGATCATGCACGAGATGCTCACCGCGATCCCCGGCGTCACGTGTCTCGAGCCGGAGGGCGCGTTCTACTGCTTCCCGTCCTTCTCGGGCGTGCTGCACCGCGAGCTCCCCGGGGGGCGCCCGACCACCACGCTCGAGCTGTGCGAGCTGTTGCTCGACCAGGCCAAGGTCGCGATCGTCCCGGGGGAGGCGTTCGGCGCACCGGGTTACGCGCGCATGTCGTTCGCGCTCGGCGACGACGCGCTCGTCGAGGGTGTCGAGCGCATCGCCAAGTACGTCGGGGACGGCGCCGCGTGAGCGATCACCCGGGCGCCCGCGTGCTCGTCACCGAGCAGCTCGCCGACAGCGGGCTCGATGCGATGCGGGCCGCGGGGCTCGACGTCGACGTGCGCCTCGATCTCTCGCCCGAGCAGCTGCTCGAGGCGGTGCCCGGCGCCGCCGCGCTCGTGATCCGGAGCGCCACCCAGGTCACCGCCCCGGTGCTCGAAGCCGGGGCTGACCTGGTCGTGGTCGGGCGTGCCGGGATCGGCCTCGACAACGTCGACGTCGACGCCGCGACCCGGCGCGGCGTGATGGTGGTGAACGCGCCGCAGTCGAACGTGCTGTCGGCGGCGGAGCACACCATTGCCCTGTTGCTGGCGCAGGCGCGCAACGTGCCGCAGGCCGACCGTGACCTGCGGGCGGGGAAGTGGAACCGCTCGCGGTGGGAGGGCGTCGAGCTCTACGACAAGACGCTCGGCATCGTCGGCCTCGGCCGCGTCGGCGTGCTGGTGGCGCAGCGAGCGCACGCGTTCGGGATGCAGCTCATCGCCTACGACCCGTTCGTGAGCGCGGAGCGGGCCCGCCAGCTCGGGGTCCAGCTCGTGCCCGATCTCTCCGAGCTCGTCGCCCGTGCCGACTTCCTCACCGTCCACCTGCCGAAGACGCCCGACACGCTCGGTCTCGTCTCCGACGATCTGCTCCGTCACGCGAAGCCCACGCTGCGGGTGATAAACACCGCGCGCGGAGGCATCGTCGACGAGCGCGCGCTCGCCGACGCGGTACGCGAGGGACGGATCGCCGGCGCCGCGCTCGACGTGTTCGCCGCCGAGCCCACCACCGAGTCCCCGCTGTTCGAGCTCGACGAGGTCGTGGTGACGCCGCACCTCGGTGCGTCGACGGTGGAGGCGCAGGACAAGGCCGGCCAGACCATCGCCGAGCAGGTCGTGCTGGCGCTGTCGGGCGAGTTCGTGCCCTTCGCGGTGAACCTCGCCGCGACCGAGGCGAGCGCGACCGTGCAGCCGTTCATGCCGCTCGCCGAGCGGCTCGGGCGGCTCTTCACCGCGCTCGCGGGCGGCGTGGTCGACACGCTGGAGATCGGGTACGAGGGCCAGATCGCCGACTACGACTGCCGGGTGCTGACGCTCTCGGTGCTCAAGGGCGTGTTGAGCCCGGTGATCGACGAGCCGGTGTCGTTCGTGAACGCGCCGCAGCTCGCGGAGGAGCGCGGCCTCACCGTGCGGGAATCGACGTCGTCGTCGGCGCGCGACTACGTGAACCTGGTGGAGCTGCGGGGCCACACCGTCGACCGGGCGACGCACGTCGCCGGCACTCTGTACGGCAAGCAGGACGCGCCGCGGATCGTGGCCATCGACGACTACCTCGTCGACCTTCCGCCGTCGAGCCACATGCTCGTGGTGCGCAATGTCGACACGCCGGGGATGATCGGCGTGGTCGGCACCATCCTCGGCAACCACGGCGTGAACATCGACGAGCTTGCGCTCGGCCGCGGGCCCGCGGGGGACGCACCGCTCATGGCGATCTCGACGTCGACGCCGGTGGCTGCCGAGGTGGTCGCCGAGCTCCGGGCGCACGACGGCATCGTCGACGCCCGCCCGATCGAGCTGGACTGACCGCTCCCGGAGGAGCTCAGCGCTTCGCCAGGCGGAGGCCGTCCGACTCGGCGGCCGCGGCGGAGACGTAGCAGCGGTCGGCGTGGGTGCGCTCGTAGTTGGCGCCGCCGGGCTGGTGGTAGATGCCACTGGCCAGCTTCGCCTTCAGCGGGTGCGACGCCGGGCACTCGCCGTCGACCGCGTCGACCCACGGCGACGGCTCCCCGGCCGCGCGCGGCTCCGGTGGGAACGGGAAGGGTCGCGGCTCCCACGTGAGCCCGGTACCCGGGGTCTTCACCGACAGCGTGCGCCACACCGCGTACGCGGCACCCGCGACGAGGCCGACGCCGAGGACGCGTTTCACCGACTTGCGCATGAGCCATTCTCGCACGCGGAGCGCTATCGGACCGCGAACACGCCGTACAGGAACTCCTGGGTCTCCCCTCCCGGTGTGCGGTGGAGCTCGGACCGGAACGTGATCGGCGTGAACCCGTCGCCGAGCGTCGCGCGCAGGGAGTGCTCGTCGTCACGGCGGACGGGAAGGCCGCTGCACGACTCGGGGCCGCGCGGCCCGAAGGTCGCCACGACGACGTGGCCGCCGGGGACGGTCGCGGCGCGTGCCTGGTGCACGTAGCGCTCGCGCTCGCGCGGCGAGGTCATGAAGTGCAGTACGGCGCGGTCGTGCCACACGCCGTAGCGCGGCGCGAAGGCGTGGTCGAGGACGTCGGCGCGGATCCACGTGACCGCGTCGGCGCGCGGGCCCAGCCGCCGCCGCGCCTGGTCCAGCGCGCGCGCGGCGATATCGAGCACGGTGACGTTCTCGTAGCCCAGGTCGAGCAGGTCGTCGACGAGCCGCGATGCGCCACCGCCGACGTCGATCACGGGAGTAGCCGGTGACGCGACCTCGGCGATCAGCTCGGCCGACACCCGCGCGTGCGTCTGGTGCCAGCTCCGCGTCGTCTCGTCCGCGGTCCAGACCCGCTGCCAGTGGGACTCGGCGGCGTCCACACGTGCCACGCTACGGCGCGGCGTACGCTCTTGGTGATGGCCATCACGCTCTACGGGGTCTGCGCGGTCACGTTCATGATGGTCATGTACGCGTTGGAAGGCCGCGGCCGGCGGTTCATCCTGCTGTTCGCGCTGGGCTGCGTGCTGTCGAGCATCTACGGGTTCCTGTCGGGCGCGTGGCCGTTCGGCGTGGTCGAGCTGATCTGGTCGGGCATCGCGCTGCGCCGCTGGCGCGAGGCCGCGGGCACCCACACGTCGCCCGCCGCACCCGCCGGGGGATGAATGGCTTGCATCCGCGGCGCCGGGTATGGCAGCATGACGGGCCGATGACGAAGGAACTGCGCACCCAGAGCCTCCTTCTTACGTAGCTGCGAGCACCCGCCGGTGCTCGTGGACGCCTCCTCGTGCCTTCGGGCCGGGGAGGTTTTTCATTGCCCGGAAACGACCCGAAACGAGAGCGCCATGAGCGACCACGTGAAGATCTTCGACACCACGCTGCGGGACGGCGAGCAGTCGCCGGGCATCGCGCTCGACGTGGGCGAGAAGCTCGAGATCGCCGAACAGCTCGCGCGCCTCGAGGTCGACGTGATCGAGGCCGGGTTTCCCATCTCGAGCCAGGGCGACTTCGATGCGGTCGAGGCCATCGCGAAGGCCGTGCGGGGCTCCATCGTCGCCGGGCTGGCGCGCACGGGCTTCAAGGACGTCGACCGGGCGTGGGAAGCGGTGCGTCACGCCGAGCGTCCCCGCATCCACGTGTTCATCGCCACGTCGCCGATCCACATGGCGAAGAAGCTCCGGATGACGCCCGAGCAGGTGAAGGCGGAGGCCGCCGCGGGGGTGGCGCGCGCCAGGTCCTTCGTCGACGACGTGGAATTCTCGCCCGAGGACGGGAGCCGCTCCGACATCGGCTTCGTCGTGGAGGTGTGCCAGGCGGCGGTCGACAACGGCGCCACCACGCTGAACATCCCCGACACCGTCGGGTACGGCGTGCCCGAGGAGTTCGCGAAGCTCATCCGGCACATCCTCGAGAACGTGCGCGGCGACTTCGTGGTGTCGACCCACTGCCACAACGACCTCGGGCTCGCGGTCGCCAACTCCCTCGCCGGCGTCACCGCGGGCGCGCGGCAGGTGGAGTGCGCGATCAACGGGCTCGGCGAGCGCGCCGGCAATGCCGCGCTCGAAGAGATCGTGATGGCGATCCGCACCCGCAGCGACTACTTCGGCACGGTGGAGACGACGGTGCGCACCGAGGAGCTGGCACGTACGTCGCGGCTCGTGTCTCGCCTCACCGGCTACCCCGTGCAGTACAACAAGGCGGTCGTCGGTCGGAACGCGTTCGCGCACGAGGCCGGGATCCACCAGCACGGCGTGATGACCGATCGCGAGACCTACGAGATCATCGACGCGTCCACGGTGGGGCAGGAGGCGGCGCAGATCGTGCTCGGCAAGCACTCGGGCCGGCACGCGTTCGCGGACTCGCTCGAGAAGATGGGCCTCCACGTGCAGGGCGACTCCCTCAACCAGGCCTTCGTGCGCTTCAAGGAGCTCGCCGACCGCAAGGTGCAGATCACCGAGGCCGACCTCGAGGCGATCGTGGCCGAGGAGCTGGGCTCGGGCGTCGTGCACCGGTACGCCCTCGTGAGCCTCGACGTCCGCGGCGGCACGCTGGCGACGCCGAGCGCCCACGTGGTGCTGTCCGACGGCGACCACAAGATCGAGGCCGACGGCGAGGGCAACGGCATGATCGCCGCAGTGATCGACGCCATGAGCCGGGCCACCGGCGTGTCGGGCTCGGTGCTCGACTTCAAGGTCTCGTCGGTCACGAGCGGCGGCGACGCGCTCGGCGACGTCGTGATCTCGCTCCAGGACGACGGGATCAAGGCATCGGGCCGCGGCCTCGCCACCGACGTGGTCGAGGCGTCGGCGCGGGCGTACCTCAACGCGGTGAACAAGATCGTGCGCCTGCGCGAGCGCCCCGACCCGAGAGCGGTCACCGAGGTGGGCCCGTAGCGGGGGCGGCCGTGGTCGACGCGCTGCGGGCGCGCTTCGGCGCCGCGCCCGTGGCCCGGCTCGCGACCGTGCGGGCCGACGGCACCCCGCACGTGGTCCCGGTGTGCTTCGCCGTCGACGTCGACACCGTCGTGTCGGTCGTCGACGGCAAGCCGAAGCGGACCCCCGACCTGCTGCGGCTCGCCAACGTGCGGGCGCAGCCCGCGGTCAGCCTGGTCGTGGACCATTACGAGGACGACTGGACCCGGCTGTGGTGGGTCCGGGCCGACGGCGAGGCCGTGGTGGTCGAGGGCGGAGAGGAGCACGCCCGTGCAGTCGACCGGCTGGCGGAGAAGTACGCCCAGTACCGGTCGGCGCGGCCGCAGGGCGCGGTGATCGTCGTCCGGGTCGGGCGCTGGGCCGGGTGGAGCGCAGCCGGGGAATTCTGAGCGCCGGGTGGCGCCCGGTCGGTAGCGTCGGACCCCGTGCCTGCACTCATCGAAGGACGCGCGCTCACGAAGCGCTTCGGCGACTTCGTCGCGGTCGACGCGGTCGACGTCGACGTCCAGCGCGGCGAGTGCTTCGGCTTCCTCGGTCCGAACGGCGCGGGCAAGACGTCGACCATGCGCATGATCGCGTGCGTCTCGCCGGTGACGTCGGGGTCGCTGCGCGTGCTCGGCCGCGACCCTGCCACCGACGGCCCCGCCATCCGGAGCCGGCTCGGGGTGGTCCCGCAGGAGGACAGCCTCGACACCGAGCTGAGCGTGCTCGACAACCTGCTGATCTACGGCCGCTACTTCGACCTGCCGCGCGCCGTGATCCGCGAGCGCGCCGACGAGCTGCTCGAGTTCATGCACCTCACCGACCGGCGGGACGACCGCGTCGACCCCCTGTCGGGCGGCATGAAGCGCCGCCTCACCATCGCGCGTGCGCTCGTCAACCAGCCCGAGATGCTGCTGCTCGACGAGCCGACGACGGGCCTCGACCCGCAAGCGCGCCACCACCTGTGGGAGCGCTTCTACCAGTTGAAGCGCACCGGCGTCACCATCGTGCTCACCACCCACTACATGGACGAGGCCGAGCAGCTGTGCGATCGGCTCGTGATCATGGACGGCGGTCACATCGTCGCCGAGGGCTCACCGCGCGAGCTCATCG
>CAZDJK010000060.1:0-37525 GCA_964505725.1 uncultured Bifidobacteriaceae bacterium | reverse complement strand
AATAATACGCAAAACTAGATAACAACAGTTCACATGAATACAGACCGCTGCTCTTCCTATATCCCAATCAGCTGTTCGGCCCCGGCGATGAACGGCACCTCGTTGGCGAAGCTCGAGAGCCAGTCGATGCGGTTGATGAGCGTCGTGATCTGCGGGTAGGTGCGGAACTCGGCGAGCTTCTCGTACCCGCGGTGCATGTAGCCGATCACCGGATCGGCGGCGAGCACGCGCTCGCCGTCGAGGCGCACGACGATGCGCAGGGTGCCGTGGGTGGCCGGGTGTTGCGGCCCCAGGTTGAGGATCATGTCGCCCGTGTCGAGCTCCACGCCCACCGCGGCGTCGGCGAGGTGGCGGAACGCCCGGGGGTCGATCTCGATCTGCGGTTGCGGCGGGTTCGTCGTGCTCACTCGGACGCCTCCTCCGCCGGCGCCTCGCCTTCCGCCTCGGAGTCGTCGCCGGGCATCGGCTCGACGTCGACGAGGCCGGGCCACGGCTTCACCACACGTGCGAGGAGCGCGAAGTCCTTGCGCAGCGGGTGGCCCTCGAACTGCGACGGGAGATAGAGGTGACGCAGCCCCGGATGGCCATCGAACGAGAACCCGTACATCTCCCAGCACTCGCGCTCGTGCCAGTCGGCCCCGGGGTACACGGGGACCCACGACTGCACCATGGGCGACACCTCGTCGACGTCGGCCTTGAGGAGCAGCCCCCACCTCCGGCTGGTCGACTCCACGCGCGCGAACACCTGGAAGCGCCCCGCCGACCCGGCCGCGCCGTACGTGACCTCCTGGGGCTGCACCGGGGCCGACGTGTCGCCGCCCGCTTCGTCGCCCTCGCGGGGCGCCGGCTGCCAGTCGATCCCGGCCACGAACGACAGGAAGTCGCAGTCGAGCGCCTTCGCGACCTCGGCCGCTCGCCGCCAGGCGTCGCGCCGGACCCGCACGACCGGTGTGCCGAAGACCGGCACCGACTCGATGACCGCGTCGCCGAGCTCGCGTTCGAAGCGCTCGAGCAGCTCGGTGTTCGGCGGTTCCAGCGCGTGCGGATCGGCCGGTGCGTCGACCGGTTCGTCGTCGATGGTGGTGTCAGTCAACGACGATCGGCTCCCCGCGCCACCGTTGCGCCAGCTCGTCGTTGCCGATGCCCTCATGCTGGATCCGCTCCTGGAGCAGCACGATGCCCTGGATCAGCGCTTCGGGCCGCGGCGGGCAGCCGGGCACGTAGACGTCGACGGGGATCACCTGGTCGATCCCCTTGGTCACCGAGTACGAGTCCCAGTAGGGACCGCCGCAATTCGCGCACGACCCCATCGAGATCACGTACTTCGGGTCGGGCATCTGCTCGTAGAGCCGCCGGACCGCGGGCGCCATCTTGTCGGTGACGGTGCCGGACACGCAGATGAGGTCGGCCTGGCGCGGTGACGCCGGGAACGGGATCACGCCGAGGCGCATCACGTCGTACCGCGGGCTCGCGAGCGCGGCGCCCATCTCGATGGCGCAGCACGCCAGCCCCCACTGGAACATCCACAGCGAGTACTTCCGGCTGTAATTCAGGAGCCAGGTGAGCGGCTTGAGCGCGGGCTCGGACAGGACGCCCTTCTCGACTATGCCCACCGCAGCACCCCCTTGCGCCAGGCGTACACGAGCCCGAGGGCGAGTATGGCGATGAACACGACCATCTCGACCAGGCCGAACGTGCCCAGGTTCTCGAGTCGCACCGCCCAGGGGAAGATGAACACCGCCTCGACGTCGAACATGACGAAGAGCAGGGCGTACACGTAGTACCGCACGTTCGACTGACCGAACCCGAGCACCGCGTCGGAGCCCGCCTCGTAGGGCATGAGCTTCTCGGCGCGGGGCCGCGAGGGACGCAGGAGCCGACCCGCTCCGAGCATCGCCCCGACCATGAGCAGGGCGGCTCCTATGAAGACCGCCACGGCGAGATAATTCCGGTAGAACTCACTCACGCGTGGGCCTCCCGCCCCCTCGCTGGAATGAGGCGTGGTACTGGGGGGTTGGATTGCGGGCGCAGCATACCCCCGGCTTTTCTCGGCCTGACAAACCGTGCGCCGCGCCGGGACGACCGACGAGAAGGGAGCGCGAGACCTTGTGAGCACGTCCGTCAACCAGCTGCGGCGAAGGGTTCCGAGGGCCTCCCGTACCGCGTTCGTGCTCTCGGGCGGCGGCAACCAGGCCGTCGGCCAGGTCGGGATGCTCCGCGCCCTGTTCGAGCGCGGCATCTTCCCCGACGTGCTCGTCGGGACCTCCGCGGGCGCGTGGAACGCGTCGGTGATCGCGGCCGACCCGACGCTCCGGGGCGTCGAGTCGTTGATCGAGACGTGGGAGTCGCTGCGCGGCGAGATGATCTTCCCCGAGGGGCGCCTGGCGCGCGCCTGGAACCTGCTCCGACGCGACGACCACCTCTTCTCGAACCAGGGGCTGGCGGGCCTCCTCGAAGGTTCTCCCACGCCGGCGACGTTCGAGGAGCTCGCCCTGCCGCTTCGAGTGGTGGCCACCGACCTCGACAGCGGTGACGAGGTGGTGTTCGCCCGCGGACCGCTCGTCCCTGCGCTGCTCGCGAGCGCCGCGCTCCCGGGTCTGTTCCCGCCGGTGGAGCACGACGGCCGTCGGCTCGTCGACGGCGCGGTGGTGGACACCGTGCCGCTCTGGCACGCGCTCTCGGGGCCCGTCGACCGCGTCTACGTGCTCAACATCACGGGCGAGCTGTTGCGGCGGCCGTTGCGCTCGCCGATCGACGTCGCGATCCGCGCCTTCACCATCAGCCGCAAGCAGCGGTTCGAGCTCGAGCTGCGCGCGGTGCCCGCGGGGATCGACGTGCACGTGCTCCCGGCCCCTGCCGACGACCGCGAGTTCTTCGACTTCTCCGACCCGTTGATGCTCATCGAGGAGGCCCACCACCTCGCGGAGCGTTATCTCGACGAGGCGGCCGCGGTGCACGCCCGGCGCGCCACGTTCCGTCGGAGCTGGTGGAGGCGCCAGCCTCCGGGAGCTGCTTGACGTATACAGCGTGCGCTTGCTACACTGCTACGGAGCAACACCCGAGGACCCGAACCCCCCGGGTCCCGTCCATCGTTACTGCGAAAGGCGAGCAATGCCCACCTCAACCACCACTCCCCCCACCGCTGCGTTCCAGGACGCCGTCGTCACCTCGATCAAGCAGAGCCAGAAGCTCGCGCTCGACGGCGTGACCGCCTGGGCCGACCTTGCCGGCAAGGCGTTCAAGTCCGCGCCGGCGTTCAACAGCCTCCCCGTCGTCGACTTCGTGCCCGACGCGCGCGAGCTCGTGGACGCGAGCTTCGGCCTCGCCGAGGAGCTCCTCGCGGTCCAGAAGGAGTTCTCGACCAAGCTGTTCGACGCGGTCGCCAAGAGCGCCCGCTGACCTGATGCTCCACTGATGCGCGCGCCCGGCCGTTCGTCGGCCGGGCGCCGCATCGCCTCCGACCCTCTTCCCATGGACTCGAGCCCCGACCGCGACGACCAGCTGCAGTCCCTCGGCGCGTTCATCCGCGCGCAGCGCCAGCTCGCGAACCTGTCCCTCCGCCAGATGGCGGAGCTCGCCAAGGTCTCCAACCCGTACCTGAGCCAGCTCGAACGCGGCCTCCACGAGCCGTCGCTCCGGGTGCTCCAGGCCATCGCGCAGGCGCTCGACGTCTCCGCCGAGACGCTGCTCGAGCACGCGGGCGCGGCGGAGGTCGACGTCCGCAACGGCCACGTGGCGTCCACCGAGGTCGCGATCCGGAACGACCCCGACCTCACCGACGAGCAGAAGCAGGCGCTGCTCGTCGTCTACCGCAGCTACGTGCAGGCCAACACGTCGTCGGGCACGTCCTCCGGCGCGTCGTCGGGCGCCTCCACGGACGCGCCGACCTCCTCCTGAACCGCGCCGAGGAACGCCGCCACACGGGCGGCCGCCTCGGCGGCGTGCCCGTCGGCGAGGAACCAGTGGCCGGCGCCCGGGATCACCTCGACACACGCGTGCGGTAACGCCCGCGCCAACATGCGCGCCGCCGCCTCCGGTACGACGCGGTCCTCCCCGGCCGACAACACCAGCGAGGGTTGACGCACCCGGTGCAGCCACGGCAGCGACGTCCACGTCGAGATCGCCACGATCTGCCACATGTGACCGATCGGATCCGGCGGGTGCACGAAGCGCACCGGCGCGGTCGTCGCGCCGGCGAGGGAGAACGGATCGCCGATCGGCGCACCCCAACCGCAATTTGTCGCGGCCAGCACGAGCCGGCGGACGCGGCGGGGCGCCAGCCGTGCCATCTCCTGCGCTACCGCTCCCCCGAACGAGTAGCCGAGCACGTCGATCGTGGGCGCGCCGAGCTCGTCGGCGACGCCGAGTGCGGTGCGGGCGAGCTCGCGCATCGAGACCGGCCGCCACGGCGTGCTCGATCCGCCGGTCCCGGGAGCGTCGTAGGCGACGGAACGGGCGTCGCCGAGCGCGTCGCGGAAGGGCTTCCAGAGCTCGAGGCTCGCGCCCATGCCGTTGACGAGCAGCAACGGCACCCCGTGGGTGCCGGCGACCGAGCAGCGCAGCGTGTGGTGACCCACGCGCAGCGCCACGGTGTGTGGCTCGGGATCAGCTCCGGACATAGCTGCCCGGCGCGTCGGCGATCGGCGGGTACGCCGCGCTGCCCGTGTCGGGCGGCTCCCGCCGGGACCCGGCCCGGGAGTCCATCCACTCGGCCCAGTCGATCCACCACGAGACCGGGCGCTCGGTGGCGCCGCCGAGCCACTGCTCGGCGTCGGTGGGGAGGTCGTTGTCGTTGACCCACAGCCGTGCCTTGGGCCCGGGCGGGTTCACGATGCCCGCGATGTGGCCGGCCGACGTGAGCACGAACCGCACCGGCCCCTTGAAGAGCTGGGTGGACCGGTACGAGGACGTCCACGGCACGATGTGGTCCTCGACCGCGGCGACGATGTAGGTGTCGTTGTCGATGTTCGACATCACCAGCCGCTCGCCGAGAGCTTCCATCCGATCGTTCGCGAGTGCGTTCTCCAGGTACATCTTGCGCGCGAAATACGCGTGCGCCTTCCCCGGCATCCGCGTGCCGTCGTCGTTCCAGGCCAACAGGTCGAACGCGGGTGGAGGATTGCCGAGCAGCCAGCCGTCGACGACGTAGCGGAAGAGAAGGTCGTTGGCGCGCAACACGGTGAACGTGCGCGTCATGTCCTTCTCCTCGAGGAAGCCGGTCGCCTCCATCCGGCGCGCCATCACGTCGATGGTGGCGGGATCGGTGAAAACGTCGGCGAGGAGGCCGCTGTTCCGGTAGTCGACGGCCGAGTTCAGGAGGGTCGTGACGTTGACCAGGCGGTCGCCGACCGCGTGCAGGTAGGCGAGCATCATGGTGTTGAGCGTGCCGCCCAGGCAGATCGCCAAGGTGTTCACGACGTCGGAGTCGGCGATCGAGCGCGCCACGTCGACCGCGGTGAGCGGGCCCAGGCGCAGGTAGTCGTCGAAGCTCAGGTCGCGCATCGAGCTGTCAGGGTTGCGGTAGCTGATCGCGAAGGTGGTGTGGCCGTGCTGCACCGCCCACTCGACGAGGCTCTTCCCGGGGGCGAGGTCGGCGATGTAGTAGCGGTTGATCCACGGCGGGCACACGACGAGCGGGATCTCGAACACGTCGTCGGTCTGGGCGCGGTACTGGATGAGCTCGATCAGCTCGTTGCGGAACACGACCTTTCCCGGGGTCGCGGCCATGTTCTCGCCGAGGACGAACGGGCTGCGGTCGACCTGGCGGGGCCAGCCGTCGTTCTCCACCAGGTCCTCGACGAAGTTGCGGGCGCCGCGCAGCACGCTCAGACCACCGGTCTCCAGTCCGCGCTTCAGCGCGGTCGGATTGGTGAACAGCATGTTCGTGGGTGCGACCGCGTCGGTGGCGAGCCCGGCCGCGAATTGCGCCTTGGGGGCGAGCTCCGGCGCGAGACCGGCACCGCGGACGAGATCGGCGACGAGCGCACCCGACGCCAGGTACACCTCGAGCAGCGCCCGGAAGAGCGGGTTCTCGGACCACGAGGGGTCGGTGAAGCGGTTGTCCCTGCCCTCCGTCGCCACAGGCTCCGAGAGCTGCCCGCTCACGGTGCGCACGAAGACGTCGACACCGGCGGAGGCGAGCCGCATGCCGTAGCGCGCGAACGCCGGGATCGTGGCTCGGGGCCGGAAAGCCGCTCGTTCCAGTGCCCGGGTCAGCGAGCGGACCAACGCCACCGGGTCGACGTTGTCGAGCGGCCGCTCGGCGGCGCCGAGGGCGTCGTCGAGCTCGGGCGGCAGCGTCTCCGCGACCTTCGTCGCACTCCTCGCCATCTCGCGTCTCCCCCCGTCGTCGCGCGTCCGCGCGTCACCTCTATCCCTACCACGCGGAGCGCGCGAGCCAGGGACGACCGCTGCGTGCATGTACCGACCGCTGCGCGCGTGCAGCGCGTCAGAACGCGAAGGTGGCGTGGTGTGCCCAGTGCACGAACACCTCGGGCACGACGCCGAGCACGAGCGTCATCCCGGCGGTCACCGCGAGCGCGAGCGCGGTGAAGCCGTCGATGTGGCGCCGGAGCGCGGCCATCGCGCCCGGCTCCGGCGGGCCTTCACCGGCGGCCGCGCCTGCCGCGTCGAGCGGCGACGCCACCGAGAGCGCAACCCGCAGGTAGGCGAACGCGGCGACGACCGTGGCGACGGCGCCGATCGCGACCAGGGCGTACTCGCCCGCCGACGCGGCGGCTTCGAAGACCTCCAGCTTCGCGATGAAGCCGCCGGTGAGAGGGATCCCGGCCTGGGCGAGCAGGAAGAACACGAACAGCGTTCCGAGCACCGGATGTCGGAAGGCGAGGCCGCGGTATGCGGAGACGGAGTGGTCGGCATCGCCGCGGAGGGAGAGCGCCACGACCACGCCGAAGGAACCGAGCACCATGAACGCGTACACGAAGAGGTAGAAGACGGCGGCCTCGCGCCCGCGAGGCGTGGCGGCCTGGAACGCCATGAGCACGTACCCCGCGTGCGCGATGGACGAGTAGGCGAGCAACCGCTTGACGTCGGTCTGCACGACGCTACCGATGCTCCCGACCGCGAGGGTGAGGACCGCGAGCACCCACACCGCCGGGCGCCAGTCGGTGCGGTAGAGGGGAAGCGCGAAGCCGAAGATGCGGAGCAGCGCCGCGAACGCGGCGGCCTTCGTGGCAGCCGCCATGAACGCGGTGACGGGCGTGGGTGCCCCCTGGTACACGTCGGGCGTCCACGTGTGGAACGGGGCGGCGGCGACCTTGAACCCGAGCCCGACGAGGAGCAGCGCCATGCCCGCGAGCAGCGTCCCCGTGTCGAACAGCGTGTTGCGGGCCAGGAAGGTGGCGATCCCGCTGAGGGAGGTGGTCCCGGTGGCGCCGTACACCAGCGCCACGCCGTACAGGAAGATCGCGGAGGAGAACGCGCCGAGCACGAAGTACTTCATGCCCGCTTCCTGCGACCCGAGACGTCGACGGTCGAACGCCGACAGCGCGTAGAGCGGGATGGACAGGATCTCGAGGGAGACGAATACGACGACGAGGTTGTTCGCCGTCGTCATGATGACCATCCCGAGCGACGAGAGGAGCAGGAGCGCCAAGTACTCGGGGGTCTCGAGCTGCTCGCGGCGGATGTACGCGACCGCGAGGAGCGCAGCCAGCGCGGTCGCGATCACCACGACGATCCCGAGGAACACCCCGAACCCGTCGACCCTCACCATGTGGTGCATCGTCGTGATCGGGCCGTCGTCGCGGATGGCGATCCACTGCCACGCGAGCATGCCTCCCGCGGCGAGCAGGCCCGCGGCAGCCGCGCCGTAGGCCGTCGGCGTGGCGATCCGGCGCCGCCGGAGCAGCGCGCGCGACAGCACCACGAGCACCGCGCCCGCGGCGAGCGCGATCTCCGGCGCGATCGCGAGCCAGTTGACCGTGGGGACCTGGATGGAGTTGACCTGGACCGCGATCACCTCGAGCCTCCCTGGGCCGAGGTCGAGGAACGGGTCACGACGCGGTTCGGCTCGGGGTCGCGGTAGTCGCTCTTGTGTTCGAGGCGGGCCACCTTGGCGCGCACCGTGGGCTCGATGCGATCGAGCGCGGGCTTGGGGTAGACGCCGAGGAAGAGGCTGAGCAGGATCAGCGGCGCCACCACCACGACCTCGCGCAACGACACGTCGCGCAGCTTCGCGTTCTCGCCCTGCGGCTTCCCGGTGAAGGTCCTCTGGAACGCCCACAGCGAGTACACGGCGGCGAGGATCACGCCGAAGGTGGCGACGATCGCGTAGGGCCGGTCGACGAGGAACGTGCCGAGCAGGGAGAGGAACTCGCCGATGAAGCCCGAGAACCCGGGCAGGCCGATGCCGGCGAACAGCGCGGCGAGGAACATCCCCCCGAGGATCGGGGCGCTCTTCCAGATGCCGCGGTAGGCGCTGATCTCCCGCGTGTGGCGTCGCTCGTAGAGCATCCCGATGACGAGGAACAGTGCACCGGTCGTGAGGGGGTGGCTGAGCATCGTGAACGTGGCGCCGTCGATCCCGATCACCGTGAGCGAGAAGATGCCGAGCACCACGAAGCCCATGTGCGCGACCGACGAGTACGCGATGACGCGCTTCAGGTCGGTCTGCATCGTGGCGACGACCGCGCCGTAGATGATCCCGATCACCGCGAGCACGAGGAGCAGCGGTGCGAGGTCGACCGACGCCTGCGGGAACAGCTCGAAGGAGAATCGCAGCAGCCCGTATGCCCCCATCTTCAGGATCACGCCCGCCAGCACCACCGAGCCCGCGGTGGGCGCCTCCGTGTGCACGAGCGGCAGCCAGGTGTGGAACGGGAACAGCGGCGCCTTGATCGCGAACGCGATCATGAAGCCGAGGAACAGCAACACCTCCGTGGTGCCCGAGAGGCCGTTCCAGGCCGCGAGGATCCGGAAGTCGAACGTGAGGAAGCCCGCGTCGGCCTGGTGGATGAAGGCGAGGGCGAGGATCGACGCGAGCAGGAACGCCGAGCCCGCCGCCGTGTAGATGAAGAACTTCATCGCCGCGAAGTCGCGTCGCCCGCTGCCCCATCCCTGGATCAGAAAGTACATGGGGACGAGCATCAGCTCCCAGAACACGAAGAACTGGATGAGGTCGAGCGAGAGGAAGATCCCCATGATCGCCCCCTCGAGGAGGAGGAACCATGCGATGTAGGCCTTCACCCGGTGCTCGATGTACTTCTCCGACGCGAGCAGACCGAGCGGGAACAGCAGCGCGGTCACCGCGATCATGAAGATGCTGATCCCGTCGACGCCGACGATGTATCGGACCCCGAGGCCGGAGATCCACGGTCGGCTCTCGACGAACTGGAAGTGCGAGACCTGCGGGACGAAGCTCCAGAGCAGCCAGGCCGCGAGCCCGAACGTGATCGTCGACGTCGCGTACCCCACCGCCTTGCCGATCTCGGGCCGGCGTTCGCTCGTGAAGAGGCACACGAGGGCGCCCGCGAACGGCACGCCGATGATGGCGGACAGGATCGGGAAGTCCACCGTTACCGCCCCGCCCACAGCACGAGGTACAGCAGCAGCGCCGCGGTGCCGAACGCGATGCCCATCGCGTAGCGGCGGACGAAGCCGTCCTGCAGGTGGCGCAGGCCCGACGCCGCCTGCCGGGTGAGGTACCCGATCCCGTTGACGGCACCGTCGATCACCCGTTGGTCGAAGACGCGGTCGAGCCAGCCCGCGAAACCGCGTACGGGGCCGTCGACGAGACGGCTCACGCTCTCGTCGTAGTAGTACGCGTGCCCCAGCACCGGCGCCGCTGCACCCAGCCGCTCGTCGAGCGGCTCCTCCTCCGGCTTCCGCAATCCGCGCCGGTACAGCAGGTACGACGCCGTGATCCCGGCGACTGCGAACACGACGCAGATCGCCTCGAGCCCGGAGCCCGACCAGAACGACCCCGGCTCCGGTTGGGTGACGCCGTGGAAGGTGGGCGCGAGCCACTTGTCGAGCCACTCGGAGCCATTGAGGGGAACGTCGAGCAAGCCCACGACCGCCGCGAGCACGCCCAGCACGAGCACGGGGATCACCATGATGGTGGCCGCTTCGTGCGGTTCACGCGGCGTCTCTGCGTAGTGCACCAGCTCGCCGTAGGACACGGTCGGCGACGGGTCACTGTCGGGGTCGACCTCCGGATGGTCGGGAACGACGAGCGCACCCTCCGGAGGCGTCTCGTTCCATCGCTCGTTGCCGTAGAACGTCACGTAGATCAGCCGCGTCATGTAGAAGCCCGTGAACACGGCGGCGAGCAGGCCGACGACCCACAGCCCGTAGTCGTGGGCTTCGAACGCGCTCGAGATGATGGCGTCCTTCGAGAAGAACCCCGAGAACGGGGGCACGCCGGTGATGGCGAGCCACGCGACTGTCATCGCCATCGCGGTGAACGGCAGGAACTTGCGGAATCGCCCCATGAGTCGCATGTCCTGGTGGTCGTGGTTGCCGTGGATCACGTCACCGGCGCCGAGGAACAGGCAGCCCTTGTAGCAGGCGTGGCAGATGACCATGAAGACCGCGGCGGAGTACGCGCCGATGCCGACCGCCAAGAACATGTAGCCGAGCTGACTGACCGTGGAGTACGCGAGCACGCGCTTGATGTCGGGCTGCATGATCGCGACGGTGCCCGCCAGCAGCGCGGTGACGCCACCGACCCACGCCACGACGGTCATGGCGTCGGGGCTCGCCTCGAGCAGCGGGTGCGCCCGGCAGAGGAGGAAGACCCCCGCGGTGACCATGGTGGCGGCGTGGATGAACGCCGACACCGGTGTGGGGCCCTCCATCGCGTCGGGGAGCCAGAGGTGGAGCGGGATCTGCGCGCTCTTCCCCACCGCGGCCATGAGCAGCAGCAACGCGATCGCGGTGGCGGTGCCGGTCGAGATGGCCTTCGCGCCGGCCCCCATCCCTGCGTAGTCGAGTGTGTGGTAGGAGGCGAAGATCAGGAACATGGCGAGGAGGAACCCGACGTCTCCGACCCGGTTGGTGACGAACGCCTTCTTCCCCGCCACCGCCGCCGAGTTGCGCTCGAACCAGAACGACACCAGCAGGTACGAGCAGAGGCCGACGCCCTCCCAGCCGAGGAACGTCACCGGGAAGCTCGAGCCGAGGACCAGCACGAGCATCGACGCGGCGAAGAGGTTGAGGTAGGCGAAGAAGCGCGAGAAGCACGGGTCGCCGTGCATGTAGCCGATCGAGTAGAGGTGGATCAGGCCGCCGATCCCGGTGACGAGCAGGATCCACGTGATCGAGAGCGGATCGGCGTAGAAGCCCATGTTCACGCGGAGCGCGCCGGCCGGGATCCAGGTGAAGAGGGTCTCGACGTTGACGCGCGCGTTGGTCGGGAGGTTCAACATCGCCCCGAGCATCACGAGCGACCACGCGAACGCGAGACCCATGAGCGCGGTCGCGATCCAGCCGGCGAGCGGCTCGCCAATGCGCTTGCCGAAGAGCAGCAGGACGGCCGCGCCGAGGAGCGGCAGCGCGGGGACGATCGCTACGAGGTCGAGCAGGTCGCGCGAGCTCACGGTATCCGGCTCGGGTCGGGACGATCACGCAGGATGTCGAGATCGTCGGCGGTGGCGCCGCGGCGCAGGCGGAACACGGCGACGATGATCGCGAGACCGATCGCGACCTCGGCCGCCGCGACGACCAGCGTGAAGAACACGTACGCCTGCCCGTTGATGTCGTTGAGTCGGTTCGCGAACGCGACGAAGGTCAGGTTCACCGCGTTGAGCATCAGCTCGACGCACATGAACATGACCAGGACGTTGCGGCGCACCAGCACGCCGACCGCGCCGATGGTGAAGATGGCCGCCGCGACCACCAGGTAGTAGGTGTCGGTGATGGTCACGGCCCGACCTCGGCTCCGACTTCCTCTTCGGGTCGCGGCTCGAGCCCCGGCTCGGGCGTCAGCTCGATGCGCTCGCCGCTGCGCCGGGCGAGCACAACGGCACCGACCACCGCGATCACGAGCAGGGCGGCGGTGATCTCGAACGGCCAGACGAAGTCGGTGAACAGGGCCCGGGCGACCCGTTCGACGTTGCCGCCGAGCACGGCGCCGCCCGGGCCGGAACCGCGTATGGGCAGGGCGCCGGGGGGCCGCTGCCCGGTGGCCCAGGTGTGGCCGCCCAGGAAGATCAGCTCGGCGAGCGCGATCGCGCCCAGGGCGACCGCGGTGGGGCGTTGGAAACGGAGCGGCTCGGTGAGCATCTCGGCGCGGTCGACACCGAGGAGCATGATCACGAACAGGAAGAGCACGACGATCGCGCCCGCGTACACGATGATCTGCACCGCGGCGAGGAGGTCGGCGTCGTTCTCGATGAAGAACACCGCGACCGCGATCAACGTCATCACCAGCAGCAGCGCCGAGTGCACTGGGTTGCGGGCGAGCACCACGCCGAGCGCCCCGGCGAGCGCGAACGCCGCCGCCACGAAGAACACGACCGCGTCCATCAGTGGTCCCCGGCCGCGTGGTCGTCGTGGTGCTCGTGCTCGTCGTGGTGCTCGTGCTGGTCGCCATGCTCGTGGTGCTCGTGGTGGCGGTGGAACGGATCGGCGGGCTCGCGCACGGTGTCGCCGGGCGACGGAGCGCGCGACTGGCCGGCCTCGGGCGGGCGCACGCCGAAGCCGAGCTCGCCCGACCAACCGACCCGGCCTTCGTACCGGGCATTCCCCGACGGGGAGGTCGCGCGCATCCACGCGCTCGTGTGGTCGTCCTCGTCGCCGAGCCACAGCTCCCACGGCTGCCGGCGGGCCCGTCCGTCGTCGTCGACGAGCAGCTCGGCCTTGGTGTAGATCGCGTCGTCGCGGTTGGCGAACGAGAACTCGAACAGCTTGGTCTCGGTGATCGCCTCGGTGGGGCAGGCCTCGACGCACAGGTCGCAGTGGATGCACCGCAGGTAGTTGATCTCGTACACGAAGCCGTAGCGCTCGCCCGGCGAGACCGGTGCGTCGGGCGGGTTGTCTGCGCCCCGCACGTAGATGCACTTCGCGGGGCACACGCCCGCGCAGAGCTCGCAGCCGATGCACTTCTCCATGCCGTCCTCGTAGCGGTTGAGCACGTGACGGCCGTGCTGGCGCACCGGCTTCGGCGCCTTCTCCTGCGGGAACTTCTCGGTGACCTTCGGGCGCCCGATCTGGCGCAGCGTCACGCCGAACCCGCTCATCCACCCCATCAGCGGATCTCCTCGACGAGCTCCGTCCTGCGTGGCATCGACGCGTACAGCACGCCGTAGAGGAGCACCGCACCCACGACTGCCGAGGGGACGACGATCCACATCGACCAGCCCTGGTCCTTCGCCACCACGACGACGCCCGAGACGATGACCCAGAGGAAGGCGACCTCGATGAGCACCTTCCAGCCCAGCGACATGAGCTGGTCGTAGCGCAGGCGGGGCAGCGTCGCACGCAGCCACACGGTGGCGAAGAGCAGCACGATCACCTTCAGCATGAACCAGAACACCGGCATGACCCACGCGTTGAACCAGCCGTTCGCGGGGAGGAACCCGAGGCCCGGTCCCGCGGGCCCGCCGAAGAAGAGCGTCACCGCGATCGCCGACATCGTGATCAGGTTCATGAACTCCGCGAGGTAGAAGATCGCGAACCGGATGCCGGTGTACTCGGTCATGAAACCGCCGGTCAGCTCCTGCTCCGCCTCCACCAGGTCGAACGGCGGGTGGTTGGTCTCCGCCACCGCGGCCATCGCGAAGATGACGAGAGCCACGACCGCGGGCAGCCAGTACCAGTCACCGTTGAAGATCGACTGCACGCCGGTCCATCTCGCCGCGCCCTGGGCGTTGACGATGCCGCGCGTCGACAGCGTGTTCGACTGGATCAGCACCCCGACGATCGCGAGGCCGAACGCGGCTTCGTAGCTCAGCAGCTGCGCCGACGCCCGCACCGCGCCGAGGAGGGGGTACTTGGAACCCGACGACCAACCCGCGAGCATCACGCCGTAGAGACCGATCCCCGACATGCACAGCAGCCAGAGGATCCCGAAGGGCAGCTCGGCGAGCTGGAGGTAGGTGGGCCGGCCCGCGATCACGACGAGCCCGCCGATGGGGACGATGGCGAACGCGAGGAACGCGGGCAGGATCGACAGGTACGGCGCGATGAAGAACACGCGGCTGTCGGCCGACGTGGGCGACGACTGCTCCTTGAAGAAGAGCTTGATGCCGTCGGCGAGGGTCTGGAGCAGACCGAACGGGCCCGCGCGGTCGGGACCGATCCGGTTCTGCATCTTGGCGATGACCTTGCGCAGGAACCAGATGTAGAGGAGCACCGACAGAAGCAGGAGCACGAACACCGCGATCGTCTTCCCGATCACGATGAGCACGACGGTGGTGTCGATGCCGTGTGCGAACAGCGGGTCGGCAGCGAGCACGGGCGTCACCGCGTGGTCTCGACGCGCAGCTCGGTGACCGGCTCGGAGACCGTCACCAGGTCGGAGGGCCCCACGTCGCCCGCCTGCGCGATCGCCATGAACGCGGTGCCGGGTGCGGTCGCGTTGTCGGTCCGCACCGAGACGGTCACGGTGGCCCGCGAGCTGGTGACCCGGACGTCGTCACCCTCGTTCGCCACCCCGAGGCGCGACAGGTCGCTCGGGTGCACCACGAGCGCGGCGCCCGGCGCTAGCGGTGCGAGCGACGGCCCGGACGCCGCCGTGCGCCCGGCGTCGTACAGCGTGCGGGCGGCCACGAGGCGGAGACTGTACGCGTCGATCGGCACCGTCGGCGCGGGCTCGACGGACCGGTCCCACGCGTAGAGCGCGACGCCCGACTCCGGCGGTTCCGCGCCCGTGGCGGCGGGCCGCTCGCCGGCGGCCGCCTCGGGCGCGGATTCCCGAGCCGGTTCCTCCTCGTCGGCGCCCGCGGGCGGTATCGGCTCCCACGACCGGCCCGCGGAGAAGCCCTGGGCCGCGTGCAGCACGACCTCGTCGGGGAACTCCCGCACCGGCAGCACCGCGCCGTCGCGCGCGCGCCGCAGGAGCGCGGCATCGACGCCCGCATGCGCGGGGGCGAGACGCGCGATCTCGTCCTGCACATCCTCCACGGTGTCGAAGCCGAAGTCGACGCCGAGGCGCCGCGCCAGCTCCGACGCGATCTGCCAGTCGGGCATGGTCGTGCCCTCCGGCGTGACGAGGCGTGCCAGTCGCTGGACGCGCCCTTCGAGGTTCGTGGCACTGCCTGCCTTCTCGCCCCACACCGACACCGGCAAGAACACCTCGGCGCGCGCAGCGGCGTCGGACGTGAACGCACCGACCGCGATGAGGTGCTCCACGCTGTCGACAGCGGCTCGCGCGAGCGCACGGTCGGGGAAGTCGGCGAG
Organism: uncultured Bifidobacteriaceae bacterium; assembly: GCA_964505725.1. Lineage (GTDB taxonomy): Bacteria > Actinomycetota > Acidimicrobiia > IMCC26256 > DASPTH01 > CAVRJC01. Next base: position 22,162 of record CAZDJK010000060.1, on the reverse strand, counting down.
CGGCTCGGCGCCGAGCAGCACGAGCGCGTCGAGACGTCCATCGCGCGCGGCCTCGAGCATCCCGAACGCATCGAGGCCGCGCGCCGGCGGCACCGCGCCCCACGAGGACGCGTAGCGCTCCCTCGCTGCGTCGAGGGTGACGCGGCCGGGGAGGAAGCCCGGGGTGAGCCCGACGTCGAGCGCACCGTGCACGTTGCCGCGCCGCAGCGACGACAGGAAGCTAACGCCGGGGAGCGCGGCGAGGGCGGCGGCAGCCTGCACGACCGCCCCGGGAGGCTCGGCGAGCGACTGGCGCCCGAGCACGACGACGATGTCGCCCTCGCGCCCGTCGATGGCGGTAGCGGCGCGCTCGATCTGGCCGTCACCCGACGCGGTGCCGTCGCCCGCGAGGGCGCGTGCGAGCTGCGCGGTGATGGCGCCGCTCTCGCCCGGCGCGTGGCGCAACACGGCTGCGGTGTCGCGCGTGAGCCCCGACGCGCGCGGCGCGACCTCGATCACCGGGACGCCGAGCTCGGTCGCGGCGCGGCGCACCCGCAGGAAGAGCACCGGCAACTCCTCCTCCAGGTCCGGGCCGAGCAGCACGATCGCGCGCGCGTGGTCGAGCGACCCGATGGTCGCCCGCGGGAGCCCGAGCACGACCTCGGCCGGGAGCCCGTCGCCGAGCTGGCAGTCGGTGTTGTCGGTGCCGAGCACCCCCTTGGCGAGGCGGACCCACGCGTAGGCGTCCTCGTTCGTGCCGCGCGCGCCGCCGAGGAGCCCGATGGAGCCCGGCCCCCCGCCGTCGAGCGCGCGGCGGAGGATGCCCGCGGCGGCATCGAGGGCCTCGGGCCACGAGACCTCCACCAGCTCACCGGCGCGGCGCACCATGGGCGCGCGCACCCGGCCCGGGTCGTGCACCCACTCGTAGCCGTAGCGGCCCTTGTCGCACAGCCAGCCCTGGTTCACCGGCTCGGAGTCGACCCCGAGCATGCGCACGATGCGGTTCGACGTGCTCTCGAGCGCGCCACGGCAACCGACCGCGCACGTGAGACACGACGTCTCCACGGTCTCGAGGTCCCAGGGGCGGGCGCGGAAGCGGTAGGTGCTCGACGTGAGCGCGCCCACGGGGCAGATCTGCACGGTGTTGCCGGAGAAGTAGGAGGAGAAGGGCTCGTCGGGGTACGTGATGACCTCGGTGGACGCGCCGCGCTCGCCGAAGTCGATGAGGGGCTCCCCGGCGATCTCCGACGCGAAGCGCGTGCACCGCCCGCACTGGATGCACCGCTCGCGGTCGAGGAGCACGAGGCTGCTGATCGGCACCGGCTTCTCGAAGTGGCGCTTCTCCTCGATGAACCGCGACTCGCCTGGTCCGAACGCCAGCGTCTGATCCTGCAACGGGCACTCGCCGCCGCGGTCGCACACCGGGCAGTCGAGCGGGTGGTTGATGAGCAGGAACTCGAGCACACCGTCCTGCGCGGTCTTCACCGCTTCGCTCTCGGTGCTGACGACCATGCCGTCGGCGACCGGGGTGGCGCACGAGATCTGCAGGCCGCGCATGCCCTCGACCTGCACCAGGCACATGCGACACATGCCGACCGGCTTCATGCGCTCGTGCCAGCAGAAGCGCGGGATGTAGGTGCCGTGACGCTGCGCCGCCTTGATCAGGAGCTCGCCGCGCGGCGCCTGCACCTCGCGCCCGTCGATGGTGAGCGTGACAACGTCGGGGCCCGGCGCGACGGGGATGACGTAGGCCTGCTCCGACGGCCACTGGCTCATCGGCACCACGTTGGGCGTCACGATGCGGCCTCGACCGCGACCGACTGGCGCCGCTCGGTGTCGGCCTGCATGCGGGCGATGATCTCGTCGCGCCAGAAGCGGTTGAGGCTCAGCACCGGCGAGACGATGCTCGGCCCGAGCTGGCAGATCGTCGTCATACCGGGCGGCCAGTTCATGCCGGGCGCGACGTTGTTGCCGAACGAGAGCATGAGGTCGAGATCCTCCGGCCGGCCGTAGCCGTTGATCATCCGGTACAGGACCTTCTCGAGCCAGCCCGACCCCTCGCGGCACGGTGTGCACTTCCCGCACGACTCGTGGGCGAAGAACTTGGCGATGCGCCACGCCACGAGCAACGGGTCGACGCTGTCGTCGTACACCATCACCGCGCCCGAACCGAGCATGGTGGTGGCCCCGGTGAGGTCGCTCTGCACGAAGTCCATGTCGAGCTGCACGTCGAGGTGCTCTTCGAGCAGCCACGGCGACGACGCGCCGCCCGGGATGAAGAACCCGAGCTTGCGACCGCCGCGCACGCCACCGGCCAGGTCCTCGATCAGGTCGCGGAACGTGATGCCGAGCTCAACCTCGTAGTTCCCGGGGCGCTCGACGTGGCCCGACACCGAGAACAGCCGCGTGCCCTTGGAGCGGTTGACGCCCATCGCCGCGTACCACTCGGCGCCGTTGCGGAGGATGTGTGGGACGGCCGAAAGCGTCTCCACGTTGTTCACGATGGTGGGCGCGGCGTACACGCCCTGCACGGCGGGGAACGGCGGCTTGATGCGCGGCATCGCGCGCTCGCCTTCGAGGCTGGAGAGGAGCCCGGTCTCGTCACCGGCGATGTAGCACCCGGCACCCCGGTGGAGCACGATCTCGAGGTCGTAGCCGGAACCCTTGATGTTCCTGCCCACGAACCCACGCTCGTAGGCGTCGGCCAGAGCCTGCGCCACGCGCTCGGCTCCGAGCGCGAACTCGCCTCGCAGGTAGAGGAAGGCGTGGTGGGTCTGGATCGCGTACGAGGTGATGACGATGCCCTCGATGAGCTGGTGCGGGTCGCGCTCGAGGAGCATGTGGTCCTTGAAGGTCGACGGCTCGCCCTCGTCGCCGTTCACCGCGAGGTAGCGCGGGAACACGTCCTTCGGGAGGAACGACCACTTCTGCCCCGTTCCGAAGCCGGCACCGCCGCGCCCGCGGAGCCCGGAGTCGGTGACGAGCTGCACGATGTCGTCGGGCGCCCGGTCGAAGAGTCCGTCGAGCGTCGAGTAGGTGCCGTTCGCGAGCGCGGCGTCGATGGTCCAGGAGTCGTCCGGGTGCTCGCGGAGGAACTTGGTGATGACTCGCGTCTCTCGAGCGGCCATCAGCGAGGTGACCCCGAGATCGTGCGCGGCGTCCGAGTACCGCGCTTGTAGTCGTCCACGAGGTTCTCGGCCGCATCGCCCGTGAGCGGGCCGTGGAACTCGTAGTTCACCTGGAGCACCGGCGCGAGGTCGCACGCCGCGATGCACTCGACCTCTTCCACGGTGACGTCGGTATCGTCTGCGTACCGGCGCTCGAGGTGCTCGAGCAGCGCGGGGCCGCCGTTGACGAGGCAGCTCACGTTGGTGCACACGGACACGATCAGCCGGCCCGGCGGCTCGCGTTTGAACATCGTGTAGAAGGAACACGTACCCAGCACCACCACGGGAGTGAGGTCGAGCAGGTGGGCGACCTCGACGATCGCCTCCGGTGCCACCCACCCGTCCTGGTCCTGCGCGAGGTGGAGCAGCGGCAGCACGGCCGACTTCTTCTGCGGGTAGCGGGCGATGATCTCGCGCGCCCGGTCGAGGTTGGCGGCGTTGAACACGGTTACCGGTCCACCTCTCCCATGATCGGGTCGATGCTCGACACGACCGCGACCGCGTCGGCGAAGAGCCCGCCGGGCACCATCGCGTCCATCGACTGCAGGTTGTAGAACGACGGCCCACGGATGTGGAGCCGAACCGGCTTGGGGCCGCCGTCGGCCACGAGATAGCAACCGATCTCGCCGCGAGGCGACTCGATCGCCACGTACGTCTCGCCCGCGGGGACACGGAACCCCTCGGTGAACAGCTTGAAGTGGTGGATCAGCGCCTCCATCGACTCGTCGATCCGCGCGCGGGGAGGCGGCGTGACCTTCAGGTCCTGCACCCGGTAGTCGCCCGGAGGCATCCGCTCGATGCACTGGCGCACGATCTTGACCGACTCGAAGATCTCCCAGAGCCGGATCTGGTAACGGTCGAAGACGTCGCCGTGCTCGGTGTAGATCACGTCGAAGTCGACCTCGTCGTACGCGAGGTACGGCTGCGCCTTTCGCAGATCCCACGCGAAGCCGGTCGAGCGGAGGATGGGCCCGGTGGCACCCAGCGCGAGTGCCTCCTCGGTGGTGATGATGCCGATCCCCACCGTGCGCTCGCGCCAGATCGGGTTCTCGCTGAGCAGCGCGTCGTACTCCCGCACGCCGCGCTCCACGCTCTCGCACGCCGCGAGCGTCGCCTCCTGCCAACCGTCGGGGAGCTCGGCCGCGACGCCGCCCGGTCGGATGTAGTTGTGGTTCATGCGCAGGCCGGTGATGTCCTCGAGCAGCCGCAGCACCGTCTCGCGCTCGCGCCAGCCATAGATCATCATCGACACCGCGCCGAGGTCCATGCCGTTGGTGGCCTGGAACAGGAGGTGCGACGACATGCGGTTGAGCTCGACGAGGAGCATGCGGATCCAGACCGCGCGCGGCGGTACCTCGATGTCGAGCAGCCGTTCGACCGCGAGCGAGTACACGAGCTCGTTCGACAGCGGCGCGGCGTAGTCCATGCGCGTGACGTTGGTGGCGCCCTGCACGTAGGAGAGCTCCTCGCCGGTCTTCTCCATGCCGGTGTGCAGGTAGCCGATCACCGGCTTGGCACGCAGCACGGTCTCGCCGTCGAGCTCGGCCATGATCCGCAGCACGCCGTGGGTCGACGGGTGCTGCGGCCCCATGTTGATGATCATGGTGTCGGAGGCGTCGGGCCAGGGGCCCCCGGTGAGCACCAGCTCCCGTTGCTCGGCCGGCCCCGACAGGGGCCGCATCTCCTGCGCGCCCTCGTCGGTCTGACGCTCGAGCCGCTCGGTGACGTGCGCGTCGTCGCTCATCGCGGGCCGGGGTCACCCTTGAACGTCACCGGCACGCGCGCCGGCGCATCGTCCTTGCGCAGCGGGAACCCGACCCAGTCGTCGGGCATCAGGATCCGGCTCGGATCCGGGTGACCGGCGAAGCGGATCCCGAAGAGGTCGAACACCTCGCGCTCGCCGAAGTTCACCCCGGGATAGAGGTCGACGAGGCTCGCGACCTCCGGGTCGGACTCGGGCACCTGCGTGATCACGCGGACCCGCCGGTTGCGCGGGTGCGAAAGGAAGTTCGCCACCACCTCGAAGCGCTCGGCGGCGACGCCCGGCGGCACCACGCGCGCCTCGTCGACGAGGTGATCGACCGCGGTGACGTCGAGGCACTGGGTGAAGCGCTCCTCGTCGCGGAGGAGCGCGGCGACCGCGTGCCAGTCGGCGCGGTCGACGAACACGACCGCCTGGCCGTGCGAGTCGAGCGCCACCGAGCCTGGGAAACGCTCGGTCACGACGACCGCCACCGGGTCGCCGGGCTCGTGATCCGGTTCACGAGGCTGGGTGTCGTCGGGCATCGTCGGGGGCGGCCTCGCTCAGACGGTGACCTCGAGGGCGGCGCCGCCGGTCGGCGACTCCGAGCGGCGCCTGAAGATCTCGCCGCGCTGGATCTGCTCGTGGAGCATCAGGATGCCGGACATGAGCGTCTCCGGGCCCGGTGGGCACCCGGGGACGTACACGTCGACGGGCACGATCTGGTCGACTCCCTGCACGATGGCGTAGTTGTTGAACATGCCGCCGGTGCTCGCGCACACGCCCATCGAGATGACCCACTTCGGCTCGACCATCTGGTCGTACACGTGCCGGAGCACGGGAGCCATCTTCTGGCTCACCCGCCCGGCGACGATCATGAGGTCGGCCTGACGGGGGCTGGCGCGGAAGATCTCCATTCCCCAGCGGGAGAGGTCGTAGTGGGCGGCGCCCGTCGCCATCATCTCGAGCGCGCAACAGGCGAGCCCGAACGTCGCCGGCCACACCGAGCTCTTGCGGGCCCAGTTGACGAGGTCCTCGACCCGGGCGGTCAGGAAGTTGTAGTTGAGCGCTTCGAGACCCATCAGGCAGCTTCGCCCTCGTCGGCCTCCGGCGCAGCCGGGTCGAGGCCGTCGCGGCCGGGGGTGCCGGGCGCGCGCAGGATCGTCGCCCCCGCGCGCGTGACCACCTGCTTCACCGGGCCCCAGTCGAGCGCTCCGGTCGACAGGAGATAGGCGAACGGCACGAGCAGAACGATCAGGAACACGCCCATCACGATGAGGCCGTCGGCGCCGAGGCCGCGGATAACCGTCGTGAAGGGGTAGAGGAAGATGATCTCCACGTCGAGGACGATGAAGGCGATGGCCACGAGGTAGAACTTCACCGGGAACCGCTCGGCGGGCTCGTACTCGGGAACGATCCCCGACTCGTAGGGCGCCCGCTTCGCCGACGTGGGCCGCCGGGCGACGAGCATCGTCGACGCGACGAACGAGAACAGCACGAAGAGCACGATCAACACGATCATCGTGAGGATCGGCAGGTAGACGTCCACGCCCGGCTACTCCATGGTCCGTGACTGCGCGCGCAGGCTACCGCAGGCCCACCGACCGCCGCTCCTCCAGTCGCGCCTGCCCACGACCGCGCGAGCTAGACGAGCTTGAGCCCGCGCACGCCGTCGAAGCGTTCGGCGACATCGGGCCAATTCACGAGGTACCAGAACGCCTTGACCCAGTCGCCCTTCACGTTCTCGTACTGCAGGTAGTAGGCGTGCTCCCACATGTCGAGCACGAGGAGGGGTGGGCCGCCCTGCCCGACGTTGCCCTGGTGGTCGTACACCTGCTCGACGATGAGCCGGGTCCCGAGCGGCTCCCACGAGAGCGCCGCCCACCCCGACCCCTGGACGTTGAGCGCGGCTTCAGTGATCTGGCTCCGGCACGCGTCGAAGCTGCCGAAGCACTCCTTCACCGCCGCTGCCAGCTCGCCCTCGGGCTCGCCCCCCGCGCCCGGCGCCATGTTCTTCCAGAACAACGAGTGCAGCACGTGGCCCGAGAGGTGGAACGCCATGTTCTTCTCGAGCTGGTTGATGGTGCCGAAATCGCCGCTCTCCCGGGCCTCGCCCAGCTTCTCGAACGTCGCGTTGGCACCGTCCACATAGGCCTTGTGGTGCTTGCCGTGGTGGAGCTCCAGGATCCGAGCCGAGAGGTGCGGCTTGAGCGCGGTGTAGTCGTAGTCCAGCTCGGGAAGCGTGTAGATCGGCATGGATCCTCCATGTTCGGTAGTCTTCGGGGGATTGGTAAGGATTCTGGACGATCCGGTGACTGCGGGGCGTGAGCGAGTGCCCACCGGCGGCGTCCGCAAGCACCCGCGAACGGGCGGCAACTGCTAGCTTGCCCCCCGACCTCGCGCCCGAACCCTGGAGCTCATGGCTGCCCTCAAACGGACGTGCGCCGCGGTCGTCGCCCTCGCCTGCGTCGCGCTGCCCGCGCTCGCGGCGGGGGCGTCCACTGCGGACGACCTCGATGCGGCGCGTGCACAGCTCGCCCAGGCGCGCGCGGAAGCCGATGCGGCCGCCGCCGAGCTCGCCGCGGCGCGCGACAAGCTCGGGGCGACCCAGAACCACATCAGCCAGCTGCAGTCGATGATCGACGACGACAAGGCTCGCGCCTCCGAGCTGAAGGAGACGGTCGCGGCCCGGGCGCGGTTCGCCTACACCCACGCGGGCCAGAACCTCGCGCTCGTGATCGACGCCGACAGCGCGGTCACCGCGCTCCGCCAGCAGGCGCTCCTCGACCACGCGAACCAGACCGACAACACCGCGGTCAGGAAGCTCGCCGCCATCAACGCCGACCTCGAGCAACAGCAGGCACAGCTCCGCAAGGAGCAAGCCGAGGAGCAGCAGGCGGCCGACGCGCTCGACGCGCGCCAGAACGACGTCGAGGCCCGGCTCGCGGACGCGCAACAGGCGACAGCCGCGCTCCAGGCCAAGCTCGACCAGGAGATCGCCGCTGCGGCCGCCGCCCAGAAGGCGCGGCTCCAGGCCGAGCAGGCGCAGCTCCGCGGGGCGCAGGCCGCGCAGAGCGGCGGCGCGCCGGGACAGATCATCGGCAGCCCCGGCGGCAACGGCTTCACGTGCCCGGTGGCAGGCGCCGCCTACAGCGACGACTTCGGCGGCCCGACGGGCCACCCCGGCATCGACATGTTCGTGCCGATGGGAACCCCGCTCGTCGCCACGATGTCGGGCACCATCTTCTACATGGGCAACGACGGCGCGGGCGGCAACGAGGCGTACGTCCAGGCAGGGGGCAACACCTACTACTACGCCCACCTGTCGGCCTTCGTCGGAGGCGCGCGGAGCGTGGCGCAGGGCGAGCTCATCGGGTACTCGGGCCAGACCGGCAACGCCCAGGTGCCCCACCTGCACTTCGAGATCCGCATCGGCGGCCCCAACGGCAGCCGGATCGACCCCTACCCGACGCTCAAATCCGCGGGCTGTTGAGCCGACAGGGCACGCGACCGGAGCGCACCATCAACACGACGCACGCCGCAGGTACCGTGCAGGGGAGGAGGCCAAGCCAAATGGACGACCGCCATGTCCGTACCGCCCGCGTCGTCGATCCCGCATACCTCGCGGGGTTGCAGGAACGCACCGACGAGGAGCTGCGGTCGATGCACGGGGAGTGCATCGAGCTCGAAACCGAGGTGTCGTACGTGCGGCGCCTCACCCAGGCCCGCATCGACATCCTCGACGCCGAGCGTTCGCGCCGGGCGACGGGCGGCACGGTGGAGGACCTGATCAACGAGCTGCCGCGCATCCTCGCCGACTCGGGCCCGCGCGCCGGTGCGGCCACCAGCCGACTCCCGCTCAAGCTCGCGCCCGACGAGGAGACCGAGTGGGCGACCGAGCTCGAGCAGAGCGAGGGCCTGCTCGCGAACCTGCCTTCGCTCGGCGACGCCGACCTCGTGGACGCCGTCGACCGCCTGCGGTCGCTCGAGCACGACGTGTCCGCCGAGCGGCGCGCGCTGTTCTCGGTCATCGACCGCATCGATCTCGAGCTCGCCGAGCGACTGAAGGGGTGACCGCGTCGCTCGAGGGCCGGGTCGCGATCGTGACCGGCGGGGGCCGCGGCATCGGTCGGGCGGAGGCGCTCCGTCTCGCCGCCGAGGGGGCGGCGGTGGTGGTGAACGACCTCGGTTCGTCGCTCGTGGGCGAGGGTGCCGACGAGTCGCCCGCCACCGAGGTGGTGGAGACCATCCGTGCCGCCGGCGGCCGAGCCGTCGCCAACGTCGGCGACGCGAGCAGCTGGGAGGGAGGACGGCGACTGGTGCAGCAGGCCGTCGACGACCTCGGTCGCCTCGACATCCTCGTCAACAATGCGGGCATCGCGCGCCCACGGATGATCTTCAACATGACCGAGGAGGACTGGGACGTCGTCACGACCGTCCACCTCAAAGGCTCGTTCGTCCCGACGCGCTTCGCGGCTGCGCACTGGCGCGACGAGCTCAAGCGCACCGGCCACCCCGTCGACGCGAGCGTGGTGTTCACGACGTCGGTCAACGGCCTCAACGGCGTACCGGGTCACATCAACTACGTCGCGTCCAAGGCGGGCATCGCGGGGATGACGACAACGCTCGCAACCGAGCTCGCACCCTACGGAGTACGGGTGAACGCGATCGCGCCGCTGGCGTTCACGCGGATGACCGAGGAGCTCCACGGCGGACCGCTGTTCGGCGACGAGCGTCGCGTGGACCTGAGCCCCGAGAACGTCGCCGAGGTCGCGGCGTGGCTCGCGTCACCGCACACGGCCGGCATCACCGGCCAGGTGGTCAGCTTCAGCGGCAACCGGGTCGCGGCGTACGCCGGGTGGCGGCCGGTCACCGAGGCGGAGAACGACTCGACGTGGACGTTCGAAGCGCTCGATCAGGTCAAGTCGAAGCTCTTCCCATAGGCGCATAGCATCGACGGCGCCATGCAACGGGTCGCGATGCTGAGCGTGCACACCTCTCCACTCGCACAGCCGGGCGCGGGCGACGGCGGCGGGATGAACGTGTACATCCGTTCGCTCGGCTCGTCCCTCGCGCGTGCCGGTGTCGCGGTCGACGTGCTGACCCGCGCGGAGCACCCCGAGCAGCCCACCGTCGTCGAGGTGGAGCCCGGGTTCCGGGTGCTGCACGTCGAGGCGGGACCGCTCGCACCGGTGCCGCGCCAGGAGCTGCCCCACCTGGTCGGCGACTTCACCGACGCCGCGCGCGCGCTCATGGTCGAGCAGACCGCGCGCTACGACGTGCTGCACGCGAACTACTGGGTGTCGGGTGCGGTCGGGCACCGACTCAAGCATGATCTCGACCTGCCGCTCGTCACGACCTTCCACACCCTCGAGCGGGTGAAAGCGGAGGTCGGCCAGGCGAGCGACGCCGCCCTCCGTCCGCGTGTCGAGGCGGAGGTCGTGCGCTGCGCCGACCTGGTCATCGCGTTCACCCCCGAGGAGCGGGCACAGCTCGTCCGGTACTACGGCGCGGAGCCCGAGCGGGTCGAGATCGTGACGCCGGGCGTCGACCACGAGCTGTTCGCGCCCGGCGACCGCGCATCGGCGCGTCGGGAGTGCGGGATCGCCGACAGCCCCACGCTCCTCTTCGTCGGACGCATCCAGCCGTTGAAGGGCGTCGACCTCGCGATTGGCGCGCTGGCCGAGCTGCGCGACCCCGGCGCCCGGCTGGTGATCGTCGGTGGTCCGAGCGGGCCCGACGGCGACGACGAGCTTCGCCGACTGCACGCCATGGTCGAAGACCTCGCGCTGGCGGGCAGGGTTCGCTTCGTCGCACCGCAGCCGCACGAGCGCCTCGGGAGCTTCTATCGCGCGGCCGACGTGTGTCTCGTCCCCTCGCAGACCGAGTCCTTCGGCCTGGTCGCGCTGGAGGCGGCCGCCTGCGGCACGCCCGTCGTCGCGTCGGCCGTCGGCGGGTTGCGCCATCTCGTCGACGACGGCGTCACCGGCTACCTCGTCGACCGGCGGGAGCCGGGCGACTTCGCGCGCGCCATCGACTCCCTGCTGCGCGGCAACCGTGCCGCCATGGGCGAGCGCGCGGCTGCGCGCGCCACGAACTACCACTGGAGCACCGCCGCGACCCGACTGCGCCGCCACTACGACGATCTCGCGGTGCGCACGCCGGTGCAGTGCAGCTGAACGTCGAACGCGCGCACGAGCTCGTCGCGAACCACCTCGAGGGGCCGGTTGCAGCCGAGCCGTACGTCCAGCACGTCGAATACGACCCCGAGCTCCGCCGGTGGTACGTGCGCTTCACCTGCGAGGGTCGCGACGCGACCACGGTCTACTTCGACCTGCACGAGCGCACGTTGCGCTACGAGGTGTACTTCCTCCCCGACCCGCCGGGTCACCACCTCGAGCTCTACGAGTTCCTGCTGCGCCGCAACCACACCATGTACGGCGCACGGTTCTCGATCGGGCCCGACGGCGACATCTACCTCGTGGGCCGGGTCGCGCTCGAGCACCTGACGGTCGAGGAGCTCGACCGCATCATCGGCGTGCTGTACGAACTCGTGGAACGGTGGTTCCAACCGGTGCTGAAGCTCGCGTACCGGCGACCGTGACGGATCTCGACGGCGGACGTCGTTCGGGCGGGGCCGGGTAGATTCCCGTCCCCGGGTCCCGGTGCCGACGGGCACCGGAGGGGAGTGGCCCGAGGTGCAGGAAGGCGTCTCCGTTCGGGGAAGTACGGAGCCGCCCGATCGTTCCTCGGGCCCTCTCTGTTTCGCTCACTCGCCGTGAGGCCGGAGACCGGCTTCGAACGCACGGGTGCGCCCATGGACCGCGCTGCCTGGCCCTCGGCGGGGGCGCGCACCGTTAGCCTGCTCGCATGGATCTCGCAGTGCTGGGGGGCGGGCGCATGGGCGAGGCGCTCACCGCGGGGCTCCTCGCGGCGCAGTGGCCGCCGGACACGCTGGCGATCGCGGAGGTCGACGCCGACCGCCGGCGCCAGCTGGAGCAGCGCTTTCCCGAGGTCCGGGTGGTGCCGAGCGCGGCCTGGGCCGCGGCCGAGGCCGACGTCGTCGTCGTCGCGGTCAAACCTGCCGACGTGCACGACGCGCTCGAGGCGTGCGTACCCATGCTGCGGGAGCAGGCGCTCGTCCTGTCGATCGCGGCCGGGATCACCCTCGCCGCCCTCGAATCCGTCGTCACCGAGCACCCCGTCGTGCGGGCGATGCCCAACACCGGCGCGCTGGTCGGTCGCGGTGCCGCGGGAGTCGCCGCCGGGACCCGCGCCGACGAGGTGCACCTGGAGCTCGCGGAGCGGGTGCTGCGCGCGGTCGGCGTCGTCGTGCGCGTGCCCGAGGCGCAGCTCGACGCGGTCACCGGCGTGTCGGGCTCGGGGGCCGCGTACGTGTTCCTGCTCGCGGAGGCGATGATCGAGGGCGGAGTGCTGGTGGGCCTGCCCCGCGCCACCGCCGACGCGCTCGTGCGCCAGACGCTGCTCGGCGCGGCGACATTGCTGACAGAGGGAACCGAGGGACCGGAGGCGCTGCGCGCGGCGGTGACGTCGCCCGGAGGCACGACCGCGGCCGGCCTGCAAGTGCTCGAGGCGGCAGGGGTGCGCGCCGCGGTGATGGGAGCGGTCGAGGCGGCCACGCGCCGTTCACGCGAGCTCGGGTCGTCGTGACCCGCCGACCCGCGTCGCGCCGCCCGCCCAAGCTGGCCGACCCGGTCCGCGCCCGGTCGCCGGCGCCGCCCAGGGAACCGACCACGCGTGAGCTGCTGAAGCGCGCGCACGTGTCCGGGAGGAGCCTGCGGTTCGGGCGCGAGGAGACCCTCGCGGTGATGCACAAGGTCGTCGAGGGCGAGAAGCGGACGCGGCTGGGGCTGCCTCCCTTCCCCGGCATCACCATGGCCCAGGTCGAGGACGCGGTCACCGCGACCTATGGGTGGAAGGGCGACGGACCACGCGCCCGCATCGCAGCCGCGCGCACGGTCGACGCGTTCGTCTCCGCCGCCGACCGGGTCGTCGAGGTGGCGCGCGGAGGAGGCGCGATCGCCTTCGCGACCTCGCGGCCTGCTTCGTTGCTCGTGGTCCATCGTGCGCTCGCCGCCGCGGCCGAGGCCGCGGGCGCGCAGGTTCTGGACCACACGGAGTCGGCGCTCGTGGGTTCCCGCCGGCGCCGGATCTGGTGGCTCGACCAGGTCGCGGTCGTGACCGACCACGAGAGCCTGCTCGGCGATGCCGGCCCCGACCTCGCCGACGAGCTCCTGTTCACGCTCCCGCACCCCGACCTCGTCGTCGCCGACCGGGTCTTCGCCGGCCGGGCGCTCGCGACCGGTCACGAAGTGGTCGCGTTCGCCGATCTCGACGCGCTCGTGTTGGCCGTGGCCTCCTGGCGCGGCCTGTCGGTACGGGTGGTCCCGCTCGACGAGCGACGGCCGCCGTCGGCCTACCAGCCGTTGGTCGACCTGGTCGGCGTCGCCCCCACGCCTCTCGCGGCTCCCGACCTCGAGCTCGTACCCGACTCCCACGGGCTCGCCTCGCCGGACGACCGGCTCGACTGACCCGCCCCTGGGCGCCTCGGGACCGCGCTCCCGCCACGGGCCCCTCTCCCTCATCACTTGTCCACTCAGTCCGCATGTGCCTACGCTCATCACGCGGACGAAGCGGGATGGAAGGGGTGACCGGTGGCGCAGTCTTTCGCCACGGCGCGTTTCTTGACGGTCCAGGAAGTGGCCGATCTGATGCGGGTGTCCACGATGACCGTCTACCGGCTCATCAAGTCGGGCGCGCTCCCCGCGGTACGGGTGGGGCGGTCGTTCCGGGTGCGCGACATCGACGTCGACACGTACCTGGGGTCGCGCTACACGCAGGCCGGCTGAACGACACCGCGCCGGGCGGCGACTGCACGCGCCCGGCGCCGGTCACCGCTCACTCGCGGTGCGATCAGGTTCTCGCCGTTCACGTCTCCTAGCCTCCGGTTCGTGTTCATCGCGTTCGCGTCCGACTACGGCCTCACCGACGAGTTCGTCGGCGTATGCAAGGCCGTGGTGCTCGGGATCGCACCCGACGCGCGGATCGTCGACCTCGGGCACGAGATCCCGGCGCACGACGTACGCGCGGGCGCGCTCCTCCTCGTGCGCGCGGTGCAATATCTCCCGGACGACGCGATCGTGCTCGCGGTCGTCGACCCGGGCGTCGGCACCGACCGCCGGCTCGTCGGCGTGCAGGCCGGTGAGAGGATCTTCCTCGGCCCTGACAACGGCCTGCTGGCCCCTGCGGTCGCGTTGGCCGGCGGGGCGCGATCGGTTGTCGTGCTCGATCACCCCGAGTACCGGCTCCCGGCCCCCGGACCGACGTTCGCCGGGCGCGACGTGCTCGCGGTCGCTGCCGGGTACCTCGCACGCGGCGTGTCGCTCGCCGAGCTCGGGCATCCCACCGACCCCGGTGGCCTCGTGCCCGGTCTGGTGTCACTGCCCGAACGGCGCCCCTCGGGCGAGATCACGGCCGAGGTGTGGTGGGTGGACCACTTCGGCAACTGCCAGCTCAACGTCGATCCCGCCGAGCTCGAGGAGTCGGCCGCCTCTCCGGGCGATCGCATCGAGGTGCACGCGGGCGGGACGGTCCGGGTGGCGCGCTGGGTGCACACCTACTCCGACGCCAAGCCGTCGGAGCTCGTGCTGCTCGTCGACTCGTACGGGCTGGTCAGCCTCGCGCTCGACCGCGCATCGGCCGCCGCCGAGCTCGCGCTCCATGCGGGCAGCCCTCTGATCCTCGTCGCCGAAGGCGGCGCGCCATGAGACCGGGCACCACCATCGCCATCCTCGTGCTCCTCTTCCTCATCCTCTTCGCCTCGCTCCTCCAGTTCGCCCTCCACCTCGGCTTCTAGCCAGGAGGAGCCGGAAGCTCCGAGCGCGGCGAGCCGCCCCGCGACAGAGCGCGTACCACCCTGCCGCCAGGGCGTCCGTAGTGAGGGCGCGAGCGAAGCGAGCCGCCCGAACGTAGGCGCCCCGGGAGCGAGCGTCCGCGGCGCAGGTACCCTGCGCCGCAGCGAGCGAGCGCAGAAATATGGCCCGGCCGCGGGTGAAGGCGGGCTTGGGGCGGGCTGGGAGGCTCGTGAGCAACGGCAAGCCGTTCCTCACGCCGCCCGCACCCACGTCCGGGCCGTTGCGAGCTTCCCCGGAGGACGCTCGTCTCCCCTGATCGGCGGCCCTTCCGAGCCCCTTGAGGAATTCGACCACTCTCCGTGAGATTTTGGGTCAGGCCGGCTGCACCTCGGTGCGGCGCCGACCGCTGGCGAGGGTGAAGCCGCAGTAGATGACGGAGACGCCCACCGCGAGGCTCCACGCGAAGGCGGCGTCGTGCCCGACCAGGCCCTCGAGCAGGCCGCCGCTCGCGAGGATGAGGGTGCCGAGCGCGATGAGACCGTTCGCCAGCGCGAGCCGGCGCTGCGGCGCGTCACCGCGGTTGCGGGCGAAGCGCAGCGCCGAGACCGCGGCGCCGACGAAGATCACCGTCGCCGCCACACCGCTCCCGACCGCCGCCAGCACCCTCGGGAGCGCGCCGAACACGTCCTTTCCCACCGGGATCGCGGTGCCCTGGATCGGCTGGAGTGGGGCCGTGAGCACCACGCCCGCGGCGAACGCGGTGAACAGGGCCACGACCCACTGCGTGGCCCGGGCACGGCGGGGCGAGGCGAGGAGGAACACGGTCCCGAGCGCGAGCCAGGGCACGTTCACGACCGCCCCGAGCAGGTAGAAGACCCGGAACGAGCCCTCGTCCCAGCCGCTCGATGCGCTCGTCGCCAGCACCGCGGACGCGAGCGCGAACATGGCCAGGGCGACCGCCCAGGCGCGGTACTGGGGACGGCGTGTGCGCGTGAACCTCACGAGCATCGACTGGGCGAACAGCGACGACACCGCCGTGGCCACGAACGCCAGCGCGACGACCATCGGACGCAGACTCCCTTCTCTCCGTCCGGAGGGTACCGGTCGTTCTCCGCTCGCCCGCCACCGCCCCCGGACTTTGAGAAAACGTGCACAAGGTCGGTACCCTGGGCCCGAGGGGGGCGGGAGGCGCCCCGGCGCCGACCGAGCCGAGCGAGGCGAGGAGACTCCCATTCCCGAGACCCGCCGCATCCCGGAGGCGACCGTCGCCCGGCTCCCGCTCTACTACCGCGCTCTGTTCGAGATCGCGGACCAGGATGTCGCCACCGTCTCGTCGGAGCGCCTCGCCGAGCTGGCGGGCGTCAACGCGGCGAAGGTCCGCAAGGACCTCTCGTACCTCGGCTCCTACGGCACGCGCGGCGTGGGCTACGACGTCGACTTCCTGCTGCACGAGATCTCGAGGGAGCTCGGCCTCACCCACGACTGGCCGGTGGCGATCGTCGGGATGGGGAACCTCGGGCAGGCGCTCGCGAACTACCGGGGCTTCGGCGCCCGCGGCTTTCGCATCGTCGCCCTCGTCGACAACGACCCGGCCAAGATCGGCCGACGCGTGGGCGACCTGGTGGTCGAGTCGCTCGAGGACCTGCCCGACATCACACGCGAGCGCGAGATCGCGATCGGCATGATCGCGGTGCCGGCGACCGCCGCGCAGGAGGTCGCCGACCGCCTCGTGGAAGCCGGGGTGCGCTCGATCCTGAACTTCGCGCCCACCGTCGTCGTCGCGCCCGAGGACGTCTCCATGCGCAAGGTCGACCTCGCGATCGAGCTGCAGATCCTGTCCTTCTACCAGCAGCGGCGCGCCGCCGCGCCGAAGCGCAGCGCGGCGCACGCCGACGGCACGCTCGACGGCCGCGGGGACGCGCCGGTGGCCGGGGGGGCGCGGAACCGATGACCGGGCGCCGACCCGTCGAGGGCTATCCCGCGAACCTCCTCGTCGCGGGACGCCGCTGCGTGGTGGTGGGCGCGGGACGGATCGCCGCACGCAAGATCGAAGCCCTGGTCGCCGCGGGGGCTGCGGTCGAGGTGATCGCGCCCGTCGTGGGCCCCGAGGTACGGGCGTGGGCCGATGCCGGGACCGTCCGCCTGTTCGAGCGTCGGTTCGCCCCGGCGGACCTCGACGGCGCGTGGCTCGCCACCACGGCGACCGGCGATCCCGCCGTCGACGGCGCGGTGTACGAAGCCGGCGAGACGCGCGGGGTGTGGGTGAACTCGGCCGACGACCCCGAGCACTGTTCGTTCACCCTGATGTCGGTCGTGCGGCGAGGGGATCTCGTCGTGACCATCGGCACCGGCGGACGCAGCCCGGCGCTGGCCGCGTACCTGCGCCGCCAGCTGGAGACCGAGCTGGGCCCGGAGTACGAGACGCTCCTCGACGTGCTCGCGGAGGCCCGGGAAGCAGTACGGGCGGGCGGGCGTTCCACCGAGGAGCCTGATTGGCAACGGGCGCTCGATTCCGGCATGCTCGACCTGATCCGGGCCGGCCGTGTCGAGGAAGCCAAGGAGCTGCTCCGGACATGTCTCTCGTCGTAGTCGGCCTCAACCACCGCACGGTGCCGGTGGAGCTGCTCGAGCGGATGGCGGTGTCGCCCGACGCCCTCCCCAAGGCGCTCCACGCGCTCGAGCGCCGTGAGCACCTCGCCGAGGTCGTCCTCCTGTCGACCTGCAACCGCACCGAGGTGTACGCGCACGCCACCCTGTTCCACCCGGCGATGCAGGACGTACGCGACTTCCTCGCCGACACCTCGGGGGTCGATCCCGACGAGTTCTCCGACCTCGTCTACGCCTACTACGACGACGCGGCCGTGGCGCACCTGTTCGGGGTGGCGGCGGGTCTCGACTCGATGATCATCGGAGAGGGCGAGATCCTCGGCCAGGTGCGGGAGGCATGGGACGTCGCCGAACGTGAGGGCGCGAGCGGGCCACTGCTGTCGCGCACCTTCCGGCATGCCATCGAGGTGGGCAAGCGGGCGCGCACCGAGACCGGCATCGGGCGCCATGCGGTCTCGGTCTCGTCGGCCGCGGTGTCCCTCGCGGTCGCCACCCTCGGCACGCTCGACGACCGCCGGGTCCTGGTTCTCGGCGCCGGAGAGATGGGCCAGGGCGCTGCGCTCGCGCTCGCGGGAGCCGGCGTGCAGGAGGTCGTGGTGGCGAACCGCACTGCCGAGCGCGCGCACGCCCTCGCGGCGCGCGTGGGCGGACGGGCGGTCGCGTTCTCGGACGTCGAGCGCGCGCTCGAGGAGTGCGACGTGCTCCTCGTGTCCGCCAGCTCGGCCGAGCTCCTCGTGGAGCGGAGCGCGGTCGAGTCGGTCATGCGGCGACGCGACGGGCGCGCGCTGCTCATCGTGGACATCGGCATGCCGCGCAACGTCGACCCGGGCTCCGGCGAGGTCTTCGGGGTCACGCTGCTCGACATCGACGACCTGCGCGCGGTGGGCGAGCAGTCGATGGAGCAGCGCCGCAAGGAGATCGCGAAGGTACGCGACCTCATCGGCCAGGAGCTCGAACGGCACCGCCTGGAACGGTCGGCACGCGAGGTCGCCCCGCTCATCGCCGCGCTTCGTGACCGCGCCGAGAGCATCCGCCTCGGCGAGCTCGACCGGTTCCGGGGCCGGGTCGATCCCCTCGACGAGGCCACCCGCAGCGTGATCGACGCGATCACACAGGGAGTGGTGAACAAGCTGCTGCACGAGCCCACCGTGCGCGTGAAGGACACCGCGGGCACGCCGCGCGGCGACCTCTACGCGGACGCGCTCACCGAGCTGTTCGACCTCCCGACCGAGGCGACCGGCACCGCAGACTGATGCCGGGCCCGCTGCGCGTCGCCACGCGCGGCAGCGCGCTCGCCCGGTGGCAGGCCGAACGCGTTGCCGCGCTGCTCGGGGACGACGCCACGCCGGTGATCGTGAGCACGGCGGGGGACCGCCGCGCGTCCGTTCCCATTCACGAGATGGGCGGGACCGGCGTGTTCGTCAAGGAGGTGCAGGAAGCAGTGCTCGGAGGTCACGCCGACATCGCGGTCCACTCGGCGAAGGACCTGCCGTCCGGCACCGTCGACGGCCTCGTCCTGGCGGCGGTGCCCGAACGGGCCGATCCGCGCGACGCGTTGGTCGGGTCGACGCTCGACGCGCTCCCGGCCGGCGGGCTGGTCGGCACCGGCTCGGTACGCAGGCGGGCACAGCTCGCAGCGTTGCGCCCCGATCTCGTCTACGGCGACGTGCGTGGCAACATCCCGACCCGGCTCGAGAAGGCGCGCGACTTCGATGCCCTCGTGGTCGCGGCCGCCGCGTTGGCGCGGCTCGATCTGCTCGATCGCGCCGCCGAGATCCTCGAGCCGGCGACGATGCTGCCCCAGGTCGGTCAGGGAGCCCTCGCAGTCGAGTGCCGCGTCGACGACGAGAGCACGCGCGCGCGGCTCGAGGGCATCGATCACGCCGACCGCCACCGTGAGCTCGACACCGAGCGCGCCTTTCTGGCGCTGCTCGGCGGCGGCTGCAACCTCCCGTGCGGTGCGCTCGCGAGCGCGGGCGTCGACGGCATCTCCATGGAGGGATTGCTGGCGTCGGCCGACGGTCGGATCGTGCTGCGGGCCCGCCGCCAGGGAAGCGTTCCCGAGACCGTCGCGCGCGACGTCGCGGACGCGATCCTCGACGCGGGCGGGAGTGATCTCCTCGGCGCGGAGACCGATGTCCGGTGACGGTGTACCTCGTGGGTGCGGGCCCGGGTGACCCCGGTCTCCTGACCGTCCGGGGCCACGAGCTGCTGTCGCGGGCCGATGTGGTGGTGTACGACCGCCTCGTCGCGCCCGGCCTCCTCGAGCTCGCTCCCGCGGGTGCCGAGCTGGTGTCGGCGGGGAAGCAGCCCGGCCGGGCCGAGATGACCCAGGACGAGATCAATGCGCTGCTCGTGGAGCGCGGGCGCGGCGAAGCCCGTGTGGTGCGCCTGAAGGGCGGCGATCCGTTCGTGTTCGGGCGGGGCGGCGAGGAGGCCGAGGCGCTCGCCGGAGCCGGGGTCCGGTTCGAGGTCGTGCCGGGCATCACCAGCGCGATCGGCGTTCCCGCCTACGCCGGCATCCCCGTGACGCACCGCGGGGCGTCGACCCACTTCACCGTGGTCACCGGGCACGAGGACCCGACCAAGGGACACAGCGACGTCGACTGGGAGGCCCTCGCGCGCGCCGGGGGAACCCTCGTGATCCTGATGGGCGCCGGCCACCTCGATGAGATCGCCCGCCGCCTGATCGCGGGAGGCCGCGCGCCCTCGACGCCGGTGGCGGCCGTCCGCAACGGGACCCGCCCCGACCAGGTCACGGTGCGCGCGACGCTCGCCTCGATCGCGACCGCCGGGGTGCGGGCTCCGAGCGCGATCGTCGTCGGCGACGTCGCTGCGCTCGACCTCACGTGGTTCGAGGCGCGCCCGCTGTTCGGGCGCGCGGTCGTGATCACCCGTGCCCGCGAGCAGGCGAGCGAGCTGCGGGCCCGGCTCGAGCAGCTCGGCGCCGAGGTGATCGAGCTCCCGACGATCCGGGTCGAGCCGATCGACTTCGCGTTGCCGCCACTGCACCGGTACGCGTGGTTGGTGTTCACGTCGGTCAACGGTGTCGACGCGTTCTTCGAGCGCGGGCTCGCGCTCGCCGGTCTCGACACCCGCGCGCTCGGCACCCTGCAAGTGGCCGCGATCGG
Organism: uncultured Bifidobacteriaceae bacterium; assembly: GCA_964505725.1. Taxonomy (GTDB): domain Bacteria; phylum Actinomycetota; class Acidimicrobiia; order IMCC26256; family DASPTH01; genus CAVRJC01. Next base: position 1,662 of record CAZDJK010000060.1, on the reverse strand, counting down.
GCCCGGGACCGCACGGCGCCTCGCCGCGCACGGTGTCCGCCCCGACATTGTGCCCGAGCGGTTCGTGGCCGAGTCGCTGCTCGCCGCGTTCCCCGCCCCGGGCGCGCCGGGCGAACGGGTGCTGATCGTGCGCGCCGAACGGGCGCGCGACGTGTTGCCGGTCGGCCTCGGTGAGCGGGGCCACGAGGTCGACGTCCTCCCCGTGTACCGGACGGTTCCCGCCGCGGTCGAGCCCGCGGCGCGCGACCGGGTGCTCGCCGGCCGCGTCGACGCGATCACGTTCACGTCGTCCTCGACCGTCGACAACTTCTGCGACCTGCTCGGCGGGCTGCCGTCTCCCCAGCCGCCGGTGGTGTCGATCGGGCCGGTCACGTCCGAGTCCGCGCGCGCCCGGGGGTTGCGCGTCGACGCCGAGGCCACCGACCACACCATCGAAGGCCTGGTCGCGACCCTGCTCGCGACCCTCCCGGTCGCGCGCGGGTGACGGGCGGTCAGGTGCCCCGCAGCCGGTAGAGGTCGCGCAGCTGCGCGAGCTGCGCCCCGTGGTGGATCACCTCGTCGGCGACGTGCCGGGAGCGTTTCGGCGGCGTGGCGTCGACCGGGCGAACACCGACCGGGCGAGCACATCCACGGTCGTAAGATTCGCAGGTATGAGCTTCCCGGAACGGCGGATGCGCAGGCTCCGTCGCTCTCCGGCCCTCCGGCGCCTGGTCGCCGAGGCCCGGTTGTCCGTCGACGACCTCGTCGCCCCGCTCTTCGTGAAGGAGGACATCGACGCGCCGGAGCCGGTCGTGTCGATGCCGGGAGTGGTGCAACACACGCAGGAGAGCCTGCGCAAGGAGGTGCGCACGCTCGCCGACCTCGGGATCCCCGCGGTGATCCTCTTCGGCGTCCCCGCGCACAAGGACGCCCGCGGGTCGGGGGCCGACGCGCCCGACGGCGTGGTGCAGGTCGCGTTGCGCAGCCTGCGCGACGAGGTCGGCGACGAGCTGGTCCTCATGGCCGACAACTGTCTCGACGAGTACACCGACCACGGCCACTGCGGGTTGCTGCTCGACGACGGGCGGGTCGACAACGACGCCACGCTCGAGCGTTACGCCGCGATCTCAGTGGCGCAGGCCGACGCGGGCGCCGATGTGATCGCGCCGTCGGGGATGATGGACGGGCAGGTCGGCGCCATCCGCGCCGCGCTCGACGCGAGCGGGCATGCCGACGCCGCCATCCTCGCGTACGCCGCCAAGTACGCCTCGGTGTTCTACGGGCCGTTCCGCGACGCCGCCGAGTGCGCACCGCAGTTCGGCGACCGGCGCGGCTACCAGATGGACCCGGCCAACGCCCGCGAGGCACTCGACGAGACCGCGCTCGACATCGCCGAGGGCGCCGACATGGTGATGGTGAAGCCCGCGCTCCCCTACCTCGACGTGCTGAGCGCGATGCGCGCGACGTTCGACCTCCCGCTGGCGGCGTACCACGTGAGCGGCGAGTACGCGATGTTGAAGGCGGCGGCGCAGCTCGGCTGGCTGGACGGCGACGCGGCCGCCTGGGAGGCGGTCACCGCGATCAAGCGGGCCGGCGCCGACTTCGTGCTCACGTACTTCGCGCGCCACCTCGCCGAACGCCTCGCGTGAGCGACCTCTTCGAGCGCGCGCTGGCGCGCATCCC
>CAZDJK010000059.1:0-9461 GCA_964505725.1 uncultured Bifidobacteriaceae bacterium | reverse complement strand
GGGAGTGATCCTCTCCCAGATCCTGCGCGGCCTCGCGGACACGTTCGCGCCGCTCGACACGGTCGCGCCGGCGGATCTCGTCACCGGTCTCCGGCGCGCCGCGGACGCCGCTTACGAGGCCGTGCTGCGCCCGGTGGAGGGCACCATCCTCACCGTGGTGCGGGTCGCCGCCGAAGCCGTCGAGCGCGCCGTGCACGAGGGCGAGGCCACGCTCGCCGGCATCCTCGATCGCGCCGCCGCCGCAGCGCGGCGCGCGGTCGAGCAGACTCCTGAGCTGCTCCCCGTCCTGCGCGAAGCGGGCGTGGTCGACGCGGGTGGGCGAGGCTTCGAGCTGTTCCTCCACGCGTGCCTGCACGTGGTCGCCGCCCGCGCGCTGCCCGAGCCCGACGTCGTGGCCACGCCACCCGCGGTCCAGGCGTACCTGCACCCCGACGTGGCGTCGTCCCCCCGCTACGAGGTGATGTACCTCCTCCACGCGGACGACGGCGGGATCCCCGAGTTCCGGCGCGCCTGGGACCAGCTCGGAGACTCGATCGTGGTGGTGGGAGGTGACGGGCTCTGGAACTGCCACGTGCACACCGACGACATCGGCGCCGCAATCGAGGCCGGGATCGCGGTCGGTCGTCCGGCGGGCATACGGGTCACCGATCTCGTCGAGCAGGTCGCGCGCGAGGAGGCGGCGTGGGTCCGGGAGCACGCGCACGACGCCGAGCCACCTGCCGAACGGGTGACCACCGCGGTCGTCGCGGTGGCGGTGGGGGAGGGGCTGCAGAAGCTGCTCACCAGCCTCGGCGTGCAGCGGGTCGTCGCCGGAGGGCAGTCGATGAACCCGTCGACCGCCCAGATCCTCGAGGCGGTCGAGCAGTGCGCGGCGGACGGGGTGATCGTGCTCCCGAACAACAAGAACATCGTCGGCGTCGCCTGCCAGGTCCCCGAGATCGCGTCGACACCGGTTGCAGTGGTGCCCACGACCTCGGTGGTGGAGGCGCTCTCGGCCCTGCTCGCTTACTACCCGTCGCGCGGGCTCGACGAGAACGTCGCCGCCATGGAGGACGCCGCGTCCCACGTGCGCAGCGGCGAGGTCACCCGAGCGGTGCGCGACAGCTCGGCGGAGTGCGGCGCGATCGCCGCAGGCGACTGGATCGCGATCAGCCGCGACGGCGTGCTGGCAGCGCGCGCGTCGGCTGCGGACGCGGTGATCGTGCTCGTCGACGCGCTGGTCGACGACGAGTCGGAGCTGGTGACGGTGATTGCAGGCGCCGACGCCCCGCGATCCGACACCGAGCGCATCCAGGCCCACGTCGACTCGGTGCACCCGCACGTCGAGCTCGAGGTGCACGAGGGCGACCAGCCGTTGTACCCCTACCTCGTCGGCGTCGAGTGACGTCCCGCGTCGTGACCGTGGTGGACGGGTGCCCGGGGGCCTGACCCTTCGCGACCTCGACTCGCGCCTCGTCGCCGAGCTCAAGCCGGTCGGACCGAAGCTCGCCGCCGGGCTGGAGGCGATGGGCATCACCAGCGTGCTCGACCTGCTCGAGCACTATCCGCGCCGCTACGTCGACCGCACGCAGCGTGCCGCGATCGCCGAGCTCACGACCGGCGACGAGGCCACCGTCGACGCCGAGGTGCGCGCGGTGCGCGGCCGCCGCACCCGCGACCGTCGTCGCACCATCGTGCAGGCAACCGTCTACGACGGCACCGGCCTCCTCGAGATCGTGTTCTTCAACCAGCCGTGGCGCGAGAAGCAGCTGCGGGTCGGCACGCAGGTGTCGTTGTTCGGACGGGTCGAGCTCTACCGGGGGAAACGCCAGCTGACCAATCCGGTCGTCGACGTGCTGTCGGCACCCGATGCCGACGGCGCCGCGGGCGAGAGCAGCGTCACCGGCACCATCGTCCCGGTGTACCCGCAGTCGGGCAAGGCCGAGGTGCACACGTGGCAGCTGCGGCGGGCGGTGGCGTCGGCGCTCGAGCGCACGCGCGCACGCGGGTTCGCCGATCCGCTCGAGTCCGCGGTGCTCACCGGCAACGACCTCGTGGGGCGCTCGCGCGCGCTCTGGGACATTCACCGTCCGGAGCACCTCGACGACGCGCGCGCGGCGGCGCGTCGGCTCAAGTTCGACGAGTTCCTCCGTATGCAGCTCGCGCTCGTGGCGCGCAAGCGCGCGCTCGCGGCCGAGGCCAGCGGCATCCGTCACCGAGTCGACGGAGTGCTCGTGCCCGCGTTCCACTCCCGGTTGCCGTTCCCGCTGACCGGCGACCAGGAGCGCGCGATCGCGCAGATCACCGACGACCTCGCAGGGCCCGCCCCCATGCACCGTCTGCTCCAGGGGGAGGTGGGTTCCGGCAAGACCGTGGTCGCGCTCACCGCGCTCCTGACCGCGGTGCAGGGCGGCTACCAGGGAGCGTTCATGGCGCCCACCGAGGTGCTGGCCGAGCAGCACGCGCTCACGATGCGCGGGATGCTCGACGGCCTGACCGTGCCCGCGTCGGGCTCACTGCTCCCCGACCGTCCGGTTCGGCACGCCCTCCTCACCAACCGGACCCCGGCGGCGGAGCGGAGGCGAATCGCCGCGGGCCTCCGGGGCGGCGAGATCGACATCCTCGTGGGGACCCACGCGCTCATCTACGGAGGCGTCGAGTTCGCGCACCTCGGCGTGGCGGTGATCGACGAGCAGCACCGCTTCGGGGTGGAGCAGCGCGACCTCCTCCGGGCGAAGGGCGACGCGCCCGACGTGCTCGTGATGACCGCCACGCCCATCCCCCGCACCGCGGCGATGTTGATCTACGGCGACCTCGACCGCACCGAGCTCCGCCAGCTGCCCGCCGGCCGGTCGCCCATCCAGACCGAGGTCGTCGGCCCCGGGCCCCTGGAGCGGGCCGCGGTGTACGAGCGCGTCCGCGCCGAGGTCGGGGAGGGGCGACAGGCCTACGTCGTGTGCCCGCTCGTGGAGGGCAGCGAGAAGCTCGAGGCACGGGCCGCCACCGAGGAGCTCGAGCGGCTCGGCGCCGAGGAGCTGGCCGGGCTGCGCCTCGGTCTCCTGCACGGACAGATGCCCGCCGACGACAAGGAAGCGGCGATGGTGGCGTTCCGTGCCGGCGACACCGACGTGCTCGTGGCGACGACCGTGATCGAGGTGGGCGTCGACGTGCCGAACGCGACGGTGATGGTGGTCGAGGATGCCGACCGGTTCGGCCTCCTGCAGCTCCACCAGCTCCGCGGCCGCATCGGTCGCGGCGAGCACCGCTCGTGGTGCTACCTCCTCGCCGACCCGACGACGCCGCAGGGAGTGGCGCGCATGGAGGCGATGGCGGAGTCGGGCGACGGCTTCGAGCTCGCGGAGCGCGACCTCGCCATCCGCGGCGCGGGGGAGGTGTTCGGCGAGCGCCAGGCGGGTTGGAGTGACCTGAAGCTCGGCCGCCTGCCGCAGGACGAGCCCATCGTCGTCGACGCGCGCGCCGCCGCCGAGCGGATCCTCGACGCCGATCCCGCGCTCACGGCGCACCGCCAGCTCCTCGAGGAGGTCGAGGACAAGCTCGGCGACGCGGTGGACTTCCTCTTCAAGAGCTGAACCGCGGTGGCGAGAGGTCTGCGCGTGATCGGGGGTGCGGCCCGCGGCAGGAGGCTGGTCGCGCCGCCGGGCGACGCCCGCCCCACCACCGACCGCGTGAGGGAGGCCCTGTTCAACGTGCTCGGCCCGGGGCCGGTGCGGGGCGCGGCGGTCCTGGACCTCTACGCGGGGAGCGGCGCGCTGGGCATCGAGGCCCTGTCGCGCGGCGCGAGCCGCGCGGTGTTCGTCGAACGCGACTCCGGCGCGGTCGCGGCGATCGAGTCCAACCTCGTGGCGACCGGGTTCACCGAGCTGGCGCGGGTGCGGCGCCTCGACGTCCGCGCCCACCTCGCCCGCCCCGACCGGTCGGGCCCCTTCGACCTCGTCCTGATCGACCCGCCGTACGCCACCCCGGGCGCCGAGGTCGAGGCGACGTTGGCCGCGCTCGCGGACCGCGGGTGGCTCGGGCCCGGCGCGGTCGTGACGGTGGAACGCGCCCGCGTGGACGGGGTACCCGCACTCCCGACGGGGTGGGGCATCGAATTCGAGCGTGCGTACGGCGATACGCTCCTTCTCGTCGTCGCACCGTAGCGTTGCGTAGCCGCACCAGCAGGAGGACAGCGCGTGTCGATCGCCCTCTGCCCGGGCTCGTTCGATCCCGTCACGAACGGGCATCTCGACATCATCGAGCGGACGGCCCGCCACTTCGACGAGGTGATCGTCGCGGTCACCCGCAATCCGCAGAAGGCCCAGTCCCGGTTCACCCTCGCCGAGCGCCAGGAGATGCTCGCCGAGGTCGTCGGCCACCTCGACAACGTTCGCATCGACAGCCTCACCGGGCTCGTCGTCGACTTCGCCCGGGAGCTCGGGGCCACCGCAATCGTGAAGGGGCTCCGGGCGGTCTCCGACTTCGACTACGAGCTCCAGATGGCGCAGATGAACCAGCGGCTCTCCGGGGTCGACACCTTCTTCGTATCGACCAGCCCGCAGTGGTCCTTCCTGTCGTCCAGCCTCGTCTGCGAGGTGGCGAAGTTCGGCGGGGACGTCTCGGCCATGGTCCCTCCTGGGGTGGTGATCCAGCTCCAGAAGAAGTTCGGCGTCGGGATCGACGGCGGCGGGTGACGCCCTGAGCGCGGGATGCCACGGCCATGAGTGAGCAGCAGGCCTACGACCTCGAGACGATCCTCTTGCAGATCCGGGAGATGATCGACACCGCGCGCACGATGCCAATGTCGGCCTCGGTGCTCGTGAACCGGGACGAGGCGCTGGAGCTGCTCGACCACGCGCTGAGCACGATGCCCGACGAGCTGCGGCACGCGCGCTGGTTGCTGAAGGAGCGCGACGAGTACCTCTCGCAGGCGCGGCGGGACGCGGAGGACATCGTCGAGGCGGCGCGCGTGCAGGCCGAGCGGATGGTGGAGCGCACCGAGGTCGCGCGCGAGGCCCGCCGGGTCGCGCAGCAGGTCGTCGCCCACGCGGAGTCGGACTCCCGTCGGCTGCGCCACGAGGCCGAGGACTACATCGACCAGAAGCTCGCCGCGTTCGAGGTGGTGCTCGACCGCACCATGCAGGCGGTCCACAAGGGCCGCGAGCAGCTCCAGGCCGTGGTCGAGCCGCTCGGCGAAGCCGACGGCGGCGGGCTCGGGGGCCTCCCCGGGGGGGGCGACGAATTCGGACCTTTCGACCAGGACACTCCCTAAGGGACAACCCGCCCGCCCATCCGTCGCCTGCTATCCTGGTTTCCCGGCCGCACGGCGCTCCTCGCACCCGCGAGTCGAAGTCCGCCCCGCCGCAGGCCGCCCAGACATGGACGAATTCCGCATTGACGTCGCCGACCTCCTGACCCACCCGGGCGCGCGTCGGCCGGTCCGGGTGCGCGCGGCGCTCGACGGGCTCGGCGTCGGCACGGTCGCGGTCCGCGAGCCGCTCGAAGCCGATCTCGTGCTCGAGCGGGTGCCCGACGGGATCGTCGCCCGAGGCACGGTGCGCGCGCGCTGGGAGGGCGAGTGCAGCCACTGCCTGCGCGAGCTCGAGGCCGACCTCGACCTCCCGGTCGGGGAGCTCTTCGAGGAGCACGCATCGCGCGACGGCGAGACCTATCCCATCGAGGGCCACCAGCTCGACCTGGAGCAGCTCGTGCGCGACGCGATCCTCATCGAGCTCCCGCTCACCCCCCGCTGCGCGGAGCTCGGCCTCCCGGAGGGAACGGGCCCCGCGCCCGAGCCCGCCGCCGACGACACCGCGGCCGACGACGCGTCCCCCGTCGACCCCCGGTGGGCCGCGCTCATCGAGCTCGAGCTCTAGTCACCACCACCCGATCGAGGAGCCCCGATGCCCGTCCCGAAGCGGAAGACCCCGAGAAGCAAGACGCGTGCGCGGCGCGCATCGAACTGGCGCCTCGCCGCGCCGGCGCGGTCGATCTGCCCGAACTGTGGTGCGGTCAAGCAGCCGCACATCGTGTGCAGCAACTGTGGCTGGTACAGCGGCCGCCAGGTGATCGACGTCGACTAGCGGGCGGGGGACGCGGGAGGCACAGCGCGATGAGCACGGCAATCGCCGTCGACGCGATGGGTGGTGACCACGCGCCCGACGAGATCGTCGCCGGCGCCGTGCAGGCGGTCGAGGAGCTCGACGTGCGCGTCGTTCTGGTGGGCCGCGCCGACGTGCTCGAGCCACGCATCCCCGCTCACGCCACCAGCATCGAGATCGTGCACGCACCGGACGTGGTCGAGATGCACGACGCGCCCACGGTGGTGCGGAAGAAGAAGGAGTCGTCGATCGTCCGGTGCGCGCAGTTGGTGCGCGACGGCGGCGCCGACGCGATGGTCAGCGCGGGGAACACCGGCGCCGCGATGGCGGCCGCGCTGTTGCGCATCGGGCGCGTGAAGGGCATCGCCCGCCCCGCGATCGCCGCCCCGATCCCGGTGCCGGGCCACGGTGTCCAGATCCTGGTCGATGCCGGCGCCACCGTCGACTGCAGCGCGGAATGGCTGGTGCAGTTCGCGCTCATGGGCCGGGAGTACGCACGCGTGCGCGCCGGGGTGGCCGAGCCGACGATCGGCCTGTTGTCCAACGGCGAGGAGCCGAGCAAGGGCGACCAGCTCCACAAGCAGGCGTTCGAGCTGTTGCAGGCGATTCCCGGGTTCTGCGGCAACGTGGAAGGGCGCGACCTCATGCGTCCCGGCGTCGACGTGATCGTGTCCGACGGGTTCACCGGCAACGTCGCGTTGAAGGCGCTCGAAGGCGCGATCCGCGCCATGGCCAAGCTGGTGCTCGACGCGCTCGGGTCCACGCCCGAGACGCGCGCCGTCCACGACACCGTCGTGCCCGTGCTCCTGGGCGCGGCCGAGCAGGTGGATCCCGATCATGTCGGCGGTTCGCTCCTGCTCGGGGTCCAGGGTGTCTGCGTGATCGCGCACGGCTCATCGCGCGCGCTCGCCATCCGCAGTGCGGTGGCACGCGCGCTCGAGGCGGTCGAGTCCGACGTCGTGCGCCGGGTCCGGGAGGCGGTGGGCGGTGCCGGCTGAGACGCACGTCGAGCGCAGCCCCCTCGGCCCCGACGAGGTCTTCGCGATCATCCGGGAGCGGTTGGCCGAGATCCTCGAGATCGACGAGGACGGTGTGACGCTCGACTCGCGGTTCGCGGAGGATCTCGACGCCGACTCGCTGGCGCTCATCGAGCTCGTCGAGGCGATCGAGCAGGAGCTCGGCGAACGGACCGTCGGCTTCACGTTCGACGACGAGGACCTGGCGGACCTGCACACCGTCCGGGACGCGGTGGAGTACGTGACCAGCCGGCTGGACGGGACGACCTGATGGCGAGCGAGGTCCACGCCCCCGCGGTCGAGGTCGACGCGCGGTTGCAGCTCGCGATCGGCTGGACCTTCCGCGACCCGTCGCTTCTCGAGCGCGCGCTCACCCACCGCTCGTACTGCTCGGAACAGGGCATCGAGGAGTCGAACGAGCGACTCGAGTTCTTGGGCGACTCGGTGCTCGGGTTCGTGGTGACGACCTTCGTGTACGACGAGTACCCGACGATGCCCGAGGGCGAGCTCGCCAAGCTGCGTGCGGTCGTCGTCAGCGCCGAGACGCTCGCGGAGGTCGCGAACGAGATCGACCTCGGGGCCGCGCTGCGCCTGGGCAAGGGCGAGGATACGTCGGGCGGACGCGCCAAGTCGTCGATCCTGGCCGACGCGATGGAGGCCGTCATCGCGGCCGTCTACATCGACGCCGGTCTCGAGGTCGCCTCGCGCGTGGTGCTCAGCGCGCTCGAGGGCCGCATCCGCGAGCAGGCCGCGGGCCCCGGTGGCGGCGACTACAAGACGCGCCTGCAGGAGCTCGCGGCACGGCGGGCTGAACAACTGCCGCGCTACCAGGTGCGTCACGAGGGACCCGACCACAGCAAGTGGTTCTTCGCCACCGTGTCGATCGCGGGAACGCTCTACGGCACCGGCGAGGGGCGGTCGAAGAAGGCGGCCGAGCAGGCCGCCGCCCGCAGCGCGTGGGAGCGGTTGCAGGCCGAGACCGGCCGGGCCCGGAGCGAGGTCGGGGGCGTGGTCGATGCCTGAGCTCCCCGAGGTCGAGGTGATCCGGCGCGACCTCGAGCGCGAGGTCGTGGGCCGGAAGGTCAAGGGCGTCGAGGCCGACGGCATGCGTGCCGTGCGGCGGCACCACAACCGCAAGCAGTTCGCCACCCGGCTCGTGGGCAAGAAGATCACCGGCGTCGAGCGCCGCGGCAAGTACCTCCTGTTGAAGCTCGACGGCGACGAGGTGCTCGTCGTGCACCTCGGCATGTCCGGCCAGCTGTTGCGGGCGAAGACCTCGCGCGAGCCGATGGCGAAGCACACCCACGTCGTGATCACCTTCACGCAGGGCGGCCAGCTGCGGTTCGTCGATCCCCGCACGTTCGGCGAGATGTTCGTGACCGAGACGGACCAGGTCGAGAAGCAGGTGCCCGAGCTCGCGCACCTCGGCATCGACCCGCTCGAGTCTGCGATGTCGTGGGAGCACTTCGGGTCCCTCATGGCCGACCGTCACGGCAAGCTCAAGCCGCTGCTCATGGACCAGAAGGTCATCGCCGGCATCGGCAACATCTACAGCGACGAGATCCTCTGGGGCGCCGGCCTCCGCTGGGACCGCATGAGCGACTCGCTCACCTCGCAGGAGGTCCGCCGGCTCTACCGCTCCATGATGGAGACGCTCCAGGAGGCCGTGAAGCACCGCGGCTCGTCGCTCGCCGACGAGCAGTACGTCGACCTCTTCGGGCGGCCGGGCGGGTTCCAGCAGTTCCACAACGTCTACGCCCGTGAGGGCGAGGCGTGCCCACGCTGCCGCCACCCGATCGTGCGTGAGCGCTACGCGGGGCGCTCCACCTTCTACTGCTCTGCCTGCCAGGTGTAGTCCGGGCGCTTTGCCGCGGAACGGCGGGAGCCCGTCGCTACGATCCCGCGCGTGTTCCTCAAGTCGCTGACGCTGCGCGGGTTCAAGTCGTTCGCCGACAAGACGGTGCTCGAGTTCGAGCCCGGCGTCACCGTGGTCGTCGGCCCCAACGGGTCCGGCAAGTCGAACCTCGTCGACGCGGTGGCGTGGGTGCTCGGCGCGCAGGGGCCCCGGACCCTGCGCGGCGGGAAGATGGACGATGTCATCTTCGCGGGCACCCCCGACCGCCCCGCCCTCGGGCGCGCCGAGGTGTCGCTCACGATCGACAACGCCGCCGGCCTGCTGCCGATCGAGTTCTCCGAGGTCACCATCACCCGCACGCTGTTCCGCTCCGGCGACAGCGAGTACGCCATCAACGGCGCGCCCTGCCGGCTGCTCGACATCCAAGAGCTGCTCTCCGACACGGGCGTGGGCCGCCAGCAGCACGTGATCATCAGCCAGGGCCACCTCGACGCGGTGCTCGAGGCGCGTCCG
>CAZDJK010000058.1:0-31700 GCA_964505725.1 uncultured Bifidobacteriaceae bacterium | reverse complement strand
CACCTCGCCGAACGCCTCGCGTGAGCGACCTCTTCGAGCGCGCGCTGGCGCGCATCCCCGGCGGGGTCGACTCGCCCGTGCGCTCCTTCGGCTCGGTCGGCGGGGAACCCTTCTTCGTCGCCCGCGGTGAGGGTGCCGTGCTCGTCGACACCGAGGGGCGGTCGTACCTCGACTACGTGCAGTCGTGGGGCGCGTCGATCCTCGGGCACGCGCACCCGGCGGTGGTCGAGGCGGTGCGGCGCGCCGCCGGCGACGGCACGTCGTTCGGTGCGCCGACGCCGCGAGAGGTCGAGCTGGCGGAGACGATCTCCGCTCGGGTCCCGTCCTGCGAGAAGGTCCGGCTGGTGTCGTCGGGCACCGAGGCCGCGATGACCGCGGTGCGGCTCGCGCGTGGCGCCACCGGTCGGCCGAAGATCCTCAAGTTCGCCGGCTGCTACCACGGGCACAGCGACGCGTTGCTCGTCGCCGCGGGCAGCGGAGTGGCGACGTTCGGGCTGCCCGGCTCGGCCGGCGTGACCGGCGGGACGGTCGCCGACACCGTCGTCGCCCCCTACAACGACGAGGCCGCGCTCGCCACCGTGTTCGCCGAGGTGGGCGACCAGCTCGCGGCGGTGCTCGTGGAGCCGGTCGCGGCCAACATGGGGCTGGTGCCGCCGGCGGCCGGCTTCCTCGACGGACTGCGCGAACGGTGCACCGCCGCCGGCGCGCTCCTCGTGTTCGACGAGGTGATCACCGGGTTCCGCCTGGGCACCGGCGGCGCCCAGGCGCGTTTCGGGATCACACCCGACCTGACCCTGCTCGGGAAGGTCATCGGCGGCGGGCTCCCCCTCGCGGCAGTGGGCGGGCGGGCCGACGTGATGGACGAGCTGGCACCGCTCGGGCCCGTCTACCAGGCCGGAACGCTCTCGGGGAACCCGCTCGCGACCGCGGCGGGGCTGGCCGTTTTGGGCGAGCTCGACGAAGGTGCTTACGAGACGCTCACGGGCCGCGCGACGCGCTTCGCGGAGGGTCTGCGCGACGCGCTCTCCGCGAGCGATGCTGCGGTCCAGGTCACCCAGGTGGGGACGCTGACGGGTGTGTTCTTCGCCGACGCGCCGGTGGCCCGCTTCGCCGATGCCCAGGCCGCGGACCACGCCCGGTACGCACAGCTCTTCCACTTCGCGCTCGAGCGGGGCGTGTTCCTGCCCCCGAGCGGCTACGAGACGATGTTCGTGAGCCTCGCGCACACCGATTCCGACATCGACCGGACCGTCGCGGTGATCGCGGAGCTCGGCGCCGGGCTAAGCGTGGAGCGCTAGCGCGGACGGTCTTCCTGGTCGACCTTCCGGCGGCGCACCCGGTCCATGTAGAAGAGCGCGAACGCGCAGAGGGCGACCATCACCGCGAACAGCACGAACGCCAGCCCGCCGGAGCCGTCGCCCTGCTTGCCTGCGTCGACGAGCTGCTGGGCGCCGGCGGGGGCCGCCGCGGTGACGACGGCGAGCGCGGTTGCGACCAGGACGGCGGCCGCGGTCATGAAGCGGGGGAGGAGTCGTCGCATCGTCGTCACACTTTCTCGGGGACCCGGGTAGGGCCCGACGGGGCGCGCTCGGCCGCCGCCGCTTCGGCCTCGTCACGCTCGCGCCAGTGCAGGCAGAGCAGGCCGAGCACGAACAGCGAGCCCGCGGTCACGAAGATCACGAACGGCGGCACGCGGAGCGAGCCGAGGTCGTACTGGAGCACGAGGTAGCCGCGGATCGCGTCGGAGCTCGGATCGCACTGCGGAGCGATCGGCGGTAGCGCGGCCGAACGGTCGGCCGGCGCCTGGAGGAGCTGGCAGTACTGGGCGACCGCGTACTTCGGCGTGTGGTGGATCTGGAACTTCCAGAACTGGGGATTGCTCCCGCCCGCCTCGTAGGTGTTCTCCACCTCGTACTTCGTGACGTCGGCGAACTTGGCGAACTTGTTCTCGTCGGGCGTGAGTGGTGCGGTGGGGATCGCCTGCTTTATGACGAGCGCGGCGTCGACGGCCGACTTGACGTTCCCGGCGTCGGTGGGGTTCGCCGCGTGCGCCTTGTTGGCGATGTCGCGCACCGCGGGGATCGAAGACTTCTTCAGGTCGGTCACCTGCTCCTTCACCTTCCACTGCGCGACCCGTCCCTTCGGCACGTTCAGCGGCGTGGCCGACGTCCACCACAGGAGGGAGAGCAGCATCACGAACCCGGTGAGGCCGGTGAACGCGACCAGGAAGCCGAGGCGGGCCCCGAAGTTGGTGGCGAGGAGCAGGTAGATCGAGCCGCAGAAGAGGCCGACGGCCGCGATCACCACGAGCACCCCGAGGATGGTGGGGTACCAGAGGCCCTTGGGCGTGGCCTCCTGGGCGAGGACGAGGAAGGCGCTCACTTCGGGACCGTCCCCGCGGGACACCCGGCGGCGGCGCTCGTCTGCGCGGGCGGATTGTCGATGTTCCGCTCGTAGTCCATGATCTGGCAGATCTGGTCCACCGACAGCATGCCGCCGAAGTTCGGCATCCGCCCGGTCGACACGCCGCGGAGGCCGTACTGCTGGTGCTCGGGAATGCCCTGGTCGATCCAGGTGAACAGCTGGGCGTTGCCGTCCGGCGGCGGGAACTGGCGGTCGACGTCACCACCGGTGAGGTTGGGGCCGTACGCGCCGCTGCCCATCGGGGCGGGAAGCGGGTTGGCGGCCGGGTTGTCGGGATCGAAGTACGACCAGCCACGCGTGTGGCAGCGCGCGCAGTTGTTCTGGAACAGGATCTGGCCGTCGCTCGCGTTCTGCATCTGCTGGTTCCACACGATCGCGGCGGCCAGCTCCTTCTGGTCGCTGGCCACGGTCTCCTGTGCGATACGGACCTGGTCGGCAGTCGCGTCGACCGGGAGCGCGGCGAGCGCGGCCTGGTCGGTCGCGAGCTGCTGCTGATGGGTGGTCACCGACTTCGCGGCGTCCGTACGCACGCTCTTGAGCGCGGCGGTCGCCTGCGCGATCGCCTGCTCCGGCGTGACCTTGATGCTCTCGATGTAGTTCACGAGGTCCTGGATGGCCTGGGGGTCGAGCGAGCCACGACCGCTCGCGACCCCCCACGCAGGCATCGGCGTGCCCGGTCTCCCGTAGGTGATGATCTGGGTGATCTGCTGGCGGGTGAACCGCAACGGCTCGGTCGTGAGGTTGGGCGCCGCCCACGACACCACCTGCGGAAGGCACTCGGGGTGCTCGGCCACGTACTGCTCGGTGACCTTGGCGTTCGGATCACACGAGGGGTCCTCGCTCTGGATGGTGAACGGCGCGGATCCACCCTTGGCGTCGACGCCGTGGCAGTTCGCGCAGAGGAGCGACTTGGTGGCGTCGTACGCGGGCGACTGGTTGTTCGCGAAGAGCGTCGCGCCCCGGGCGATGGAACGCGAGAGATAGGCGTCCTTCGCATCGACGCCGCGGAAGGGCTCCCAGACGAAGTAGGCGACGAGGCCGAGGACCGTGATGACGAGCGCCACGAGCGCGACGCCGAGCACGCGCTCCAGGTGAGGGCCCTCCAGCACGTCGTCTTCGAAGAACGGCTCGAGGTTCTGCGGCTCGCGCGGTTCGGGATTCCGACGCAGACTGAAGACCCGATAGAAGATGAAGACGATCAACCCCGCCAACACGACGAGGTTCAGCGCGATGAGGACGCTCCGGAAGCTGCTCATCGTGTGCTCGTCCTCGATTGGGCGCGCGAAGGCTCACACACAGAGCGGACCCTCCGGGGTCTGACCGGTGGTGTCGGTGCCGATGGGAGGGCCGAGCACGATGTTGCCGGTGTCGACGATGATGCTCCCGCCGGCGATCTGGAACACGAAGTGGTCCATCCCGCGGGGTGCGGGCCCGGCGCGCTTCTCGCCCACCCGGTTGTACTTCGAGCCGTGGCACGGGCACTCGAACCACTGCGAGCTCTGGCACCACGGCACACGGCAGCCGAGGTGTGGGCACTTCTGCCACAGCGCCACGAATCCAGCCTGCATGCCGGCGATGATCGGCGGCGTGTAGGCGGCGACCTTCATCGCCTTCGGGATGTCCGCCTTCGGATAAGGCTGGATGTAGCACTGCGCGGCCGCGTTGTAGAACGGTTGCGCCTTGTCGATGGTGCTCTGCGCGTCGGACACGGAGCCGATGTTGACCTTGCCGCCGAACCCGCCCGCGGCCTGCGGCCACAGGAACCCGAGCGCCGCCACCCCGAACGCGCCGACGCCGAGACCTGCGGTGCCGAGGATGGCCCGGTTGAGGAACTTGCGGCGGGAGAGCCCGATCTCCTCCTCGTCGACCGGCTCGTAGCGCACCGGCGCCTTGGGCTCGCTGACGGCCGGGACGGTCGACCCGCCGGCCTCGATCGCGCGCCGGGCCTCGTCGGCACGGGCGCGCGCGTCGACGCTCTGCTCCTCGATCGACTCCTCGCCCTCGGGCGCGACCTCCGCCGGCACCGCCGACGCGGCCGCGCTGCGGTCGCGCTGCATGGTCTCGCGGCTCAGCCGCCCGGTGGTGGCGCGCCGGCGCCCGGTGACGAGCAGCGCGACCACCGCGAGCGCCAACACCACCACGATGCCGATCGCGATGCCCACTACCTGTTCACCTCGATGCTCTCGAAGACGTCCACGACCTACAGCTCGAAGAAGATCCCGTCACGCCACGGGAAGATGAAGTTGAACCCCGGGCCCCGGAAGAACGAGCCGATGATCACCAGCACCGCCCACATCATCACGAACAGCGTGAAGATCGAGATCGCGAACTTGCGGTCCTTCGGGTGGTGCGACGGGTTCTTGTCGACGAACGGCGCGATCGCGAGCAGCCCGAGCGCGACTCCCGGGATGGTCACCCCGGCGACGGCCGGGTTGAACATGGTGAGGAGCTCCTGGAGACCGAGGAAGTACCACGGCGCCTTCGACGGATTCGGGGTCTTGTTGAAGTCGGCCAGCTCGAGCAGCGGTGCCCGCACGAGTGCGGAGAACACGAGCAGCCCGGCGGTGACGATCAGGAGCGAGGCGAACTCGACCACGAGCAGATGCGGCCACGTGTGCACCTTGTCCTGGGCCTCGGCGCGCGTCTGCTGGATCGACCCCGACTTCACCACCGTGAGCAGGCGCTGGGTGTGACCGCCCGGCCCGGTCGACGTCGGTGCCGGCAGGGTGGCGGTCGCCGCCGCGGCCGCGGCGGTCCCGGCCGCTGCCGGCGTGGCCGCGCCGGCGTCACCACCGGCGACCGCGGCCCGGCGGCGGCGCGAGCGCTCCAGTAGGTGCGCGGGGATCCGGGCGCCGCTCTCGGTCTCGACGTCCTCCGCGGGCGGCTCCGAGGAGGCGGCGGCGGCCGCCGGCACCTCGGCGGGCGCGTCCGCGGGCGGGGCTTCCGCGGCCTCGGCGGGGGCCTCCGCGGCTTCGCCCGGCTCCTCGCCGGGTACGGGGAGGCCGAGGGCGCGACGCCGTTCGCGGCTGCGGGCGAGGAGGTGTTCGGGGATCTCGGGGGGCATCGTCACCTCCTGCTTACAGCGGCCCGGAGACGCCGCCGTCCTTGCGGACGCGCCAGAAGTGGACAGCCATGAAGATCACGATCACGAATGGCAACAGCAACACGTGCAACACGTACCAGCGCAACAGGGTTGCGTTGCTGATCTGTTGTGAGCCCAGGAGCACGTATTTCACCGAGCTCCCGAAGACGGGCGTGTAGCCCATCATGTTGGTACCCACAGTGACCGCCCACAGCGCGAGCTGGTCCCAGGGGAGCAGGTAGCCCGTGAACGAGAGCAGCAGGGTGAGCGTGAGCAGCACCACGCCGATCACCCAGTTGAACTCGCGGGGAGCCTTGTAGGCGCCGTGGTAGAAGACGCGCGCCATGTGCAGGAACACGGTGAGCACCATGAGGTGGGCCGCCCATCGGTGCATGTTGCGCACGAGCGAGCCGAATGTCACCGCCGTCTCGAGCGTCTTGATCGTGGGCCAGGCCGACGCCGCCGTCGGCCGGTAGAAGAACATGAGGAAGATACCGGTGACGGTGAGGATGATGAAGAGGAAGAAGGAGAGGCCGCCCAGGCAGAGTGTGTACGACACCTTCACCGCGTGCCGCTTCACCTTCACCGGGTGAAGGTGGTACAGCACGTTGTTCATGATCACGTAGGAGCGGTTGCGGGGGCTGTCGGTGTAGCCGCGCCGGAACACCGAGCCGGGACGGAAGATCGCAGTCCACGCCTGCGATCCGCGGACCTTCTCGTCGACCTTCTCGAGTGCCTGGCCGACCTTCAGACCGCCGTGCCCGTTGCCGCTGCCGTTGCCGTTGGCCACGAACTGTCTCCTCGAACCTTTCGCGTTCTTCGTTTGCCGCGTCAGAACCGGACGCCGTAGGCGTAGCCGTGGCGCGGTGTCCGGTCGTGGGGATCGCCGTCGGCGACCTGGGGTGACAGCTTGCCGAGCACGATCACGCCGGTGGGACAGCGGTCGACACACAGCGCGCAGCGGGTGCAGATGTCCTCGTCGACGATGAACGCCACCTGATCGCGCGGATCCTCACCCGGCTGCTCGGTGTTGACGGCGTCGGCGATCGCGCTCACCGACACCATGTGGATGCACTTCCAGGGGCAGATGTCGACGCACCCCTCACAGAGGATGCACTCGGCCTGGTCGATGTGGAGGAACTGCTTGGGCTTGACCGAAGCGGTGAGGAACGACGGGTCGACCTCCTGCAGCGAGTAGTCGGTCGCGAAGTCCGGCATCGGCGGGTTCGCGTCGGTGCGCGCCATCAGCCGTCACCTCCCGCGCCGGTGCCACCGCCGTTGGCCGCCCCCACCGTGGCGGGCGCCCGGCGCCGGAGCGGCCGGCCGAACCGCGACAGGCGCGGTGCCTGCGCGGCCGGCGCCGCCTCGGCCGTACCGCGCTTCTGCCACTTCGCGAACAGCACGACGTTGAGGCCGATCATCACCACGTAGATCCCGATCACGACGAGGTCGCGCAGGTCCTGCTTCACCAGGTTGAACGGCCAGTTCCACGGGAAGAAGAGCATCTTCTGGTTGGCCCGGAACACGAACTTGGTCGTGTCGAACTGCAGGTACTTGTCGGAGAAGTAGAGCCACTCGCTCGGGATCACCGCGTAGCCGAGGGTCATGAGCGCGAAGGTGCCGACCGCGCCCGCCATGCACTCGGCCCACGTCGCCGGGCGGTTCGGCTTGGGCCGCCGGTAGAAGTAGTACGCGATCAGCATCCCCACGATGAAGACGATGACGGCGAAGATCAGGCGACCTGCGGGTCGCATGAAGGGCAGCCAATCGGGGATCAGGTTGGGCATCGGGCCCTGAGTCCTCCGGATCGGGGGAGACCGACGGGATCACTGCGACGCAGCGTTTCCTATCACGCTATCTCCGGCGGGTGCCCATCGTGGGTTCGGGTAGGCCCGCGCGCGCGGGCGTGCGCGACGATGCTGCCGATGTTGCACTCCCGTTCGATCACAAGCGCACAAGCACCGCGGCCGTGACCACGACCTGGGACGCGCTCGTGGTCGGCGGGGGCCCGGCGGGCGCCGCCACCGGGTACTGGCTCGCCTCTGCGGGCTACCGGGTGCTCGTGGTCGAGCGCAAGCGGTTCCCGCGCGAGAAGACCTGCGGCGACGGGCTCACCCCGCGGGCGGTGCGCCAGCTCCACGACATGGGCCTCGTCGACGCACTGTCGCAGTCTCTCCGTTTCGACGGCCTGCGCTCCATCGCCCACGGCGTGACCCTCGAGCTCGCGTGGCCCGACCACCCGGACTTCCCGCCGTACGGGTACGTGGTGCGCCGCCGGGACCTCGACGCGATGGTGGCGGCCCGTGCCGCCGAAGCCGGTGCGACCGTCTGGCAGGGCGCGGAGGCGGTCGAGCCGCTCGCGGAGGGCGGTCTCGTCACCGGCGCCGCCGTGCGCCGCGACGGCGCGGTGGAGGCGATCCGGGCCCGCTACGTGGTCGTGGCCGACGGGGCCAACTCGCGGTTCGGTCGCGCGCTCGGGTGCGCGCGGGACCGCACCTACCCCCTCGGCATGGCGGTGCGCGGCTACTTCCGGAGCCCCTTCCACGACGAGCCGTGGATCGAGAGCCACCTCGACCTGCGCGACCGGGCCGGCAACCACCTGCCGGGCTACGGGTGGGTGTTCCCGGTCGGCGACGGCACCGTCAACGTGGGCGTCGGGCTGCTGTCGACGTTCGCGGGGTGGAAGGACGTCAACACGAGCCGGCTCATGGACGCGTTCGTGGCGACCGCGCCGCCCCGCTGGGGCATCTCGCCCGACTCGGCGTGTGGCGCGCCCACCGGCGGGAAGCTGCCGACCGGGGGTTCGGTCGTGCCCAACGTCGGCCCGACCTGGCTCGTGGTCGGCGACGCCGCCGGCTCGGTCAACCCCTTCAACGGCGAGGGGATCTCCGTCGCCTACGAGACGGGGCGGATGGCGGCGCGCGCGGTGTCCGCCGCGCTCGCCACCGGCGACGGCCTCGCGCTCCACGACTACGTCGACCAGCTCGAGGCGGCGTACGCCCTCTACTGGAAGGTGGCGCGCGCGTTCGTGCGCGCGATCGGGAACCCGGCGGTGATGCGCGAGCTCACGCGGGTGGGGATGCAGTCGCGCACGTTGATGGAGTGGGTGCTGCGGATCATGGCCAACCTGCTCCGGCCCGACGAGCTCGGCCCCGCCGAGGCGGCGTACAAGCTCGTCGCCGCCATGGTGACGTGATCTCGCTCGTAATCGTTATCCGCCGCTGACCGGGGGGAGGACGGCGACCTCGTCGCCGGGGTGGAGCCGGGTCGCCTCCGCCGCCGGCGGCTCGTCTCCGTTGACCCACACGCGTGCACGAGCGAGCACCGCCGCGAACCCGGGGCCGTAGCGCGCGCGAGCGGCATCGAGCAGGTCGCCGAGCGTGTCGGCGTCGAAGCGGTCGCTCCCGGTCCCCGCGGCCTCGCGCGCCTGCGCGAAGAGCCGGACGGCGACGTCGGTCACCGCGGGATGTTGGTGCGCGCCGTGGGCATCGCGTCGAGCCGGGCGGGGTCGATCGGCTCGCCGGTGACCTCGTCGATGCCATATGTGCCGTTGTCGATGCGTTCGAGCGCGGCCTGCAGCTCCGCGAGCTCCTCCTCGAGCTGGTCGAGGATGCTGAGATCCTTCTCGCGTTCGAAGGTGTCGGTCGCGGTGTCGGCCGGATGCTGGTCGTAGTCGGCGAGCTCCGCGCTCTCCTCCGACTCCGTCTGCCCGAACTCCGACCGGAGCCCGTCCGCGAGCGCCTCGACCCGCGCGCGCTCGGCCTCGATGCGCCGTCGCTGCTCCTCGAGATCCATCCGTGAGAGCGTAGTTATCCACCGCCGAGCCGGAGCCGGAACAGCTCCTCGACCTCCGACAGCAGCTCGACGAGGCGGTCGAAGCGCACCGCAGGGTCGTCGAGCTCGAGCAGCCCCTGGGCGTCGAGCGGGCCGATGGGCGCCAACGCCGCGGCCTCGAACGACGCCCGCAGGGGATCGGCGTCGAGCTGCACGCCGACGACCGACGGCGTCGCGTACCCCAGCTCGGCTCCGAGGGCGAGCACGCGGCGCAACATCGGCTCGACCGCCGCGCGGACACCGGCCGCCCGCGCGTCGACACGACGGGGCTCGGAGATCAGGTCGACCTCGGCGCGCGGGTAGGGGTCGTCGTCCAACCAGCGGCGCACCCGCAGGCGCTCGGTGCCGACGGTCGCGAGCAGGTAGCGCCCGTCGGGTGTGCGCGCGGCCTCCGCGATGCGCGCCACCGTGCCGACCGAGAAACGGGTGTCGCCGCCGCCCACCTCGCTGCCGCGCTCGATGAGCACGACGCCGAAGCGGCCGTCGCCGCGGAGGCACACCTCGGTGAGCTCCCGGTAGCGCGGCTCGAAGACCTGCAGCGGGAGCACCGCGTGAGGGAAGAGGACCGAGCCCAGGGGGAACATCGGCATCGCGCGGCCCGGCATCGCGTGCACGCTACCGGCGGCGTCAGTTGCCCCGGGCGCGCAGCCGGTGGACGGCGACCCGCAGTCGATCGCCCCGTTCGTCGGGCAGATCGGTCGCCGCGTCCTCGAGCACCACGGCGGCCTCGTCGAACCGGCCGACCTGCGCGAGCACACCGCCGAGCTCGGCGCGCTCGGCGGGAGGGCGATCCGGGAACGCGAGGCGCAGACGGACGGGCCACGCCACCGCTCGCGGCTCGCGCGCGAGGAAGGTGACCTGCAGATTGCTGAGCATGCGGTCGAGGATGGCGCGCGAAGTCACCGGTCGGAGGAAGTCGCGGCGGAACTCCTCGCGGGGTCGGATCGCGGCGAACCGTTCGACACAACCGGCGACGTCGAGACGCGCGCCGCCGTCGAACGCGTCGTACCACACCGGATCCCCGTGTTCGTGCGTGCCGACGAGGAAGTGACCGGGCATTCCCACGCCGTCCAGCGCGATGCCCCGCCGGCGGCCGACCTCGATCATGAGCACCGAGAGGGAGATCGGGATGCCGAGCTTCCGGTCGAGCACCGCGTCGAGGTACGAGTTGCGGGGATCGCCGTAGTCGACGCGGTTGCCGGCGAAACCGAGCTCCCCGAACAGGAACCGCGCGAGGACGTCCGACCCGCCCGCGGGCGCCGCGGCCGCGAGCGCGTCGATCTCGCGCAGGCGCGCGTCGACGTCGAGCGGATGGTCGTGCGCCGCCACGAGGAGCGCGGCACGGTCGAGCGGCAGGTCGGGCCCCGCCTCGTGCAGCAACGCGACGAAGGTCTCGGTCGCGTCGGCGGGCACGCGCCGACCGTACCGTGTGCTCCACCCGGCTCCGCTACGTTCGGAGCGTGGTGGATCGACCATCCGACGTGACGGCCGCCGCGTCGGTGCGGCTGCGCGGCGTCGGGCAACGGCTGACCGCCAACCGCGAGGCGCTGCTCGCGGCGCTCGAGGCGGCACCCCGTCCGCTGACGATCCCCGAGATCCTCGGTTCGGGCACCGGCCTCGCCCAGAGCTCGGTGTACCGCAACCTCGTCGTGCTCGAGGAGGCCGGCATCGTGCACCGCGTCGTCGGCACCGACGAGTTCGCGCGCTGGGAGCTCGCCGAGGACCTCGCCGGCCACCACCACCACCTGATCTGCTCGTCGTGCGGCCGGGTCGAGGACGTGCCCGCGTCGGCCGGGCTCGAGCGCTCGGTGGCCGCCGCAGCTGCCGCCATCACGCGCTCGACCGGATTCCGCACGCAGCGTCACCGGGTCGATCTCGTCGGTCTGTGCCAGGACTGCAGCTAGACCTCGGCCTCGCTCACCTCGGGCTCCGATGCCGCGTCGGAGGGCGTGCTCGCCGCCGAGCCGGTGGAGGCGTCCGGCGCCGACACACCGCGCGTACGCCGCGTCGAGGTGACGAACAGCGCGAGCAGGACGCCGATCAACAGGAACGCGCTCAGATCCATCCACGCGAGGGTCACGAACCCGAGCTTCTCGAAGTAGGGCCGGGAGCACGGGGCGAAGACCGAGCAGGACGAGCTGTCGGCGACGATCGGGACCCGCTCCACCAGCCAGTGGTACAGCGCGAGGCCGGCGCCGACCACGACGAGCGGCGCGGCCGTCATCCACACCTTGCGGTCGCGCCGGAAGAACCCGACCCCGAGCACGACGACGAGCGGGTACATGCAGATCCGCTGGTACCAGCACAGCTCGCACGGGAGGAACTCGAAGTGCACCGAGTAGATCAGGCTCCCCGTCGTGGTGACGATGGCGACGATCCACGCGAGGAGCAGCGCCTGCCGCTCGAGCAGGAGCGCCAGGGCCCGCCACGCGCGGCGCGCCGAGCGCGAGAACACGCAGCCCGCCGCGAGCAGGAGCGCGCCGACCACGAGCGCGTTCGCCACGAGCGTGAGGACGAGGAAGAAGTTGGTGGTGACGCGGAGGCTGGGCACGTCAGCGCAGGTTGAACGTCCCGGTGAGCACCGACTCGTTGCTGGCGCTCGTCTGCGCCCGAACGACGATCTTCCACGCGCCCGGATACGGGATGTCGAACAACGGCGCGTACCCGTGCCCGGGGCCGAGAATCCGCAGCGGGACCGTCAACGGCGGGAGGCTGGATCCCTGCTTCACGAGCTGCACCTGCATGTTCTGCACGTTCGTGAAGCCGCCGCCCAGCGGGAGCGCGGTGACGTGCACGTCGTTCGCGCCCGCGGTGCCGGGCGCGATCGTCACGTCCACCCAGAGGTTGGGCGACTTCAAGGTCATCGCCACCGGCGCTGTGCTCACCGTGCGCGCGGGAGCGGCGTTCACGAGCAGCACCGTAATGCTCAGGATCACGACCGCGATCACTACCTCCGCCAGCACCGAGCGCCGCAGCCGGCGGAGCTCGGACTCGTCGTCGTCGTCGTCGTCGCCCTCGTCGACGACGTCGGGCTCGTCCAGAACCAGGGTGGCCACGCCCGCGGGCGCCGGGCTCGTCGGCCCCGCGGCGGTCGCGGGGCCGCCGTCGGTGCCCGCCCGCTGCCCGTCCGGCTCGGGGTACGACCGGAACCGGCGGTTCACGACCTCCCGGCTGAACGCCGCCGCCACGATCAACGCGGCGAACGCAATCAGCTTGGCGATCAGGAGCTGCCCGTACGTGGTCGTCCGCAGCGCCTCCAGGCTGCCGACCTGCCGCCACGCCTGGAACCCGCCCGTGACGATCAGGGCCACGATGGCGCCCAAGGCGAGCGCGGAGTAGCGCGGGAGCACCCGCTCGAACTCCTCGACATCACGCCGCGGGAGCACCGCGGCGAAGAGCACGAGCAGCCCGCCGAGCCAGCACGACATGGCGGCGACGTGGATCGCGTCCGCAGGGATCGCGAGCGCGACCCACCGGCCGGTCGACGCGTGCCCCGCGAGCCCGGGCGTGAGCACGAGCCCGACGCCGAGCACGCACGCCGCCGCGTACCACCACCCGGGAAGCCGGGTCGTCCGGTCACGCGGCATGAGCATCCGCAGCAGCGGGTAGGCGAGCGCCAGCAACGCGAGCCGGAGCAACGACACGTGCCCAAAACGCGTGTTGAGCACGTCGCTCAAGACCTGCCCGTCGAACAGCTTGCCGAGCGGCAGAGCGGACGCGTAGAGCCCCTGCAGCGGGAGCGCGACGACGGTGGACGCGACCAGCGCGATCCATCCGGCCCACACGATCATGCGCGCCTGCAGGTTCCGCCGGCCGGCGGGCCACACGAGCACGAGGAAGACGACCCCTCCGACGAGCACCGCCAACGCGGCGAACACGAGCCCGCGGTCGATCCCGTACACGACCCCGACGGCCCTGCTCCCGCTCTCCGACGACAGCAGCGACGCCTCGAGGCCTCCCTTCGCCTGGCCCGAGCTCGCCGCCCCGACGCCGAACGTGAACGCGCCCTCGACGGGGTGCGAGTCCTCGGAGATCACCCGCCAGGTCACGACGTAGGTTCCGTCGACGAGGTGCGGAAGCGACGTGCGCACCTGGCTGGCGGCGCCGCCCGGGTGCTCGGGGGCGCCGGTCACGACGCGCTCGCGGCGCGCGTTGTACAAGCGGATCCCGCCGAGCGACACCTGGACGGGCTGGTCGAACCGGAGGTTCACGTAGGGCGGCGAGGTCTCGAACACGCCGCCCGGCTGCGGCTCGGTGGTGAGCAGCGTGGCATGCGCGAACGCCGCGGTCGCGGTCGCGACCACGATCGCGCCCGCGAGCGCGAGCACCGCGGCCAGACGCTTCAGCATGCCGGCCGAGCCGATCACGCGAACCGGATCGCGCGGGGGAGCGGCCGGCTGAGCAGCCAGACGACGGCGAGGCCGGCGAAGTCGGTGACGTGCTGCAGCTCCGAAGTGGCCGCCGTGTTCCCCGCGGCGACGTCGAGGATCGACGACGCCAGGAGGCACGCGACGAGCGCGGCCACGACCGGGAGGAGCCCCGAGATGCGCGCCGGACGCCAGGCCGCGAAGAGGAAGCCGACCGCGAGCGCGACGTCGAAGGAGCCGATGTGGCGGGCGGCGTGGACCGGGAGGCCGGCGTCGTTCCCGAGCACGAGGGCGGGCACCGCGATCGCGATCTGGACCAGCGCGACCGCGGCCAGCACCCAGCGCAGAGCAAGCTGGGTGTCGTGGTCGGTACCGGCGTCGTACTCTCCGATCGCAGCAAGGATCCGCGCGGTGTTGTCCGGGATCGGGGGCGCGTCGCCAAGGCGCGCGGCGCGGTGCAGGGCCTCGGCGTCGCGGAGGAATCCCCGGCAGCCCGCGCAGTCGTCGAGGTGCGCCTGCACGGCGCGGGCGTCGAGGCCGGGGGTCTCCCCGTCGAGTCGGGCGGAGATCGCGTCACGGATGCGGCTACAGGTCATGCCGGATTAGTCGACTGGGAGGCGCACGGAGTTCCCCCAGTATCGTCCCGGGAGGTGGACGATCTCACGCGGCTGTTCGTCGCCGCACGCGACGGCGACCGCACCGCGCTCCTGCGTGCGGTGCGGGAGAGCCAGGCCGACGTCTGGCGACTGGCGGCGCACCTGGTCGGGCCCGACGATGCCGACGACGTCACCCAGGACACGTTCGTCCGCGCGTGGCGCGCGTTGCCGGCCTTCCGCGCCGATTCGAGCGCGCGCACGTGGCTGCTCGCCATCGCCCGCCGCGCCTGCACCGACGCGGTCAGGCGGCGCATCCGCCAACGGCGGCTCGCCTCGCGCGCGTTCGAAGAGGCGAGCGTGTCGGCGAGCTCGCGCGCGGCGGATCACCCGACCGGCGTGCGCGACCTGCTCGCGCTCGTCGACACGCTCGAGGTGAAGCGGCGCACCGCGTTCGTCCTGACCCAGATCGTCGG
Source organism: uncultured Bifidobacteriaceae bacterium (assembly GCA_964505725.1). GTDB lineage: Bacteria > Actinomycetota > Acidimicrobiia > IMCC26256 > DASPTH01 > CAVRJC01. Next base: position 16,924 of record CAZDJK010000058.1, on the reverse strand, counting down.
CTGCTCGTACGAGGAAGCGGCCGCCGTCTGCGGTGTGCCCGTGGGCACGATCCGGTCGCGCGTCGCCCGCGCGCGTGAGGACCTCGTCGCCCTCCTCCGCGCGGCCGAGGCGACCGGCTGATCGGCGTGCACGCGTTGCGGTACGTGCGGTCCGCGTTCGTCGCCGGCGTGATCGCGTGCGCGGCGGTGACCATCACCGCCGCACCGGCGTCCGCGCACGGCCTCGGCGGCCTCACACCGACGAACTACAAGAGCCGGTTCACCGGCGTGACGCCGGCTGCGCCCGGCATCCGGGTGCGTGTCACAGACCTCGGCAACCGCATGGCGCTCACCAACACGACGGGGCACGACGTGACCGTGCTCGGCTACGACGGCGAGCCCTATCTGCGGGTCGGGCCCCATGGGGTGTTCGAGAACACGCGGTCGCCCGCGACCTACCTCAACCGCACGACCACGATCACGAGCGCGCCGCCCAAGTCGGCGGACCCAAAGGCTCCCCCGGAGTGGAGCGAGGTGTCGTCGGGACGCACGGCACGCTGGCACGACCACCGCGTCCACTTCATGGGCACTTCCGACCCGCCGATCGTCACCAACGACCGCGGCCGAGCACACGTGATCGACCACTGGACAGTGCCGATCCGCGACGGGAACCGGACCGTCGACGCCGCCGGGGAGATCATCTGGATCCCGCCGCCCTCGCCGTGGCCCTACGTCGCGACGGCGCTGGTCGTCGCCGCCGCGGTCGTGCTCGCGAGCAGGACGCGCGCGTGGCGGTGGGTGCTGGTCGTCTCGCTCGGCGCGCTCGTCGCCAGCGAGGTCGTGCACGTCGTGGCTGCCTGGGGGGCGAGCACGTCGTCGGGCGTGACGAAGCTGGTCGAAAGCGTCTACTCGATCGGTGGCATCGCCCTCGGGGTGCTCGCGCTCGTCTGGGCCCGCCGGCGGGGCGTGGACGCCTCGATCCCCATCATCCTGGTGGCGGCGATCGTGCTGCTCGTCTCGGGCGGGCTCTCCGACGTGACGTCGCTCGGCCATTCGCAGCTGCCGACCACGATGCCCTGGTGGCTGTCGCGCGTCCTGGTGACCATCGTGCTCGGCGTCGGGACCGGGCTCGTCGCCGCCGCGGGATGGCGGCTCGGGTCGCCGCGACCGCGCACCCGGCGTCCCGTCACGCGACCTGCGGTCGCGGAGCGCGCCCGCGTCACCAGCTGAGCTCGGCGCAGCCCGTGTGGTCGTCCGGCTCCACCTGGATCGTGGCGTGCGCGATGTCGTGCTCGCGGAGCACCACCCGCGCCTGGTCGAGCACGCCGTGGGCGTCGGCGCCGGGCTCGATCATCACGTGCGCGCTCGCCACGTCCATCTCCGAGGTGAGGGTCCATACGTGGAGGTCGTGCACGTCCACGACACCCGGGAGGGCGCCCAGCTGATCGTGGATCGCGACCAGGTCGACGTGCTCGGGCGCGAACTGGAGCAGCACCCGCACCGCGCGCGCGCCGAGATTCCAGGCGCGCGGGAGGATCCAGATGCCGATGAGCGCGGCGACGATGGCGTCGATGGGATCCCATCCCGCGACCGCGATCACGACGGCCGCAACGATCACGCCCACTGAGCCGGCGGCGTCGGCGATCGCGTCCAGATAGGCGCTCTCGAGCGCCATCGATTCGTGGGCGCCGCGCCGCAGGAGGAGGAACACGACGAAGTTCACCGCGAGCCCGAGCACCGCGATCACGAGCATCGGGCCCGCTTCGATGCCCGACTCGCCGTTCACCAGCCGCACGACCGCCTCCACGATCACGTAACCGGCCACCGCGAACAGCAGCACCGAGTTCACCAGCGACACCAGGATCTCGAGCCGGAACAACCCGAACGTCCTCACGCCCGTCTGCGACGCGCGGTTGGCCGCGACGATGGCGGCCAGGGCGAGCCCGATCGCCACCGCGTCGGTGGCGATGTGCGCGGCGTCCGACAGCAGCGCCAGCGACCCGGTCACGATCGCGGTCACCGCTTCGGCGACGACGAACGCCACCGTGAGACCGAACGCGATCCACAGCCGACCGACGTGCTGGGCCGCGGTGCGGCGCAGGGCGTCCGAGTGGTCGTGGTCGTGGCCGTGGCCCACGGAGCCATTGTCGCGGGTCGCTACGCTCTTGCGCCATGACCTCCGTCTTCACACGCATCATCGACGGCGAGCTGCCTGGCGTGTTCGTGTGGCGTGATCCGGAGTGCGTCGCCCTCCTGTCGATCAATCCGATGCATCCCGGCCACACGCTCGTCGTGCCGCGTGTCGAGGTCGACCACTGGATCGACCTCGACCCCGCGCTCGCGGGCCACCTCTTCCAGGTCGCGCAGCTCATCGGTCGCGCGCAGCACCATGCCCTGTCGCCGCGGCGCATCGGCGTGATCATCGCCGGCGACGAGGTGCCGCACACACATCTGCACGTGGTCCCCTTCGACTCCGTGGCGGAGCTGTCGTTCCAGCACGCCGACCCCGACCCGCCCGCCGGGTCGCTCGACGCGGCGGCGGAGAAGATCCGCGACGCGCTCACCAAGCTCGGCGCCGAATACGTCGCGAACTGACCATGGGGCAACACGACGACTGGGTGGCGCGGGATGCCGCGCGCGTGTGGCACGGCTTCACCCAGATGGCCACCTACGCGGACAACGCGCCGATCATCGTCGAACGAGCTGAGGGCCACGAGCTCGTCGACGTCGACGGGCGCCGGTACCTCGACGCGATCTCGTCGCTGTGGGTCAACACCCTGGGGCACCGCGTAGCCGAGCTCGACGACGCGGTCCGCGCGCAGCTCGATCGCGGCGCCCACTCGACGATGCTCGGGCACGGAAACACGGCGGTGATCGAGCTCTCCGAGGCCCTCACGCCCCTCGTGCCCGTCGACGACCCTCACTTCCTGTACGCGTCCGACGGCGCCGTCGCAGTCGAGCAGGCCCTGAAGATCGCGTTCCAGCACTGGGTGAACCGCGGCCGGCGCGGGCGAACCACGTTCCTCGCGTTCGGGGGTGCGTATCACGGCGACACCGTCGGCGCGCTGTCGGTGGGTGACGGCGGCTTCGGGACGGATCTGTTCGACCCGTTGCGGTTCCCCGTGCTGCGGGCGCCCCGCTTCGACGATCCGCAGTGCTTCGACGTGGCGGCGGAGATGGTCGCCCGCCACGCCGGGAGCCTCGCCGCGGTCGTCGTGGAGCCGCTCGTCCAGGGTGCGGGCGGGATGCAGCTCGCGACGCCCAAGGGAGTCGCGCGGCTCGGCGCCGCGTGCCGCGAGCACGACGTGCTGCTCGTCTGCGACGAGGTCGCGACCGGCTTCGGTCGCACCGGCACGTTGTTCGCATCCGAGCAGTGCGGAGTGCGCCCCGACCTCCTGGTGCTCGGCAAGGGCATCACCGGCGGCTACCTCCCGCTCTCGTGCACGGTGGCCGCCGCGCACGTGTTCGACACGTTCCTCGGCGCCGATCTCGGGCCGCGCACGCTGTACCACGGGCACTCCTACGGCGGGAACGCGCTGGCGGCCGCGGTCGCGCTCCGGCACCTCGAGCTCGTCGAGGCGTGGGGCGTGCTCGAGAACGTGCGCGAGCGCTCCGGGCAGCTACGCGGGCTCCTGTCCGACCGGGTGCTCCCCCATCCCGCGGTCGCCGACGTCCGCTTGTGCGGGCTCATGGGCGGCGTCGAGCTCGCGCCTCCGCCCGGTGGGGAGATGTGGGGGCGACGGGTGTGCGCGGCCGCGGTCGAGCGCGGCGTGCTCGTGCGCCCGCTCGGCGACGTCGTGGTGCTGATGCCGCCGCTGACCGTGACCGCCGCCGAGATCCACCGCATCGTCGACGCGCTCACGGGCGCGCTCGACGAAGTCACGGGGTCGGCGCGGTGAGGGCCCGATGAGCTGGTCCGAGTGGGCCGATGCCGAAGCGGCCCGCATCGAGGCCGCGGGACGGTGGCGCACCCCGCGCGACTTCGACGCCGCGGGACCCGAGGGCAAGCTCGCGCCCGACGGCCGCGGCGTGGTGTCGTTCGCGTCGAACGACTACCTGGGACTCACCCAGCACCCTGCGGTCGTCGCCGCGGCGCAACGCGCGATCGACCGCTGGGGGACCGGCGCGGGCGCGGCGCGGCTCATCGCCGGATCGCGGCCGGTGCACTCCGAGCTCGAGCACGAGCTGGCCGACTGGAAGGCGAGCGAGCGCGCGGTGCTCTTCACCACCGGTTTCGCCGCCAACCTCGGTGTGCTCACCGCGCTCGCGGGATCCGACGTGATCGTGTGCTCGGACGAGCTCAACCACGCGTCGATCATCGACGGGCGCCGGCTCGCGGGCGCCGAGCTCGCGGTCTACGGGCACCGCGACGCCGCCCACGTGGACCGCCTGCTGCGGGAAGCGCCGCAACCGCGCGCGCTCGTGGTCACGGAGTCGGTGTTCTCGATGGATGGTGACGTCGCACCCCTCGACGACCTCGTCGACGTCTGCGCGCGCCACCACGCGCTGCTCGTCGTCGACGAGGCCCACGCGGTGCTCGGTCCCGAGCTCGCCCTCCCCGCGGGCGGAATGGACGTGCTCCGCGTCGGCACCTTGTCGAAGACGCTGGGCGCGCTCGGGGGCTTCGCCGCGGGGCCGGCGCGCTACACCGAGCTGCTCGTCAACCGCGCCCGCTCGTACATCTTCACCACCGCGTCGACTCCCGCCGACAGCGCCGCGGCGCTCGCGGCGCTGCACGTCGTCCGCTCGGCCGAGGGTGAGCGGCTGCGGGAGCGCCTCCGCGCGAACGTCAGCCGGCTCCGCCCCGGTCACCCCTCCCCGATCGTGCCGTACCTGTGCGGCAGCGAGTCGCAGGCACTCGAGGCGGCCGACGCCCTGCTCGACCGCGGCCTGCTCGTCACCGCGATCCGCCCGCCGACGGTGGCGCCCGGTACGTCGCGCCTGCGGGTCACGCTGTCCGCGGCGCACACCGACGAGCAGGTCGAGCTGCTCGTCAGCGCGATGCGCGAGCTCTTCCCGGGCCGATGACCGACCGGCCCCCCGTGCTCACGTTCGTCGCCGGCACGGGCACCGACGTCGGTAAGACGTGGTGGACCGCCGCCACCGCGCGCGAGCTCGTGCGGCGGGGCGTGGTCGTGCGGGCGCGCAAGCCGGTCCAGTCGGGTGACGGATCGACGCCGTGGGACGCCGAGGTGCTGGCAGCCGCCACCGGCGACGACCCGGCCGAGGTGTGTCCGCCCCACCGCACCTATCGCGTGGCGTGGGCGCCGCCGATGGCGGCGGCCGAGCTCGGCGAGCCCCCGTTCGTCGTCGACGACCTCGTACACGAGGTCACCTGGCCCGCGGACACCGCCATCGGCCTGGTGGAGAGCGTCGGCGGCCCCCGCTCGCCCATCGCCGCCGACGGCGACTCCTGCACCCTGGCGCAGGCGCTGGCGCCCGATCTCGTCGTCCTCGTCGCCGACGCCGGGCTCGGCGCGATCAACGCGGTGCGGCTCTCGGCCGCGGTCCTCGACGAGTTCCCGGTGGTGGTCGCCTTGAACCGGTTCGGGGCGGATCGGCTCCACACGCGCACCCGCGAGCTGCTCACGGCGCACGACGGTCGCTGGGTCGTCACCACACCCGAGGCGCTCGCGGACCACCTGGCCAGCCGGGTGCCGGCGTGAGCGCGCCCCTCACCGTCGGCGTGCCGCGCGAGCTCAAGGAGGGCGAGCACCGCGTCGCCATCACGCCCGACGGTGTGCACGAGCTGGTCGCGCACGACGTGACCGTCGTCGTCGAGACGGGTGCGGGTCGCGGGTCGTCGTTCACCGACGACGACTACCGCGCCGTCGGCGCTTCGGTGGCGCCTGCGGACGAGGTGTGGTCCCGCGCCGAGCTCGTGCTCAAGGTGAAAGAGCCGCAGCCCGAGGAGGTCGCCCGGCTGCGCGACGGCCTCGTCCTGTTCACCTATCTCCACCTCGCGGCGTACCCGGAGGTCGCGCACGCCCTGCTCGAGCGGCGGGTCACCGGGGTCGCCTACGAGACGGTGCAGGTGGGAACGGGCGCGCTCCCGCTCCTCGCGCCGATGAGCGAGGTGGCCGGGCGCATGGCGACCCAGATCGGCGCCCACTTCCTCGAGGCCGACCAGGGCGGCCGCGGCGTGCTGCTCGGCGGCGCGCCCGGAGTACGGCCGGCGCGCGTCGTGGTTATCGGAGCCGGCAACGTGGGGTGGAACGCGGCGTGGATCGCGCAGGGCATGGAGGCGGAGGTGGTGCTGCTCGACCGCGACCTCGATCGGCTCCGTTTCGTCGACCAGATCCACCGCGGCCGGATCATGACGCTCGCGAGCACGCGCCTCGCCGTCGAGCGCGCGGTCGCCGACGCCGACCTCGTGATCGGCGCGGTGCTGGTGCCCGGGGGTCGCGCGCCGGTGCTGGTAGCCGATGACCTCGTGCGCGCGATGAGGACCGGCGCGGTGATCGTCGACTGCGCGATCGACCAGGGTGGGACGGTCGAGGGGATTCACGAGACCAGTCACGCGGATCCCGCGTACGAGCGGCACGGAGTGCTGTTGTATGCGGTCGGCAACATCCCCGGCGCGGTTCCGCACACGTCGACCTACGCGCTGACCAACGCGACCCTTCCTTACGCCGTCGCGCTCGCGACCAAGGGAGTCGCGGCAGCGAGCCGCGACGATCCCACGCTCGCCGCCGGGGTGAACACCGTGTCGGGGGTGGTCACCAATGCCGCGGTCGCCGACGCGCTCGCGTTGGAGTGCACGCCGCTCGCCGATGCGCTCAGCTGACCGCCGGCAGCTCGGCAGCCAGCTCGTCGGGCGTCATGCTCCCGGGCGGCCGATGTTCGTGCGCGGCCTGGTTGGCGAGCCGCCGCAACGTCTCGTTGATCGGCGTGGGCACGCCGACCTGCCGGCCGAGCCACACGATCTCGCCGTTGAGGTAGTCGGCCTCGATCGACCCGGCGCCGCGGGCGAGGCTCTGCCACGACGAGGAGCCGGGGCGCAGGCGCCCGCCGCCCGGCTCGAACTGCAGGATGTCGCCGCGCCGCGCCGAGTCCTCCTCGTGGTCGACGAACGCGATGCCCGCAGCATCGAGCACGGTGACCGCCTCGGCGCGCGCGCGGGCGATGATCCGGCCGTTGCCCTTCGCGCGCCCGCACAGCGCGTCGATCGCGTTGCTGAGGTTGTTCAGCAGCTTCCCGTACTTCCAGCGCATGATGTCGGAACGGGCGAAGGAGTCGAAGGTCGACGACCCGAAGGCGCGGCTGAGCTCGTCGGCGACCGCGTCGGTGCCGTCGGGAAACCGCCCGACGTCGAGCATGCCGCTGATCGGCGTGGAGCCGGCGTCGACCACGCCCGGCTCGAGGTGCACCGCGGGGCACATGACGCACACCCCGTACACGTTCGCGAAGTACCGCAGCGCTGCGGGCTCGTTGCACACGCCGTTCTGCAGCGAGACGATCGGAACGTGCGTGGGCGCCGCCGCATCGAGCGCTTCGAGCGCCTCCTGGGTGTGCTGGCTCTTCACGCAGAGGAGCACCGCGTCTTCGTCCCGCCAGTCGACCTTCGCGGCGTCGTCGAACACGGCGGGCTGCACCGTCACCGATCCCGCGCGGGAGTCGATGCGGAGCCCGCCGTCGCGCATCGCCTCGTAGTGCGCGCCCCGCGCGATCAACGCCACGTCGTGGCCGTTCTCGAACATCCGGCCGCCGACCACCCCCCCGATGGCGCCGGCGCCGAACACCACGAACCGCATGGCCCCAGCCTGCCACGCCGGGGATGTGGGCCGCCCGAGGATCGAACTCGGAACCTGCGGGTTAAAAGCCCGATGCTCTGCCAGTTGAGCTAGCGGCCCTGGTGCTGCAACCCTCGGATCGCGGTGTCGAAGCATAGGAGCGCGCATGGTCCTGGTCGTGAGCCCACACCTCGACGACGCGGTGTTCTCGTGCGGGCAGCTGCTCGCCGCGCACCCCGGCTCGGTCGTCGTGACCGCGCTCGCGGGCGTGCCCGAGGTCGGCAGCCCGGTGGGATGGTGGGACGAGGAGCTCGGCTTCACGTCGAGCCACGACGTCGTGCTCGCGCGTCGCGAGGAGGATGCCGGCGCGTGCGCGGTGCTGGCAGCTGAGCCGATCTGGCTCGACGGGCTCGACGGGCAATACGCGCTGCCCGCGGCGCACGACGACCGCCTCGGGGTACAGCTCGCCGACGTGTTGCGGGCCCATCGTGACCTCCCGTTGTTCCTGCCCCTCGGCATCGAGCACGCCGACCACCTCAAAGTCGCGCGGATCGGGCGTGCGGCGGCGCGTGCGCTCGGAATCGGGTTCCAGTGCTACGAGGAGCTGCCGTACCGCGTGGACAACCCGGGCGCGCTCGCCGACGCGATCGCGACCCTGCAGGACGAGGGCTGGAGCTTCGCGCGCGACCACCAGACCGTCGGCTCGCGTGAGCAGAAGAGCGCGGCGATCGACCGCTACGCCTCGCAGGAGCCGCACTTCCCGCGTTCGACGCTGCTGGCCGCGGAGCGGTTCCACCGCGTCCGAGCGGCCGGCGCCGAGGTTCGGTCGAGGTGACTCAGCGGCGCGCGATCCGGTACACCGTGCCCCGGGCCCAGTCCCCGACGTAGAGGGCGCCGTCCGGACCAACGACCACCGGCACCGGCGCGCGGAAGCCGGTGATCACGCGGTGCGCGGCCACCGCGCCGGACGGGTCGCCGAGCGACACCCCGACCACCGCGCCCTTCGCCCATTCCGCCACCAACGCGGTGTGGGCGAATGCCGATCCGAGCTGGCCGGTAACGAGCGCGACGCCGGAGGCCGCGGCGTGCGGATCCAGCACCCCGGCGGGGCGTGGCGTGCCCGCGCACACCGTTCCGCCCTGCCCGTAGCACGCAGGGAACCCCCAGTCCTGCCCCAGGCGCACGACGACGAGCCAGTCGCCCGGCGTGTGCTTCCCGAGGTCGTCGCGCTGGTTCACGCTCGCGTACAGCGTCCCGTCCGACGCGACCGCGAGGCCGACCGGCGCACGGAGGTGGGAGGCCACCACGCGGACGTCGCTGCCGTCGGGGAGGAACGACAGCACCGCCGCGGACCAAGCCGAGGTTGGCGTGCACGCGTCGCACGGCGCCGAGATGCCGACCACGAAGCGACCGTCGGCACCCAACGCGAGTGAGCCGACGAGGCCGGTACCCGCGGGCACGGCGAGCACCGTCCGGTGCGAGGCGAAGCCGGTGCCGTCGAACGACCGATACACGTCGACGCCACCGGCGTACGACACGTACAGCGCACCATCGTGCCAGAGCAGGCCCATCGGCGTCGCGAGCCGCATCACCAGCTGCGGCTTGCCGCCATCGGCGTCGGCCACGTACACACCGTCGGCGCCCTTCGGCGTGGAGTCCGCGGTGGCGATCCACATCCGGCCGTCGCCGTCCAACGCGATCGCCGACACGTGCGTCACGCCGCGGACCACCCGCGTGGCGCGGAGACCGCGGGGACCGCGGAGCCCGGCGCCGATCGACACCAAGCCCGTCGAGCCCGCGGCACCGGGCGTCGAGCCGGCGACGAACGGCACGACGACCGCGGCCAGCACGACCAGCAGCAGGCGTCGGCCGGTTCGCACGGCGACGACCATCGCACGGCGCCGCCAAGCGCACGCTGAGAACCGCGACCCTGCGAGCGCGCCCCGGGCCGGCGCCTGTCTCAGCGCGCTCAAAGCCGGCGCGCGCCATCCTGGCGGCGGCGACGGGAGGCGTTCGTCCGGGCGATGGGAGGCCACGATGCCCGAGCACCAGCACGTGCCGAGGACCCGCCGCGAGGTGCTCGGCCTCTTCGGGGGCCTCGGGGTCACGCTGCTCCTCGCGAGCTGTGCCGACGGTTCGTCCACTGCGGGCGGCACCCGGACGACCCGCGGTGGCACGACGGCGTCGGGCGCGTCCGGCTCCTCGGCCGACGCCCCGACCGGGGTCGAGGCGATCCCCGAGGAGACCGCCGGCCCCTACCCGGGAGACGGCTCCAACGGGCCCGACGTGCTGAACCAGGACGGCGTCGTGCGGAGCGACATCCGCTCGAGCTTCGGGGGTGCCTCGGCCGTGGCGGCAGGGGTCCCGCTGACGCTCGACCTGACGCTGACCGACGTCGGCGACCGCGGTCGGGCGCTGCCCGGTGCCGCGGTATACGTGTGGCACTGCGACCGCGCCGGCCGTTACTCCTTCTACAGCCCCGGACTCACGGACGAGAACTACCTGCGCGGCGTACAGGTCGCCGACGCCGACGGCGCGGTGACGTTCACCACCGTCTTCCCGGGCGCGTACCCGGGCCGGTGGCCGCACATCCACCTCGAGGTGTACCGGGACCTCGCGTCCGCGAGGACGGCAACGAACCTGCTGCGCACCTCGCAGCTCGCGATGCCCGCCGACGCGTGCACGCAGGTGTACGCGACCGACGGCTACGCGTCGAGCGCGAGCACCTTCCGGGGCACGACGCTGCAGAGTGACAACGTGTTCAGCGACGGCTGGTCGCTGCAGGTGCCGACGGTGACCGGCGACCCGGCCGGCGGCTACACCGCGAGGCTGCCGGTCGGGATCTAGGCGGTCGGGATCTAGGCGGTCGGGATCCAGCGGTCGGGATCCAGCCGGTCGGGCTCAACGGAGCCCCGCGAACAGGTCGGACTCGGGAACCGGCGCTCCCGTCGTGTCGCGCGCGCGGATGAACGTCTCCGTGGTGAAGATGTCCGCGAGTGCCTCCGGGGGCAGCTTCACCCACCACGACTCGTCGAGCTGGCTCGCGTGGGCCGCCAGCGCCGCGCGCTTGCGTGACGCGACCGCGCTCGTGTCGATCTCGGTGGTGATCCGGGCCTCGAGCTCCGCCATCCGGGCCTCCATCTGCGCCCGGCGGTCGGGATCCATCTCCTGCTGCCGACGCGGCACCGGCAACTCCACTCCCTGCGCCTCGAGCGCGGCGCGCATGCGATCCCAGTCGCGCCGACGCGGTGCGGTGAAGTACAGCTTCGCCGGGTATCCGGTGCGCTCGGCCGCGAGCACCGTGATGCGGTGCGCCTGGAGGTGGTCGGGGTGGTTGTACCCGCCGTTGTCGTCATAGGTGATCACCACGTCGGGCCGGTACCGGTCGAAGAGCACGGCGAGCCTTCCCGCGCTCTCCTCGGTCGGCACGTTGCAGAACGCGTGCGCGATGTCGTCCTTGTGGCGCCAGTCGGGCATGCCCGAGTCGTGGTAGCCGAGCCGCTCGGCGTCGGACACGCCGAGCTGCTCGCACGCCGCCTCCAGCTCCGCGAGCCGGAGCGCGGCCACCGCGTCGGGATCGTGGCCCTCCTGGTCGGGCTTCACGTGACCGGGCCCGTCGCCGAGCTCGCCATTGGTGCAGGTGATGAGCACGGTGCGGACGCCCTCGGCGGCGTAGCGGGCGAGCGTGCCGCCGGTGCTGGACGACTCGTCGTCGGGATGGGCGTGCACGGCCATGAGCGTGAGCTCGTTCGCACGAGGCATCACGCGATGAGCTCCTCGTCGATGCCGAGGTGCTCCGTCCACGCCGCGTACATCTCCGCGTAGCGGCCGCCGCGCGCGACGAGCTCGTCGTGGGAGCCGAGCTCCACGATCCGACCGTCGTCGACGACCGCGATGCGATCAGCGCGCATCGCGGTCGAGAGGCGGTGGGCGACGATGATCGCGGTGCGCCCCTCGAGCAGGGCGTCGAGGCCGGCTTCCACCTGCGTCTCCGACTTGAGGTCGAGGTTCGAGGTCGCTTCGTCGAGCACGAGCACGCGGGGGCCGGCGAGGAACGCGCGCGCGAGAGCGATGAGCTGGCGCTCCCCCGACGACAGCGACACCCCGCGCTCGTGCACGAAGGTCTCGACGCCTTCCGGCAGCCGTTCGATCAGCTCGGTGAGCCCGACGCGGGTGATCGCCTCGTCCACGTCGACGTCGCTCGCCTTGGGATCGGCGAAGCAGATGTTGTCGCGGATGGTGCCGGCGAAGAGAAACGGCTCCTGGGGCACGACGCCGAGCTGACGGCGCAGCGACTCGATCGTGACCGTGCGCAGGTCGCGCCCGTCGATCAGCACGCGCCCTGCGACGGGATCGTAGAACCGGGTGACCAGCTTGGCGATGGTCGACTTGCCCGCGCCGGTCGGCCCGACGAACGACATCGTCTCCCCCGCGTGGATGTGCAGGTCGACGTCACGGAGCACCGGCTGGTCGGGGTCGTAGCAGAAGGTCACGTCGTCGAGCACGACGTCGCCCTCGATCGGGGGCAGCACCACTGCGTCCGGCGCCTCCTCCACCGACGGGTGGGTCGAGAGCAGCCCGTTGAGCTTGTCGATCGCGGCCTGGCCCTGCTGGTACATGTTGTACTGCTGGACCAGTTGCTGGATCGGCAGGAAGAACGAGTTCAGGTAGAGGATGAACGCGACCAGCTCGCCCAGCTTCAGGTCGCCGTTGCTCACCATCGTCCCACCGATGAGGAGGAGCAGCGCCTGGCCCATCAGGCCGAGCCACTCGGTGACCGATCCGTAGGTCGCCGCGAGCAGCGCGGTGTGGTCGTTCGCATCGCGGTACACGCCCACCACGTTGCGGTGGTTGAGCACGTTGTGCCGGAAGCGATTGAAGCCGGAGACCACCCGGAACCCCGACAAGCTCTCCGAAAGGTCGCTGAGCACGCCGGCGATGCCGTCGCGCACCCGCTCGTATCCCTTGTTCGACGCGCTGCGGAACCACAGGGACAGGGCGGTCAACGGCGGGACGATCATGAAGATGGTGATGAACGCGAGCTTGGGGCTGTAGAAGAAGAGGATCACGGTGACGACGACCATCGTGAGGCCCTGCACCGCGAACTGCACCAGGCCGTCCTGGAGCAGCTGCTGGAGCGACTCGATGTCGCTCGTCATGCGGGTCATGATCACGCCCGCCTTCTCGTCGGTGTAGTAGTCGAGCGACAGGCGTTGCAGGTGCACGAACACGCGGCACCGCAGCTCGAACATCACGCGCGATGCGATGCGCCCGCACAGAGCGACGCGGCGACCGGTCGCGAACACGGCAACGCCGACTGCGATCAGGCCGATGACGGCAACCGTGAGGAGGACGCCCCAGTCGTTCTTCGCGATCCCGTCGTCGATGCCGATCTGGGCGAGGAACGGCCCGGCCTGGATGCTCAGGGCCTCGAGGATCACGAGGACCCCGGCGACCAGGAGCTTGCGCCGGTGCGGCCGGAGCATTGCCCGCAGGTGGATGCCCGAGCGCGTCATCTTGTGGCTGAACTTGTCCTCGGGGTCGGGCCACTCCGGCTCCGACTCGAGCAGCTTCTCGACCCCGGCCATCAGCTCGCTCGGGATGCCCGCGAACGGGAGCCCCCCACCGGGCCGGCCGGCCGGCGTCTGGCCGCCGCCGACCATCACGCCGCCGGTGCCGCCCCCGAACATGCCGCCGCCCGCGAACGCCATCAGTCCATGCCTCCGCGCGGCGCCAGCTCGCCCACGCCGTCGGCGAGCTCGCCGATGTCGGCGTCGAGGTCGCGGGAGGCGTCGACGTCGCTCACGATCGTCTCCGCGAGCAGCCGCTCGTCGCGGGCGTGCTCCTCGTGGCGCTCGAGCTCCTCGGCGTCGGCCCGGAGCCGCGCGTCCTCCTCGGTCTGGGCGAGGATCTCCGCGTAGCGCGGCTCGGTCGCGATCAGCTCGGCGTGGGTGCCCTCCGCGATCACGTGGCCGTTCTCCACCACGACGACACGGTCGGCGAGGCTGATGGTGGACAGCCGGTGGGCGATGATCAGCGTCGTCCGGCCGGTCATCAGCTCTTCGAGCGCGGCGTGGATCTGCTGCTCGATCTGCACGTCGATGGCCGAGGTCGCGTCGTCGAGGACGAGGATCGGTGGGTTCACCACCAGCGTGCGGGCGATCGCGATGCGCTGGCGTTGCCCCCCGGAGAGCGTGAACCCGCGCTCGCCGACGATGGTGTCGTAGCCCTCGGGCATGTCGCGGATGAAGTCGTCGGCACCGGCGGCCCGGGCGGCGGCGGCGACCTCGTCCATCGACGCATCCGGCTTGCCGTAGGCGATGTTGTCGCGGATCGACACCGAGAACAGGAACGGATCGTCGAGCACCATGCCGATGTGGTGGCGCAGGCTCGGGAGGGTGAGGTCGCGGACGTCGTGACCGTCGATGCGCACGGCGCCGTCGGTGACGTCGTAGAAGCGGGCGAGCAGGCGGGCGACGGTCGACTTCCCGCTGCCTGTCCGGCCGACGAGCGCGACCGTCTCGCCCGGCCGGAGCCGCAGCTCGAAGTCCTCGAGCACCTTGGTGCCGCTCGCGTACTCGAACCGCACGTGGTCGAAGTGCACGTCGCCCCGGGACTCGACGAGGTCGACCGCGCCCGGCGAGTCGACGATGTCGGACTGCTGGTCGAGCACCTCGTAGATGCGCTTGGCCGACGCCGACGCCCGCTGGCCGAGCATGATCACCATGCCGAGCTGGCGGAACGGCGGCTGCAGCATCAGGACCCACGCGTTGAACGCGGCGATGTCACCGACGGTTGCGTGGCCGTTGATCGCGAGGTAGCCGCCGTAGAGCAGCACCAGGGCCTGACCCAACCGGGGCAGGTTCTCGAGGAGCGGCGACCAGCGGGCCCGGATGTCCGCGTCCTGCACATTGGCCCACTCGGCCTTCTTGGCGGTGGCGGTCAGCAGGTTTGCCTGGTTCTCCTCGGCCGCGAACGACTTCACCACCCGCACGCCCTGCACGTTCTCGTCGACGACGGTCGCGACGTCGGCGAGGCGCGATTGGATGAGCCACGACACCGGGAACATCTCGCGGCGCATGCGCACGCCGACGACGTACACGAACGGCATCACCGCCATCGCCACGATCGCGAGCTGCACGTTGATCGTGAGCATGATGGCGAATGCGAGGACAGCCACGCTGCACTGGACGAGGATGGTCGGGCCCATCACGAGGTACATCTGCACCGAGCGGATGTCGGAGTTCCCGCGCGAGATGAGCTGGCCCGACTGCACGCGGTCGTAGAACGAGAACGACATGCGCGTGAGGTGCTCGTACATGATGTTCCGCAGGTCGTACTCGACCTTGTACGCGGTGCGGAGCAGGAACAGCCGCGACGTGAAGTTGAGCACCAATCGGCATGCCGCGAGCCCCGCGATGATGACGAAGTAGTGCGTGATGTCGCCGCCCTTGGTGAGGCCCTTGTCGATCGCCTCGGCGAGCACGGCGGGGATCAGCACCTGCACCGCAAGGCCGACGAACGAGGCCGAAAGCGACACGATGAACGCGAACTTGTGTGCGAGCAGCACCGGGAGCACGCGGCGCAGCCACGACCCGCCCTGGTCCGGCTTCACGTTGGCTCGCGGCGGCGGGTACTCGGGCGTGACGCCCACCGGTACGAACGGCGACGTCACGTCGGCGCCGAACGCGCCCTGCGGGGCTCCCGCGCTCGAGGGCTCGCGCGTGGTCGTCACCTCACCACCGGCGCTTGACGCGGTGTCGCGGAGCCGGCCCGGCGTCGCTCCTCGCGGTAGGCGTCGAGCGCCTCGTGCCAGTACGTGAGCGCTTCGAGTGCCTGCTCCGCGCGCGCCCGATCGAGGTGCGCCACGATCAGATCGAGCCGCGCACCGACCGACGCGTCGGCCTGCACCAGCAGCGCTTGCCCCGCGGGCGTGAGCTCGAGGTTCAGGCGGCGCCGGTCGCCCGGGTCGGGGTGGCGCTCCACGAGGCCGCGCGCCACGAGCCCGTCGACGACCGACGTGACGCTCGGCGGGCTCACCGCCAGCCGGTCGGCGAGCGACGACGACGCGGTCGATCCCTCGGCGAGCAGGGTCATGACGCGGTACTGCGGGAGCGAGACCTCGAGCTCGCCGAGCCCGTGCTCGACCTGCTTCGCCAGGCGTGCGACGGCGCGACCGGGGCTCCGGGCCGCCGCCAGCGTGGTCGGCGACGCGCTGCCCTGCGACGCGCTGCCCTTCGACGCGCTGCCCTTCGACGCGCTGCCCTGCGACGCGGTGCCCTTCGGGGGGCTCATAGTTCCACCATGAGATGGTTAGGGTATCGAACGGACACCGGGCGTGCAACGACGCCAACCCTCACGGGACTCTCACGGCCGACCGATGACCATGCCCGTTCGTGGCGCGGATACTCGTGGCAGGCCTCGCGGCCGGGCTGGTGGCGTTGACGATCGCGTCGTCCGCGGGACCGGCCGGCGCGAGCGCTCCAGCGGCGGCGAGCCCGACCCGCCCGAACATCCTCTTCGTCCTGACCGACGACGTGGCGGTCGGCGACCTCCAGTACATGCCGCACACCACCGCGCTCGTGGCCGACGAGGGCGCGACGTTCCAGCGCTACTTCGTGAACAGCTCGCTGTGCTGCCCGTCGCGCACGACAACGCTGCGCGGGCAGTACGAGCACAACACCGGCGTGGTCTCGAACGGCGGGACCAACGGTGGCTTCCAGAAGGCGTACGCGACGGGCATCGAGCGCGACACCATCGCGACCCATCTCCAACGGGCGGGCTACCGCACCGGCCTGTTCGGCAAGTACCTGAACGGCTACCCCGAGACCGCGCCCATCGACTACGTGCCTCCGGGCTGGACCGACTGGGCGAGCGCGGTGCGCGGCAATCCCTACGGCGAGTACGGCTACACGCTGAACCAGAACCACGTGCTGCACACGTACGGCGGCGCGCCGTCCGACTACGGCACGCGCGTCTACGTTCACCTCGCCGAGCACTTCGTCAGGGCGTCCGCACACCGTCACCAGCCGTTCTTCGCGTACCTGGCCGTGTACGCGCCGCACCAGCCCGCCACTCCGGCGCCCCAGGACGTCGGAAAGTTCCCGACCGCCCAGGTGCCGCGCACCACGAGCTTCGACCAGGCCGACGTGAGCCGCAGCCCGCGCTACGTCCGCGACCTGCCCCCGCTCTCGCCGACCGAGGCGGCGGCG